>NZ_VIXA01000003.1:0-804286 GCF_007829925.1 Micromonospora palomenae
GGGGGCCGGCGCGGCCGGGTTGGCGGTGGCGACCGGCGGGGGCGACGCCGCCGACATGATCGGCGCGTACCGGACCGGGGTGGCCGGGCAGGCCGGCATCACCCTGGTCAGCCTCGCCTACGCGCCGAACGCCACGGTCTGGTCGACCGCCTACCTGCTCGGGCCCGGCTTCGCCGTCGGCGCCGGCACGGCGGTACGCACCAGCGAGGTCTCGGTGGGCGCGCTGCCGGCCGTACCCCTGCTGGCCGGGCTGCCCAGCGGCCCGGTCGACGGGTTCGGGGCGGCGCTGCTCGCGGTACCGGTGCTGGCCGGGATGGCCGCGGGCTGGCTGCTCGCCCGGCGCCTGCTCCGCGACGCGGACGAGCGCGCGGTGCCGGCGTGGGCTGCGCTGCTCGGCCCGGCGGCGCTCGCCGGCCCGGTGGTCGGCCTGCTCGCCGGTCTCGCCGCCGCGGCCTCCGGCGGGCCGCTCGGCGGTGGCCGGCTGGCCGAGATCGGCCCGGTCCCCTGGCAGGTGGCCGCCGTCTCCACCGCGGTGGTCACGGCCGGCGCGCTGCTCGGGGCCGCCGCCGCCCGGGTGCTCGCCCGCCCGGCACCTCGCGCCTGACCCCGTCCGCCGCCCCGCGCCTCGGGGCCCGACCCGCCGGCCCCCCCGCGCCTGGAAGCCTGGCCCACCGGCCACCCTGCGCTCTCGATCGACTCCGTTTGCGGCGTGTCGCGCTGTCCCGGCCCGCCAACACCGCCACACGCCGCAAAGCGAGTGGATCGACGAAGGGGCGCCCCGGAGATCCGGGACGCCCCTTCCGGGTGTCGACTCGACTCAGGAGTTCGGCAGGGCGATGTTCGCGGCGAGCGCCACGATCTGCAGGATCCCCAGCACCAGACCGATCGCGCCGCAGATCAGACCCGCGAGGGCCTGACCGCCGTTGCTGGCCAGCCCCTGGGCCGCCTTCTGCCGGCCCAGCCATCCGGTGATCACCGCGGCGATGCCCAGCGGGATGCCGAGGTAGCAGCAGACCATCGGGATGGAGACGATGCCCAGGATCATCGATACCAGGCCCAGCGTGTTCTGCTGGCCCTGGGCCTGCGGGTAGCCCGCGTTCGGGTACGCCGGCATGCCGTAGGGCTGCTGGCCGTACGGATCCTGGTAGGGCTGCTGCCCGTACGGCTGGCCCGGCGCCCCGTAGGGCTGGCCCGAGGTGGGCTGGCCGTAGGGGTCACCGGACACCGGCTGCCCGTACGGCTGGCCCGAGGTGGGCTGCTGGCCGTACGGGGCCTGCGGCGGCGGGGCGTACGGATCGTGCGGCTGCTGCCCGTACGGCGCCTGCGGGGGCGATGCGTACGGGTCCTGCGGCTGCCCGTACGGCTGCCCATAGGGCTGCCCGGAGCCGGGCTGGCCGTACGGGTCGTGCGGGGGCTGCTGGCCGTACGGGTCCTGACCGGGGGGTCCGGGCTGCATGGCGGATGCTCCTCAGTCGGTGATCGTCAGTAGCTGCTGGTGCTGGTGTCGGAGCCCATGATCCCGGCCAGACCACCGGCGAGGCAGCACAGCAGGACGATCACGAGCCAGACGGCGCCGATGATGATGGCCCACTTCGACCACTTCTTCGACTCGTTCGCCGCGGCCTGGGCGCCCGCGTAGTCACCCTGCTGCAGCAGCGGGTTGACCTTGGAGGCGTTGATGATGGCCGGGATGGCAAGCGGCCAGAAGAAGAAGATGGCCACGATGGACATCGTCATGTTGTTGTTGATCGGCGGCTGCTGCGCGGGGTTGGGGTAACCGGGCTGCATGGTGCTCCTCGCTCCGTCGGCACTGTCCGTGCCTGATCTTGTGGTGAAGGGTGCGGCGGCGGGCCGGACGGCAGCCACCGAGCGACGGGCAGCGTATCGCGTACGTGCCACTCGCGTGATCACCCGAATCGCCGCTGCCCGATCGCTGGGAGTCCTGACCTGCCCGATAGGGTGGCCGCGTGACCGAGCCCGCGTCCGTCGCCCGCCTCGTCGTCCTCGTCTCCGGCTCTGGCAGCAACCTCCAGGCGCTGCTCGACGCCACCGCCGACCCCGCGTACGGGGCCCAGGTGGTGGCCGTCGGCGCGGACCGCGACGGGATCGCCGCCTGGACCGGGCCGCCGCCGTCGGGGTGCCGACCTTCGTCGACCGGGTGAAGGACCACCCGTCCCGGGAGGACTGGGACCTCGCGCTCACCGCGCACGTCGCCGAGCACCGACCCGACCTGGTGATCTCGGCCGGCTTCCTGAAGCTGGTCGGGCCGCACTTCCTGGCCGCCTTCGGTGACCGCTACCTGAACACGCACAACACCCTGCTGCCGGCGTTCCCCGGCATCCACGGCCCCCGGGACGCGCTCGCCTACGGCGTCAAGGTCACCGGGGCCACGCTCTTCTTCGTCGACGCCGGGATGGACACCGGCCCGATCGTCGCGCAGTCGCCGTGCCGGTACGCGACGACGACGACGTGGAGACGCTCACCGAGCGCATCAAGGAGGCCGAGCGGCGCCAGCTCGTCGAGCAGGTCGGTCGGCTGGTCCGCGAAGGTTGGACGATCACCGGAAGAAAGGTCACGGTCCCGTGAGTTCCACTCAGGACGAGCGTCGCCCGATCAGGCGGGCACTGGTCAGCGTCTACGACCAAGAGCGGCCTGGTCGAGCTGGCCCGGGCCCTGCACGACGCCGGGGTGGAGATCGTCTCGACCGGCAGCACCGCGTCCACCATCTCGGGCGCGGGGGTGCCGGTGACCCCGGTCGAGCAGGTGACCGCTTCCCGGAGATCCTCGACGGCCGGGTGAAGACCCTGCACCCGAAGATCCACGGGGGTCTCCTGGCCGACCTGCGCAAGGACACCCACGCCGCCCAGCTCGACGAGCACGGCATCGCCGGGATCGACCTGCTGGTCTCCAACCTCTACCCGTTCCAGGCCACGGTCGCCTCCGGCGCGAGCCAGGACGAGTGCGTGGAGCAGATCGACATCGGCGGGCCGGCGATGGTCCGGGCCGCCGCCAAGAACCACGCGTCGGTCGCGGTGGTGACCGACCCGGCGGCGTACCCGGCCCTGGTGGCCGCCCTCGCCGACGGCGGCTTCACGCTGGCGCAGCGTCGGGCGCTCGCCGCCCGCGCCTTCGCCGACATCGCCGAGTACGACGTCGCCGTGGCCGAGTGGTTCGCCACCACCCTGGCCCCGGCCGCCGACGGGTGGCCGCAGTTCGCCGGGCTGAGCCTGCGCCGCCGGGCGGTGCTGCGCTACGGGGAGAACCCGCACCAGGCGGCGGCCGTCTACGCCGACCCGTCCAGCCCCGCCGGCCTGCCCAAGCCGAGCAGCTGCATGGCAAGGAGATGTCCTACAACAACTACGTCGACGCCGACGCGGCCTGGCGGGCCGCCAACGACTTCACCGACCAGCCGGCGGTGGCGATCATCAAGCACGCCAACCCGTGCGGCATCGCGGTCGGCGCGGACGTGGCCGAGGCGCACCGCCGGGCGCACGCCTGCGACCCGGTGTCGGCGTACGGCGGGGTGATCGCCGTCAACCGACCGGTCAGCGTCGAGATGGCCCGGCAGGTGGCCGAGATCTTCACCGAGGTCGTGGTCGCCCCGGTTACGACGACGGCGCGGTGGAGATCCTGCAGGCCAAGAAGAACATCCGGCTGCTGCACGCCCCGGCCTTCGACCCGCTGCCGGCGGAGTGGCGGCAGGTCACCGGCGGTGTCCTGGTGCAGCTGCGGGACAAGGTCGACGCCGAGGGCGACGACCCGGCGAACTGGCGGCTGGCCACCGGCGACCCGGCCGACGAGGCCACCCTGCGGGACCTGGCCTTCGCCTGGCGGGCGGTCCGCGCGGTGAAGAGCAACGCGATCCTGCTGGCGAAGGACGGCGCCACCGTCGGGGTCGGCATGGGGCAGGTCAACCGGGTGGATTCGGCACGGCTGGCGGTCGACCGGGCCGGCGCCGAGCGGGCCCGCGGCGCGGTCTGCGCCTCGGACGCGTTCTTCCCGTTCGCCGACGGCCCGAAGATCCTCATCGACGCGGGGGTGCGCGCGATCGTGCAGCCCGGCGGCTCGATCCGCGACGAGGAGGTCATCGCCGCGTGCAAGGAGGCCGGCGTGACCATGTACCTCACCGGCACGCGGCACTTCTTCCACTGACCGACGGCACCGCCGGGGGCCACGCGGCCCCCGGCGGTCCGCCGCCCCAGACCTGTCGATCATGAAGTTGTTGTCCGGCACCGCGGCGTGTCGGGACGACAACTTCATGATCGACGGCGGGAACCGCGGGGGAGCGGTCAGAGGTTGGTGGGGCGGAGTTCGGCGAAGTGGCAGGCGGAGGGGTGGGGGTCGGCGGCGCGGGAGACCGTCAGGGGTTCCTCGCGGGCGCAGACCTCCTGGGCCTTCCAGCAGCGGGTGCGGAAGCGGCAGCCGGAGGGCGGATCGGCCGGGCTCGGCACGTCGCCGGTGAGCCGGATGATGGTCCGGTCGTTGCGGACGTCCGGGTCCGGCACCGGCACCGCCGAGAGCAGCGCCTGGGTGTACGGGTGGGTGGCCCGCTCGTAGATCTCGTCCTCGGTGCCGATCTCCACGATCTTGCCGAGGTACATCACCGCGACCCGGTCCGAGATGTGCCGGACCACCGAGAGGTCGTGCGCGATGAAGATGTACGACAGCCCGAACTCGTCCTGGAGCTGCTCCAGCAGGTTGATCACCTGCGCCTGGATGGAGACGTCCAGCGCGGAGACCGGCTCGTCGCACACGATCACCTCGGGCCGCAGGGCGAGCGCCCGGGCGATGCCGATGCGCTGCCGCTGGCCGCCGGAGAACTGGTGCGGGTAGCGGTTGACGTGCTCCGGGTTGAGCCCGACCACGTCCAGCAGCTCCTGCACCCGCCGCTGCTTGCTGCCCTTCGGCGCCGCCTCCGGGTGGATGTCGAACGGCTCGCCGATGATGTCGCCGACCGTCATCCGCGGGTTGAGCGAGGTGTACGGGTCCTGCATCACCATCTGCATGTTGCGCCGCAGCCGGCGCAGCTCGGCGCCGGAGGCCTTGAAGAGGTCCTTCCCCTCCAGGGTCGCCCCGCCGGAGGTGGGCGTCTCCAGCCGCATCAGCAGCCGGGCCAGCGTGGATTTGCCGCAGCCGGACTCGCCCACGATGCCCAGGGTCTCGCCCCGGCGCAGCTCGAAGCTCACCCCGTCGACGGCCCGGACCGCGCCGGTCTGCTTCTGGAACAGCACGCCCTGGGTGATCGGGAAGTGCTTGACCAGGTTGTCGACGGAGAGGATGGTCTCGCCGCGGACCTTGGTCGGGCTAGCGGGCGCTGTCATCTCGGACCTCCTGCGCGAAGTGGCACGCGCTGGTCCGGCCGTCGCCGAGGACCAGGTCGTGCGGCACCACGTCCACGCAGACCTGCTGCACGTACGGGCACCGGGGGTGGAATGGGCAGCCGGAGGGGATCCGCATCAGGTTCGGCGGCAGCCCCTTGATCGTCGACAACTCCTGGCCGCGCACGTCCATGCGCGGGATCGACTCCAGCAGACCCTTGGTGTACGGGTGGGCGGGCGACCGGTACAGCGAGCGGACGTCGGCGTGCTCGACGATCCGGCCGGCGTACATGACCGCGATCCGGTCGGCGACGCCGGCGACCACGCCGAGGTCGTGGGTGATCAGGATCATCGCCATGTTGAGGTCCCGGCGCAGGTCGGCCAGCAGGTCCATGATCTGGGCCTGCACGGTGACGTCCAGCGCGGTGGTGGGCTCGTCGGCGATCAGCACCTTCGGATTCATCGCCAGCGCCATCGCGATCATGACGCGCTGCCGCATGCCGCCGGAGAACTGGTGCGGGTAGTCGCCGAGCCGCTTCGCCGCGGCCGGGATCCGGACCAGGTCCATCAGCTCGACGGCGCGCCGGCGGGCGTCCGCCTTGGACATCCCCTCGCGCTGGCGCAGCGTCTCGCCGATCTGCCAGCCGACGGGGAAGACCGGGTTCAGCGCGGAGAGGGCGTCCTGGAAGATCATCGCGATCTCCTTGCCCCGCACCTGGCGGCGCTGCTCCTCCGACTGCTTCAGCAGGTCCCGACCCTGGTAGAGGATCTGACCGGAACGGATCACCGCCGGCGGCGTGTCGAGGATGCCCATGATCGCCTGGGCGGTGACCGACTTGCCGGAGCCGGACTCTCCGAGCACCGCGAGGGTCTCGCCGGCGTCCAGGTGGTACGAGACGCCGTTGATCACCTTGGCGACGCCCTCGCTCGTCCGGAACTCGACGTGCAGGTCCCGGATGTCGAGCAGGTGGCCGCCCTCGGGCGTGGGGGAGGCCGGCGTCGGGTGGACAGCGGACTGGGTCATCAGGTTCACCGGAGCTTCGGGTCGAAGGCGTCGCGGATGGCGTCGCCCAGCATGATGAAGGCGAGGACGGTCAGCGCGAGGAAGGCGGACGGGACGACCAGCGGCGTCGCCGACTCGCGCATGTGCACCCGGCCGGCGTCGATGTCGATGCCCCAGGAGATGGTCGGGGCCTTGAGACCGATGCCGAGGAAGCTCAGCGTCGCCTCGGCGGCGATGAACGAGCCGAGCGCGATGGTGAGCACCACGATCGCCGGGGCGAGCGCGTTCGGCAGGATGTGCCGCCACATGATCCGGCCGTTGCCGGCGCCGAGCATCCGGGCCGCCGCCACGTAGTCCTGCTCCTTGGCGGTGATCACCGAGGAGCGGACCACCCGGGCCGCGGTGGTCCAGCCGAGCACCGCCAGCACGAAGATCACCGCGAACAGCCGGACGTTGTCGCTGCTGGTGCTCACCCGCTTGAGCAGCACGATCGCGGCGAGCAGCAGCGGGATGCCGAGCACGATGTCGATCACGCGGGAGAGCACCGCGTCGACCCAGCGGCCGAAGTAGCCGGCCACCATGCCGACGACCAGCGCGATGATGCCGGTGAGCAGCGCGGAGAGCGCGCCGACCAGCAGCGAGGCGCGGGCGCCGTAGACCGCCCGGGCGTACGTGTCGCAGCCCTGGAAGTCGTACCCGAAGATGGCCCCGCCGGACGCCCCGTCGTGCTGCCGGGAGAGCAGGCAGTCGCGCGGGTCGTTGGCGGTGAAGAGCGAGGGTACGGCGGCCATCGCGGCGACCAGCACGACCAGGGTGAGGCTGATCCAGAAGATCGGATTGCGGCGCAGGTCGCGCCAGGCGTCACCGGCCAGGCTGCGGGCCTTCTGCGGTGCGCCGATCTGGTTGGGCGCTCCGGGCTCGCCGGACACGCCCCGCCGCGCGGCCTGGTTCTCCGTGGCCGCCACGGTCTCGAAGTCACTCATAGCGAATCCTCGGGTCGAGTACGGCGTACAGGACGTCCACCACCAGGTTGGACAGCAGGTAGACCACGACGAGCACGCTGACGATGCCCACCACCAGCGGGCCGTCCTCGGTGCGGATGCCCCGGAAGAGGTTGAAGCCGACGCCGGGGATGTTGAACACGCCCTCGGTGATGATCGCGCCGCTCATCAGGTTGCCCAGCTCGACGCCGAGGAAGGTGACCACCGGGATGAGCGAGTTGCGCAGCACGTGCACGCTGACGATCCGCCGCTTGACCAGGCCCTTCGAGCGAGCCGTCCGGACGTAGTCGGCGCGCAGGTTCTCCGCCACCGAGGTCCGGGTCAGCCGCAGCGCGGTGGCCAGCGAGAGCGAGCCGAGCACGATGCCGGGGAGCAGCAGCGCGTACAGGTCGGGCTCGGCGCCGGCGGTCGGGGGGAAGAGCTGCCACTTGACGCCGAGGAGGTACTGCGCCAGCGGGGCCAGCACGATGGTCGGGATGCCGAGCACCAGCAGGGTCAGCACCAGCGTCGAGTTGTCGAAGATGCTGGCCCGGCGGATGCCGGCGAGCACGCCCGCGGTGACGCCGAACAGGATCGTCACGGCCATCGCGATGAGCGCCAGCTTGACCGTCACCGGCCAGGCGGCGGCGAGGATGTCGCCGATCTGGCGGCCGGTCAGCGACTGCCCGAGATCACCCTGGAGCAGGTTCTTGATGTAGTCGAAGTAGCGGTAGAAGAAGCCGCCCACCCCGGTCTGGTCGAGGTGGAACTTCTCAGTCAGGTATGCCCGCTGGGCGGCGGTGACCGGGCGCTCGCCGGCGAGCGCCTGGATCGGGTCGCCCTGACCGGCGAACATCAGTGCGTAGACGATCAGCGTGGTCCCGAAGAAGGCGAGGACCATCTGGAGCAGTCGCCGCAGAATAAAGCGGAACATACTGTGAAGTCTCTCTGAAAAGGGGCGAAGGGCGTGGCGGGTCGGGCCACCTCGCGGTGACCCGACCCGACCAGCGCTGTTACTTGACGGCCTCGATCTTCAGCAGGTCGACCCGGTCGAAGAGATCCATCTCCACGTTCTTGACCTTGGTCGAGTGCCCGAAGTTGTTCTGGCCGTACCGCAGCGGGATCACCGGCAGGTCCTCGGCCAGGAGGTCCTCCGCCGCCTGGTACTTCTTGATCGCCTCTTCCTCGTTCGGCGCCTTGGCGCCCTCGGCCAGCAGCTTGTCGAACTCGGGGTTGCTGTAGCCGTAGTAGTTCGAGGAACCGTTGGTGCTGTACAGCGGGCCCAGGTAGTTCTCCATGGACGGGTAGTCCATGACCCAGCCCATCCGGAACAGGCCGACCGGCTGCTTCGCCTTGAGCTTGGTCAGCAGGTCCGCGAACTTGGGCTCGGCGGTGCCGACGCACTCCACGCCCAGGTTGGCCTTGAGCTGGTTGCAGGTCGCGTCGATCCAGTCCTTGTGGCCGCCGTCACCGTTGTACGACAGCTCGATCTTGGACGGGCCACCCGCGGCCTGGTACATCGCCTTGGCCTTGGCCGGGTCGAACTCGCCCGCCGCGCCGATGGTGTTCTCCCGGTAGCCGGCCACGACCGGCGAGACGAAGGAACGGGCCGGCTGCTGCGAGTCCTTGAAGATCGACTTGGTGATCTCGTCCCGGTCGATCGCCATGGAGATCGCCTTGCGGACCTCCGGCTTGCTGAATTCCTTCTGGAACGTCGGGAAGGCCAGCACCTGCAGCGACGAGGCCGGGCTCTGCTGGAACCGGTCACCGAGGTCGGTGGCGGCCGTCGACAGGCTCTCGGTCGGGATGGTCTTGATGACGTCCAGGTTGTCCGACAGCACGTCCGCGTAGGCCGCGGTCGGCTGCTGGTAGATCCGGAACTCGACGCCGGCCACCTTCGGCTGCTGGCCGGGGAAGGCGTCGTACTTCTCGACCTCGACCTTGGCGTCGTGCTGCCAGGTGCCCTTGATCTTGAACGGGCCCTGACCGATCGGCGCCTGCTCGTAGCCCTCGGCCAGCACGCCCGGGGCGGAGAAGGCCGCCTTCGGCAGCGGGTAGAAGGCCGTGTAGCCGAGCATCGTCTTGAACTCGCTGTACGGCTCGGCCAGCGTCACGGTGAAGGTGAGGTCGTCGACCTTCTTCAGCCCGGACAGCGTCTTCGCGGCCGGCTTCTCGCCCTGCAGGTCCGCGTAGCCGGCGACCTTCTCGAAGAAGTAGCTCGAGTTCTGGCCGTTGGGGGCGTACGCGCCGTAGTTCCAGGCGTCGATGTAGTTCTCGGCCGTGACCTTCTCGCCGTTGTGGAAGGTGTAGCCGTCCTTCAGCTTGATCGTCCAGACCTTGTTGTCCGACGACGTCACCGACTCGGCCGCCACCTCGTACGGCTTGTTGGCCTCGTCGTAGTCGACCAGCGGGCTGAACAGGGCGGCGAGCACCTGCGAACCACTGGTCTCGTTGGTGTTGGTGGGCACCAGGTGCTGCGGCTCGGCGATCTCGATCCGCACGGCCGCGTTGGGGTCGCTCTGCCCTGATCCGCCGTCGCCGCCCGAGCCGCAGGCCACCAGGCCAAGCGTCACCGCGAGCGGGAGAGCGGTCCAGGCGGCAAGCCTACGAACTCGCATTGAGTCTCCTCATCTCCTCACGCTGCGCAGTCTGGCCCGGCGCTGGGTAACGCTGCGCAACGTTGGGCAACGGTAGGTCGCAGCAGGCGGTTCGGCAACGAGAGCGTTGCGAACCAGTAACGGAACGCCCGCCCCGGTCTTGTCGCCCTTCCGCCCCTCTGCTATGAGCGATGCGGTGAAGCCGCTGCTCAATGTCGGTTTCGAGGCTCGCGTTCCGCGCCCGCGACGCGGTCCGGATCGCCGTGCGTGGTTGCCGGCCGGCTGTCCGCTCTGTGGCGGTTCATGAGCGGCTGTCCGCCCCAGGGTGTGGTCGACTCCACATGCGGTAACTCTGAGTGATTAAGCGCACCTCACGGAAAGTCACGGTTGGTCGTCGTCCCAACCTGCGGCTGTTGCCGTGAGACGATCTGGACGTGACGGCGACGATCCTGGACGGCAAGGCGACCGCGGCGGAGATCAAGGACGAGTTGCGGACGCGGGTCAAGGCGCTCGCGGAGCGCGGCATCACCCCGGGCCTCGGCACCGTCCTGGTCGGGGCGGACCCGGGCTCCCAGGCGTACGTCAACGGCAAGCACCGGGACTGCGCCGAGGTCGGGATCGCCTCCATCCGCCGCGAGCTGCCGGCCGACGCCACCCAGCAGCAGGTCGACGCGGTCCTCGCCGAGCTGAACGCCGACCCGGCCTGTCACGGCTACATCGTCCAGCTGCCGCTCCCGGCCCACTTGGACACCCAGCGCGTGCTGGAGATGATCGACCCGGACAAGGACGCCGACGGCCTGCACCCGGTCAACCTCGGCCGGCTGGTGCTCGGCTACGACGCCCCGCTGCCCTGCACCCCGCGCGGGATCGTCGAGCTGCTCCGCCGGCACGACGTGCCGCTGCGCGGCGCGACGGTCGCCGTGGTCGGCCGGGGCAACACCGTCGGCCGCCCGCTGGGCCTGCTGCTCACCCGGCGCAGCGAGAACGCCACGGTGACGCTGTGCCACACCGGCACCCTCGACCTCGCCTCGCACACCCGCGCCGCCGACATCGTGATCGTCGCGGCGGGCGTACCCGGGCTGCTCACCGCCGACCTGATCACCCCGGGCGCGACCGTGGTCGACGTCGGCATCACCCGGGTGATCGGCGCGGACGGCAAGGGCCGGTACACCGGAGACGTGGACCCGGAGGTGGCCGAGGCGGCCGGCAAGCTGGTCCCGATGCCCGGCGGTGTCGGGCCGATGACCCGCGCCATGCTGCTCACCAACGTGGTGGAACGGGCCGAGCGGGGCTGAGGACGCCCATCGTTGTCATAACCGTCCGCCCCTGCCCTGATCGGTGCCAGGATGGCTGATACGGTCCGGAAAACCGACTGGTATCAGGGGAGTGGGACGACCATGGGTAAGAAGGTCACTGTCGTCGGGGCCGGCTTCTACGGCTCCACCACCGCACAGCGCCTGGCCGAGTACGACGTCTTCGACACCGTCGTGATCACCGACATCGTGGAGGGCAAGCCGGCGGGTCTCGCGCTGGACCTCAACCAGTCCCGCGCGGTCGAGGGCTTCGAGACCAAGGTCGTCGGCGTCACCACCGGCCCGAACGGCGAGGGCTACGAGGCCATCGAGGGCTCGGACGTCGTCGTCATCACCGCCGGCCTCCCGCGCAAGCCGGGCATGAGCCGGATGGACCTGCTCGAGACGAACGCCAAGATTGTCCGCCAGGTGTCCGAGAACGTCGCCAAGTACGCCCCGAACGCGGTCGTCATCGTGGTCTCCAACCCGCTGGACGAGATGACCGCGCTGGCCCAGCTCGCCACCCAGTTCCCGAAGAACCGGGTGCTCGGCCAGGCCGGCATGCTCGACACCGCCCGGTTCACCAACTTCGTCGCCGAGGCCCTCCAGGTGCCGGTGAAGTCGGTCAAGACCCTGACCCTCGGCTCGCACGGCGACACCATGGTGCCGGTGCCGTCGAAGAGCACGGTGAACGGCAAGCCGCTGCGCGACGCGATGCCGGCCGAGCAGATCGAGGAGCTGGTCGTCAAGACCCGCAACGGTGGCGCGGAGGTCGTGGCGCTGCTGAAGACCGGCTCGGCGTACTACGCCCCGTCGGCCGCCGCCGCCCGGATGGCCAAGGCCGTCGCGGAGGACTCCGGCGAGGTCATGCCGGTCTGCGCCTGGGTCGACGGCGAGTACGGCATCGCCGGCGTCTACCTGGGCGTCGAGGCCGAGATCGGCGCCGAGGGCGTCAAGCGGGTCGTCGAGACCGACCTGGACGCCGACGAGCTGGCCAGCCTGAAGGAGGCCGCCGAGGCCGTCCGCGCCAAGCAGGCCGACGTCGCCAACATGTGATCCACCAGCACCACCCGAAGGGGGCACGCCGGTACCCACCGGCGTGCCCCCTTCGCCATCCCCACCCACCCCCCCCGATCCACCACGTTGATCAAGAAGTTTGCGTCAGAAATCGCCCCTGGCGTGACGCAAACTTCTTGATCAACCGGGGAGGGGGGTGGGGGGTGGGCGGAAGGGGGTGGGGTTAGAGGGGGGTGAAGGGGGTGCCCAGGTGGGGGGTGGCCAGGTGGGTTCGGCCGGTCGTGGTGAGGGTGCGGAGGAGGGTGGTGCGGGAGGTGCGGGCGGTCGTGGGGTCCTGCTCGTGGGCGTACGCGAGGTCGGGGTCGACGAGTTGCACGGCGTGCACCAGGAGGTCGCCGGTGAGCAGGAGCCGCTCGTCGCCGGAGTCGACCAGCACCGACTGGTGGCCGGGGGTGTGGCCGGGCGTGCTCAGCAGGCGTACCCCCGGGGTGAGCGGGGTGTCGCCGTCGACCACCCGGAGCTGGCCGGCGGCGCGCAACGGCGCGATCAGGCCGGCCGGCAGCCCCGGGTTGATCGTCTCCATCGCGTCCAGCTCGGCCCGCTGCACCAGGTAGTCGGCGTTCGGGAAGTACGGGCGGCCGGGCGTGCCGGTGACCGCCCAGCCGATGTGGTCGCTGTGCAGGTGGGTGAGGACGACGGTGCGCACGTCGGCGGGGTCGATGCCGGCGGCGGCCAGTTCGGCGGGGAGTCGCCCCGGCACCGGGGCCCAGCTCGCGGCGGGCGAGCCGGCCGGTCCGATGCCGGCGTCGACCAGCGTGACCGGCCCGTCGCCGACGCGCACCGCGAAGCTGCGGAACGGCAGCCACCAGCGGCCGTCGGGGGTGACCGAGGTGGGGTCGCGCCGGTCCGCCTCGCGCCAGTGCGCCGCGGTGGCGTCGGGGAACGCCTCGCTGCGGGGCTGGAAGAACGGCCCCTCGCCGTCGGTGAGCGCGGTGACCGTGATAGACCCGAGGGTACGGCTCAGTGGCATCGGGCGATGGTGCCAGTGAACTCCCGTGCCGGGCATCCGGTTATCCGGCCGACCGAGGCCGGCTGGGGGGTGCCGGCCCGTTTCCAGTACGCTCGTACTGCTTGAGCACGTGTCCCCCGAGAGGAGCGCCGGTCGATGGCGAAGATCAAGGTAAACAACCCGGTCGTGGAACTCGACGGCGACGAGATGACCCGGATCATCTGGAAGCAGATCCGTGAGCAGCTGATCCTGCCCTACCTCGACGTCGACCTGCACTACTACGACCTCTCGATCCAGCACCGCGACGAGACGAACGACCAGGTCACCGTCGACGCCGCCAACGCCATCAAGGAGCACGGCGTCGGCGTCAAGTGCGCGACCATCACCCCGGACGAGGCCCGGGTGGAGGAGTTCGGCCTGAAGAAGATGTGGCGGTCGCCGAACGGCACCATCCGCAACATCCTCGGCGGCGTAGTCTTCCGCGAGCCGATCATCATGTCCAACGTGCCGCGGCTCGTCCCCGGCTGGACCAAGCCGATCATCATCGGCCGGCACGCCCACGGTGACCAGTACAAGGCCACCGACTTCGTCGTTCCGGGCCCGGGCACGGTGACCATCACCTACACCCCGGCCGACGGCGGCGCCCCGATGGAGATGGAGGTCGCCAACTTCCCCGGCGGCGGCATCGCCATGGGCATGTACAACTTCGACGAGTCGATCCGGGACTTCGCCCGGGCCTCGTTCCGGTACGGCCTGGACCGCAACTACCCGGTCTACCTGTCCACCAAGAACACCATCCTCAAGGCGTACGACGGCCGCTTCAAGGACATCTTCGCCGAGGTGTTCGAGAACGAGTTCAAGGCCGAGTTCGACGCCGCCGGCATCACCTACGAGCACCGGCTGATCGACGACATGGTCGCCGCGGCGCTCAAGTGGGAGGGCGGCTACGTCTGGGCGTGCAAGAACTACGACGGTGACGTGCAGTCCGACACCGTCGCGCAGGGCTTCGGCTCGCTCGGCCTGATGACCTCGGTCCTGCTCTCCCCGGACGGCCGCACCGTCGAGGCCGAGGCCGCGCACGGCACGGTCACCCGGCACTACCGGCAGTGGCAGAAGGGCGAGAAGACCTCGACCAACCCGATCGCGTCGATCTACGCCTGGACCCGGGGCCTGGCCCACCGGGGCAAGCTGGACGGCACCCCGGCGGTCACCGAGTTCGCCAACACCCTGGAGCAGGTCATCGTGGACACCGTCGAGGGCGGCCAGATGACCAAGGACCTCGCGCTGCTCATCTCGCGGGACGCCCCGTGGCTGACCACCGACGAGTTCATGAACGCGCTCGACGAGAACCTGGCGCGCAAGCTCTCCGCCTGATCCTCGTACGCGTCACCGACCGAGCCCGCCGGCCTCCGCCGGCGGGCTCCGTCGTACCCGGGGCCGGGTCGCGGTGTCCGAGAGACCGGACCGCGCGACACGCCGCAAACGGTGGCGATCAATCCGTGGCCGCCGCCCCCGGCGTCACCGGGGTGGGCGTGGGTCGTTGAAGTGGGTGGACGTGATGCCAGTCTCGTCCAGGAAGGTTGACCGCGGTCGCCTCGCGGCACGAGTGCCGATCAGCCAACCTTCCCGGCTGTCGCGCACAGCCAGCCGTCCCTTCCCTGCGGGGGGCCCTGTCCCGGGCCCCCCGCGCCCTGTTCCCCGGGCGCTGCCGCACCCGCCGCCCGGACGCGGGCCAGGATCAGGCGGCGCGGAGCAGCTCCGCGGCCCGCTCGGGCGCGATGTCGTTGATGAAGACGCCCATGCCGGACTCCGAGCCGGCCAGGTACTTCAGCTTGTCCTTGGCCCGCCGGATGCTGAACAGCTGAAGGTGCAGGTGACCCAGCTCCCGGTCGATCCGCACCGGCGCCTGGTGCCAGGCCGCGATGTACGGCATCGGCAGGTCGAAGAGCCCGTCGAAGCGGCGCAGCACGTCCAGGTAGAGCGGGCCGAACGCGTCCCGCTCGGCGTCGGTCAACGCCGGGATGTCGGGCACCGGCCGGTGCGGCGCCACGTGCACCTCGAACGGCCAGCGGGCGGCCGCCGGGACGTACGCCGTCCAGTGCTCGTTGCTGGTGACCACCCGGTCGCCGGCGGCCCGCTCGGCGGCGAGCACGTCGGCGTAGAGGTTGCCGCCGCCGGTGCGCTCGGCGTGCCGACGGGCGGCGGCCAGCAGCGACCGGGTCCGCGGCGTCACGAACGGGTACGCGTAGATCTGCCCGTGCGGGTGGTGCAGGGTCACCCCGATCTCCACGCCCCGGTTCTCGAAGCAGAACACCTGCTCGACGCCGGGCAGCTCGGCGAGGGCCACGGTCCGGTCGGCCAGCGCGTCCAGCACGGTGCGTACCCGGCGCGGCGGCAGGCCGGCGAACGAGGCGTTGTGGTCGTCGGTGAAACAGACCACCTCGCAGCGGCCCCGGCCCGGGCGTACCGGGGTGAACGGAGTGATCTCGGCCGGCTCGTCGGCCACCCGCTGGCTCAGCGAGGGGAACCGGTTCTCGAACACGGCCACGTCGTAGTCGGGGGCCGGGATCTCGCTGAGCCGGTCGCCCCGGGTGGGGCAGAGCGGGCACTGGTCGGCCGGGGGGAGGAAGGTGCGGGTCTGCCGGTGCACCGCCACCGCCACCCACTCGTCGGTCAGCGGGTCGTACCGCAGCTGGGAGGCGGGCGGGGGAGGGGGCAGCTCGCGCCGGTCGAGCTGGTCGCGGACCGCGTCGTCCCGCTCGTCGAAGTAGATCAGCTCGCGGCCGTCCGCCAGTTCGATCGCCGTACGCTTCACCGCGCCGTCCCCTCCGTCGTCGCCCGGCCCGTGCTCGCCACGACCACCAGCTCTCCCACCTTCTCGTCCAGTACCCGGCGCGCCTCGGGAGCCAGCCGGTCGTCGGTGACCAGCACGTCGGCGGCGCCGAGGCCGACGATCGAGGAGATGCCCACGGTGCCCCACTTGGTGTGGTCGGCCAGCACCACCAACCGGTCGGCGGCGGCCACCAGGGCCCGGTCGGTCTCCGCCTCCATCAGGTTCGGCGTGGTGAAGCCGGCCCGTTCGGTGATCCCGTGTACGCCGAGGAAGAGCAGGTCCAGGTGGAGCGAGCGGATCGCCTCCACGGCCAGCGGGCCGACCAGCGCGTTGGAGGGGGTACGCACCCCGCCGGTGAGCACCACGGTCTGATCGGTGCGGCCCTGCGCGTGCAGGATCTCGGCCACCGGCAGCGAGTTGGTCACCACGGTCAGCCCGGGCACGTCGACCAGGCGGCGGGCCAGCTCGGCGGTGGTGGTGCCGGCCGACAGCGCGACCGCCGCGCCGGGGCGAACCAACTCGGCGGCCCGGCCGGCGATGGCGGCCTTCTCCGCGAGCTGCCGCACCGACTTGGCGTGGAAACCCGGCTCGTCGGTGGAGCTGGGGCCGGGGACGGTGGCGCCGCCGTGCACCTTGGCCAGCAGGCCCTGCTCGTGCAGCGTCTCCAGGTCACGCCGGATGGTCATGTCGGAGACGCCGAACTCCGCCGCCAGCTCGGTGACGCGAACGCCACCGGTGGTGCGGACCCGGTCGAGGATGGCCGCCTGCCGCTGCCGCGCCAGCATCCGTCCGTACCTCCGGCTCCCGCGCACTCTCACACGCGCTCAAACGTGTTCCAACAAAGATGAACACTAGCGCGCAGGGGGCAGCGACGGAAGGTGACCCTGGCGGGAATCAGGCGGACTGGAGGCGGGGCTCCACCCAGCCGGTCTCGGTGAGGTGGTTCATCACCGACAGCACCGCCTCGTCGACGGTCAGGTCGGTGGTGTCGACCACGATCTCGGCGTCGGTCGGCTCCTCGTACGGGTCGTCGACGCCGGTCATCCCGGTGAGCAGGCCGGCCCGGGCCCGGGCGTACAGGCCCTTGCGGTCACGCCGCTCGCAGACCTCCAGCGGGGTGGCCACGTGGACCAGCACGAAACCGGCCCCCGCCGCCAGCGCCATCTCCCGGGCGGTCGCCCGCGCCTGGGCGTACGGGGCGATCGGGCAGCAGATGCCCACTCCCCGGTGCCGGGCGACCTCGGCGGCCACCCAGCCGATCCGGCGGACGTTGGCGTCCCGGTCCGCCCGGCTGAAGCCCAGCCCCGCCGACAGCTCCCGGCGCACCACGTCGCCGTCGAGCAGGGTCACCGTGCGGTCGCCCTGCTCCCGCAGCACGTCCGCCAGCCCGCGGGCGATGGTCGACTTGCCGGAGCCGGACAGGCCGGTCAGGAAGACCACCAGACCCCGGTGCCGCCGCGGCGGGCGGGCCCGGCTCAGCTCCTTGGCCACCGCCGGCGGGGTGTGCCACTCGGGCAGCGGGAAGCCCCGGTCCAGCAGGTCGTCGATCTCCTCCTGGCGCAGCGCCAGCCGCCGGTTGCGCGGCGGGATGTCCTCCCGCCAGCGCCACTGCCCGTCCCGGTTGTCGTAGGCCAGCTCGCGGGGGACCAGCACCCGCAGGCCGGCGCCGGAGAGCATCTCGCCGGTGGAGAGCAGGTGGGTCACCCCGTACGCGGCGGAGATCCGGGCCCGCAGCAGGGCGTCGCCGATCTCGTCGCGGCCGCGCGGCATCGGCACCGCGACCAGGGTCGCCGGGGGCATCCGGTCGCGGGCGGCGAAGACGCTGCGCACCAGGGCCTCCGGCGGCACGCTGCCGGAGCGGCCCTCACCCACCGGGATCATCACCAGCAGGTGGGCGCCCAGGGTACGGGCGGCGTGCGCGATCTGCGCCAGCTGCGGCCGGTGCAGGGGCCGGTCGGCGATCACGCCGAGCACCCGGCCCGGGGGCAGCAGCGCCCGGACCTCCTCCGGGTTGCGGCGCAGCCGCTGGAACGGGCCGTGCCCGCCGTCGCCGAGCCGGCGGACCGGGCCGCCCACCCCGGCCACGCCCTCGCGGGCCGCCCAGACGTCGGCGACCTCCAGCGCGGCCACCGGTGCGCCCTCGCCGTCGCTGAGCACCAGCGTGCGGCGTCCCGGGTCGGTCGGGTCCAGCCCGGCGGCCAGCGTCGCCGGCACCTGGAGGGTCACCGGCACCGGCCACGGCGTGCCGTCGGCGAGCCGGCCGCGACGCTGCAGCGAGGCCAGGTCGGCGCGGGTCATGAAGCCGACCAGCGGCGCGTACGCCCCGGTCAGCAACAGCTCCAGATCGGCCAGCTCACCCGGGCGCGGCGTGTACGCCGGCGCGTCCCGAAGCACCTCGTCGGGCAGCACCCACCCGTTGCTCATCCGTACCCCTCACTCGCTGACCGGCACACAGTTTCGCAGCCGACCGGCGATCGGTCGAGAGCGCCACTCCACTGCGGCCCGGGCGGTTGGGAACGGCTCAACCGGTCGGGGTGAGCGGGGCGGCCCCGAACGAGACCGCGAACCGCTTGCACCAGATGGACACGCTGGTCAGCCCGGCCAGATCGGTGCCCGGCGGGATGTCGTACGCCTGGTCGCCACGGTTGCCCTTGAGCCGGCCCAGCTCGACCCACCGGCCGTCGTCGAAGACGTCCCAGCCGGCGCGGCCGGCGCGGACCGGCTGGTCGGTCAGCCAGACCCGCAGGTCGGGGCCGTTGGAGGTGGCCAGGCCCACCAGTTCCAGCCGGTGCCGCCCGTCGCCGGCGCGGACGACCCGGGCGGTGCCCGAGGTGTCGTGCTCGTGGGTGACGAACTCTCCCCGGCTGAGCAGCGTCGGCCCCGCCGGGGTCGGCGTCGGCCCGGCCGGTCCCGCGCCCCCCGTGGGCGCGGGACCGACCGACGGCGTGGCGGCCACGTCCACGTCGGACAGCCGCTCGGCGACCCGGGTGTCGGTGACCGCCTTCCAGGGCTGGAACCACCAGAGCCCGACGGCCGCCCCGGCGGCGAGCACGACGACGACGGCCCAGGTCAACGGAGTACGCAGCAGGCGGGTGACCACGTCGTCCAGTGTGCCGGGCCGGGCCGCCCCGGTCATCGCGCCGCCGGGTTACGAAACCCTTACCGAGGGCTCCGGCCGGGGCGCACCGGCTGCAGGAAGTCCGGCCGGTGTCCCCCGGACGGGTTCTCAGGGACGACCACGGGCGATTCCTGATACCCCCACGGGCGTCGGCTTCCTACGCTGACGGGCGTGACACTCATAGCGACCGAGTCGCTGACCAAGACGTACGGGGGTCGGGTCACCGCGTTGGCCGACCTGACCGTCGCGGTGGAGCCCGGGATCATCGGCCTGGTGGGCGCGAACGGCGCCGGCAAGTCGACCCTGATCAAGATCCTGCTGGGCCTGCTCGCCCCGACCAGCGGCCGGGTCTCCGTGCTCGGCCTCGACCCGACCACCGACCCGGCGGCCGTCCGGGCCCGGGTGGGTTACATGCCCGAGCACGACGCGCTGCCGCCCGACCTCACCGCCGCCGAGCTGGTCACCCACCTCGGCCGGATCAGCGGCCTGCCCCGGACCACGGCCCGCGAGCGGGCGTCCGAGGCGCTGCGGCACGTCGGCCTCTACGAGGAGCGCTACCGGCCGGTCGGCGGCTACTCGACCGGCATGAAGCAGCGGGTCAAACTGGCCCAGGCCCTGGTGCACGACCCGGACCTGCTGCTGCTCGACGAGCCGACCAACGGCCTCGACCCGGCCGGCCGGGACGACATGCTCGCGCTGGTGCACCGGATCGGCACCGAGTTCGGCATCTCCGTGCTGGTCTGCTCGCACCTGCTCGGCGAGGTGGAGCGGATCTGCGACACGCTGGTCGCCATCGACGGCGGGCGGCTGCTGCGGGCCGGCCCGATCGCCGCGATGACCTCCGCCACCGACGTGCTCGCCGTCGAGGTCAGCGAGGGTACGGACGAACTGGCCACCCGGCTCGCCGCGCTCGACCTGCCGGTCAGCCGGGACGGGCGGATGCTGCTCGTCCCGCTCGCCGACGAGGCCACCTACGACCTGATCCTCGGCGCGGTCGCCGAGCTGGACCTGCCGCTGCACCGGCTCGACCAGCGGCGGCACCGGGTGGCCGAACTCTTCGCCACGAGGGAGCCCAGCCATGTCTGAGCCGACCGGCGTCATCCACGACATCGGCTACCAGCGCTACACCGGCCCCCGCCTCGGCCGCCGGCACGTCTTCGGCGCGCTCTACCTGCACGGTCTGCGGACCGCCTTCGGGCTGGGCCGCAGCGCCAAGGCCAAGATCTTCCCCTGGCTGGTGGTCGGCATCGTCACCATGGTGGCCGCCGGCGCCACCGCGGTCCGCAGCCAGATCGGCGAGGTGGTGATGACGTACGCCCAGTTCGCCGACTCGATGAGCTGGCTGGTCATCTTCTTCGCCGCGGTGGCCGCGCCGGAGCTGGTCTCCCGCGACCTGCGCAGCGGCGTGCTGCCGCTGTACTTCTCCCGGCCGCTGCCGCGCGGCGACTACGCCCTGGCCAAGCTGCTGGCCCTGGTCAGCGCGCTCTGGCTGCTGCTCGGCGCGCCACAGCTGGTGATGTTCCTCGGCGCGGCGTTCACCACCGGCGACGGGATGCGCGGCGTCTGGAACGAGCTGCTCGACCTGCTGCCGGGGCTGCTCTACGCCGGCCTCTGGGCGGTCGTCTTCGCCTCGGTCGGCCTGCTGGTCGCCTCGCTCACCGGCAAGCGGGCGTTCGCAGCCGGCGGGATCGTGGCGGTCTTCCTGATGACCACCCCGATCGTCGGCACCCTGTCCATCCTGCCCTCCCGCACCGTCAACGAGCTGGCCGGACTCGGCTCGCCGTCGACCATCGTGCAGGGGGTCGGCATCTGGTCGCTGGGGGACCTGCTGGTCTCCGAGGACCAGGGTGGACCGGACATCGGCGGCTTCGGCCCGGTCTACGCCCTCGCCGCCGTGCTGCTGGTCGCCGGCTGCGTCGCCCTGCTGCTGCTGCGATACCGGAAGGTGGCCGCCCGATGACCACGATCAGCGCCGATCCCACGGCGAGCGTCCCGACCACCGCCACCAGCACCCTCGACCTGGCCGGGGTGTCCCGCTGGTACGGCAACGTGGTGGCGGTCAACGACATCACCATGCGGCTGGGCCCCGGGGTCACCGGCCTGCTGGGCCCGAACGGCGCCGGCAAGACGACCCTGCTGCACATGATGGCCGGTTTCCTCGCCCCGTCCCGGGGTGCGGTGACCCTGGACGGCGAGCCGACCTGGCGCCACCCGGAGGTCTACCGTCGGCTCGGGCTGGTCAGCGAGCGGGAGGCGGTGCACACCTTCCTCACCGCGTACGAGTTCGTGCTGGCCAGCGCGAAGCTGCACCGGCTGCCCGACCCGGCGGCGGCAGCCCGACGGGCGATCGCCCTGGTCGAGCTGGAGGGGGCCCAGGACCGGCGGATCGGGACGTACTCCAAGGGCATGCGGCAGCGCGCCCGGGTCGCCGCGGCGCTGGTGCACGACCCGCAGGTGCTGCTGCTCGACGAGCCGTTCAACGGGATGGACCCGCGCCAGCGGCTGCACATGATGGGGCTGCTGCACTCCCTGGGCGACGCGGGCCGGACGATCCTGTTCAGTTCGCACATCCTGGAGGAGGTCGAGCAGGTCTCCGGCACCGTGCAGGTGATGGTGGCCGGCCGGCTCGCCGCCTCCGGGGACTTCCGGACCATCCGCCGGCTGATGACCAACCGGCCGCACGTGTTCACCGTCCGCTCCACCGACGACCGGGCGTTGGCGGTCGCGCTGATGGCCGAGCCCTCGGTCGCCGGCGTCGAGCTGGACCGCACCGGCCTGACCGTCAAGGCCGGCGACTACGGCGCCTTCACCCGGGCGCTGCCGAAGATCGCGCTGGCCCACGGCGTCCGGGTCCGGCAGTTGCTGCCCGAGGACGAGTCCCTGGAGAGCGTCTTCTCCTACCTGGTGGAGGCCTGATGTCGACCGTTTCCTGGATCACCGCGCGCGGGCTGTTCGGCCGGCGTCGCTTCCTGATCCTGCTGCCGTTGCCGCTCCTGCTGCTCGGGCTGGCGATGCTCTGCCGGTCGCTCGGGGTGGAGCCGGGTGACTGGGGGCCGCCGGTGCTGGTCGGCCTCGGCCTGGCGGTGGTGCTGCCGGTGGTCGCCCTGATCGTGGGCACCGGCGTGCTGGGCGCCGAGATCGACGACGGCACCGTCGTGCACATCCTCACCAAGCCGCTGCCGCGCTGGCAGATCGTGCTGCCGAAGCTCGCGGTGGCCGCCGTGGTCAGCGCGACCACCGTCGCCGTGCCGCTCTTCGTCGCGGGCGTGCTCGCCGATTCGGTACGCCTCGGGCTGGCCCTCGCCGCCGCCTCGGCGCTCGGCGCGCTGGCGTACTCGGCGTTGTTCCTGGCGCTGAGCCTGATCACCCGGCGGCCGGTCCTGCTCGGGCTGGTCTACGTGCTGATCTGGGAGGGGCTGCTGGGCAACTTCGTCAGCGGCACGAAGGTGCTCTCGATCCAGCAGTGGGTGGTCGCCATGGCCGACCGGATGGCCCCCACCGACCTGCTGTCGACCAGCGTCTCCGTCCCGGTCGCGGCGGTGCTGACCGGCGTCGTCGCGGTCGGCTTCACGGTTCTGGCGATCGACCGCCTCCGCTCCTTCTCCATGGCCGGCGAAACCAGCTGACCCCGTCCACCCCACCCCGGGATGCACATTCAGAGAAAGAGTGGCCTCAGCGTGCTGAATGGCCACTCTTTCTCTGAAACTGCGCGCATCTCGGGGAGGTCAGAAGGCGCAGGCGATGACCAGTTCGGGGGTGCGGTCGGGGAGGAGGTCGAGTTTGGCGATGCGGCCGGCGGCGCGGAGGTCGTCGGCGATCAGGGTGAGCTGCTCCAGCAAGGGGGCGGGGCCGAGCGCCTCGGCCAGCGGCACCTCCGCCTTCATGGACAGCTTCCGTTCCGACTTGGCCCGGCGCACCTGGCCGAGCGCGTCCCCGGCCAGCCGCAGCAGGTGCGGGTCGGCGGTGCCCTCGACCGCCCGCCCCACCTCGTACGTGGTCGGCCAGGTGGCCCGGTGCACCGAGCCGTACCGCCACCACGACCAGACCTCCTCGGCCACGTACGGCAGGACCGGGGCGAAGAGCCGCAACTGCACCGACAGCGCGGTGGCCAGCGCCGCCCGGGCCGACTCGGCACCCGGCCCGGAGCCGTAGGCGCGCTCCTTCACCAGCTCGATGTAGTCGTCGCAGAACCGCCAGAAGAACGCCTCGGTGACCTGGAGCGCCGCCGTGTGGTCGTACGAGTCGAAGGCGGACGTCGCGGCGGCGACCACGCCGGAGAGTTCGGCGAGCATGGCGGTGTCCAGCGGCGCGGTGGCCGGGGCGCGCAGCGCGTCCGCGGCGCCCAGCCCCAGGGCGAACCGGGAGGCGTTGAGCAGCTTGGTGGCGAGCCGCCGGCCCACCTTGATCTGCGCCGGGTCGAAGGCCAGGTCCATGCCGGGCTTGCCGTTGGCCGCCCAGTACCGCACCGCGTCGGAGCCGTGCTGCTCCAGCAGCGCCATCGGGGTGACCACGTTCCCCTTGGACTTGGACATCTTCTTCCGGTCCGGGTCGAGGATCCAGCCGGAGAGCACCGCGTCCCGCCAGGGCAGCACGCCGTGCTCCAGGTGGGCACGGACCACGGTGGAGAAGAGCCAGGTCCGGATGATCTCCTGCCCCTGCGGGCGCAGGTCCATCGGGAAGACCCGGCTGAACAGGTCCGGGTCGGTCTCCCACCCGCCGACGATCTGCGGGGTCAGCGAGGAGGTCGCCCAGGTGTCCAGCACGTCCGGGTCGCCGACGAAGCCACCCGGCAGCCCGCGCTGCGACTCCTCGAAACCGGGCGCCGGATCGCTGGACGGATCGACCGGCAACATCGCCTCGCCCGGTGTGAGAGGGTGGGACCAGTCCGGCTCGCCAGCGTCGTCGAGCCGGTACCACACCGGCACCGGCACCCCGAAGAAGCGCTGCCGACTGACCAGCCAGTCACCGGTCAGCCCGCCGACCCAGTGGTCGTACCGGTGCTTCATGTGCTCCGGCACCCAGCGCAGCTCGCCGCCCCGGGCCAGCAGCTGCTCCCGCAGGCCGGCGTCCCGCCCGCCGTTGCGCAGGTACCACTGGCGGGTCGAGACGATCTCCAGTGGCCGGTCGCCGCGCTCGTAGAACTTCACCGGGTGGGTGATCGCGCGCGGCTCGCCGACCAGGTCACCGGCGTCGGCCAGCAGCTGCACCATGGTCCGCCGGGCCCCGTTGACGGTCTGCCCGGCCAGGGCGGCGTACGGCTCGGCCGGCACCCCGTGCGGCGGCTCCGGCAGCAGCCGGCCGTCCCGGCCGATCACCACCCGGGTGTCCAGCTGCAGCTCCCGCCACCAGGTCACGTCCGTCAGGTCACCGAAGGTGCAGACCATCGCGATGCCGGTGCCCTTGGCCGGGTCCGCCACCGGGTGCGCGCGCACCGGCACCTCGACGGCGAAGACCGGGCTACGCACCGAGCTGCCCACCAGGTCCGCGTACCGCTCGTCGTCGGGGTGGCAGACCAGCGCCACGCAGGCCGGCAGCAGCTCCGGGCGGGTGGTGTCGATCAGCACCTCACGCCCGCCCGGCCCGGCGAACCGCAGCCGGTGGTACGCCCCGGGCCGCTCCCGGTCCTCCAGCTCCGCCTGGGCCACCGCGGTGGCGAAGCCGACGTCCCAAAGCGTCGGCGCCTCCGCCTGGTACGCCTCGCCCCGCGCCAGGTTGCGCAGGAACGCCCGCTGGCTCGTCGCCCGCGCCACCCGCCCGATCGTCGTGTACGTCAGCGACCAGTCCACCGACAGCCCGAGCCGCCGCCACAGCGCCTCGAAGACCTGCTCGTCTGCGGCGGTCAGCCGCTCGCACAGCGCCACGAAGTTGCGCCGGTCGATCGGCGTCGGGTCCTTGCGCCGCTCCTCGCTCACCGGCGTCGCCGGCGGTTGCCAGTGCGGGTCGTACGGCAGCGACGGGTCGCAGCGCACCCCGTAGACGTTCTGCACCCGTCGTTCGGTGGGCAGGCCGTTGTCGTCCCAGCCCATCGGGTAGAAGACCGTCCGGCCGCGCATCCGCTGGAAGCGGGCCACCATGTCGGTGTGCGTGTACGAGAAGACGTGCCCCATGTGCAGCTCGCCCGATACGGTCGGCGGCGGGGTGTCGATCGCGTACACGTCCGACCGCTCCTTCGAGCGGTCGAACGCGTACGTGCCCTCCTCCTGCCAGTGGCGCGCCCAGGTCTCCTCGAGCCCGTCCAGGGTCGGACGCTCGGGGACGCCGGCGCGGGCCGTCCTCGCCGTATCAGTCATCGGTCGATCGTAGGCAGCCCGCGTCGCCCTGCCCACGGCTTATCCGCGGTGTCGCCTAACGGTTCGTGGAGCCGATCGGGTTGAGCAGCGGGCCGCGGGTGGCGAGCTGGATGCCGAGGCCGGTGTTGGCGTTCACCCGGTCCAGGATGGTGGAGACCGGCATGTAGAAGTTCTGCTCGTTCGGGTTCGTGCAGGCGCCGCTGCCCGGGTCGCCGTCGTTCAGGATGCCGAGCGCCCGGCCGTCGGACTCGGTGAAGAGCGGGCCGCCGCTGTCACCGGGGCGGGCGCAGACCCGCACGTTGATGCGGCCGTTGGTCTTGCTGGTGACCGTGCCGCAGCGGGTGCCGGGAACGTAACCGGCGCCCGCCCCCGAGTCGACGTACACCTCGCCCGCCTTCGGCGTGTACCCCGAGCCGGTCGCGCAGACGACCCAACCGATCTGCACCGCGCTGTAGGGGGTGTACCCGGTGATCTTCACGTCGCGGCTGCCCCTGGTGGCGCAGGCCGGGTTGTCCGTCACGCAGAAGTAGTTGACCAGGCTGGCCTGGTCGCCGCCGCTGCGCCGCGGGTACGCCCACCGGTCGATCGCGCCGTCCTGGTACGGGATCACCGCGTAGTCGTACGTGGTGGTGTTCTCGGCGAGCACCGGGCTGGTGGACTCCACGCCGACCGGCACCTTCGGTCCGAGGAACTGGTGCCAGGTCTTGTCGACCTCCTGGTGCCGCCCGCCGACCACGCAGTGCCCGGCGGTCAGCACGTAGTACCGCCCGGACCGCGCCCGCAGGTTGAAGCCGCTGGTGCAGCCGCCGACCGTGTCGTCGTCCCGGGGCACGTCCAGCCGGATGCCGCCACGCATCGGCGCCTGGGCGCAGTAGCGCGGGTCGCACCACTTCTCGATCGAGGGCGGAAGCTGTCGGCTCCGGGCCGGCACCCCGGCGGCCTCGATCGCGCCGGCCAGTCGGGCGTCGTCCGCCGCGACCGCGCCGCCTGTGAGCACCACGACCTCGTTGGCCTGCTCGTCGACCACCACGTCGGTGCCCGCGGTCGCACCGAGCGCGCCGGCCACGCGGGTCGCCGCCTCGGTGAGCTCGCGCAGCGAGTGGCGCACCGGGACGACCTTGACGTGGACGGCGTCCGGCACCCCGGCGACCGCCTTGGTGACCGGGGCCGGGTCGGTGGCCGCGATGGTCAGTACGCCGCCGCCGGCCTGGTCCAGCCACATGCCGGCGTACTCGGCCGGGTATGTCGCGGCGAGGGTGGCCGCGAGCGGCGCGGAGAATTCCTGGAGGGCGACCCGGCGGGCGGCCTCGTCCTGGCTGATCCGGTAGCGGTCGCTCAGGTAGGCCACCGAGGCCGGTGCGTCCTTCGCCACCTCAACGGCGGGCCGCCCGACGGCGGTGACCGGTCGGGCGTCCGACGTGGAGCGTTTCGCCCCGGCCCGGCTGCCGATGCCGCTGTCCGCGCTGGGCGGCGTGTCCGCCGGGGCGGCACCGGCCGTCGCCGACAGGTCGCCGGCCGCCGAGACGGCGGTCGGTGTGGCACCGGTGTCGCCCTCCCTGGTCAGCGCGACAGTCCCCGCGCCCACCGTGCTGATCACCAATGCCGCCGCGACAACCACTCGTCGTCGGATCCGCACGCCGCAACCTCCCCGTGTGTTCGGCTGTGCCTGACCGGTCCCACCGGACGTCGCCCTCGGGCGATCGCCGGGCCGATCGACGAGCGGCAGTCTAGCCGGGCGACGGGTCCCCGGGTTGCCCGCGTCGTCGCGACGGCGCCCGGGGACCGGCGGTTCAGACCAGCGAGTCGCGCCACTGCCGGTGCAGGGCGGCGTACCGGCCACCGGCGGCGGCCAGCCGCGCGGGCGGTCCGTCCTCCACCACCCGACCGCCGTCGAGGACCAGTACCCGGTCGGCGGTCTCGACCGTGGAGAGCCGGTGCGCGATCACCAGCGCGGTGCGGTCGCGCAGCACGGTGGCGAGCGCCCGCTGCACCAGCCGCTCGGTCGGCACGTCCAGCGACGAGGTCGCCTCGTCGAGGATCAGCACCCGCGGGTCGGCCAGGAACGCCCGGGCGAACGCGACGAGCTGCCGCTGCCCGGCGGAGAGCCGGCCGCCGCGCCGGTGCACCTCGGTGGCGTACCCGTCGGGAAGCGCGGCGATGAAGTCGTGCGCGCCGATCGCCCGCGCGGCGGCCTGCACCGCCGCGTCGTCGGCGCCGGGACGGCCGAACCGGATGTTCTCCGCGACCGTGCCGTTGAACAGGTGGTTCTCCTGGGTCACCAGCACCACCGCGCGGCGCAGCTCCGGATCGGCCAGGTCGCGCAGGTCGATCCCGTCCAGCTCGACGCTGCCGCTGTCGGGGTCGTGGAAGCGGGCCAGCAGCTTGGCGACGGTGGACTTGCCGGCCCCGGTCGGCCCGATCAGCGCGACCGTCTGCCCGGCCGGCACCCGCAGGTCCAGCCCGACCAGGATCGGCGTGCCCGGCCGGTAGCCGAAGGAGACCGACCGGAACGCCACCGCCCCGCGCCCCGGCCCGGTGGGCAGCGGCACCGGCTGCGCCGGTTCGGGTACGCCGGGCCGTTCGTCGAGCACCCCGGCCAGCTTCTCCAGCGCCGCCGTCGCCGACTGCAACGAGTTGTAGAACTGGCTCAGCTCCTGCATCGGCTCGAAGAAACGGCGCAGGTAGAGCAGGAAGGCGGCGAGCACCCCCACCTCCGTCGCGCCGCCGAGCACCCGCCAGCCGCCGTACCCGAGCACCACCGCGACGGTGACGTTGCCGATCACCTTGATTCCCGGCGAGTAGGTGGCGATCAGCCGGAACGCCCGCAGGTTGGCCCGCCGGTACCCGTCGTTGACCGCCCCGAAGATCTGCTGGTTGCGCGGTTCCCGGCGGTACGCCTGCACGGCGCGGATGCCCCGCAGCGACTCCACGAAGTGCACGATGACCAGCGCCACCGCCTCCCGGCTGCGCCGGTACGCGTCGGCCGACGCCCGGGCGAACCAGCGGGAGAGCAGGTAGAGGAACGGGAAGGCGAGCAGGGTGACCGCGGCCAGCGGCAGGTCCAGCCAGAGCAGGATGGCGGCCACGGAGAGCACCGACAGCGCCGCGGTCACCAGGCTGTCGATGCCGCCGTCGACCAGCTCGGCGATGGACTCCAGGTCGCTGGTCAGCCGGGACACCACCCGGCCGGAGGTGTAGCGCTCGTGGAAGCCGACGGAGAGGCGCAGGAAGTGTCCGTACACCCGCCGGCGCAGCTCCAGCAGGACGGCCTGGCCGATCCGCGCGGAGAGGGTGAGGAAGCCGCGCCGGGCCGCGTACTCGGTCACCGCCGCGACCACGAAGGCGCCGGCGACGGTGGCCAGCGGGCGCGCGTCGCCGGCCCGCAGCGGCGCGATGGCCCGGTCGATGCCGAGCATGACCAGGTACGGCCCGGACATCGCGGCCGCGTTCTGCGCCAGTAGCAGGCCCACCGCCAGGCCCAGCCGGCCCCGGTGCGGGCGCAGCAGCTCACCCAGGAGCACCCGGCTGCGGGCGCGCAGCCGGGCCACCGCCTCGGGTGCGGTGTCCTCGGCGCGGCTGCGGTCGGCGTCCGGGTCAGTGGCCAGCCCCCGCCAGCGGGACTCCTCCGGTGGTTCGGCCCGCTGCCGGGGCAGCCGGAGTGTCACGAGCGCACCAGACCGGGCGCGGAGTTCGGCTCGGCGGAGAGCACCGCCCGGTACGCCGGCACGGTGGCCAGCAGCTCGGAGTGCCGCCCCACCGCGGCGATCCGGCCCCCGTCGAGCAGCGCCACCCGGTCGGCCAGCGCGACGGTCGACGGGCGGTGCACCACCAGCAGCGCGGTGGTGTCCCGCAGCACCCGTCTCAGCGCCGCCTCGACCAGCGCCTCGGTGTGCACGTCCAGGGCGGAGAGCGGGTCGTCCAGCACGAGCAGCGCGGGCCGGCCGAGCACCGCCCGGGCCAGCGCGAGCCGTTGCCGCTGCCCGCCGGAGAGCGACAGCCCCTGCTCGCCGACCCGGGTCGCCAGCCCCCACGGCAGGTCGTACGCGAAGTCGGCCTGGGCCAGCGCCAGCGCGGCCCGGACCTCCTCCTCATCGGCGTCCGGGCGGCCCAGGGTGAGGTTCTCCCAGACCGACATGGAGAAGAGCGTCGGCTCCTCGAAGGCCACCCCGACCAGCCGGCGCAGCGAGGCCAGCCGCAGGTCGCGCAGGTCGTGCCCGTCCAGGGTGATCCGCCCGCCGGTCACCTCGTGCAGCCGGGGCACCAGGGAGAGCAGGGTGCTCTTGCCGCTACCGGTCGCGCCCACCAGCGCCAGCGTCTCGCCCGGCTCCACGGTCAGCTCGACCTCCCGCAGCACCGGCTCGGGTGCGCCCGGATAGCGGAACGAGACGCCCTCGAAGCGCAGCCGGCCCCGCACCGCCGCCGGGGCGAGCGTGACCGCGTGCGGAGCGTCCACGATGGACGGCGGGGTGTCCAGCACCTCCTGGATCCGGTCGGCCGCGGTCGCCGCCTCCTGGGCGTTCGCGATGATCCAGCCCAGCGACTGCACCGGCCAGATCAGCATCAGTTGCAGGCTGACGAAGGCGACCAGCTCGCCGATGGTGAGGGTGCCCCGGGCGGCGAGCGCCGCCCCGCAGACCAGCACCACGCCGAGGGTCAGGTTGGGCACCAGGTCGAACAGCGCGGAGGTACGGGCCAGCAGCCGGGCCTTGTCGACGCCGGTGTCGTGCAGCGCCCGGGCCCGCGCGCCGAACCGGGCGGCCAGTTCCGGCCCCCGCCCGTACGCCTTCATGGTGCGCAGGCCCTGCGCGGTCTCCTCGACCAGGGTGGCCACGTCGCCCTGCTGGTCCTGCATCCGACGGGACGCGGCGTGGTAGTGCCGGGCGAACCGGCGACTGATCAGGAACAGCGGCACCGCGCTGGCCGCCACCAGCAGCCCCAGCGGGCCGTGCAGCCGGATCAGCAGGGCCACCACCGCGAGGTAGGTGACCAGGTTGAGCACCAGGAAGAGCAGGCCGAAGGAGAGGAACCGGCGGATCACCGACAGGTCGCTGGTGATCCGGGAGAGCAGCTGGCCGGACTGCCACCGGTCGTGGAAGCCGGCCGGAAGCCGTTGCAGGTGGGCGTAGATGTCGGCGCGGATCGCGGACTCCATGCCCACCGAGGAGGAGGACTGGGTCCACCGCCGGATGAAGATCAGCACCGCCTCGGCGAGCCCGAGCAGCAGGGCCAGGCCGCCGAGGCGGAGCAGCCCGTCGACGTCGTGCCGGGCGATCGGGCCGTCGACCACCCGCTGCACCACCAGCGGCACCGCCAGGCTGGCCGCGGTGGCGGCCAGCGCCGCGAGCAGCAGCCAGCAGTACTCGCCCGCGTACGGGCGCAGGTAGGGGCCCAGTCGCCGGAGGTTGTGCAGCGGGCGCGGCCGGGCGTCCACCCGGTGGGTCGGGTCGCCGTCGCGCTGCGCGGGCACTACCCGACGGTAGCGTCAGATGACGGCCGCGCCGGTGTCAGCTTGCCGTCAGCCGCCGTTCGTGACCGAGCAGCCATTCCTTGACGTCCAGCCCCCAGCGGTAGCCGCCGAGCGTCCCGTCGGTGCGCAGCACCCGGTGGCAGGGGACGAAGAGGGCGGCGGCGTTGCGGGCGCAGGCGGCTGCCGCCGCCCGTACGGCGGCCGGCCGGCCGGCCAGCCCGGCGAACCCGGTGTACGTCACCGGGTCGCCCGGCTTCACCTCGCGCAGCACCTCCCAGGCGTGCGTCATGAACGCCCCGCCGCTGTGCTGCCGCACCGGCACCCCGTCGATGGCGGTCAGGTCACCGTCCAGGTAGGACCGGACGGCGACCGTGACGGGGCCGAGGTCGGTGCGGTGCCGCAGCGCCCCGCGCAGGCTCGGGTGCACCAGCGGGAGCAGGTTCTCCGGGGCCGGGGTGAAGCCGGCCGCCCGGACGGCCCCGTCCGGGCCGGCCAGGATGCTCAGCGGGCCGACGGGGGTGTCGATGACGGTGCTGTCGATGCTCATGCTGCTCTCCAGAGTCGGATCACCGCGTACGAGCGCCAGGGGCGCCAGCGTTCGGCGTGGGTGTCGAGGGTCTTCGGGTCGGTGGGCAGGCCGAGCGCGGCGGCGCCCCGGCGTACCGCCAGGTCGGTGGGGAGCAGGACGTCCGGGTCGCCGAGGGCGCGCATGGCCACGTAGCCGGCGGTCCACGGCCCGATCCCGGGCACGGCGGTCAGTCGCCGGACCACCTCCTCCCGGTCCCCGCCCGGGTCGAGGTCGATCTCGCCGGAGGCGACGGCCCGGGCCAGCGCGCGCACCGTCTCCCGCCGCCCCGCCGGCATCCCGAACGCGGAGTCCGGCAACCCCGCCACCTCCTCCGCCCGGAGGAACCCCCGCAGCCCCGGCCGATCATGAGCATGACCGGGGCTCTGGAGCTCCACATCGCCGTCGACCTCGTGATCGACGGGGGGCTGCGGGACGGGGGCGGCGGTGAGGAGGCGGGTGAGGGTGGTGCGGGCGGAGCGGACGGAGACCTGCTGGCCGACCACGGCGCGCAGGGCCGCCTCGAAGCCGTCCACCGCGCGGGGCAGGCGGATGCCGGGCTCGGCCGCGACCGCGGCGGCCAGGGCCGGGTCGGCGGCCAGGGTCTCGTCGATGGCCTGCGGGTCCGCGTCGAGGTCGAGCAGCCGGCGGCAGCGGGCCACCGCGGGGGCCAGGTCGCGCATGTCGGCCAGGCGCAGGGTCGCCGAGACGTGGCCGGCCGCCGGGGTCAGCGCCACCTCCGCGGCGCCGTGCGGCAGTCGCAACCCCCGGCGGTACGTCCCGTCGCGTACCTCCTCCACACCGGGCAGCGCGCGGAGGGCGAGGAAGTCCAGCAGCGCGGCGGCGTGCAACGGTGGCCGGTACGCCAGCCGCAGCGTGATCGTTCCCGCGCCGCCGGCCACCGGCCGGCCGCCCCGCGCCACCCGCAGCTCCGACGGGGCGGTGCCGAAGACCTCGCGGACCGTGTCGTTGAACTGCCGGACGCTGCCGAACCCGGCCGCGAAGGCGATCTCCGCCATGCCCAGCCCGGTCGTCTCGATCAGGGTGCGGGCGGTCTGCGCCCGCTGGGCCCGGGCCAGCGCCAGCGGGCCGGCGCCCAGTTCGGCGCGGAGCATCCGGTGCAGGTGCCGCTCGGTGTAGCCGAGCCGGGTGGCCAGCCCCGGTACGCCGTCCCGGTCGACCACCCCGTCGGCGATCAGCCGGACGGCCCGGCCCACCACGTCGGCCCGGACGTCCCACTGCGGCGAGCCGGGCGCCGCGTCCGGGCGGCAGCGACGGCAGGCGCGCAGCCCGGCGCCCTGCGCGGCGGCGGCCGACGGGAAGAACCGGACGTTCTGCCGCTTCGGCGTCATCGCCGGGCAGGACGGCCGGCAGTAGATCCCGGTCGACGTCACGCCGGTGTAGAACCAGCCGTCGAAGCGCTGGTCACGGCTGTCCACGGCCCGGTAGCACCGTTCGAAGTCCAACTCCACGCCACCGATGATGCCCGCCGTTCAGGCCGATGGCTCGCGGGAATCGGACGTGAGCGTGGTGACGCCCGACGCCCCGGGCGCGGCGCGTCCCGGGGCGTCGGGCCGGGGGATCAGCGCGGCGACGGCCGGCCCGGCGGCGGCAACTCGGTGCCTATCGGGCTCGGCGTCGCCGTCGGTGGGGTCGGGACGGGGCGTGGCGGGCCCGACGGCCGGCCGGGCGCGGGCGCGGCGGGGCTGGGCGTGGCCGTCGGCCGGGGCGCCGGCGGGGTGGACGGGGCGGGCAGCGGTGGCCGTGGTGCGGGTGTCTCCGTCGAGCGGGGGGAGGGGGTCGGCTCGGCCGGGCGCGGCGAGGGCGTCGGCGGAGCGGTGGGGGCGGCCGGCCGGGGTGTGTCCGGGCCGGTCTGGGCGATGGCGAGCGGGGCGGCGATCAGGACGGCGGCGAGCGTGCCCACCGCGCCCATGGTCACCGTGGCGCGGCGTCGGGTCCGGGCTCGTCGTTCCGCCGGCGGCAACTGGTCCTGCACTGTCGGGGCCTCCTCGGCAAGGTCGGTCAGGGTGTCGCGGATCAGGTCTTCGAGGGGGGACGTCATCGCCGTACCTCCAGGAGTTCGACATCCGGCAGGAGCTCGCGCAGCCGGGAGACGGCGCGATGGGTACGGCTGCGGACGGTGCCGACCGAGCAGCCCAGCACCTGGGCCACCTGGGTCTCGGTGAGGTCCTCGTAGTAGCGCAGGACCACCACGGTCCGCTGCGCCGGCGGCAGGTGCCGCAGCGCCGCCCGCATGGCCAGCCGCAGGTCGGTGCCGCCGCTGGGATCGGCGGCGGGCACCTCGTGCGCGCCGGTGAGCAGCGACTCCCGGTATCGGCGCAGCCGCCGCCACCAGCTCACCTGCTCCCGGTACATGACCGTGCGCAGGTAGCCCTCGGGATCGGCGTTGCGCAGCGACCGCCAGCGCGGGATCGTCCGCGCCAGCGCCGACTGGACCAGGTCCTCCGCCGCGTGCCGGTCGCCGGTGAGCAGGTACGCGACCCGCATCAGCGCCGGCGTACGGCTCGTCACGAACTCGGCCAGCCGGGCCCGTTCGTCCTCGTCCACGCATCCTCCCCGGTCCGCTCCTACCGATACAGACGCCGCAGCTCGGGCCAGCTATCCGTTGCGTGGCAAGGAATTGGACGCGAGAAATTGTCGGTAGTGGTCGGTACGGTCCGGCCACCAACTCAAGAAGGGTGCGGGGGCGATGGCGAGCGTGGCCGGGCGGGGTGCCCGCTGATGCGGTCGGGGCGGGCACGGCTCGACCGCGCGGTGGTGCAGGGCTTCTACGACCGGATGCGGGCGGTGGCGCCGGCGGCGTACGGGGCGATCGAGCGGGACCGGGTCGGTGAGCCGGGGCGCCCCTTCGGGGAGACGGCGTGCGGCCGGCTCGCCGCGTCGCTGGATCCGGCCGGCGTGCGGGCGCTGGGCATGTGGGCGCACCACTGGTGCATGCGCTTCTACGACGACGACACCCGCCCGGGGCTGCGGCTGGTCCGCGAGATCGCCGGCCGGCGCGGGCTGGGCTGGACGGCCGACGAGGTGCGCTGGATGCTCGGCGAGTCGCACGCTGCCGGCCCGTCCGCCGCGCACCGGTTCACCCTGCCGCTGGCCGCGGCGGCCGAGCTGCCCGCCGGGGCGCTGCCGGAGGCCGACACCCTCGGGGCGGACTGGCGCCTGGCCGGCTGACCCGCCGGGCGGGCGGGCAGTTGCGCCACCACCATCGCCCCCACCGCCAGCGCGAAGCCGGTGAGCTGGGTCGGGCTCAGCGCCTGGTCCAGCACGATCCAGCCCAGCGCGGCGGCGGTCAGCGGGCTCAGCGCGCCGAGCACGGAGACCTGCGTCAACGGCAGCCGCGCCGCGCCCCGGAACCACAGCACGTACGCCAGCGCGGTGCCGACCAGCCCGAGCCAGGCGTACCCGAGCAGGGCCGGGCCGTCCGGGGCCGGCGGCGCGCCCTCGACCGTGACGGCGACCGGCGTGACCAGCAGGCCGCCGGCGGTGAGCTGCCAGCTCGTCGCGGCGAGGGTGCTGATCCCGGCCGGGCGGCCCCAGCGGCGGGTGAGCACCAGCCCGGTGGCCATCGCGGCGGTGCCGGCCAGGCCGGCGGCCACGCCGAGCGGGTCGGTGCCGGCGTCCGGCCGGAGCACGACCAGCGCGACGCCCAGCGGGGCGGCCAGGGCAGCCAGCAGGGCGAGCCGGTGCGGCCGGTCCCGCAGCACCAGCACGGTGAGGCCGGCGACGAGCAGCGGCTGGGCGGCGCCGAGCACGGCGGCCGTGCCGCCCGGCAGCCGGTACGCCGCGAGGAAGAGCAGCGGGAAGAACGCGCCGATGTTCAGCGCGCCGAGCAGGGCGGCCCGCCACCACCAGGAGCCGTGCGGCCGGCGGCGGGTCAGCGCGAGCAGCAGCAGCCCGGCGGGCAGCGCCCGCAGCGCGCCGGACCAGAGCGGCCGGTCCGGCGGCAGCAGCTCGGAGGTGACCAGGTAGGTGGTGCCCCAGACGGTGGGCGCGAGGGCGGTCAACGCGATGTCGGTGCGGCGACGGCTCATCGGGCACTCGATTCTCTTTGCAGTAAGTAGCTTAGTGCTAAGCTAATCACCCGTGAGAGAAAAGTGGAAGGGCGACGTGGGGCACAATCCGGGGGTGACCGACCGGGACGACGTCGACCTCATCGTCGAGCAGTGGCGGCGCGAGCGCGCCGGGATGCGGCCCGAGCCGATGGCGGTCTTCGGCCGGATCTACCGGCTGGCCCGGATCGTCGGCGACGCGCAGGAGCGGGTCTACGCCGACTGGGGCATCGGCCGGGGCGAGTTCGACGTGCTGGCCGCGCTGCGTCGCAGCGGCGAGCCGTACACGCTGGCGCCGAAGGAGCTGGCCGCCGCGCTGATGCTCACCTCGGGCGGGATGACCGGCCGGCTCGACCGGCTGGAACGGGCCGGGCTGCTGCGCCGCGCGCCCGACCCCGCCGACCGGCGGGGCCTGCGGGTGACCCTGACCGACACCGGCCGCCGCGCGGTCGAGGAGGCCGCCGAGGCGGGCCTGGCGGTGCAGCGACGGATCCTCGACGCGCTGCCCCCGGCGGACCAGGCCCGCCTGGGCGACCTGCTGCGCGCGCTGCTCGCCGCCGCCGAAGCGGGCTGACCGGGCCGACGGCCGGGCGGGCGATGACGCAGGATGGGGGGCGTCACCCGCCCGACGGAAGGATCATCCGTGCCCGCCAGCGAACCCACCATCGTCGCGACCAGCATGGGCTTCACCAGCCGGGACCGTGGCCCCTGGGACGCGAAGCCCGGGCCGGTCTTCGACCTGATGGCCGAGCTGGCCGGGGCCGACGAGCCGAAGATCTGCTACCTCAACCAGGCCGTCGGCGACCAGCCCACCGCGTTCACCGTCTTCTACGGCGCCTTCGCCGGCACCCGGTTCCGCCCCTCCCACCTGGCGCTGTTCCCGATGCCGACCGTCGACGACATCCGCGCCCACCTGCTCGCCCAGGACATCATCTGGGTCGGTGGCGGCAGCGTCGCCAACCTCTGCGCCGTCTGGCGGGTGCACGGCCTGCCGGAGATCCTGCGCGAGTGCTGGGAGGCCGGCGTGGTGCTCGGCGGCGTCTCCGCCGGTTCGATCTGCTGGCACGTCGGCGGCGCCACCGACAGCTTCGGCCGCACGCTGCGCGCCTTCACCGACGGCCTCGGGTGGCTGCCGTACGGCAACGGGGTGCACTACGACAGCGAGGAGCAGCGCCGCCCGCTGATGCACCGGCTGGTCGGCGACGGCATCCTGCCGGTCAGCCACTGCACCGACGACGGAGTGGGGCTGGTCTACCGGGGTACCCGGCTCGCCGAGGCGGTCGCCGACCGCGAGGGCGTGGCCGCGTACGAGCTGACCCCGGACGGCGCGGGCGGCGCCCGGGAGACCCGGATCGAACCCCGGCTGCTCACCGCCTGAGCGCCGGTCCCTTCGGTTACGCGGACGGCGCGGCCCGGTTCAGCCCGCCTCGGCCCGCCCGGGGCGGTGCCGGAGCGCGGCGTCGAAGACCTGGGCCAGCTCGGCCGCGTCCTCCCCGGCGTGGTGGGTGTGCGGCACGTCGGTCAGGCCCAGCTCGTGCTTGATGATTCCCTTGCGGGTCCGCACCCACTCGCAGCCGGTCCGCCCCATCCACCAGCTGCGCAGGTCCACGCCGGAGCCGGTCGCGCCGAACGGGCTGCGGCCGGTGAACCGGACGAAGTACCAGTGCACGAACATGCCGTCCCAGACGGCGGGCGCGGCCAGGAAGACCGGCCGGCCGATCCGGCGCAGCCCGTTGACCCAGCTCGCGGCGGCGGCCATCGCCTCCTCGGCGGTGGGCGCCTCCCGCAGCAGCCGGTCCCGGTCGAGCCCGGAGACCGCGAGGGCGGCCGGCACGAACTCATCGGAGATCGGCTTCAGCTCGGTGTAGAAGATGAGGTCGGGCCGCCCGGCCACCGCCATGCCCAGCGAGATCATGCTGTACGGGCCGGGGATCGGACCGTCCGCCTCGACGTCCACCGCCACGTAGAGCTCCGGCAGCCGCTCGTCCGCCCCGCTCGTCATCCGGGCAGGCTAGCAACGCTGCGGGCGTACCCGGGACGTCTTTTCCCCCGGCTGGTGGGCCTACCTGCCGGGTGTCGGCCGACACCGGCGTAAGCTGGCTCGTCGTGAGTCTCACCATCGGCATCGTCGGCCTGCCCAACGTCGGCAAGAGCACCCTGTTCAACGCGCTCACCAAGAACGACGTGCTCGCCGCGAACTACCCGTTCGCCACGATCGAGCCCAACGTCGGCGTCGTCGGGCTGCCGGACGAGCGGCTGGCCACGCTCGCCGAGATCTTCTCCTCGCAGAAGGTGCTGCCGGCGCCGGTGTCGTTCGTCGACATCGCCGGCCTGGTGCGGGGCGCCTCCAAGGGGCAGGGCCGGGGCAACGCCTTCCTGGCCAACATCCGCGACGCCTCGGCGATCTGCCAGGTGGTGCGCGCGTTCTCCGACCCGAACGTGGTGCACGTCGACGGCAAGATCTCCCCGGCCGACGACATCGAGACGATCAACACCGAGCTGATCCTCGCCGACCTCCAGACGCTGGAGAAGGCGCTGCCGCGGCTGGAGAAGGAGGCCAAGCTCCGCAAGGACCGGGCCGCCGCGGTCGCCGCCGCCAAGGCCGCCGTCGACGTGCTCGACGGCGGTACCACGCTCTACGCCGGCGCCGCCGCCGCGAAGATCGAGCTGGAGCACCTGCGCGAGCTGCACCTGCTCACCACCAAGCCCTTCCTGTACGTCTTCAACGTCGACGAGGCCGAGCTGGCCAACGCCGAGTTCCTCGACGAGCTGCGCGCGCTGGTCGCACCCGCCGAAGCGGTCTTCATGGACGCGAAGATCGAGTCCGAGCTGGTGGACCTGCCCGAGGAGGAGGCCCGCGAGCTGCTGGAGTCGATCGGGCAGAACGAGCCCGGCCTGAACCAGCTCGTCCGAGTCGGCTTCCGCACGCTCGGGCTCCAGACGTACCTGACGGCGGGCCCCAAGGAGGCGCGCGCCTGGACCGTTCCGGTCGGCGCGACCGCGCCGGAGGCCGCGGGCGTCATCCACAGCGACTTCCAGCGCGGCTTCATCAAGGCCGAGGTCGTCTCCTACGCCGACCTGGTCGAGGCCGGATCGATGGCGGCGGCCAAGGCCGCCGGCAAGGTCCGGATCGAGGGCAAGGAGTACGTCATGCAGGACGGCGACGTGGTGGAATTCCGCTTCAACGTCTGAATCCGGCCCGTTCCCGCAGGTCAGGCGGTTGTGTCGTTGCTCTGGGGCACACCGGGGGCACAGCCCCACGGTGCTCCGGTGGGAGTTCAACACCGAGGACGAGGCCCGACAGATGGTCCAGCGTCTCGTCCAGGCCGACGGCGGCCAGTGGCGAGAGCAGACGGGTGATGCAGCCACACAGCCGCCAAGGTGAGGGCCGGCCGGGCTGCCGGCGTGTCTAGTCCCACCACCTGCTTGACGAATCCGTCCCCGCACATGCACGACAGCCGGCCTTGGTTCCTCGGTCGTCCTGGTGTCAGTCGGTGACGTCTGAGTGCCTGCGGGCGCACTCAGGCTCAGGCAGACAACGAAGCAATGCCGCCAAGTCGCCGAACAGCAGGGGAAGGCCGCCCAGCTCGCTGATCCCGACCCATGCGATGTCGTCATGCTCGTCAGGTGCACGGTTGGTGGGAGAGCCAACCCAGTCTCCAATGTGCCAGACGCCCACGTGGACGGCGTCCTCACCAGTGCCGGCATGCCAGTCGCCCAACCGTGAAGCGGACTCCGCCACGATGTGCACACCGAGTTCCTCGTGCATCTCACGCGCGAGGGCTTGTAGTTCCGACTCACCCGCTTCGACATGCCCCCCGGGCAGGTCCCAGAGATCTGGGTATGCCCGTTTGGTCGGGCTGCGGTGTACTAGCAGGACCGCGCCGTTTTCAACGAGTGCGCCTGTGACGACGACATGCATGACGGGATTGGAGCACAGGGATAGGACAAGTTCGCCCCAGCCAAAGCGCCCTTTGAGGATCATGTCGGGCATCAGGTGGGACGTGAGCGTCAAGCATGTCCCGTGACGGGACAGGCCGGCTATTCGTGGCCCGCACTCCGGCACCTCGGACGATCAGGTGGCTGGGGAGGGCGAACGGCTATTTCCATGTGCGACGGGCACCCCGACCTGCGTAGGAAGGGAGGCATGGCCAACGAGGTGACCGTTCCGCTGCTGCCCTGCGCCTCCATCGACGACATGGTCAATTTTTACGAGGTTCTCGGTTTCCGTACGACCTACCGGCAGCGCAAGCCCAACCCGTACGTGGCATTGCAGCGTGAAGACCTGCATCTTCACTTCTTCGAGATCGCCGGCTTCGACCCGGAGCAGTCCTACGGCTCCTGCCTGGTCCTCACCTCGGACATCGAAGGACTGCACCGGGCGTTCGCCGTAGGCATGCGCGCCGCGTACGGGAAGGTTCTGGTGTCCGGAACGCCGCGCATGACCCGGCCTCGGGCGCGGAAGAACTCTGACGGGATGAGCGGGTTCAGCGTCATCGACCCCGGCGGCAACTGGATCCGCGTCGTCGACCAGGCCGCCGCCCCTGAACCCACGCCGGCGGGGCGCCTGGCCAGGGCTCTGGCGAGCGCTGTCGTGCAGGCCGATTCCAGGGGCGATGTCCGGCAGGCCGTCCGGATCCTCGACAGCACACTGGCCCGCCCCCGGGCCGGGGACGATCCGGTCGCACAGGTAGAGGTCCTCGTGTACCGCGCCGAACTCGCGGTGGTGCTGCACGACCTTGATACCGCAACCGAGATGCTGGCCCGTGCCGAACGCGTCGTGCTGAACGCGGATGAATCAGAACGGGCGGCCGCTGCGTTCCAGAACGCCGCCGAACTCGCAGCGGCACTCAGGTGATTCGGCAACGCGGGCGAGTCGAGGTTCCGAATCGGCAACCGCCGAGGTTGAACCCGACCGCGACTGTGCCGTGCGCGAGGTCGGGGGTCCGAGAGAAGTCGCCGGCCAGTCAACCTTCGGGCCGTACCCGTCGTCCTTGGTGGGGACGGAAGGAGATCGGGTGCGGCGGAAGAAACGCTTCGACGGGTTGGACGTCCTCGTCGCCGAACGCGGCGGTGCGCTCCTCGCGACGGCGGTACTGCTGACCGGCAGCCGGGTCGCTGGGGAGGACCTGTTGCAGGTGGCGCTGGAGCGGCTGATGCGGAACTGGAGCCGGGTACAGGGCGACAAGGAGGGGTACCTGCGTCGCACGCTGTACCACCTTGCGGTTGACCGGTGGCGGCTCCGCGGGCGCCGGCCGGAGGTGTTGGCCGAGATCGAGCCGCCGGGCCAGGCGGATGGTACCGAGGCGCTGCACCTCCGGCAGGCACTCATCCAGGCGCTGGCCATGCTGCCGCCGCGGCAGCGGGCCGTGCTGGTGCTCCGCTACTGGGAGCAGTTCAGCGAATCCGAAGCCGCCGAGATGCTCGGCTGCTCGGTCGGCACCGTCAAGTCGACCGCCTCCCGGGGGCTGGCCCGGCTACGCGAGCTCACGGCCGCCTGGGCGCTCGAAGGCGCAGGAATGAACGGAGCAGGTAAATGATCACCGACTTGGAAGATCAGCTGACCGTCGGGATGCGGGATGAGGTCGCCGGCCTGGCGTTCACCCGTGACGTACTGGGGGAGGCCGCTCGACGGCACCGGCGGCGCACCGCCTTGCACCGCACCGCGTACGCCGCTGGCGTTATCGGTGTGGTCGGGGCGCTGGCCACGGCCTTGACCGTGGGCACCGGCGGCACGGCAGTCTCGCCCGGGCCGGTTGCCGAGCGGCCCACGGCGACGACGGTCGACACGCCGCGGTTGCGGCTGGCCGCAGCTGCCGCGGCCAGCGAGAACATCAGTTGGCGGGTGAAGGTCACGACCACCGTGAAGGACAAGCTCCCGCCGAAGAATGAACTGCCCGAGCCGGTGAGCGCGAGTTGGGTCACGGAGGGAGCCTTCGATCCGGCGACGGCCACCGGCTACCTGGACTCGCCGTACACGGGTCTGCGTCCCGTGGTTGCCGCAGGTTTCGAACATGAGCGGCTGGTCAACGGCGTCCGGTACATCGGTACCCGGGATGGCTCCGCGCCGGACAACGGCAAGATCGTTTGGAGCCGACACCCGGGCCAGCAGGACAACCTGGACTACGACCTCGCGTTGGGCGGTGGCCTGACCGCTTCGGCGGATCCGCAGGAGCTGTTCCGTACCCTGCAGCGGGCCGGGGCCAAGGTCACCGAGACCCCCGATGGCGCCTACCACTTCGAGGTCCAGGTGAAGGACGCTCCCTCGCGGGGCGTCGTCGACCGTCTCGTGGGCGAGGTGACGCTCGGCGCGGACAAGCGAATCGCGAAGGTGGCCTACGACCGCACGGTGTTCGTCACCAGGGGTGAGGTCCACACCTACCACCTGCACGTGGTCACCGAACTGTCCGACTACGGCACGCCGGTGAAGGTCGAACCGCCGGCTTACGTCCATACGTGGCCGTCCAAGTAACTAATTCGGGATGAACGCTTCGGCGAGGACGACGGCCGTCCCCGCAGCGAGCGACCGATCGCCCTGAGATGCGGTCGTCACAAGCGCCCGGCGACTGGCGGTGGCGGGACCCGTACTGCCGGTTGGTGCCGTTGTAGTCATCAAATTTTACGTCGGTGTGGGCCGTGCTCCAGCCCACACCGACGCGTTCTCATACCGCAAGTCCTGGGCCGTGTCAGACGGGATAGTCGGTCCGATGAGCGTAGGTGAGCTGGCTCGGATCGATGCCCCACGCTGAGAGCACCTGGTTGAGTTTCACCTCGTCTTGGGCGTGCGCGGTCTGCACGTCGGTCATGCCGTCACCTGGTCCCACGCACCAGCCGTTGTCGATGTAGCTGGCTTCGAACTCACGGTGGAAGAGGTTGAACCGCTGGTCGGTGGTGGCAGCAGCGGCAGGGGTCTGTAGGGGGTAGATCGCGATCCAGGCGCGGCGGTCGGGCCGGGAGGCGGGAACCTCCGCGACGACTAGTTGCCCGCGCCGGAGCGCGGTGCGCAGTGCCATGGGCCAGCTGTCGGTCACGGCGATGATTGAAGCATCGCTGGCTCGCTGACGAGGTGGGTGAAGGCTTCGCGGGCGATGGGGCGCTTGAGGCAGCGCATGATCTCGGTCTTGGTCGTGCCGCCGGCCGCACCGGCGAGCTGGCGGTGGTCGCAGGGTGGCGGTTAGTGCGCCTCCGGCGGGGGCGCTCCGGCTCCAGGATGGTTGGGGCTCTGCCGGCGGGTCACGGTCCGTGGGTGGTTGCGGTAGGCCATCCCGCTGCCATCGATCCGGGCAAGCCGAGCAGACCACCGCCCGACCCGCCAGCGCCCGTACGAGCCGTCAAGGCCGTCTTGACGTGGCGGCCCGGGCGACGGCCCCCGCTCTCAGAGGGGCGGGTCGACGGCAACGGGATGGCGAGCAGCACCCTTTGTCTGATGATGCCGCTCTGAAGGCCCTATGCGGCCAGCCTCGTGACCACAACGACAAACATGAAGCAGACAGGCCCGACTACGAGCCCAGATAGGTACCCGATACCGAGCGCCCGTGTCTGCCGGAAGAACAACGACACAAGTGCGCTCACCAGCAGGAAGCCGCCGAGCGCTAAGCAGGCCAGCGCCCCGAGGGTGTAGATGTTAAACCCGCTGTCCGGTGTGGCGGTGGCCCCGAACACCTCCACGTACTGATGAATGAGTGCCAGCGGAGCAAGCGACAGGGCCACTCCGGGAACAGCCCCGATTAGGCTCGTCACCACCGCTGCCACGGTTCGGGGCGGAGGTGTCGGCACCGGTGCCGCCAGGTTTCCGGCTGTAGGCACGAACCACGGCCAATGCTCGTCTGATCCGGACATTCGTGGAGCCTCCCGCGCCAACCGTACCAATGACGTGGCAGCCAAGGAGGGACGCAACGACCGATGCTGAGTGACCATCGACCACGGCGCAAGCATGTCGGACGCTTGCGGACGCTGGTGGACCTTCGACAGGCGACTCCCAGGATCGGCGGCCGCAAGCTGAAGACCAGGCGACTGTATGTGAGCCAGCGTCAATCGATGCCGTCTGGAGAGGGCCTGGCAGTCTGGGGCACACAGGGGCACAAGACACCGTGAAGCGTTGCCAACCAGCGACCAACGACGGCAGCTTGAGACGCCGTGCGAGCGGGCGTCGGGAGCCGTTGCCGCTGGTGGATCCGTTGGGGCTCGAAGTTCCGCTTCAAGGTCTGATTGCGGCCTGTTCCCGCAGGTCAGGCGGTTGGCTACGTCCGCTTCGAGGGCCGACGGGAACGGAAGGCGGCCTATTTCGTGCGCTCAGGGTGCATGTCGCCCGGCTTCACTGGGCGGCCAGGGACGCTCATGCACAACTGTCCCGGCTCAGCACCGCACACAGGGCAGGGGCGGTACGACTCGACGGACCCCGGATCGAGGCCCCTCGCCTGGGCCGCTCGGACGATGTCGTCGGCCGCGCGGTGCAGCTCAAGGTCCCGATGTCTCACGGCAGCCTTGTGGATTCGCTGGAGCGCGCTTCGCCCCAGCTCCCCGGGGTCGGTCATCCGACCGACCCCGGGGGTCGGTCATCCGACCGACCTTCCCGCTGTGCGTGCCGTCACACACGCCCCTGTTGACCTGCGGAAACGAGCGATACGGGCCTGCCTGGAAGCCCAAATGGGCCGATCATGTCAAAAGCGCCTGGTGGATGGCAGCCCTGGCTGCCGTACTAGGCATGGTCTCGCTCGCACGATGCGTACAGAGAAAGAACCACCAGACGGCCGGACGCCACAAGAGCGAGCTCCTCGGTGGACAGCCTCCAACTGTCAAACGGTTCGCGGTCACGCTGGTACCGGTACATGACCACCCGGCAGTTACCGCTCGCCTCGCTGGCTCCCTCACCCTCGAGGATTTGATCCCAAACGGCGATGGATCCATCCGTGGGTTGAAGGGTGAGCGTAGGGCCGGAAAAGACCTGTGCCGGATCCGTGTGGCTAGGGCCGAGGTAGAAGTACTGAAGGTTGCAGTTGCAGTTGCCCTGGCCACCCTGACCCACTTGCCGGTACGCGGGATCCACCTGCACCTGACTTAGATACCGGCGCGCATGCTCTGGGCCGTCGGGCAGCAGCAGCACAAGCGTGCCAAGGCAGCCCAGCAGCCCTACCACCAGAGAGCTGGCCACGACGCAGCCAATGATGATCCCGGCCGCCGTGCGCTGGCGCATGAGTGGTCCCTTCTTGCTGCGGGCACGCAGCTAATACCAAAACGCTTTGATCACGGCATGTCCGGCTCGCGTAGCCCGCTCGTAGAAGGTGCGCAGGTCGTTGTGGTAGCCGAGAAAGATGCTCCTGGCCGCGTTCTTGTCTTCCCACCCGATGTACGGCTTGGAGAGCTTCGTCCCCGCGATCTGCCAGCGTTCGTCGAACGGAAGGCTCCGGAGAAACAACGCCGTCCTCCGCACCTCGGCCGGGGTGAGGATGACGAACGGCGGTTGGTCTTCTGTCGGGCTGTGCATGTGGCGACCGCCGAAGATCGGCAGAGTGTTGGCCGGATTCGTGGTGTCGCCATGGTCTGCACCCGTGGTGTAGAGCTCGTGGACGTGGCCGAAGTCCTTGTCGATGGAATCGGCGATGCCAGCAGTGTGCTCCTCCTGGTGCGCCTCCCAGGCGGTCGACATGAAATCAAGCAGCGACGAGAAATCCTCCGGGACCTCGTTGGAGGCCGTGGCCCGCAGGCGCATGTAGAAGCTCACCGGGCTGCTACTCCTGGATCTGATTGTCGAAGCACTACTGCTCGCGGCACCGACGCGCGAGGTGGACGGTGAGGTCGGCGGCAATCTCGACCGTCTCGGGCAGGACCTGCATGATCTGGCTGAATACCTGCTCCCGCTCCGGGGTCGGCAATTCGAGATAAGCCGAGATGGTCGAGAGATGGCCGACGTAGTCGCGAGCACTCATCGTCGCCCGCCGCACCATCACGGACTGCCGAACATCGGCGAACCACTCAGACCGTTGGAGCTCCGTACCCGGCCACTGCATGTGTCCCGGAGGCGTCCCATCTGGAGACGGAACATCGTCGCTCTCCAGGAACGGTGCCCGGGCCGCGCGAACAGCTTCTTCCACAGCCGGGTCGGCCAGCTGGAGTGGTCCACCGAACGAGGCGAACACGCCACCCGGCTCCAGCAGCGCGGCGATGCGCGCCCACCGGCCCTCCGGGTTCGTCCAGTGCAGCGCCGCCGCCGCGTACACCAGCCCGTAGCGCTCGCCCGGTCGCAAGTCCTCGAACGCGGCGTGCACGGTCTTGACGTTTGCGGCCACGTGCTTACGCAGCTCGGCGAGCATGGCCCCGTCAGGCTCGGTCGCGGTGACCGTGACCCCTCGTTCAGCGAAGAGACGGGTTGCTTTGCCGGTCCCGGCGCCAATCTCCAGGGCAGTCCGGACCGGCTGACCCGCGTACGTCATCACCATGTCGAAGAGCTCCACGGGATACCCCAGCCGGAACCGTTCGTATGCTTCCGCCACCACTCCGAAGCTCAGTGCGCGACGAGACATGACGAGCATCCTGACACGATCTGCGCCGTCGATGCCCGGACTTCCCGCGCCAAGTTCCGCCTCAACGTCCGGTTCCGGCCCTGTTTTTGCTGGTCAGGCGCGGTGGGCGAGGTCGTTCGGTCTGCCAGTCGGCGTCGGGCTCGGCAGCGTGGCCCGACGCTGATGAATGGCTGCAGCCCCATCGGGTACGCGGAGTGCGAAGGATCAATTGTCCGGTGCGGAAACGCGCACGACTGATCTGACGTACGCGAGAGGGGATGCCGGCGATGAAGGACAGGATCCTGAAAGGGTTGCGGAAAAGGGCAAACGCGATCGTGGTACGCCGCCGAGCCAAGGATTCCGTGATCACCAAGCCGACCGGCGCCAGAAGGCCCGGCAGGCGTTTTCAGTGAGACCGCGACCGGCCGGGGGCTGAATGGCCGCCCGGCCGGTGGCGAGGGGCTGTGTCCTCCCCGGTCGTCGGCCAGGGAGTCGATGGGTCAGTCGCCGGAGAACCCGCTGAACGAGGACCTGGTCCGGCGCGGGGTGGACCGTGCCGAAGTAGGCGAGCAACTGCTCGCCGGTCAGCGGGGACACGGTGCACGGCGCCGGCTCGTCCGAGACGCCGTTGACCATGTCGATGACGGAGGGGTCGGTCGGCCCGTGATCCATGCGCCGAGGGCTCCACTGTGACCCACCCGTGGCCGGGCGTCTCTAGGCTGAGGAGAGCCGTACCCTTGGGGGACGAGATGCGGATGCGCCCGGTGGCCGTCGCGACGTCCCTGATCCTGGTCGTGTCGGGTCTCGCGGCCTGCACCCCGCGCCTGCGCGGCGAGCTGGGCGTGAGCGTCGACCCGCAGGGACGCGTCGTCGGCCTGATCGCCGTCTGCCCGGATGCCCAGTTGGACCACCTGACCCTGACCGACGTCTCGCAGGGCGGGGTACCGGTGACGCTCCGGCCGGCGGGCGACGACCGCCCCGACAGCGTCGTGTTGAGCGATCCTGGGGACGCCTGGACGGGCGATTGGCCGCAGCAGCCCACGCCGGGGCGGGACCCGCGGGCGTTGACCGCCGACCACGAGTACGTCCTGGCCGGCGTGCTCACCGGCACGGGCTCCGGGGACGGGAAGCTGGACGGCGTCAGCTTCGTACCCGAGCAGGTGCTGGCCGACCCGCAGCTCCGCTCGGGGATGGTGCGGACCTGGCGCGCGGGGGAGATCGTCTCCGTCGACGAGTTCCGCCGCCTGGACCAGTGCTGACGTTTGTCCGTCCCTCAGTGGCAGAGGGACTCGATGAACGGCTCGAAGTCGGGGAACTCGGCCCGCGCCGCCTCGATCACCTCGGGTGCGGTCTGTCGCGCCTGCGGCGCGTACCGCTCGGCGATCGTGGTGCGACGGGCGTCCGGGCGGGGCCGGTGCTCGTGCTGCGGCCACATCGTCGCCTCCATCGGGCCGAAACCGTCTGCGAGCAGCCAGAGGTAGGCCGCCAGGTCGCGGGCGACCACGGACATCTCACCCTCGGAGCCGAGGAACACCACCGGCTGGCGCTCGATCGGCTCGCCGGGGCGGACCAGCCAGCAGGCCGCCAGCCCGCCCGTACCGTCCTGGCCGAAGATCCGGAAGTCGACTCCGTCCATCGAGGGGTTGCCGCTCCACGCCTGCCACCACTCGGCGGTTTCGGCGAGGGTGAGGAAGGCGTCGTACGGCTCGAAATCGATGCCGTCGCCGCCGTCGTAGTCGAAGCCACCGTCGTGGGCCTCCCGCAGCGGGGCGGGGAGCGTGAGCTGATCTCCGGTCACCGCCGCACCCTAGCGACGGCCCCCGACACGCCCGCTCAGCTCGTTCCCTCGTCCGGGTGCCGGACCAGCAGGTAGCAGCGCCGCGTCTCGCCCTCCTGCGGGTGGTGTGCCCGTTCCAGCCGAGCCTCCTCGGTGAAGCCGGCCTCGCGCAGCGCTCCGGCGACGGTCTCCACCCCGTGGTAGTGGAAGTCGACATCGACCTGGTGACCCCACCAGTCGGTCAGCCGCTGCACCTCGGCGCCCATGTGGAATGCCACCAGCAGCGAGCCGCCGGGCCGCAGCACCCGCCGCATCTCGACGAACGCCGGCCGCAGCTCCGCCGGCCGCAGGTGGATGACCGAGTAGAGCGCCACCGCCGCCCCGAACTCGCCGTCCGTCGCCGGCAGGCTCAGCAGGTCACCGTGGCGGAACTCCACCTCCGGGTACCTGCGCCGGCCGGCGGCGACCATCGCGGGGGAGAGGTCGACGCCGACGGCGGTGACGCCCCGCTCCGCCAGCCAGGCCGCCACGTGCCCCGGCCCGCACCCCAGGTCGGCCACCGGAGCGTCGCCGGTCCGCTCGACGAGGGCCGCGAGCAGCGCCCGGTCGAGGGGCTTGCCGGCCAGTTCGTCGCCGATGCGTTCCCAGTAGGTCTCGGCCACCGTGTCGTAGCTCCGGCGTACCCGATCGTGGTCGGCCGCGCGGGACACACCGTCGGAACCGTCCTGGGCGGTCACCGGTCCACGACCTCGACCATCCGGCCGTTCTCGTAACGGAACCGGCGGGGCGACCCCATCGTTCGTACCAGCTCCAACATGGCGGCGCGCTCGGCGGCCTCACGGCCGGTCGGATCCACCACCCGGAAGCCGAGCAGGGCGATCCTGTCCCCGTCCAGATCGTCGGGCTTCCGGCGACCCTCCACGACGAAGCCGAACAGGTGGCGCAGCGCCTCCTCGCCCAGCGTCAGCGGGTGGTAGGGCAGCGGGTACGGCTTGTCGTCGGTCCACCCCGGCACGGGCCGCACCGGGTGCTCGCCCGCCCGGTACGGCAGCTCGAAGGCGTACGGCGTGCCGATGTCCTCGCCGACACCGCCGCCGGGGGAGACGCTCAGTGAGCGGACCAGCTCGCCGTCCTCCCAGACGGCGAAGGCCAGCCAGTCGACGACGGAGTGCATCGCGTGCAGGACGACCCGCCGGCCGGCGGCCAGCCCCAGCAGGTGAGCCGACAGCTCGGATGGACGGTCCACCATGAACCGCCGGTCGCAGAGGAGGTCGACGCCGGGCAGGCTCGCCGCGTAGGTCACGTCGTCCGGCGGGTAGCTGCCGTCGGAGAGGGTGCTGCCATCGGTGGCGCTCACGTCGAAACCCGGGTGCGCGCGGCGGACCAGTTCGGCCGTGCGGCGAGCGTCGGGTGTGCCGCCGCGCCGGAGTGCGGTCGGCACGTCCCCGTCGGCGAAGGCCAGCAATCCGGTCTTGGCACCCATCCACCACTCCCCGTTGGTTGTACGCGATGCCGGCGACGGTAGCCGGAAGCTACGACAGCCGGGGAGTCAGGAGATGTAGTGCAGGATCACGTTGTGCACGTGGTGGCTCTTCTGCGCGCCCCGGAACTCCACCTCGTAGGTGTGCGTGCCGACGTGGACGGCGATCGCTCCGGTGGAGAAGAACGAGCCGCCCCACGACTTGTTGCTCACCACACTCACGCTGGTGATCTTCGAGTACGGGATGCTGGTGATGGCGTACCGCTTGCCGATGAACGACCGGTCCTGGATGATCACGCGCCGGTCGGTGAGCCCGATGAACCCGGTGCCGGTCCCGACGGCGTCGTAGACGGCGATGATCTGCTCTCCGTCGAGCAGTCCACTCTGGATCTGCTGGAACTGCTCCTTGCGGTCGTACGTCGCATTGGCCATGGACCCCACGGTAGGAAGCGGACGCCAGCCGGCCCGGTCGACTAGTCTGCACGCCGCACGGGGGACACGGGGGAAGGAACGCGACATGACCACGGACGACACCAGGTCGAGGCAACCGGCGTCGCCCGGCCTCGCCGAGGCGGCCGCGGGCGAGTGGGAGCCGTGGGCGGGGCCCCGGCCGTCGCACGGGCGGATGAACCGCCTGGCGATCGCCGCCTTCGTCCTCGGCCTGCTCGGCGGCGTGCTGGGGGCGGTGGCCGGAGTGGTCGCGCTGCGCCGGATCAGGCGGACCGGGGAGCGGGGCCGGGGTCTGGCGGTCGCCGGCCTGGTGCTCTGCGGCGTCTGGGCGCTCGCGCTGGCGCTGGTCCTCACCGGGGTGGTGTCCCGGCCTGACCCGGCGGTCGGCGTCCGGGGGCTGCGGGCGGGTGACTGCTTCCGCGTCGACGACACCCCCACGGGTACGCGCACCGCGCCGGAGGAGGTCGCCACGGTGCCCTGCACCGCGCCGCACGACGCGGAGCTGGTCGACCGCCTGCCCGCCTACGTGCGGCACGCCGGTGAGGCGTACCCGGGCACGGCCGCGCTGTCGGCGCGGGCCGAGACGGCCTGCCGGCAGCAGCAGCGCAGCTACGTCCTCGACCCGCTCTCGCTCCCGCCGGACGTGCGGCTGCGCTGGTACGTCCCGTCGCGGGTCGAGTGGCCGACCTATCCGCAGATCACCTGCTATCTGGCCGCCGGGTCGACGCCGTTGACCCGGCAGCTGCGCCAGGACGCCACGGTGGTCCGTCCCGAGCAGCTGGCCTACCTGATGGCGACCCGCGAGCTCGACGAGGCCCGGGCCGTCCTCGCCGCCCAGGGTCCGACCGCCGCGCCGGCGGAGCTGCGCGCCATGGTGGCCCGGACGGCGACGGCCAACGGCCGGTTCTGGCTCGCGCTCAGCGCCCAGGCGTGGCCGGCGCAGGTCAAGGAGCCGATGGAGAAGCTGATCGCCGAGGCGCAGGAGGCCGCGGCGTACTGGCGGGACGCCGAGAAGGCCGCCGACCGTGACCAGACGCTCCGGCTGGTGGCGCAGGCCGAGCAGCGTCGCGAGCCGCAGACGGAGCTGGCCGTACGCCGGGCCCTGGGTCTGTCCACCGTGCAGGGCGAACCGGCGCGCTGACACGCGCGAGCCCCGCCGGTCGCGTCCGGGGACGCGGCGCGGCGGGGCTGCGGAGGTGCGGTCGTCAGTGGTTGGTGCGCGGGTCGTCGTCGCGGCTGCGGCTGCCCGCCTTCGCCAGGCCCCGGCTGACCAGGTAACCGATCGTCAGCAGGGTGATGAACCACCAGGCCTTGTCGGCGGCGAAGTAGTCCCCGCCGTTGTTGGCGGCGCCGTCGCCGACGGCGTTCGAGGCGATCAGCACGCCGATCACGGAGAGCAGGTAGACGGCGAGCTCGCTGGTCTTCCACGAGGGCTTGGTCTCGTCGCCGTGCCGACGGGCGACCCGCACGTCGTGGTGGCCGAGGTGGTCGTCGTGGTGGTCGACGCCGTGGGTGGTGACGTTGGTGCCGGTGGGCGTGGTCATGTCAGCTCCAAAGGGGATAACTTCGTGTGGTTAGTCCTCTACGGGCTTTTTCAGCCTGCCCGTGCCGAAGCTTGTACCCTGGGCGACTTCGCCGAAACGACAGATTTTCAGGAAAGTCTCAGGAGGGGGCGACGGACCGTCCCCGACCGGCCACTCGGCCGGCCCGGTGCCGCACGTTCCGGCGAGGCCGGGCGGCACCGGCGAGCCCTAGGCTGGGAGCGACGCCGCTGATCACCCCGGCGGTGGGGGACGGGGGCCGACGATGGAGACGTGCCACCAGGCTGCAGCCTCGACGGGTGCCGCTCAGGAAGCGGTGACCGCCCGGTACGCGTCCTCGATGCGGGCCGCCAGCAGAACCTCGCCCTCGGTCAGCGGCTCACCGTCGCCGTGCCCGACCCGGATCTGGGTCTCCTCGTCCCGACGACTGATCTCGGGACGTAGCCGGAGCGCGTCCGCGACCACCTTGACCCGCTCGGTCAGCGCCGCGTGCTGGGTGTCGTCCATCACGAGGGTCCGCCGGATCTGCTCACCCTCGCGGGTCCACCCGGTGAGGAGCGTCAGCGCGTCGCTGAGGTAGTCGTGCTTCGACCGGCTGTTGAACAGCCCGCGCATCACCGCACCTCCCAGGCGTCGTTGCCGGCTTGTGGCCAAATCGTCGCCGTCCCGTGTCCTCGCGATGTTCCCTAGTCTGTCGTCAGTGGGACGGTGTGTCCACGCCCACACTTCCGTGTTCTGCTGACCTACCGGTCGGGGACGGTACCCAAACCGACGATTGATCTGGCACGCTGGACGCCCGTGCGGACCGAACGGGTAGGCGGAAGCGGACAGGTCGAACGGCGTGAGCCGAAGGTGATCGTCGGGGCGGCGATCATCCGCGACGGGCGGGTGCTGGCCTGCGCGCGGTCCGCGCCGCCGGAGGTGGCCGGGATGTACGAGTTCCCCGGCGGCAAGGTCGAGCCGGGCGAGAGCGAGACCGCCGCGCTGGCCCGTGAGTGCGCCGAGGAGCTGGCCGTACGCGTCGAGATCGGTGACCGCGTGGGGCGCGACGTCCGGATGGCCCACGGCCGCTCGGTGCTCAAGGTGTACACGGCCCGGCTCCTGCACGACGACCAGCCGAAGGCGCTGGAGCACCTCGCCATGCGCTGGCTCTCCGCCGCCGAGCTGGACACCGTCACCTGGCTCCCCGCCGACGTCCCCATCGTGGCCGCCCTCCGCCCCCTGCTGCTGGCCGCTCCCTGACCCCGGGGGGTCCTCCGGCGATCATGAAGTTGTCGCTCCGACACGCCGAGCCGGCGGGCAACAGCTTCATGATCGACGAGCGGGACGACCCGGGGGAAAGCGACAGGGGGATTAAAAGGGGACGGGGGCCGGCGGCTGTCGCCGCGGCCCCCGTCGATGCTTGTCCTGATCAGTGCTTCTCGTCCTGGCTCGGGTGAGCGAAGTTGAGGTGCTCCGGCGGCAGCGGGAAGGTGACGTCGTCGCCGAACGGGGACGGGGCCGCCGCCCGGTCGAAGGTCAGCTCCGTCAGCGGCAGCCGGCCGGTGGCGTCCACCGCCGGGGCGGTCGGGTGCGGGACCTCGCGGTGCCAGTTCACACCCTGCTGGGCCTGCACCTCGGCGTGCGGATCGTGCGAACCCCCCGCGTGCGAGTGGACCCCAGCCTGACGAGCGCCGCTGTGCACCACGGACTCCTTCCCCGCGCTGCCCGCGGTGCTTTGGGGCGTGTCACCCCGACGGAAGATCTTGCTACCAAGCCACACAAGGGGATCGTACCTGCGGTCGACGACCCGCTCCTTCATGGGGATGATCCCGTTGTCAGTGATCTTGATGTGCTCGGGGCAGACCTCGGTGCAGCACTTGGTGATGTTGCAGAACCCCAGCCCCTGCTCGGCCTGCGCGTAATCCTTGCGGTCCGTCTTCGCGTCCAGCGGGTGCATGTCCAGCTCCGCGGCCCGGATGAAGAACCGAGGGCCGGCGAAGGCCTGCTTGTTCTCCTCGTGGTCGCGGATCACGTGGCAGACGTTCTGGCACAGGAAGCACTCGATGCACTTGCGGAACTCCTGCGAGCGCTCCACGTCGACCTGCTGCATCCGGTAGTCCCCGGGCGCCACGTCGGCCGGCGGCGCGAAGGCCGGCGTCTCCCGGGCCTTCTCGTAGTTGAACGAGACGTCGGTGACCAGGTCCCGGATGACCGGGAAGGTACGCAGCGGGGTGACCGTGACCGTCGCGCCCTCCTCGAAGGTCGACATCCGGGTCATGCAGCTCAGCCGCGGCTTGCCGTTGATCTCCATCGAGCAGGAGCCGCACTTGCCCGCCTTGCAGTTCCACCGGCAGGCGAGGTCGGGCGCGTCGGTGGCCTGGAGCCGGTGGATGACGTCGAGGACCACCTCGCCCTCGTTCACCTCGACCGTGTAGTCCTGCAGGTCGCCGCCGGTCTCGTCGCCCCGCCAGATCCGGAACTGTCGCTTGTTGCCCATTACTTGCCCGCCTCCTCAGCGAGGGCGTCGAACTCCGCGAGCTCCTCGTCGGTCAGGTACTTGGCCAGCTCGGCACGGTCGAAGAGGCCGATCAGCTCCGGCCGCATCGTCGGCAGCGGCTTGTGGTCCAGGCGTACGGTGTCGCCGTCCAGGGAGCAGACCAGGTTGACCCGCCGCCACTTCGGCTCCATCGCCGGGAAGTCCTCCCGGGTGTGCCCGCCGCGGGACTCCTGCCGCTCCAGCGCGGCCTTCGCGGTGCACTCCGACACCACCAGCATGTTGCGCAGGTCCAGGGCCAGGTGCCAGCCCGGGTTGTAGCGCCGGCCGCCGCTGGCGCTGACCTTGGCGACCCGCTCACGCAGCTCCGCCAGCCGGCGCAGCGCGTCGACCAGCTCACCCTCACGCCGGATGATCCCGACCAGGTCTCCCATGACCGCCTGGAGGTCCTGCTGGAGGGTGTACGGGCTCTCGCCGGTGTCCCGCTGCAGGGGTGCCAGCGCCGTCTCCACCGCCGCCTCCACCGCGCCGATCGACACCTTCGGCCGCGCGCCGAGCTGGTCGGCGTACGAGGCCGCGTGCCCGCCGGCCCGCTTGCCGAAGACCAGCAGGTCGGACAGGGAGTTGCCGCCGAGGCGGTTGGAGCCGTGCATGCCCCCGGAGACCTCGCCCGCGGCGAAGAGCCCGCGCACGGTGCCGTACGCGGCCCCCGAGTCCGGGTCCACCTCCACGCCACCCATCACGTAGTGGCAGGTCGGGCCGACCTCCATCGGCTCGGCGGTGATGTCGACGTCGGCCAGCTCCTTGAACTGGTGGTACATCGACGGCAGCCGGCGACGGATCTCCTCCGCCGAGCGGCGGGAGGCGATGTCCAGGTAGACGCCGCCCGCGGGCGTACCCCGGCCGGCCTTGACCTCGCTGTTGATCGCGCGGGCGACCTCGTCGCGGGGGAGCAGCTCCGGCGGGCGCCGGTTGTTGTCCGGGTCGGTGTACCAGCGGTCCGCCTCCTCCTCGGTCTCCGCGTACTGCTTGCGGAAGACGTCGGGGACGTACTCGAACATGAACCGCTTGCCCTCGGAGTTCTTCAGCACGCCGCCGTCGCCGCGCACCGACTCGGTGACCAGGATGCCCTTCACCGAGGGCGGCCAGACCATGCCGGTGGGGTGGAACTGGAGGAACTCCATGTTGATCAGCGTCGCCCCGGCGCGCAGCGCCAGCGCGTGACCGTCCCCGGTGTACTCCCAGGAGTTCGAGGTGACCTTGTAGGACCGGCCGACGCCGCCGGTGGCCAGCACCACCGCCGGCGCCTCGAAGAGGACGAACTCGCCGGACTCCCGGTAGTAGCCGAACGCGCCGGCGATCCGGTCACCGTCGAGCAGCAGCTCGGTGATCGTGGTCTCGGAGAAGACCTTGATCCGGGCCTCGTAGTCGCCGTGGTCGCGCTTGTCCTCCTGCTGGAGGGAGACGATCTTCTGCTGGAGGGTGCGGATCAGCTCCAGGCCGGTGCGGTCGCCGACGTGCGCCAGCCGCGGGTACTCGTGACCGCCGAAGTTGCGCTGGGAGATCTTCCCGTCCTTGGTGCGGTCGAAGAGCGCCCCGTAGGTCTCCAGCTCCCAGATCCGCTGCGGCGACTCCTTCGCGTGCAGCTCGGCCATCCGGAAGTTGTTGAGGAACTTGCCGCCGCGCATGGTGTCGCGGAAGTGGACCTGCCAGTTGTCCCGGTTGTTCACGTTCCCCATGGCGGCCGCCGCGCCGCCCTCGGCCATCACGGTGTGCGCCTTGCCGAAAAGCGACTTGGAGATGATCGCGGTCTTCTTGCCCGCCAGGCGGGCCTCGATCGCCGCGCGCAGGCCGGCGCCGCCGGCCCCGATCACGACGACGTCGTAGTGGTGTCGTTCGATGCGAGTGGTAGTCGTCATGTCCAGGCGCCCTCTAGTTGATGAACCGCAGGTCGTTGAACCAGCCGGCCGCGACCGCCATGACGTAGAAGTCCGTCAGGGCGAGGGTGCCGAGGGTGATCCAGGCGAGCTGCATGTGCCGGACGTTCAGGGCGGAGACGAAGGTCCAGGCCTTGTACCGCATCGGAGCCTTCGAGAAGTGCTTGAGCCGCCCGCCGATGATGTGCCGGCAGGAGTGGCAGGAGATGGTGTACGCCCACAGCATCACCACGTTGCCGAGCAGGATGATGTTGCCCAGCCCGAAACCGAAGCCCTTCGGCGAGTGGAAGGCCAGGATCGCGTCCCAGGTGTTGATCAGCGAGATGATCGCGGCGGCGTAGAAGAAGTAGCGGTGCAGGTTCTGCCCGAGCAGCGGGAACCGGGTCTCGCCGCTGTACGCCTTGTGCCCGTCCGGCACCGCGCACGCCGGCGGCGACAGCCAGAACGAGCGGTAGTACGCCTTGCGGTAGTAGTAGCAGGTCAACCGGAACAACAGCAGGAACGGCAGGGTCAGCGCGGCGTCCGGGACGATCCACCAGCCGGGGAGGAACCGGCCGAAGTGCGAGGCGCCCTCCACGCACCGGTCGGTCACGCACGGGGAGTAGAACGGGGTCAGGTAGTGGTACGCGTCGACCCAGTACCACTTGTGCATGAAGACCCGGACCGTCGCGTACGCGACCCAGGCGCTGAGCCCGAGGAAGGTGAGCAGTGGGGCGAGCCACCATCGGTCGGTCCGCAACGTCTTCGCCGCGATGGCGGCGCGCGCCCGCGCCCCCAGCGGCTTCGTTGCCGTTGATGTCATTCGAGTCGTCTCCCTGACGGGGCCCTCGCGGGCGGCGGATCACGTTCCGTTCGGTCAGCGGACCGGTGGGACTGGGGTCCACTGCCACGTCTTTGCGCACACCAACGACCGCACCGGCATGACGGCGCAGCTAAGTGACACACGTTACGCCGATCTCCACGGCCCGGCCGCGCAACGCAGTGTCCCGTGTGTCCCGCAGGTTGGAAAGACCCGGAGCATGATCAATGTGCGGTGGCCGGAAAAGATCGTCCCCGGTGGACGCCGGACGGTCAGCCGGAGGCGCCGCCGGTGAAGTTCCACGCCGCCAGGCGCAGCGCCGGCGCCTCCCACCAGACCCCGTCCAGCCGGTCCGGCTGGCGGACCGGCCGTCGGCCGAGGCCGAGCACCGCGCCCGGCGCCAGCGCCCGCGGGTACGACTCGGTGAACCGGAAGTCACGGACCGCCCGGGTCGGCACGCCGTCCTCGACCAGCCACACCCCGTTGCGGGTCAGGCCCGTGATCACCAGGCTCTTCGGATCGAGCACCCGGGTGTACCAGAAGTCGCTGACCAGCAGTCCGCGTTCCATCCCGGCGACCAGCGCGGCGGTGTCCCCGTCCGCCACCGCCCCGGGCGTGACGTCGGCACCGCCGTCGGGCCGCCCGGCGGGGCCGGCCGCGGCGAGCAGGCGGAGGTTGCGCGGGATCGGGCCGAAGGTGGACGCGCCGACCATGCCGTGGCCGGTGGACCCGGTGCCCACCTCGGCGCCGCTGCGCCGGTCGTGCGCCACCGCGCTGGTCACCCCGGCCTCGACCAGCGTCAGCGCCCGCCGGGCGCTGCCCTCCAGGTCGTACGGCAGGGCGGAGGCGTGCAGCGGGTCGTCGACCAGGGTCACCGACGGGTCGAACTGGGCGGTGCCCGGCTCGGCGAAGGACTGCCGCTCGGCGTACCGCTTGCCGTTGAAGCCGTACCAGGAGAAGTTCTGCAGCAGGTCGCCCACCGCGGCCGGCTCCAGCACCACCTCGTACCGGCCCGGGGGCAGCTCCACCGGGTCGGCGGCGGCGCGCGCCTTGCCGGCGGCCCGGGCGCCCAGCGTCGCCCCGTCGAGGTCGGACAGGCGGTCGGCGCAGAGCCGCGCCACCCCGTCCGCGCCGCCGGCCCGGGCGATGCCGTCCATCGCCGCCTCGGTGGTGCGGCCCTGCGCGGTGTGGCCGGCGGAGTTGGCGAACGCCCCGGACCGGTACGACGTCCGGCAGTAGCCGGCCGCCTCCAGACCGCCCACCGCGTCGACGAAGGCGCGGACCCGGTCCGCCCGCGCGTCCGGCTCGGCGTAGGCGGTGTCCTCGTCGAGCAGGCCGCTGGAGCGCACCGCCGTGGGCGGGGTCAGCCCCGGCCAGGCCGGGTCCGGCGGGCAGAGCCGCGCCGCCGCCAACGTCCGCTCGACCAGCGCATGCAGGCCGTCGGCGTCGACCAGGCTGCCACCGCCGGCGGCGGTCCGGCCGTCGACGTGCAGCCGCAGCCGCACCGAGACCCCGGACTCGGCCACGTTCTGGTGGATGAAGGAGTTCGCGAACCGGGTCAGCGCCAGGTCGTGCCGGGTCACCGCCACCTCGGCCTGCGCGTCGGGGCCGGCCAGCCGGTGGACCAGCTCCACCACCTGACCGGCGACGTCCAGCTCGGTCATGCGTGCACCCCCACTCGGACGGAACGGAAGCGGGCCGGCGCGGCCGGGTGGCCGGTGTGGCCGACCTGGCCGGGCTGGCCCTTTCCGCAGTTGGGCGTGCCCCAGGCGACGGTCTCGGAGGAGAGCATGTCCATCGAGCGCCAGAAGAGCGGGCCGATGCCGGTGTAGGTGGGGTTGCGCAGCATCCGCCCGCGCCGGCCGTTCTTCACCTCCCAGCCGATCTCGCAGCCGAACTGGAAGTTGAGCCGCTTGTCGTCGATCGACCAGGAGCGGTTGACGTCCATCAGCACCCCGTCGTCGGTGGCGGCGATGATCTCGTCGAGCGTGTGCGGGCCGGGCTCCAGGCCCACGTTGGTCATCCGCACCATCGGCAGCCGGGCCCAGCCGTCGGCCCGTACGCTGCCGCCGTAGTCGAGACCGGCGACGGCGGCCGAGTCCCGGCCGGCGAGCACCCCCACCCAGCGCCCCTCGCGGACCGCGTCCCGGCGGACCGCCGGGGAGCCCTCGTCGTCGAAGCCGAAGCTGCCCAGCGCGCCCGGGATGGTCGGGTCGATGGTGACGTTCATCAGCTCGGAGCCGTAGCGCAGCGAGCCGAGCTGGGCCAGGTCCAACCAGGACGTGCCGGCGAAGGCGGCCTCCCAGCCGAGGATGCGGTCCAGCTCGATGGCGTGGCCGACCGACTCGTGGATCTGCAGGGCGAGCTGTTCGCCGCCGAGGATGAGGTCGGTCTCGCCGGCCGGGCACTCGGGCGCGGTGAGCAGCGCCCGGGACTCCTCGGCGATGCGCGCGGCGTGCGCGGTGAGGTCCAGCGACTCGACCAGCTCCCAGCCGGTGGTGCCGTACTGGCCGCGGTAGCTGGGGTAGGAGCGGCGCTGGGTCTCGCCGTCACCGATGGAGGTGGCCGAGATGCCGCCGCCGCACTCGCGGATGCGCTGGTCGATCCGGTGCCCCTCGCTGGAGACGAACCACTTGGCGGTGTCCCAGATCTGGTAGAGCCCCTCGGCCAGGTCGGCGCCGTGCTCCCGCATCGTTGCGGTGGCCCCGACCAGCAGGTCACCCTTGTCGGAGAGGGCGACCCCGAGCGGGTCGACCCGGCACGACGAGGCCCAGCTCGCCACGGCCGCCTTGGTCGGCACCAGGTCGATCGGCGGGCCGGGCACCCGCGCGCTCGCGGCGGCGATCGCCGCGGCGCGCCGGCCGGCATCGCGGGCCGCCGCGTCGGACAGCTCGGGTACGGCGTGAAAGCCCCAGCTCGACCCGACCAGCGCCCGCACCCCCAGGCCGATGCTCTCGTCCTGGGTCAGCTCCTCGATGGCGCCGTTGCGGGCCGACATCGACTCGTAGCGGCGGTGCATCACCCGGGCGTCCGCGTACCGGGCGCCCGCGTCGAGGGCGGCCTGGACGGCGGCGGAGGCCGCGTCGAACTCGGTCATGCGCCCGACCCTAGGCGAGCCGGCCGACGTTCGTCAGGAGACGAGATCCTCCGGCCGGATGGTGGCCTGCACGGGCTCGGTCAGCGTCAAGGTCTCGCCGCGCTTGACCGAGGACTGTTCGACGTAGTTGCGGCCCCGGCGGCGGAAGAGGCGCAGACCACCCGTCTCCTGCTCGATCAGCAGGTACCACTCGATGCCGGCGGCGGCGTAGTAGTGCATCTTGAGCACCTTGTCGGTGGCCGCGTTGCTGGGCGAGATGATCTCGCAGATGAGCCGGACGTCGGCTGCCTCGATCATGAGCTCGTCCAGGTCGACCGGCCCGGTGATGACGAGATCGGGAATGGGGACCCGGCCCGGTCGGAGCCGGACGTTCACCGCCTCCAGGAGTTCGAGCCCGGCGGTCTCCGCCGCGGCTTCGAGGATATTGCCCAATTTGCGCGAGAGGCGCTGGTGGCGGGGAGTGGGGGCCGGGGTCACGTGGAGGCTCCCGTCGAAGAGTTCGACGCGTTGCTGCGTCTCGCCGAGGGCGAGGTACTCCTCTTCGGTCCACGGTCCCTCGTGGTCGAACACCGCCGCGGTCATGGTCACCTCCACCTCTCTCGCGCGACGCCTCTCGTGCCTGCCGCGACCATCGTCGCACCTCAGGTGTGACGGCCCGACCGGCGACACCGGATCACGGTGGTGGATGTCCTGGTGAGGGCTGTTCACGCCCGTTGTCGACTCGTTACGCTGTGGGCCGCTGACAGCCCGCCGCTTGTAGCTTATTTTCACCCTCGAAGTTTTGTTGTAGGTTCTCTACAACCTGAGGGAGGCGGTCGTGGACAGTCCGGAACCCGTGCCGTCCGGGCAGTCGGACGACCGCCCCGGCGTGCCGGAGCAGCGCACTGTCGAGGCGCCCCACCTGCGGGTCGACGACCTCCGGGTCCGCTTCGACACCACCGACGGGGTGGTACGCGCGGTCGACGGGGTCTCCTTCTCGGTGGCGCGCGGGCGCACGCTCGGCATCGTCGGCGAGTCCGGCTCGGGCAAGAGCGTCACCTCGCTGGCCATCCTGGGCCTGCACGACGCCAAGCGGACCACCATCACCGGTGAGATCACCCTCGGTGGTCGTCAACTGGTCGGCCTCGCCGACGAGGAGGTGCGCCGGCTGCGCGGCCGGGACATGGCGATGATCTTCCAGGACCCGCTGTCGGCACTGCACCCGTACTACACGGTGGGCCGGCAGATCGCCGAGGCGTACCGGGTGCACCACCCGGGGGCGGGCCGGCGGGAGGCGCGTACCCGGGCGGTCGACATGCTCGGCCGGGTCGGCATCCCGCAGCCGGCGCGCCGCTTCGACCAGTACCCGCACGAGTTCTCCGGCGGCATGCGGCAGCGGGCGATGATCGCGATGGCGCTGGTCAACGACCCGGACCTGCTGATCGCCGACGAGCCGACCACCGCCCTCGACGTGACCGTGCAGGCGCAGATCCTGGACCTGCTCACCGACCTGCAGGCCGAGTTCCACTCGGCGATCATCCTGATCACCCACGACCTGGGCGTGGTCTCCCAGGTCGCCGACGACGTGCTGGTGATGTACGGGGGCCGGGCGGTCGAGCGGGGCACGGTCGAGCAGGTGCTGCGGCGCCCGCAGCACCCGTACACCTGGGGGTTGCTGTCGAGCGTGCCCTCGCTGCACGGCGACGCGGACGCGGACCTGGTGCCGATCCCCGGTACGCCGCCCTCGCTGATCAACCTGCCGTCGGGCTGCGCGTTCCACCCGCGCTGCCGGTACGCCGGCCGCAACGGTGACCGCTCGCGCACCGAGGTGCCCGAGCTGGGCCCGGCGGGCGAGGCCGGCCACCTGGTCGCCTGCCATCTGCCGGCGGCCGACCGCAGCCGGCTCTACCAGGAGGACGTGGCACACGTGGGGGTGGCCCGGTGAGCGCGAACAACGCCGCGGAGCGGACATCCGGGGCCACGGCGGCGACCGACGAACCGCTGCTGCGGGTACGCGGGCTGACCAAGCATTTCCCGGTGCGCACCGGACTGCGCAGCCGGGGGCTGGTGCGGGCGGTCGACGGGTTGGACTTCGACGTGCGGCCGGGGGAGACCCTGGGCCTGGTCGGGGAGTCCGGCTGCGGCAAGACCACCACCGGCCGGATGCTGGTGCGGCTGCTGGAGCCCAGCGCCGGGACCATCGAGTTCGCCGGCCGGGACATCACCCACGCCCGGCGGCGGGAGCTGCGGCCGCTGCGGCAGGACCTCCAGATCATCTTCCAGGACCCGTACGCCTCGTTGAACCCCCGGCACACCGTGGGCCGGATCGTGGCGATGCCGTTGCAGGTCAACGGCATCGACCCGCCCGGCGGGGTGCGCAAGCGGGTGCAGGAACTGCTGGAGCTGGTCGGGCTGAACCCGGAGCACTACAACCGCTACCCGCACGAGTTCTCCGGCGGGCAGCGGCAGCGCATCGGCATCGCCCGGGCGCTGGCGCTGCGGCCCAAGCTGATCGTCGCCGACGAGCCGGTCTCCGCGCTGGACGTCTCGATCCAGGCGCAGGTGATTAACCTGCTCCGGGACCTGCAACGCGACCTCGACCTGGCGTTCGTGTTCATCGCCCACGACCTGGCCGTGGTGCGGCACTTCTGCCAGCGGGTCGCCGTCATGTACCTCGGCCGGATCGTCGAGATCGGCGACCGGACCGACATCTACGAACGGCCGCAGCATCCGTACACCCGGGCCCTGCTGTCGGCGATCCCGGACGTGACGGCGCTCGGCCCGGCCGGGCGGATCCGGCTGGCCGGCGACGTCCCGACGCCGCTGGACCCGCCCTCGGGCTGCCGGTTCCGCACCCGCTGCTGGAAGGCGCAGGACGTCTGCGCCACCGAGGAACCGGCCCTGGTGCCCCGGAACGGCGGCCGGCAGGCCACCGCCTGCCACTTCCCCGAAGGGGAACCGGCCGGCACGAGCCCCGAAGGGGAACCGGCTGGCGCGAGCCCGGAGTCCGGCCCGGTGGCCGCCGCCGGCCCGGTGGTTCCGGTGCGGCGGGCGGAGTCGGTGGAGTCGGCGGAGTCGGCGGCTCCGGCCGGGTCAACGCCCCCGGCCGGGTCGGTGGGCGCGAGCGGCGAGGAGGTGGCGAAGTGAGTCTGTCCCCGATCGAGGGCGTGGCGCTGGCCGAGATCGAGTCCGGCGGCGACGGCGACGCGCCGCGGAGCAGAGGCGTCGTCGGCCGGTCGCCCGGGCAGCTCGCTCTGGCCCGGCTGCGCCGGGACCGGACCGCCCGGGTCAGTGCCGCCCTGCTGGTCTTCTTCGTGGTGGTCGCGCTGGTCGCCCCGCTGCTGTCCATGGTGTACGGCGTCGGTCCCGGCCAGGACTTCAAGGACAAGCTGGACCGGTGCTGCGGCATGCCGCTGGGCTATCTGGGCGGCATCTCCGGCGAGCACTGGTTCGGGCTGGAGCCCGGCACCGGCCGGGACATCTTCATCCGGATGGTGTACGGGCTGCGGACGTCCCTGCTGATCGCCTTCTCGGCGGCGGTGCTCAGCACCGCGCTCGGCGTGACGCTCGGTGTCGTCGCCGGCTACCTCGGCGGCTGGGTCGACGCGGTGATCACCTGGATCACCGACCTGGTGCTGGCCATGCCGTTCCTGATCATCGCGCTGGCCCTGACGCCGACGCTGGTGCTGCGCTTCTACGGCCAGCGCGCCGCGGTGCCCGAGGCGTTCGGCGTGGCGATGCTGATCGGGATCTTCGCGGTCTTCGGCTGGACCAGCACCGCCCGGCTGGTCCGCGGGCAGGTGATCGCGCTGCGCGAGCGGGAGTTCGTGGAGGCGGCCCGGGCCAGCGGCGCCGGCCTGGGGCACATGCTCTTCCGGCAGTTGCTGCCGAACATCTGGGCGCCGATCCTGGTGGCCTTCTCGCTGGCGGTGCCGCAGTTCATCACCAGCGAGGCGGCGCTGGCCTTCATCGGCGTCGGGCTCTCCGAGGAGACGCCGAGCTTCGGCCGGATGATCTTCCGGAGCCTGCGGTACCTGGAGACCGACCCGATGTACGTCTTCTTCCCCGGCGTCACGATCTTCCTGCTGGTGCTGGCCTTCAACCTCTTCGGGGACGCGCTGCGCGACGCGCTCGACCCGAAGTCGTCGCGGTAGGGGTGCCGACATGGCCCGTTTCCTGATCAAGCGGATCTTCTCCGCCGCCCTCACCCTCTTCGTGGTGAGTGTGCTGACCTTCCTGATGTTCTTCGCGCTGCCCCGCGACCCGGTCAGCGGCATGTGCCCGAAGAACTGCAACCCGGAGCGGCTGGAGCGGGTACGCCAGGAGCTGGGGCTGCGCGACCCGCTCGTCACCCAGTACGCCGGCTACATGAAGGGCATCTTCACCGGCCGGGACCTGGGCAGCGCCCAGGGCGGTCGGTGTGACGCCCCCTGCCTGGGCTGGTCGTACGTGGCCAACGAGGCGGTCTCCGACACCATCGCCCGGGTGCTGCCGGTGACGCTGAGCATCGTGATCCCGGCGGCGATCCTCTGGTTGCTGCTCGGGGTGGGTCTCGGCATGATCTCCGCGCTGCGCCGGGGCACCTGGGTGGACCGGGCGGCGATCGGCTTCTCGCTGACCGGCGCCTCGTTGCAGCTCTACTTCGTCGGCGCGGTGCTGCTGCTGGTCTTCGTCTACACCACGCGGCTGCTGCCGGTGCCCAGCTACACGTCGATCGTCGACAATCCGCTGAGGTGGGCGAGCGGGCTGGTGCTCGCCTGGGTCGCGCTGGCCTTCCTCTTCTCCGCGATCTACGCCCGGCTGTCCCGGGCGCAGATGCTGGAGACGCTGTCGGAGGACTTCGTCCGGACCGCGCGGGCCAAGGGCCTGGCCAAACCCCAGGTGTACGGGCGGCACGCGCTGCGCGCGGCGATCACCCCGGTGGTCACCATCGCCGGGCTGGACGTCGGCGGGGCGCTGGGCGGCACGGTGATCACCGAGCTGACCTTCGGCCTGACCGGGCTGGGGCGTACCGCCGTGGACGCGGTCAAGGGCGGTGACCTGCCCACCATCATGGCCACCGTGCTGATCGCGGCCTTCTTCGTGGTGGTCGCCAACCTGGTGGTGGACCTGCTCTACGCCGCGATCGACCCGCGGGTGCGGCTGGGCTGAGGCCGTCGCGGGTCGGGCGCGGACACCCGATGTACGCGCCGTTGAAATTTATCGACAACTGTTACACAACTCGAAGGTTTTCTTCTTTACGATCCTCGGGACGTCGGCGGGTCCCCGCCCGGCGCCCGCAGAGCACACGGTGGAGGAGGTACGACATGCGACCACGGGTGGCGGCAGCCGCATCCGGCGCTATCGCACTGGTTGTGGCGTTGGGCGCGTGCACGAAGAACACGGACGACGGCCCGGTGGTGGACAACAACCGGAAGCAGACCGGGGTGATCGCGACCGACCCGAAGGACTCCCAGGGGCCGGCAGCCGAGGTCGAGGGGGCCCAGAAGGGCGGCACCTTCAGCATCATCCGGGAGACCCCCATCTCCCACCTGGACCCGCAGCGGACGTACTCGTTCGCCGGCCTGATGGCCAACCCGCTCTTCGCCCGCTACCTGACCACCTGGAAGGACGACGGCAAGGGCGGCTTGGTGCTCGTCGGTGACCTGGCCGAGACGCCCGGCACCAACGTCAACAACGACTGCAAGGTCTGGGAATTCAAGATCAAGGACGGGGTGAAGTTCGAGGACGGCAGCGCGATCACCTCCAAGGAGATCGCGTACGGCATCGCCCGCTCCTTCGACCCGGACCTGCCCGGCGGCCCGACCTACATCCAGGAGTGGCTGGCCGACAGCCCGCAGTTCGACACCAGGTGGGACTTCAAGAAGAACAAGACCGGGCTGCCCCCGGGCCTGACCACGCCGGATGCGAAGACGCTGCGCTTCGAGTTCGCCAAGCCCCGGTGCGACCTGCCGTTCGCCGTCTCGCTGCCGACCACCGCGCCGCTCAAGCCGGAGATGGACACCGGCGTCAACCTCGACCAGAAGCCGTTCTCGTCGGGGCCGTACAAGGTCGCCAAGCACCAGGTCGGCGTGCAGCTGACCCTGGACCGCAACCCGAACTGGGACCCGAAGACCGACCCGGTGCGGCACCAGTACCCGGACCAGTTCGTCTGGACGTTCGGCCCGACCGCCGACGCCGCGAACAACCGGGTGATCGCCGACAACGGCGCGGACCAGAGCGCGCTCGCGTGGAACTTCGTGCCCGCCTCGCTGGTGGCCAAGGTCGCCGGTGACGCCAACCTGAAGTCGCGGACCATCCTCTCCCCGACGCCGAGCGCCAACCAGCTGGTCATCAACACCCAGCGGGTCACCGACCTCAAGGTCCGGCAGGCGCTCAACTACGCCATCGACCGCGACGGCCTGATCAAGACCATCGGTGGCTCCACCGTGGCGGCCCCGCTGACCACGCTGATGCCGCCGGCGACGATCGGCTACAAGGCGTACGACGCGTACCCGGCGGGCGCCAGCGGCGACATCGACAAGGCCAAGGAGCTGCTCGGCGGCCAGACCCCGCAGCTCGTCCTCGGCGCCTCCGACGACTCGGAGGAGCAGGAGATGGCCACCCAGATCAAGAGCAACCTGGAGAAGGCCGGCTTCAAGATCACGATCCGGAACATCCCGGACGACGCCAAGCTCGACGAGATCAAGAAGAAGAACAACCCCTGGGACCTGTACATCGGCAACTGGGCGGCGGACTGGCCGAGCGGCGCGTCCATCCTGCCGGTGCTCTACGACGGCCGGTCGATCAAGGCCGAGGGCAACAGCAACCAGTCCTACTTCAACGACCCGGCCATCAACGCCGAGTTCGACCGGATCCTGGCCATGGCCCCGGCCGACCAGGGCCCGGAGTGGGGCAAGCTCGATGAGCGGATCATGAAGGAGCACGCCCCGGTGGTGCCGCTCTACGTCGACGTGGCCTACGTCGTGCACGGCTCCAAGGCCGGCGGGGTCTTCATCTCCAGCGTCTTCGGCTACCCGTCCTTCGTCAACGCGCACGTCAAGCAGTAACTCGCGGTAGGGACGGGCCCCGGTCGACAACGATGTCGGCCGGGGCCTTCCGCGTCTCAGAGGTGCGTACGCAGGAAGTCCAGCTCCAGCCGGAGCAGCCGCTCGGACAGCCCGTCGGCGGCCATGTGGCTGGCCCCGGTCAGCGGCAGCACCGCGTGCGGGCGCCCGGTGGCCAGCAGCGCCGCCGACAACCGCAGCGTGTGCGCGGCCACCACGTTGTCGTCGGCCAGGCCGTGCACCAGCAGCAGCGGCCGGGCCTGCTCCGAGTCGAGCAGCGGCTCGGCGGCCAGCTCCACCAGCGAGTGGTGGCCGTACACGTCGATCCCGTCGTCCGGCAGGCCCAGGTAGCGCTCGGTGTAGGCGGTGTCGTACAGGTGCCAGTCGGTGACCGGGGCGCCGGCGATGCCGCAGCGGAACAGCTCCGGGTGCCGCAGCACGGCCAGCCCGGCCAGCCAGCCGCCGAACGACCAGCCCCGGATCGCCACCCGGTCCAGGTCCAGGTCCGGGTGCTTGCCGGCCAGCGCGGTCAGCGCGTCCACCTGGTCGGCAAGGATCACGTCGGCCAGCCGGCGGTGCACCGCCTTCTCGAACGAGGGCGCCACCCCCGGGGTGCCCCGGTTGTCGACGGTCACCACCGCGAAGCCGGAGTCGGCCCACCACTGCCGTTCCAGCCAGGCCGCCCGGGCGGCCACCACCTCCTGGTGCCCCGGACCGCCGTACACGTCCAGCAGCACCGGCAGTCGGGTGCCCTTGACGTGGTCGCTCGGGTAGAGCACGCCGGACGGCAGCCGCCGGTCGGTCACCCGGACCAGCATCGGGCGCGGGGCGTACGGCGGGGTGGCGGCCAGCGAGCGCAACTGGGCCACCTCCCGGTCGCCGCGCCAGACCGACCAGCTCGTCCCCGCGTCGTCCAGCGAGGCGGTGCCCACCACCAGCACGTCCCCGCCGACCGCGGCGGTGTGCCAGCCGGGGGTGCCGCTCATCCGGCGGGCATCCACGCCGCCGCCGATCACCGTGCGGACCCGGTACAGGTGGCGCTGGCTCGGCTCGCCCTCGCTCGCCTCGACCAGCAGGTCCGCCGGGCCGCCGCCGGTGGGCAGCCGCCCCACCACCCGGCGTACGTAGAGCGAGGGCGGGGTGAGCAGGGTGCCGTCGGCGAAGAGGCAGCGGGCGTCGTACCCGTCGTGGGCCAGCTCCCCGCCGACCAGGACCCGGCCGTCCGGCAGGTGCGCCGGGGTGCCCGGGATCGGCTCCACCCAGCGCGGGTCGGCCAGCTCGGCGTGCACCTGGGTCTCCCCGGTGCGCGGGTCCACGGCCAGCACCAGGCCGTGCTGCTGCGAGCGGCGCAGCACCGTGATCAGCGGCCCGCCGTCGGCCCAGCCCACCGACGCCAGGTAGGGGTAGGTCTCCCGGTCCCAGTGCACGTCGACCCAGCCGTCGTCGAGGTCGAGCAGGTGCAGGCTGACCTCGGCGTTCGGCCCACCCGCGCGGGGGTACGCGACCGTGGTCGGCGGGCTCGTCGGGTCGGCCGGGTCGTGCAGGTGCCAGCGCGGCAGCCGGGACTCGTCCACCCGGGCGGCCAGCACCGACCGGCCGTCGGGCGCCCACCAGTAGCCGCGGAACCGGTCGAACTCCTCGGCCGCGACGTGCTCGGCCAGCCCCCAGGTCACGCCGGAGTCCTCGCCGGCCAGCAGGGTGTCGGTGCCGTCGGACTCGACCACCCGCAGCTGGCCCCGGCGGACCCCCTCGGCGGCGTCGGTGACGTACGCCAGCCGCTCGCCGGTCGGGTCCGGCCGCGGGTCGATCACCGGCCCGACGGTCTCCACCTCGACCACGTCGCCGTGCACCAGGTCGGCCCGGAACAGCCGCCCGGCCAGCGCGAAGACCGCCACCCGGCCGGCGGCGTCGAGGGCGTACGAGCCGATGCCGGCGCTGCTGAGCCGCAGCCGTTCGCGCAGCGCCCGCTCGCCGGGGGCGAGCGCGCCCGGTTCGGCGTCGGCGCCGAGCAGCGCGGCCGGGTCGGCGATCAGCCGCTCCTCGCCGCTGGCGACCTCGAGCGACCAGAGTTGCTCGGCCGGGTCCTCGGGACCGCCCGAGCGGAGGAAGACCACCCGGGAGCCGTCGTCGGCCACGGAAACGGCGCGCGGCGCCCCGTGGCTGAACCGACGGGTGCGGGCGGCCAGCTCGGGAAAGTCCACAGCTCCAGATCGTAGGGCGGCTCACGACGTGATGTGGCCGACCTGGGCGGACGCGTCAGGCTCGGCGGACAAGGACCGCCGGTTAGAGTGACGGACGTGACGACGCTGCCCGATCGACGCCTTCTGCTGGTTCACGCGCATCCCGACGACGAGTCCATCGGCACCGGGTCGACGATGGCCTGGTACGCCGCCAGCGGCGCCCACGTCACGCTGGTGACCTGCACTCTCGGCGAGGAGGGCGAGATCCACGTGCCGGAGCTGGCGCAGCTCGCCGCCGCCGAGGCCGACCAGCTCGGCGGCTACCGGATCGGCGAGCTGGCGGCCGCCTGTGCCGCGCTCGGCGTCACCGACCACCGCTTCCTCGGCGGCGCCGGTCGCTACCGCGACTCCGGCATGATGGGGCTCGCCACCAACGAGCACCCCCGGGCCTTCTGGCAGGCCGACCTCGACGAGGCCGCCGGGCACCTGGTGGAGATCATGCGCGAGGTCCGCCCGCAGGTAATGATCACGTACGACCCGAACGGCTTCTACGGGCACCCCGACCACATCCAGGCCCACCGGGTGGCGATGCGGGCGCACGAGCTGGCCGCCGCCGAGGGCTTCGCCCCGGCCAAGGTCTACTGGACGGCCATGCCGCGCAGCGTGCTGGAGGCCGGCCTGACCGCCTTCACCGAGGCGTCCGACAACCCCTTCGACGGCATCGACAGCATCGAGGAGTTGCCCTTCGGCACGCCCGATCCGCAGATCGCCGCGCGGATCGACGCCACCGACCAGCACGCCGCCAAGGAGGCGGCGATGCGGGCGCACGCCACCCAGATCCCGGCCACCTCGTGGCTGTACTCGATCGCCGGCAACTTCGGCGCCGAGTTCATGGGCGTGGAGTACTTCACCCTCGCGGTGGGCGAGAAGGGCCCCGGCAAGGGCCCGTACGGCTGGGAGGACGACCTGTTCGCCGGGCTGGCCGCGGACGGCACCGACCGCTCCCCGGTCGCGGCGGCCGGGCTCCGGTGACCCTGCCCGCCGCGCCGATGACGGTGGTCGAGGAGCAGGTCACACCGCCGCCCCCGGGCCGGTCCACGCGGCTGCTCGACGTCGCCCTGCGGATCGCCGGCGGGCTGGTCTCGGTGGTCGGCGGGGTGCTGGTGGCGCTGCTCGGGCTGCTGCTGTCCACCGTCCGGGTGGGCGGTCACCTGATCGGGGTGTCGGTGCTGGTCACCATCGGTGCGGCGATCGCGGTGAGCTGGTTCGCGTACGCCACGGTCGGCCGCAAGTGGGCGGTGGCGCTGCCGGCGTTGCCGTGGTTCGTGCTGATGGCCGTGGCGGCGGTCCGTACCACCGAGGGCGACCTGCTCGTCGCCGGCGACAACTGGGTGGGGCTGGGCATGATCACCGCCGGGGCGATGACCTTCGCGGTGATGGCGTTCCGGCAGATCCTCGGCCCGCCGCAACGACGTCACGACGGGTGATGACGCCGCACAGCCTGTGGTGGTAGACATTCCTGCCAGAAGGCTCGCCACTGGGGCGGGCGGTACGGCGGGAGGCGTGCGATGGGGAATCGGTGGCGCGCGGTCGGCGTGCTCGCGGGGGCGCTGTTCGCGGTCAACGTGGTGGCTCGGGTGATCATCAAGCTCGGCTTCGACGGGAACGACACCGCCGCCGACCGGGTCTCGCTGGGCATGTTCGTGGTGATCGGGTTGATCCTCGCCGGGGTGGTCTTCGTGCAGGGCCGTACCCGTCCGGTGGGCGCCTGGGGCGCCGACGTTGGCGCGGCGGTGCTGGTGGCGCTGCTGCTCACCGTGCTGGTCGGGCCGCTGCTGGTCGGCAACAACCCGTTCGGCGGGGGCGCCGGGCTGTTCTTCGCCCAGATCTGGCTCTACCTGCTGGCCGCCGGGGCCGGCGTGGCGGTCGGCTACCTGGTGCTCACGGCGCTCGGCCGCGACCACCGCTCCCAGCAGCTCAAGCGGTACGCCGAGATCAAGTCCGCCAAGCCGCGCCGGGTCGTCCGCCGCTGAGGCGGGTGACGTGTCCCGCTCGGGCGGGGTGCGGTCGCGGCCGACTCTGATCGACTCCGTGTCGGCGGAACGGCGGTATCGCGGCGCCCCGATACCGCCACGTCAGCGATACGGAGTGGATCATCCGCCTTCGGCCGGCGGAGTCGGTCAGGTGGGGGCGGCCGCCCCTCGATCGTGCGGCTGTTCGTTCTCCGGCCAGCCGCGGGCCGGGCGCCGCCGGACGTGGCGGGCCAGGCCCGGGGCGTGCCGCTCGGCTAGTGGGCGGGAGAGGAAGCCCGACCCCTACCCTTCGTCCCCGGCAGCGGGGAAGTGGCCACCGCCGTGCCGTCTTCGGCGGTGAGCACGGTGCCTTCCGGGGTGATGACCTCGTCGCCCGGCTCCATCTCGGCCGGCACCATCGCGGTGAGCACCCGGTCGGCGGTCGGTCCCGATTCGGCGTCCTCGGCGTGCGTCCGTACCGGCTGCCGGTCGGTAGCGTCCCTGCCCGCGTCGCCGCCACCCGACCGGGGTTGCGGAACACGGGTGCCCGAGCCCCTGCCCGACGGGGACGCCGGCAGCGCCGGCCGGGTCGCGGTGGAGTCCAGCTCCCGGCGGAGCGCGGCCACCGGCGTCGTCGACTCGGACACCGCTTCCTCCAGCTCCGCCGCCCGCCGCTCGATCTCCTCGACCTCCACCGCCAGCGGCGTCACGTCCGCCAGTTCCGCCGCTCGCCGCTCCACCTCCGCCAACTCCACCTCGGGCGACTCGGACCGAGGCTGTTGCGGGCCGGAGCGATCGGGGGTGGCCGACCTGCCGCCGCTCGCCGAACGTCCGGAGCCCGAGCGCCCGGAATCCGAGCCGGCCGAGTGCCCGGAGCCCGAGCGGCCGGTGCCGGAGCCGGTGGTCTTCCGGCCCTCGCGCAGCGCTTTGATCAGGGCGTCGACGAGTTCGTTCTTGCGCATGTCGGCGGTGCCGGTGATGCCGCGTCGGCGCAGTCGGTCGCGGAGTTGGTCGACCTTGAGGCGGGCGATCTCGCTCTCGTTGACCTCGGGGGTGTTCGGGGTCTGGTTGCCCGGCTGCTCACCGGTTCCGCCGCCCCGCGACCCGGACCCGCCACCCGAAGCCGATCCGCCGCCCGAAGCCGAGCCGGACGTGCTGCGCGAGCCCGAGCCGCCACGGGAGCCGGAGTTCGTGCGCGACGTACGGCCCGTGCCGGAGCTGATCGTCTTCCGGCCCTCGCGCAGCGCCTTGATGAGGGCGTCGACGAGTTCGTTCTTGCGCATGTCGGCGGTGCCGGTGATGCCGCGTCGGCGCAGTCGGTCGCGGAGTTGGTCGACCTTGAGGCGGGCGATCTCGCTCTCGTTGACCTCAGGGGTGTTCGGGGTCTGGTTGCCCGGCTGCTCACCGGTTCCGCCGCCGCGCGACCCGGACCCGCCACGAGAAGCCGACCCGCCCCGGCCGCGGGCGGTGCCGCCGTCGCGGGAGTGGCCCCGCGAGCCGCCGTCGGAGCGCGACGCCGGGCCGCTGCCGGAGGTGTTGCGGGAGCGGATCGTCTTCCGGCCTTCGCGGAGCGCCTTGATGAGGGCGTCAACGAGTTCGTTCTTGCGCATGTCGGCGGTGCCGGTGATGCCGCGTCGGCGCAGTCGGTCGCGGAGCTGGTCGACCTTGAGGCGCGCGATCTCGCTCTCGTTGATGTCCGGGGTGTTCGGGGTCTGGTTGCCGGGGACGTTCTTCGTCGCCGTCGAGGCGCTGGCGCGTCCCGATCCGCTGCGCGTGGCCATCGAGCAGGTCCTTCCTGGTCCGGGGTCGAAGGAGGCGTCACGACGTGCGTCGTGCCGCCTCCAGTTCCTCCGGTACCCCGAACGACCTGCGGGAACCTTTTCTCGGCTCAGTCCGGGGCGACCCGGGTCAGGTAGGTGTGGTGGGTGGTGAAGCCGAGTCCCCGGTAGAGCGTCACCGCGGCGGTGTTGCGCTGCTCCACCTGGAGGAAGGCGTGCGTCGCCCCCTCCGCCACGCCCCAGTCGACCAGGGCCCGGACCACCCGACCGGCCAGCCCGCGCCGCCGGGCCTCGGGCACCACCTCGATCAGGCTGAGCCCGAGCCAGCGTCCCCGCCCGGTGACGGTGCCCCGGCCGATCGCGACCAGCGTGCCGTCGGCGTACACGTGGGCGAAGCGGACCCGGTCCACGGCGGTGAGCACGTGCCGGGCGGCGTCCGGGAGGCCGCCCTTGCGGCCGGCGGCGATCGCGAGCCAGTCGTCCGACGGCGCGGCGGCCAGCTCGACCGGCGGTGAGCCGGCCGGGGCCGACGCGGCCGGCGGCAGCGCGGCGAGGGCGACGGTCTGCACCAGCACCGGTGGCCGGCTGCCCCAGCCCCGAGCGTCCAGCTCCGCGCCGACCGGCGCGGCCAGCGGGAGCGGGGTGTTCACCATGGCCGGTTGCCCCTGGTCGGCGTACCAGCGCTCCACCGCGTCCAGCGCGGCCGGCAGCGGCCGGTCCGGGTCGCCCACCGGCAGCGCGGAGTTGGCCCGGCCGGACCAGCCGGCGGCGGACCGCAGCAGCCAGTCGCCCAGCCGGTCCCGGACGGCGGCGGGCCACGCCTCGTCGGAGGCCAGCTCCAGCTCGATCACGGCGGAGGCGGTCGGCCGGCGGGTCGGCGGCACCCGCTTGGCCCGGTGCACCTCGGTCACCGGCACCCGCAGCCGGCCCTGCGTGGTGGCGAGAGTGAGATGAGTCTCGGTCAGCTCGACCAGCTCGCCGAGAGCGTCCGAGAAGAGGGGGCGGCCCTCACGAATCCCCACAATGCGGCGCACCACGATCCGGTGGCCCACGTCCTGCTGTCGGAGCACGATCGACCTCCTCCCCGGCGAGATACTAGGCTCTTACCGTCGCGGGTGATCGCGGCGCGTCTTGCGGAGGAGAAGACCGGTGACCTACATCATCGCCGAGCCGTGCGTGGATGTGCTCGACAAGGCATGCATCGAGGAGTGCCCGGTCGACTGCATTTACGAGGGCAATCGGATGCTCTACATCCACCCCGACGAGTGCGTCGACTGTGGTGCCTGTGAGCCGGTCTGCCCGGTCGAAGCCATCTTCTACGAGGACGACGTCCCGGAGCAGTGGAAGGACTACACCGGGGCCAACTACGAGTTCTTCGAGGATCTCGGCTCGCCGGGTGGCGCGTCGAAGATCGGCAAGGTGGAGAAGGACGCGACGTTCGTCGCCGCCCAGCCGCCGCGCGGAGAGGGCCACTGAACCGGCCCGCGCCGGTCTCGTCGCGGCTGCCCGAGTTCACCTGGGACACGCTGGACGCCGCGGCCACCGTGGCCGCGGCGCACCCGGACGGTCTGATCAACCTCTCGATGGGCACGCCGGTCGACCCGGTGCCCCCGGTGATCCGGCAGGCGCTGGCGGACGCGTCCGACGCCCCGGGATACCCGCTGACCGCGGGCACCACGGCGCTGCGCGACACCATCGCCGGCTGGGTGGCCCGGGCCTGCGGGGCCGGGGTCGACGGGCTCGGCGTGCTGCCGACGATCGGCTCCAAGGAACTGGTCGCCTGGCTGCCCACCCTGCTCGGGATCGGCCCCGGTGACGTGGTCGTGGTGCCGTCGATCGCCTACCCGACGTACGAGGACGGGGCCCGGCTCGCCGGTGCCACCACCGTCCGCGCCGACTCGCTGACCGCGGTCGGCCCGACCTCCCGGGTACGCCTGGTCTGGGTCAACTCGCCCGGCAACCCGACCGGTCGGGTGCTGCCCGCCGCCCACCTGCGCAAGGTGGTCGACTGGGCCCGCGAGCGGGGCGCCGTGGTGGCCAGCGACGAGTGCTACCTGCCGCTGGGCTGGACGGCCGACGCCGAGCCGGTCTCGGTGCTCTCGCCCGAGGTCTGCGGCGGGTCGTACGACTCGGTGCTGGCGGTGCACTCGCTCTCCAAGCGCTCCAACCTGGCCGGCTACCGGGCCGGTTTCGTCGCCGGTGATCCGGCGCTGGTGGCCGAGCTGCTCAAGATCCGCAAGCACGCCGGCATGATCGTGCCCGCGCCGGTGCAGGCCGCCATGGTGGCCGCCCTCGCCGACCAGGCGCACGCCGACGAGCAGCGGGAACGCTACCGGGCCCGGCGGGAGACGCTGCTCGCCGCGTTCACCGGGGCGGGCTTCACCGTGGAGCACTCCGAGGCCGGGCTCTACCTGTGGATGACCCGGGGCGAGGACTGCTGGGCGACGGTGCACTGGCTGGCCCGCCGGGGCATCCTGGTCGCCGCCGGCGTCTTCTACGGCCCCGGCGGGGCGCAGCACGTCCGGGCCGCGCTGACCGAGTCCGACGCGCACGTCGCGGCGGTCGCCGCGCGGCTCGCACAGGCCTGACGCGCCGATGGGCGGGGCCGGCGGGGTGGTCCGGGCGGCGGTGGTCGGCACCGGACTGATCGGCGGTTCGGTGCTGCTCCGGCTGCACGCCGCCGGGCTGGACGTGGCCGGCTGGGACCCGGACGAGGCGACCCGGCGGCAGGCCCGGCGGGCCGGCGTACCGGCACCGGAGCGTCTGGTCGACGCCGTGGCCGACCGGGACGTGGTCTTCCTCTGCGGTCCGCTGCCCACCCTGCCGCGGACCCTGGTCGAGGTGGCCACGGCGACCACCGAGGACTGCCTGCTCACCGACGTCGGGAGCACCAAGGCGGAGCTGGCCGCGTTCGCCGCCGCGCAGGGGCTGACCCACCGCTTCGTCCCCGGCCACCCGATGGCGGGCACCGACCGGGCCGGGCTGACCGCCGCGGTGCCGGGGCTCTTCGACGACGCCGCCTGGGTGCTCTGCCCCGCGCCCGGCCCCGGCCTGGCCGCCTTCCGCCGGCTCACCGTGCTGGTGATGGAGGTGTTCGCCGCCCGGGTGGTGCCGATGGCGGCCGACCGGCACGACGCGGTCGTCGCGCTCGCCTCGCACGTGCCGCACCTGCTCGCCGGCGCCCTCGCCGGCGCGGCCGAGCGCTCCCCGCTGCGCGACGCCGTCCTCGGCCTCGCCGCCGGCAGCTTCCGCGACGGCACCCGGGTCGCCGGCACGCCACCGGAGCGGACGGCGAACATGCTGCTCGCCAACCGGGCGGAGGTGCTGGCCGCGCTGACGTCGGTCACCTCCTTCCTGGACGAACTGGCGGCCGCGCTGCGCGACGACGACCGGGCCGTGCTCACCGCCCGGCACGGCGAGGGCCGCGACGCCCGGGCGGCGCTGGCCGGCCGCGCGACGGTCGAGCTGCGGCGGGCCTTCCCGCTGGCCGGCGGCGGGGACGCGGAGCTGCGCTTCCTGCTCGAGCTGGGCGCGGCCGGCGGGTACCTCGACGGGTGCCGGACGACCGGCGACCAGGTCGAGTACGTGGCCCGCCGGTTGGCCGTGGAACCGGGCGGCCCACCGGACCCGCCGCTAGGGTGAGGGCGTGACGGACGGACCGGTCGTGGCGGTGCGCGGTGAGGCGTACCGGGAGGTCGCGCCCGAGCTGGCCCGCTTCCAGGTGACCGCCACGGCCCGCGAGCGGGACCGGGAGGTCACCCTGACCCGGCTCGCCGAGCGGGCCGCCGCCGTGCGGGTGCTGCTCGACGAGCACGCCGCCGCCCTCGACCGCCGGGAGGCCGGCGACCTGCGGGTACGCCCCGAGACCAACCGTTCCGGCGAGCGGGTGGTCGGCTACCACGGCAGCGTCACCACCAGCGTCACCGTCACCGACTTCGCCGTCCTCGCCGAACTGATGCTCCGCCTCGCCGACCAGGAGCAGGTCGAGGTGGCCGGCCCCTGGTGGTCGCTGCGGCCGGACAGCCCGGCCCACCGGGAGGCCCGGCACGCCGCCATCGCCGACGCGCTGCACCGGGCCCGGGAGTACGCCGAGGCGTTGGGTGCCCGGGTCACCGCCCTGCTGGAGCTGGCCGACGCGGAGGAGGGGTTCGCCCCGATGGGCGGCGCGGCGTTCGCCCGAATGGAGAAGGGCGCCCCGCCGGAGCTGGAACTCGACCCGCAGCCACAGACCGTGCACGCCGTGGTGCGGGCCCGGTTCACCGTCAGCGACCCGGTGCTGCCCTGATGCCCGAGGCCACCCTGCTCCCGCTCGACGACCTGGTGGCCCGGGCCCGTGCCCTGGCCGAGGCGGGGCCCCGGCAGTTGCTCGGCATCGCCGGGGCGCCCGGGGCGGGCAAGTCCACTCTCGCCGAGCGGATCGTCGCGGCGATCGGCCCGAGCGCCCGGCTGGTGCCGATGGACGGCTTCCACCTGGCCCAGGCCGAGTTGGAGCGGCTGGGCCGCGCCGCGCGCAAGGGCGCGGTGGACACCTTCGACGCCAACGGGTACGTCTCGCTGCTGCGCCGGCTGCGACGGCTGGAGCCGACCGCGGTCTACGCGCCGCTGTTCCGCCGGGACCTGGAGGAGCCGGTGGCCGGGGCGATCGAGGTGCCGCCCTCGGTCCGACTGGTGGTGACCGAGGGCAACTATCTGCTGTTCACCGACCCGCCGTGGGACGAGGTGCGGCCGCTGCTGCACGAGGCGTGGTTCGTCGACCTGGACGCGGAGTCGCGGCTGCGCCGGCTCGTCGCCCGGCACGAGGCGTACGGGCGGACGCCGGAGCAGGCGGCGGCCTGGGCGTACGGCAGCGACGAGACCAACGCCGCCCTGGTCCGCGACACCGCGAACTACGCCGACCTGGTGGTACGCCTAACCGACCCCCCGCCGGGGTGACGGGACGCCGCGCCGCAGCAGCCGGGCGACCATGGCTCGTTCCCGCTGGAACTCCACCGCCTCCGGATATCCGCTGTGGTTGCGGATGGGCGGGTCGGCGACCTCCCCGCCGCTGGGGTGCAGCGCCTCCGGGTCGACGACCGGCACCTCCCGCTCGCCGGCGGTGACCTGCCAGCCGAGCGGGTCGGTGGGGCGCCAGAAGTTGGTCCAGGCGACGCACCCGTCGGGCCAGGTGAGGGTGCCGGCGAGCACCCGGAGCCGGTCCGGCCCGAAGTACGCCGGGAAGACCCGGCCGTAGAGCCGGGTGAGCTGGCAGCCGTAGGAGAAGAACCAGATCCGCCGGCGCCAGCGGGCCGGCAGTTGGAGCAGCATCGAGGCGCAGATGACGGTCCCCTGGCTGTGCCCGGAGAGGATCACCCCGTCCATCCGGCGCGGGTCGTGCTCGGCCAGCGCGAGGATCCCGGCGACCCGGGTCTGGAGTTCGGGCACCGCCCGCTCGGCGTAGCTCGGCGGGGCCAGCGGGTGCGCGGCGCGGGGCCAGAAGGTGCCGACGTCCCAGACGACGCCGACCGAGCGGCGGACGGTGTCGTTGCGGTAGACCAGCAGCCCCAGCCCGGCGACCACCACCGGCAGCCAGCCCAGCATCATGTCGCCGACCTCCGCGACGGTGTGGATCACCGCCTGCCAGCCGACGGCGGACCCGGGGACGGGACGGCTGCGGGACAGCGCCGCCGCGCAGCAGAGGGCGGCCAGCACCACCGCCACGGTGGCGTAGCAGCCGACCAGCCGGACGGCGTGTTCGCCGACCAGCCGGTGCAGGGCCCGGTAGCCGCTGACGTCGCGGCAGCGCCGCCGGTCGTGGGCGGAGTGGACGGTCCCCGGCCCGGTCAGCGCGGCGTACTCCTGACGGCGCAGCCGCTGGAAGAGCAGGACGGCGCGGATCCCGGTGCCGACGAGGGCGGCCATTGCCACGGCGAAGGCCAGCCCGGCCCAGAACACCGCCAGCGGCGGCATCACCCGTTCGGGCCCGGCGTCGTCGTTGAGCCGTTCGGCGACCCAGTGCAGCAGCCCGGCGCTGTAGGCGATCGCCATCATCCAGCCGGCGCCGGCGATCAGGGCCGGACCTCGACCGCCCCAGGCCAGGTCGGTGTGCGGGCCGGGAGGCTGCTGGTCGGCGTCGCCGCGGGTCCGGGGCAGCAGCAGGCCGGTCGCGGCGACCGCGATCGCCGGTACGGCGAGCATCCAGATGCTCAGTCCCCGCGGTGCGGCGGGTACCCCGGGCAGCCCGCCCTCAATCCAGCCCACCCCGAGCGGCAGCAGCGCGGCGCCGAGCACCGGGGCGAGCAGCGCGCGCCGCCCCGACCGGGTGACCGCGCCGATGGCGATCAGCAGCAGCACCTGGTACGTGGCCAGCCAGGCGACGGCCGTGTCGTACCCGGGCAGCGACCGGTCGGCCAGGCAGCCCGGCGTGTCGGGGGCCGCGGTGCAGCCGGCCGGTGGCCGGAACTGCGACAGCGGCCGGCCGGCGGGCCCGTCGGGCAGTGCCAGGAGCACGAAGGTTCCGGTCAGTCCCAGGCCGAGGAGCGCCCCGACGGCGATGCTCCACCGGCCCAGCGGGGTGTCCCCGCGGCGTCGGGTCAGGTAGGGCCGGCCGATCGCGACGACGGCTGCCCCGACCACCGCGGCGAGGGCGGCGACGGTGGGCCAGGCGACCACCGCCCGGGCGCCCCGGGGCGGGTCCATCACCAGCACCGCCGCGATCGGCACCGACGCGGCGACCGCCGCCGCGGTGCACAGGTGCAGCACGGCGGCCCGGCGCAGCTGCCCCTCGCCGCACCAGAAGGTCGGGTCCTGCAACGGGTTCGCCGGCGGCGGGTCGGCGGGCGGCGCGACCTGCGGTCCGGCGTCGGTCGGGCGGCGGGCGGCACGCGGCTGGGCGGGCATCTCGGCCTCGTACTGGTAGGTGCGCCAGGCGACCATGCCGAGCACGGCCAGCACGGCCAGCGGCAGCAGCAGGCCGACGGCGAGCGCGTGGGCGTCCGCCCGCCACCAGCCGCGGCCGAGGAACTCCCACGGGCCGGGCACCCGCCCCAGGCAGTCCGGGTTCACGCACTGCCAGGCGATCAGGTCCACGCCGACGCCGGTCAGCGCGATCGCCAGGGTGGCGGTGAGGCTGAGGCAGAAGAGGCGGATCAGCCAGGCCGCGATGCCGGAGCGGCCGGCCCAGCGTTCCGTGCCCGGGTCCGGAGGGATGTCGGGGCGGGCGTGCAGGGCCACGTTGGCCAGAGTGAACGGGAGCAGCACCGTCCACAGGGCCCGCTCGACGTCCCGCACGGTCCGCGCGCCGGAGGTGAGCTGCCCCCAGCTGTACGCCTCGACCGTGATCGGGTCGTCCGGGCCGGCGGAGGTGGACCGGTAGAAGCCGGTGACCGTGCCGCCGGCCACCAGGGCGGGTTGCGGGCCGACCCCGGCGGGTTCGGGTCGCAGCCCGAGGAGCTGGTCGGGCGGGGTGTTGGACACCCCGTGCACCCGTAGTTCGAGCACCCGATCGCCCATCCGTGCCCCCTGGTGTCGCGCTCACTACCCAGAGTGCACCCTGGCGCCCGGTTCCGGCCACCCGTACGTCTGCTGTTTCAGCAGGTCAACGGGTCATTCGAGGGTGCGTACCGGGCGGGCGGGATTGCCGACGGCGACCACGTTCGGTGGCAGATCCTTGGTCACGACGGCGCCGGCGCCGACCACGGTGTTCGCGCCGACGGTCACCCCGGCGAGCACGATGGCCCCGCCACCGAGCCAGACGTTGTCGCCGATGGTGATCGGCTTCGCGGCCTCCCACTTCTCCCGGCGGGGGCCCGGTTCGATCGGGTGGGTGGGGGTGAGCAGCTGCACGTTGGGTCCGATCTGGACGTCGGCGCCGATGGTGATCCGGGCGACGTCGAGGAAGACCGCGTTGAAGTTCACGAAGCACCGCGGGCCGAGGTGGATCTGCCAGCCGTAGTCGCAGTAGAAGGGTGGACGGATCCAGGTGTCCTCGCCGAGCGAGCCGAGCAGCTCGCGCAGCGCGGCAAGGCGCCCCTGCGGGTCGGTGGCGGGGGTGGTGTTGAAGCGCTCCATCAGCTGCGCGGCGCGGTCGAGGTCGGCGATGATCTCGGGCTCGTTGGCGATGTAGGGCTCGCCGGCCAGCATTCGTTCCCGCATGGACGTCACCGGGCGATCATCACCGGTCCGGCCCCCCGCCAGGGGCGGGGACCGTCATATTCCGGACTTTCCTTCTGCATACCCGGTATGTAATTCTGGTCGCTGTCAATGTGACTCCCGTCTATGAAGACGCTTCACGAGGAGGATCCGTTGCACAGAACCAGAAGAAAGACCGTCGCGCTCGGGCTGGTGCTCGGCCTGGCGCTCGGTGCCCCGGCCACCGCCTCGGCCGCCGTACCGACCGCACCGGTGGGCGCCGAGGCGTCCCGACCGGCCGGGAAACCGTCCGCCCCGACCGGCGGGTCGACCACCGTCACCCTGGTCACCGGGGACCGGGTCACCGTCACCGGCTCCGGCGACGCCGCCGTCCGGCCCGCCGCCGGCCGGGGTGACGTGCGATTCGTGGTACGCCGGGAGCGCGGGCACCTGACCGTGGTGCCCCAGGACGCGCTGGCGCTGATCCGCGCCGGCCGGGTCGACCGTCGACTCTTCGACGTCACCGAGCTGATCTCCGCCGGCTACGACGACGCCCGCCGCGACGACCTGCCGCTGCTGGTGTCGTACGCCTCGGGGGAGGCCCGGCGCGGCGTGGCCGCGCTGCCCGGCGCCCGGGTGACCCGGGACCTGCCGGCGATCCGCGGCGCCGCCCTCACCACCGGCAAGTCCACCGCCGGTCAGGTGTGGGCGGCGGTCACCACCGGCTCCACCGGCACCCGGCTCGGCGCGGCGGGGGGCGTCGAGCGGCTCTGGCTCGACGGTCGCCGCCGGGTCACCCTGGACCACAGCGTCCCGCAGATCGGGGCGCCCACCGCCTGGTCGGCCGGCTTCACCGGCAAGGGCGTCAGCGTCGCGGTGCTGGACACCGGCGTCGACACGACCCACCCCGACCTGGCCGGCAAGGTGGCCGAGTCGCGCAACTTCACCGAGGTCACCGACGACCGGGACACGGTCGGCCACGGCACCCACGTCGCCTCCACCATCGCGGGCAGCGGCGCCGCCTCCGGCGGCCGGTACAAGGGCGTCGCGCCGGACGCCACGCTGCTCAACGGCAAGGTCTGCGAGGACATCGGGTGCAGCGACTCGGCCATCCTGGCCGGGATGCAGTGGGCCGCCGTCGACAAGCGGGCCACCGTGGTCAACATGAGCCTCAGCGGCTGGGACTTCCCCGAGGTCGATCCGCTGGAGGAGGCGGTGCAGACGCTGACCGCGCAGACCGGCACCCTCTTCGTCACCGCCGCCGGCAACGCCGGGTCGGACGCCTCCGTCGGCTCCCCGGCCAGCGCCGACGCGGCGCTCGCCGTCGGCGCGGTGGACCGCGACGACCAGCTCGCCGAGTTCTCCAGCCGGGGCCCCCGGGTGGGCGACGACGCGGTGAAGCCCGACATCACCGCGCCCGGCGTCGACATCGTCGCCGCCCGGTCCGCCGCCGGCAGCATCGGTGACCCGGTGGGGGAGAAGTACGTCGCGCTCTCCGGCACCTCGATGGCCACCCCGCACGTGGCCGGCTCGGTGGCGCTGCTGGCCCAGCAGCACCCGGACTGGAAGGCCGGGCAGTTCAAGGCGACCCTGATGGCCGCCGCGAAGCCGCACCCGGCGCAGACCGCGTACGAGCAGGGGGCCGGCCGGGTCGACCTGACCCGCGCGATCGGCCAGCAGGTGACCAGTGACCCGGTGAGCGTCTCCTTCGGCCGCGCGCTCTGGCCGCACGGCGACGACGCGCCGATCACCCGCACGGTGGCCTGGCGCAACGCCGGCCCGACCGCCGTCACGCTCGACCTGAGCACCGAGATCACCGGTCCGGGCGGCCAGCCGGCGCCGGCCGGGATGTTCCGCCTCGGCGCGACCCGGGTGACCGTGCCCGCGGGCGGTCGGGCGGAGACCACCGTCACCGCCGACACCCGGTTGGGTGCCGCCGACGGCTACTGGACCGGCCGGGTCGTGGCCCGCTCCGGCGCCACCGTCGCGGTGACCCCGGTGGCGGTCAACCGGGAGGTGGAGAGCTACACCCTGACGCTGACCCACCTGAACCGGTCCGGCGCGCCGACGGCCGACTACTACACCAGCCTGGCCAGCCTGGACCGCTTCGACGTCCGGGACGCCTACGACCCCGACGGGGTGGCCCAGGTACGCCTGCCCAAGGGGCGCTACGGCCTGAGCACGCTCATCTTCGAGCCCGCCCCCGAGGGCGAAGCCGGCGGGCTCACCATGCTGGCCCAGCCCGAGCTGACCGTCGACCGGGACCTCTCGGTCACCGTGGACGCCCGGCGGGGCAAGCCGGTCCTGACCACGATCCCGAAGCGGGACGCGGCACCGCTGCTGATCGACGTCAGCGCGGTCTTCTTCGGCGACGAGGGCAGCATCTACGGCTTCGGGCTCTGGGCCGACAGCTTCGCCGGCCTGACCACCGCCCAGCTCGGCAACCCGGTCTCCGCGGACCGGTTCGTCTCGACGATCAGCAGCCAGTGGGCCGACCGGGAGGCCGCCAGCAGCCCCTACCTGTACGCGCTGAGCGAGGCGGTCCCCGGGCGGATGCCGACCGGTTTCGTCCGGCACTACCGGGCCGGTGACCTGGCGACCGTGGTGCACCGGTTCCGGGGCGGCTACCCGGGGATGGTCGCCGAGCGGTTCGTCGTGCCGGAGCTGGAGTACAACACCGGTGCCTCGGCGATCATCCTGCCGACCGAGGTGCCCGGTGAGCGGGTGGAGCACTACAACACCAGGGGCGTGCGCTGGGAGTCCGAGATCGACTTCGGGGTGGTCGACGAGGAGGGCTGGCTGGACCCGAAGGCGGCGCTGTTCTCCGTGCCGACCGCGTACAAGGCGGGGCGGACGGTCCACGAGACCTGGAACCAGGCCCCGTACGGGCCGTCGTTCCCGGCCCCGCGCTGGCCGGAGGAGAGCGTCAGCCGTACCGGTGACCTCATCTTCGTCGGCCTGCCGGTGCACAGCGACGCCGCCGGGCACCCCGGTGGGTCGGTCACCGACACCGCCCGGACCGCCCTGTGGCGCAACGGGAAGCTGGTCGGCGAGAGCGAGTACGCCGGCTACGGCGAGTTCACCGTGCCGCCCGCGGCGGCCGACTACAAGCTGACGGTGTCGGCCACCCGGAGCTTCACCGACCTGAGCACCGCGGTGGAGTCGACGTGGACCTTCCGGTCCGGTCACGTCGCCGGTGACACCCCGGCCCGGCTGCCGCTGATGGCGGTGCGCTTCGCCCCGCCGCTGCGGGTCGACAACAGCGCGCCGGCCGGCCGACTCTTCGCCGTGCCGGTGCAGGTGCAGCGGCAGCCCGGGGCGCCGGCCGCCGGGGTGGAGAAGCTGACCGTCGACGCCTCGTACGACGGCGGGAAGACCTGGCGCAAGGCCGCCGTGCTGCGGGTGCCCGGGAAGGGCTGGGTCGCGCTGCTGCGGCACCCGGCCGGCCCCGGTCACGTGTCCCTGCGGGCCACCGCCCGGGACACCGCCGGCAACACGGTGACCGAGCGGATCGTCCAGGCGTACCGCCTGCGGTGAGCAACGCCGGGCCCGCGGTCTCCCCGCCGTGGGCCCGGACGCCGGTCGGGGTCGGGGCGGTTCGCCCCGGCCCCGGCCGGCCCGTCAGTCGTTGGCGTGCAGGGCGGCGTTCAGCTCGATGCCCTTGCCGGTGCGCTGCTTCGCCTCCAGCGCGCCGGTGACCGAGTTGCGCCAGAAGAGCAGCCCGTCCACGCCGGAGAGCTCGCGGGCCTTCACCACCCGCCCGTCCGGAAGGGTGATCTTCGACGCGGCGGTGATGTAGCAGCCCGCCTCGACCACGCAGTCGTCGCCGAGCGAGATGCCGACGCCGGCGTTCGCGCCGATCAGGCTCCGCTCGCCGATGCTGACCTTCTCGGTGCCGCCGCCGGAGAGGGTGCCCATGATCGAAGCCCCGCCGCCGATGTCGGAGCCGTCACCGACCAGCACGCCCTGCACGATCCGCCCCTCGACCATCGAGGTGCCCAGCGTGCCGGCGTTGAAGTTGACGAAGCCCTCGTGCATCACGGTGGTGCCGGCGGCCAGGTGCGCGCCGAGCCGGACCCGGTCCGCGTCGGCGATCCGGACCCCGGAGGGGACCACGTAGTCGGTCATCCGGGGGAACTTGTCCACTCCGTACACCGCCAGGTACCGGCCGGCGGCCCGCTCGATCACCCGCAGCTCGTCGACCCGCTCCGGCGGGCACGGCCCGGCGGACGTCCAGGCCACGTTGGCCAGCTTGCCGAAGATGCCGTCCAGGTTGACCTCGTTGGGTCGCACCAGGCGGTGGGAGAGCAGGTGCAACCGGAGGTACGCGTCGGCGGCGTCCTTGATCGGGTCGTCCAGCGAGCCGATCACCGTGGTGACCTCGACGGTACGTAGACCCGGCAGCGCCCGCTCGCCGATCGCGCCCGGCGGCAGGTCGAGCACGTCGCCCTGGTCCTCGCCGGGGACCAGCGGCAGCTCGCCAAGTCCGAGCTTGCCGGTCGGGTACCAGGTGTCGAGCACCTGGTCGTCAGCGGTGACGGTGGCCAGGCCGATGCCCCAGGCGGGTACTGCGGACGTCACTGTTACACCTCTCGTTCGCGGCTGCGGGGCAGGCGGGCGCACTCCCCGCCAGCACCGAATTTGACGGTACCGTGCCCAGCATGGAGAACCCGCTGACCCCCGAGGTCTTGGCTGATCCGGTGGCCCTGACCCGTGCCCTGGTCGACATAGAGTCCGTCTCCCTCAACGAGAAGGCCATCGCCGACTGCGTCGAGGAGGTGCTGCGGGGCGTGCCGCACCTGGCCACGTTCCGACACAACAACACGGTGATGGCCCGTACCGACCTGGGTCGGGCGTCCCGGGTGGTGCTCGCCGGCCACCTGGACACGGTGCCGCTGAACGACAACTTCCCGTCGACGATGCGCGGCGACCTGATGTACGGCTGCGGCACCTCGGACATGAAGTCCGGGGTGGCGTTCGCGCTGCACCTGGCGGTGACCCTGCCCGACCCGCGCTACGACGTGACGTACTTCTTCTACGAGGCCGAGGAGATCGAGTCGAGGTACAACGGGCTCACCCTGGTCGCGCAGGCGCACCCGGAGTGGCTGGAGGCCGACTTCGCGGTGCTGCTGGAGCCGACGTACGGGATCGTCGAGGCCGGCTGCCAGGGCACCATGCGGGCGGTCGTCACCACGCACGGCGAGCGCGCCCACGCCGCCCGGTCCTGGCACGGGGTGAACGCCATCCACGGCGCGGGCGAGGTGCTGCGCCGGCTTGGGGCGTACGAGGCCCGACGGGTCACCATCGACGGCTGCGACTACCGCGAGGGACTGAACGCGGTGCGGATCGCCGGCGGGGTGGCCGGCAACGTCGTCCCGGACCGCTGCGAGATCGAGATCAACTACCGGTACGCCCCGGACCGTGACCCGGCCGCTGCCGAGGCGCACCTGCGGGAGGTCTTCGCCGGCTTCGACCTGACGGTGACCGACGCGGCGGCGGGCGCGGCCCCCGGCCTGGAGTCGCCCGCGGCGCAGGAGTTCCTCGCCGCCGTCGGCGCCGCGCCGATCGGCAAGCTGGGCTGGACGGACGTGGCCCGGTTCGCGGCGATGGGCATCCCGGCGCTGAACTTCGGCCCCGGCGACCCCAACCTCGCCCACCACAAGGACGAGCACGTCGAAATCACCAAGATCCGCGACGGCGCCGCGACCCTGCACCGCTGGCTCGCCTCCGCCTGACCCCCCGCCGCCCGGCCCGGCTCGCCCCCGGTCTGCCCGCCTCGGCTCGGCTCGGTGATCAAGAGGTTTGCGTCAGGAGAGGCCCTTCCGGGTGACGCAAACCTCTTGATCACCACCGAGCGCCGGCGGGGCCGGCGGGGTGCGGTGGGTGGGTGGGGTGCGGTGGGGGTCAGGCGGTGGTCAGGGCAGGGGAGTCGGTGGTCTCGGGGTCGGCGGTCGGTGCCGCCGGGGACTCCAGCTGTCGGGCACGGCGGCGCTCGGCCACCACGTCACGGATGCGCCGCTGCATCTGCCGGCGGATCCGGATCCGCTCGTTGTTGTTCATCACGCTTGCTCCTCCCCCGAAGGCGCGCGACCGGGGCATACCCGGTATGTGAATAGTAAGACGTACGAGCGACAGAATTAGTTGCCCAAGATCGCGAACTATTTCTCCGGCTCGCCGGGCGCCACCCCCGGCCGGTGCCGCTCCACTACGGTTGCTCCCATGAGCCAGAGCAACGGGCGGCAGCCGGGCCGCGATCCGGAGCGGCACCGGGGCGCGGTCACGCTGCGCCGCGGCGCGATCCCGACCAGCACCGCCGACCAGCGGCTGCTCGATTCCCGGGGCCGGGGCGACTGGAAGACCAAGGACGCCTGGCGCGCGCTGCGGATCCTCTCCGAGTTCGTGGAGGGCTTCGACACCCTGGCCGACCTGCCGCCCGCCGTCAGCGTCTTCGGCTCCGCCCGCAGCCACCCGGACAGCCCCGAGTGCCGGCTGGCCGAGGAGTTGGGCGCGGCCCTGGCCCGGGCCGGCTACGCCGTGATCACCGGCGGCGGGCCGGGTGTGATGGAGGCGGCCAACCGGGGGGCCAGCGACGCGGGCGGGCTCTCCGTCGGGCTCGGCATCGAACTCCCCTTCGAGCAGGGGCTCAACGACTGGGTCGACCTGGCCATCGACTTCCGGTACTTCTTCGCCCGCAAGACCATGTTCGTCAAGTACGCCCAGGCGTTCGTGGTGCTGCCCGGCGGCTTCGGCACCATGGACGAACTCTTCGAGGCGCTCACCCTGGTGCAGACCGGCAAGGTCACCCGGTTCCCGGTGGTGCTGATGGGCAGCGCGTACTGGCGGGGGCTGCTCGACTGGCTGCGGGACAGCATGGCCGCCGAGGGCAAGATCGGGCCGGTCGACCTGGACCTGATCTGCCTCACCGACGACGTGGATGCCGCCGTGCAGCACATCGTCGAGGCCGAGGCCGCCCTCTCCGCCGAGCAGGACGCCGTGCGCGAGGAGGCCGTCGCCCGGACCGCCGCCGACCAGCAGGCCGCCGCGGACAGCGCGGGCAACCGCGCACAGGGCGGCGGGCCGGCGGGCCCGACCGGGTCGGGCGCGGGCCGGCGGGGCTGAGCCGTGGCGGCGATCTGCGTCTTCTGCGCCTCCTCCCGTACCCTCGACCGGCGCTGGCTGGAGTTGGCGGCCGAGACGGGTGCGGAGCTCGCCCGGCGCGGACACACGCTGGTCAGCGGCGGTGGCTGCGTCGGGATGATGGGCGCCCTGGCCGACGGCGCGCGGGCGGCCGGCGGGCGCACCGTCGGGGTGATCCCGCAGGCGCTGGTCGACCTGGAGGTCGCCGACCTGGCCTCCGACGAGCTGCTGATCACCGACGGCATGGCCAGCCGCAAGACGCTGATGGTCGACAAGTCGGACGCCTTCCTCACCCTGCCGGGCGGACTGGGCACCCTGGACGAGCTCTTCGAGGTCTGGACCACCGCCACGCTGGCCCTGCACGCCAAGCCGATGGTGCTGGTCGACACCGACGGCTTCTACCGCCCGCTGCTGGACTGGCTCGCCACCCTCGCCGACCAGACCTTCCTCAAGCCCGCCGGCCTGGGCCTCCTCCTGGTCGCCGACACCGTCCCCGCCGCCCTCAACCTCCTCGAATCCCACCTCACCTGACCCGCGCCGCGCGGGTCGATCATGAAGTTGTCGTCGTCGATGCCGGCGTGTCGTGGCGACAACTTCATGATCGACAAATGTCCGGCGGGGTGGGGGCGGGGTGGGTGTCGGAGGGGCGTGGTGGGATGTGGGGGTGCAGGGGTACCGGCTGGTGCGCCGGCCTGCCGGACCGGGCCCGGGGGCGGAGCGGTCCGCCGCGACGGTTCGGGGGGACCGGCCAGCCGGCGGAGCGATCCAGGGACACGGCCGGGCGGGCGCGGGCGTCGAGGGGGAGCCGCGGTCCGAGGGGTCGGCGGTCGATGACGCGCATCCCGGTGCCCGGCTGACCGACCCGCTCCAGGCGGAGATCGTCGGCCACACCGACGGGCCGATGCTGGTCGTCGGCGGCCCGGGCACCGGTAAGACCAGCACCCTGGTCGAGGCGGTCGCCGCCCGGGTGGCCGAGGGGGTCGACCCCGAGCGGATCCTGGTGCTCACCTTCGCCCGGCGGCAGGCCACCGACCTGCGCCACCGGATCGAGGCGCGGATCGCCGGGGCCGGCCAGCTTCCGGAGAACAGGCGGGCGGCCAGCAGCCCGCCGGCGGGGAGCAGGACCGCAACCGGGGCCGCCCGGGTGGTCCGCGAGCCGCTGGTGCGCACCTTCCCCGCGTACGCCTTCGGGCTGCTCCGCCGCGCCGCCGCCGAGCGGGGCGAGCCGTCGCCCCGGCTGCTCACCGGTCCCGAGCAGGATCTGATCATCCGCGAGCTGCTCGACGTGGTGGGCGAGGAGCCCGGCGACGACCCGGTCGGCTGGCCGGAGGATTTGCGCCCCGCGCTGCGTACCCGGGCCTTCGCCGGCCAGCTGCGCGACCTGCTGATGCGGGCCGCCGAGCGCGGCGTCGGGCCGGTCGAGCTGGCCCGGCTCGGCGAGAAGCTCGGCCGCGCCGACTGGCCGGCCGCCGCCCGCTTCCTCCGCGAGTACGTCGCCGTGCTCGCCCTGCGCGACGTCGCCAACCGCGGCTCGATCGCGTACGACCCGGCGGAGCTGGTCCGCGCCGCCACCGGGATGCTGCTGGACGACCCCGAGCTGCTGACGGCCGAGCGGCGCCGGCTGGCCCACGTCTACGTCGACGAGCTGGCCGACACCGACCCCGCCCAGCAGGAGCTGCTCGCCGTCATCGCCGGCGGCGGCAAGCCCCTGGTCGCCTTCGCCGATCCGGACTCCTCCACGTACGCCTTCCGGGGCGCCGACCCGGCCGTGGTGCACACCTTCCCGCACCGGTTCCGGACGGCCTCCGGCGCGCCGGCCGCGCAGGTGGTGCTGACCACGTCGTACCGGGCCGGGGCAGGACTGCTCGCCGCCACCGGGCGGCTGGCCCGGCGGCTGCGCGGCCCGGCCGCGCACCGGGCCCTGCGCCCGCTGCCCGACGCGCCGCCCGGCACGGTGCAGGTGCGCACGTTCCGCTCCGGCACCAGTGAGTCGGCCTGGCTCGCGCACGCGCTGCGGTCGGCGCACCTGCTCGACGGGGTGCCCTGGTCGCGGATGGCGGTGCTGGTCCGCTCGACCAACCTGCACCTGCCCTCGCTGCGCCGCGCCCTGCACACCGCCGGGGTGCCGACCGTGGTGCACGGCGAGGACCTGCCACTGCACCTGCAACCCGCGGTGGCGCCGCTGCTGCTCCTGCTGCGCTGCGCGCTGGAGCCGGATCGGCTGGACGAGGAGACCGCCGTCGCCCTGCTCCACTCGCCGCTGGGCGGCGCCGACCCGCTCGCCGAGCGACGGCTGCGCCAGGGGCTGCGGGCGCTCGCGCTGGCCGCCGGCGACCGCCGCCCCTCCGGCGAGCTGATCGTCGAGGCGCTGCGCGACCCGGCCGAGCTGGCCGCGATCGACCGGCGCTGGGTCGAGCCGGCCCGGACGGTGGCCGAGCTGCTCGCCACCGCGCGGACGGCGGCGGCCACCCCCGGTGCCACCGCCGAGGACGTGCTCTGGGCGGTGTGGCGGGCCAGCGGCCTCGCCGAGCGCTGGGCCGGGGCGATCAACCGGGGCCGGGCCGCCACCGGCGAGCACGAGACCGCCCAGCGCTGGCGCGCCGAGGCCGCCGACCGCGACCTCGACGCGGTGCTGGTGCTCTTCGACGCCGCCGCCCGCTTCACCGACCGCCTGCCCGGCGCGCGTACCGAGGTCTTCCTCGACCACGTCCTCGGCCAGGACCTGCCGGCCGACACCCTGGCCGCCAGCGCGGACCGGGGCGAGGCGGTCCGGCTGCTCACCGCCCACGCGGCCAAGGGACTGGAGTGGGACCTGGTCGCCGTCGCCGGGGTCCAGGAGGGAATCTGGCCCGACCTGCGGCTGCGCGGCAGCCTGCTCGGCTCCGAGCGACTGGTCGACGTGCTCGCCGGCCGGGCCGACGGTGCTGGCGCCCGGGCCAGCCTGGTCGGCCAGACCTCGGCCCTGCTCGACGAGGAGCGCCGGCTCTTCCACGTCGCGGTGACCCGGGCCCGGCGCCAGCTGCTGGTCACCGCGGTCGCCTCGGCGGCGGTCGGCGGCGACGACCACGAGGAGCAGCCGAGCCGTTTCCTGCACGAGCTGGGCACCACCGAGCCGCCCGCGACCGGGTCGGGTGGCCCCGCGCCGACCGGCCCGAAGCCGACCGGCCCGGCACCCGATCCGCAGGCGACCACCTCGAGCGGCCCGGCGACAGCGGCCCGGCCCGGCGCCACCGTGTCGTCGGCTGTGGACGACGACGAGCCGCACCAACCCGGGGAGCTGCCGGTCGGGCGTCCGCCCCGGGCGCTCACCCTGTCCGCGCTGGTCGCGGAGCTGCGCACCGCGGTCACCGACCCGGCGGCGCCGCCCGCCCGGCGGCGCGCGGCGGCGGCCGAGCTGGCCCGCCTGGCCGCCGCCGGCATTCCCGGCGCCCACCCGGACGACTGGTGGGGCCTGCGCGGCCTCTCCGACGACCGACCGCTGGTCGACGAGGGTGAGCCGGTCCGGGTCACCCCGTCGGCGATGGAGAGCGCGCTGCGGTGCAGCCTGCGCTGGCTGCTGGAGCGGCACGGCGGCAGCGGCCCGGCCAGCGCCGCGCAGGGCGTCGGCAACCTGGTGCACGCCGCCGCGATGCTCGCCGAGGACGCCAGCGCCGACCGCACCGCCCTGCTGGAGTACGTCGCCGCCCGGTTCGACGCGATCGAGCTGGCCGCCCGGTGGATGGTCGGTCCGGAACGCTCCCGCGCCGAGGCCATGGTGGACAAGCTGCTGCGCTGGCTCGCCGGCAACCCGCGGCGGCTGCTCGCCATCGAGCACGAGTTCGCCGTCCGCCTCGACGATCCGACCCGCCCGGTCGAGCTGACCGGCCGGGTCGACCGGCTGGAGGTCGACGCCGACGGCCGGCTCGTGGTGATCGACCTGAAGACCGGCAAGTCGACGGCCGTCACCGAGCGGGAGGTGGCCGAGCACCCGCAGCTCGGGGCGTACCAGGCGGCGGTGGAGGCGGGGGCGTTCGCCGAGTTCGGCGAGGAGTCCGGCGGTGCCGCGCTGGTGCAGCTCGGCACGGGGGCGAAGGACGCCAAGGAGCAGGCCCAGGCCGCCGCCGGGGAGGGCCCGGAGGCCGGCTGGGCCACCGCCCTGGTCCGGCGCACCGCCGATACGATGGCCGCCGCCACCTTCGCCGCGGTCGCCAACTCGAAGTGCCGGGTCTGCCCGGTGCGGACCAGCTGCCCGGTCTCGGGGCAGGGGCGCCAGGTCGTCGAGCCCCCGGCGATCCGCACCCCGGAGGACCCGTGACCGCGCGCAGTGGGCGAGCCAGGCGGGCGCGAGCCAAGGCGGAACCGGGAGCGCGAGGAGTGAGCTTGCGAGCCAGGCAGGCGCGAGCGAAGGCGGAACGGTGACCCAGCCGACCCTGTTCAGCACCGCCGCCCCGGCGCCCCGGGCCGCCGACGCCGGGCCCCGCTACACCCCGGTCGAGCTGGCGAAGCTGCTCCGGCTGCCGGCCCCGACCCGGGAGCAGGCGGCGATCATCGCCGCGCCGGTGGAACCGCTGCTGGTGGTGGCGGGTGCCGGATCGGGCAAGACCGAGACGATGGCCGCCCGGGTGGTCTGGCTGGTCGCCAACTCGTACGTCCGACCGGAGCAGATCCTCGGCCTCACCTTCACCCGCAAGGCGGCCGGTGAGCTGGCGCACCGGGTGCGTACCCGGCTCGACCAGCTGGTCCGGCGGCTGGGCCGGCGCGGGCGCGACCCGCTGGACGACCCGCTCGCCGGCGAGCCGACCGTCTCCACCTACCACTCGTACGCCGGCCGGATCGTCACCGAGCACGGGCTGCGCGCCGGGTACGAGCCGACCACCCGGCTGCTCACCGAGGCGTCCCGCTGGCAGCTGGTCGACCTGCTGGTGCGCAACTACGACGGGGACATGTCCGAGGTCGACCGGATGCCCAGCACCATCACCGACGCGGTGCTGGCGCTGGCCGGGGAGCTGGACGAGCACCTGGTCGACCCGGACGAGCTGGCCGCCTGGACCGGCCGCTTCTTCGCCGACGTGCAGTCCCGCCCCGGTCGGGTCTACGCCGACGTGCGCAAGGCGTTGCAGTTCCAGCAGACCCGGCTCAAGCTGCTGCCGCTGGTGCGGGCGTACGCGCGGCGCAAGGACGACTTCGAGGCGATGGACTTCGCCGACCAGCTCGCCCGGGCCGCGCGGGTGGCCCGCGACCACCCGGCGGTGGGTGCGGTCGAACGGGACCGCTTCCGGGTGGTGCTGCTCGACGAGTACCAGGACACCAGCCACGCCCAGGTGGTGCTGCTCAACGCGCTGTTCGGCGGCGGCCACCCGGTCACCGCGGTCGGTGACCCGTGCCAGTCCATCTACGGCTGGCGCGGGGCCAGCGCCGGCACCCTGGAGCGGTTCCCGACGGAGTTCGCCCGCGCCGACGGCACCCCGGCCGAGGTGCTGAGCCTCACCACGAGCTGGCGCAACCGGCCGGAGATCCTCGGCGTGGCCAACGCGCTCTCCCTGCCGCTGCGCGCCGCCGGCGCCCGGGTGCCCGAGCTGCGCGCGGCACTGAGCGTCCGGGACCCGATCCCGCACCGCAGCCCGGGCGGCCACGCCGCCGGCACCGTGCACTGCGCGCTGCTGGAGACGTACGCCGACGAGGCGGACTGGATCGCCGACAGCGTGCTCGCCGCCTGGCGGGGCGCCGCCCGGCTGCCCGGGGCGCTGCCCGAGCACATCCCGGTGCCGCAGCGCCCCACCACCGCCGTGCTGGTCCGGCTGCGCAGCCAGATCCCGGCGATCGAGGCGGCGCTGCGGGCCCGCGGCCTGCCGGTCGAGGTGGTCGGCCTGGGCGGCCTGCTGGACACTCCCGAGGTCCGCGACGTGGTCTGCACCCTGCGGGTGCTCGCCGACCCGACCGACGGGGCGGCGCTGCTGCGGCTGCTCACCGGCGCGCGCTGGCGAATCGGGCCGCGTGACCTCGTGGCGCTGCACCGGCGTGCCCGGGCGATCGCGCGGGCGCGGCACCGGCTCACCGGCGACGACGGGCCGGAGATCGCCGTGGACATGCTGGACGAGGCGACGCTGGTCGAGGCGCTGGCCGACCTCGGGCCGGCGCAGGCGTACTCGGCCGAGGGCTACGCGCGGCTGCGCGCGTACGGGATGGAACTGGCGCTGCTGCGCTACCGCCTGGACCAGACCCTGCCGGAGCTGATCGCCGACATCGAGCGGACCATCGGCCTGGACGTGGAGGTGGCGGTCCGGGCCGGCCGGGACGGCGCCGGCGACGCCGGGCTGGCCCGGGGTCACCTGGACGCACTGGGCGACGTGGCCGCCCGGTTCAGCGGCGAGACCCCGGGGGCCACCCTCGCCGGGTTCCTGGCCTACCTGGCCGCCGCCGAGGACGAGGAGCGCGGCCTGGCCCCCGGCGAGGTGGAGGTGGTCGAGGGCGCCGTGCAGGTGCTCACCGCGCACGCCGCCAAGGGTCTGGAATGGGACGTGGTGGCGGTCGCCGGGCTGACCCGGGGAGTCTGGCCGGGGCCGGTGCGCAACTCCGACCACTGGCTGGGCGGGCTCGGCGTGCTGCCGTTCCCGCTGCGCGGCGACGCCGACGGGCTGCCCGAGCTGGGCCTGGCCGGGGCGGAGGACCAGCGCGGGGTGGCCCGGGCCCTGGAGGACTTCACCGACGCCTGGCGGGCGCACGACGAGCGGGAGGAGCGTCGGCTGGCGTACGTGGCGGTGACCCGACCGCGTCGGCTGCTGCTCTGCTCCGGCTACTGGTGGGGAGAGGGGACCAAACGCTTCCGGGGTCCGTCGGTCTTCCTTCGTGAGGTGCACGACGCCTGCCTCGACGGCGTGACCGGGCACCTGGTCGACGCCTGGGCGCCCGAGCCGGCCGGGGACGCGGTCAACCCGACCACCGAGATGGTGCTGCGGGCGGAGTGGCCGGCGGACCCGCTGGGCGCCCGCCGGCCGGCGCTGGCCGAGGCCGCTGCGCTGGTCCGCCGGTTCCTCGCCGACCCCGCCGCGGCCCGCCGCGAACCGCCCGCCGCCGTCTCCGCCGCTGTCCCGGCGGCCCGCCCGCCGGCCGCCGACGGCACCGAGCCCTCTGCCGCCGGGACGGAGCCTGCTGTCGGCGGCACCGCATCCTCTGCCGACGGCACCGAGCCCTCCGCCGACGGCACCGAGCCCTCCGCCGACGGCACCGAGCCCTCCGCCGACGGCACCGAGCCCTCCCCCGACGGGACGGAGCTCGCTGTCGGCGGCACCGCGCCCGCTGCCGCCGGGACGGAGCTCGCTGTCGGCGGGACCGCGTCCGCTGCCGCCGCGACCGAGCCGGCCACCGGCGGAACCCGACTCGCCGCCCGTGGCTCCGCTGGTGACACCGTGGCCGTGGCGGTGCCGGCCGGTGGGGAGGCCGACGTCGAGGACCCGGAGGTGGTGCGCTGGCGGCGGGAGGCCGACCTGCTCCTCGCCGAACGGGCCGAGCTGCTCCGGCAGGCCGAAGCCGTGGAGGTGGCGCTGCCCGGGCACCTGTCGGTGACCCAGCTGGTGGCGCTGCGCCGCGATCCGGAGGCGCTGGCCCGGACGCTGCGCCGGCCGATGCCGACCGAGCCCAACCCGTACGCGCGGCGGGGCACCGCCTTCCACACCTGGCTGGAGCAGCGCTTCGGCGCCGACCGGCTGCTCGACGTGGACGAGTTGCCCGGCGCGGCCGACGCGGACGCCGCGCCGGACGAGGCGCTGGCCGAGTTGCAGGAGCGCTTCCTGGCCAGCGAGTGGGCCGGGCGGGTGCCGGTGGAGGTGGAGGTGCCGTTCGCCACGGTGCTCGCCGGGGTGGTGGTCCGGGGCCGGATGGACGCCGTCTTCGCCCGCCCCGGCGGCCGGTACGACGTGGTCGACTGGAAGACCGGCCGCCGGCCCACCGGCCGGGAGGCCGAGGTGGCGGCGGTGCAGCTGGCCGTCTACCGGCTGGCCTGGGCCGAGCTGGCCGGGGTGCCGGTCGACCGGGTCGGCGCGGCCTTCCACTACGTCCGGGAGGGCGTGACGGTGCGGCCGACGGACCTGCTCGACGCCGACGGGCTCACCGCGTTGATCGCCGGCGTACCGGAATTTCCGCCCGGGGGTGGCGCGCCGGCCAATCCGTGATAGGTTCGTCCTGTTGCAGTTTTGGTTTCCAGAGACTCTGTGTGCGCCTGGCGGATTGTGGCCCCAGGCGCTCTTTGTTGTGTCCGGAGTTCTCCGGGCGGGGCGACCAGAAGCGACAAGCGATTCGCGCATTCCCGCGCGGAGCGCTCCTCTTCGAGTCCGCAACAGGTGCGGGTTCGACGTTCCGTCAAGGAGACAGAACACATGGCTATTGGCACCGTCAAGTGGTTCAACGCTGACAAGGGCTTCGGCTTCATCACCCCGGACGGCGGCGGCGCTGACGTCTTCGCCCACTTCTCGGCGATCCAGTCCTCCGGCTACCGGAGCCTGGACGAGAACCAGCGGGTCGAGTTCGAGGTGACCCAGGGCCAGAAGGGCCCGCAGGCGGAGAACATCCGCCCGCTCTGATCCTCGGATCAACCCGTAACACCCTGATCTTCGGATCGACCCGTAACACCCTCCGCGCCCTCCGGGCGCGGTGACGGGACCGGTCCGCCGCGCCGCCCCCCGCTTAGGCGGGAGTGGCGTGCTGCGGCGGACCGGCCTGTACCCCTTCGGTTCGTGCTTGTGAGTCGTGGCGGATCTGCTCCGCCGGCGACAGCGCCGATTCACCGGCGCCCTCCCTCGACACGTGCCGCGTCGAGGAAGGCATTTCCGCATGACCATGACCATTCCCACCTTCGCCGCGACCGGCCTGGCGCCGGCGCTGCTCACCGAGCTGACGGCGCAGGGCATCACCGAGCCGTTCCCGATCCAGACGGCCACCCTGCCGGACTCGCTCGCCGGCCGCGACGTGCTCGGCCGGGGCCGTACCGGCTCGGGCAAGACGCTCGCCTTCGGGCTCCCGCTGCTGTCGCGTACCGCCGGCCGCCGGGCCCGCCCCGGTCGCCCGCTGGCGCTGGTGCTGGTGCCGACCCGTGAGCTGGCCCAGCAGGTCACCACCGCGCTGGCCCCGTACGCCCGCGCCGTCGGGCTGCGCTGCGCCACCGTGGTCGGCGGCCTGTCGCTGCAGCGGCAGGCGGACGCCCTGCGCTCCGGCGCCGAGGTGGTCGTGGCCACCCCCGGCCGGCTGCACGACCTGATCAACCGGGGCGACGCCCGCCTCGACCAGGTCGCCATCACCGTGCTGGACGAGGCCGACCAGATGGCCGACATGGGCTTCCTGCCGCAGGTCACCAAGCTGCTGGAGCAGGTCGTCCCGGACGGCCAGCGGATGCTCTTCTCCGCCACCCTGGACGGCGGCGTGGACAAGCTGGTCCGCCGCTTCCTGAGCAACCCGGTCTCGCACTCCGTCGACCCGGGCACCGCCACGGTGACCGCGATGACGCACCACGTGCTGCACGTCGACGCGGCCGACAAGCCGGCCGCGCTCACCCAGATCGCCGCCCGTGAGGGCCGCACCATCATGTTCATGGCCACCAAGCACCGTGCCGACCGGATGGCCCGCCAGTTGCTGGCCAAGGGGGTACGCGCCGCCGCCCTGCACGGCGGCAAGTCCCAGCCGCAGCGCACCCGGATCCTGGAGCAGTTCCGCACCGGCCAGGTGACCGCCCTGGTCGCCACGGACGTGGCGGCCCGGGGCATCCACGTGGACGGGCTGGACATGGTGGTCAACGTGGACCCGCCGACCGAGGCGAAGGACTACCTGCACCGGGGCGGCCGTACCGCCCGGGCGGGCGAGTCCGGCACCGTGGTCACGCTGGTCCTGCCCGAGCAGCGCCGGGACGTCTCCCGGCTGATGAGCGTGGCCGGGATCAAGCCGCAGTCGACCCAGGTACGCCTCAACGACGGGTCGCTGGCCCGGGTGACCGGTGCCCGGGAGCCGTCCGGCGTGCCGGTGACCATCGCCGTCCCGCAGCCGGCGCCGGCCGCGCGTACGTCCAACGGTGGCGGGGAGGTCGGGCGCTCCGCGCACCGCACCTCGGGCCGCTCCCGGCGCCCGCGCCGCCCGCGTACCGCCTGACCTTTTCCGGCCCGCAGCGGCCGCGCACCGCCCGACGGCGGTCGCGCGGCCGCTGTTTCCGTTTCCCGGCACGTTCCGTCCGGCCCGGGGCCGCGGCATCGCCGAAGATCGTCGACGTGGTGGGGCCGGACGGCCACGCTGGGTGAACGTTCGGCCGGCTGAGTCGGCAAACAGGCGAGGTTGGGTCCGATCGGCGACTGTCCCGAGGCCCCTGCCTGATCGAAGCTTGTAGCCGGGGGGAAGATCCGGCCGGGGGACGGCCGGGCACGGGAGGGGTGACCATGGCGGGCGACGCCGATTCGGGGGCGGTGCGCGAGCTGCTGGTGGTGTTCGCGGTGGCGGGCGCGGGGCTGGTGCTCGCCATGGTCGCGGCGTTCGCGCCCTGGCACCCGAGGCCGGGGCGCGCCGCCCCGGCCGGGCTGGTGGAACTGCGCAGCCCGGCCGGCTCGGCCGGCCCGGCGGTGGAGCTGACCTCCGGCTAGCCGGGGGATGGTCCCGGGACCGCGGCCGGCGAGGGGCCGGCACGCGGGGGACCGACCTCCGGCTGGCCGGAGGCGGTCGCGGGACAGCGGCCGGCGAGGGGCCGGTACGCGGGGGTGGCCGGTCGGGCTCCGGGGGGAGGACCGACCGGCCGTCACCCGATGGCGGAACGCTCCCGGCGGACCAGCAGGTCGGCCAGCGTGGTCCGGTCGACCACCACGGCGATCGCGCCGTGCACCGCGAGCCAGACGTCGCGCAGCCCTGTCGCCACCCCGTGGTAGCCGGCGTCCTCCGCCGGCAGGCCGCGCACCGTGGTCAGCGAGCCGCCGACGGCGCGCAGCACGTCCCCGACGCTGATCTCCCCGGCGGGCCGGGTCAGCGCGTACCCGCCCTCAGTGCCCCGGTGGCTGTGCAGCAGCCCGGCCCGGCGCAGGTCCAGCAGGATGCCCTGGAGGAAGCTGAGCGGAATGCCCTGGCTCTCCGCCAGGGCCGCCGCCTTCACCAGCTCGCCACCGGTCCCGCCGGCCGGCACCGACCCGCCGGCCGGCACCGATTCGCCGGCCGGCCCGGACCGGGAGCCGGGTGACGTACCCGACCCGCCCGCCGGGACGGGCGCCGTCGGCGGCTCCGAGCCCGCCGGCCCGCCGTCGCCGCCGGTCGAGGCGGCGGCGACGGCGAGCATCGCCCGGAGCGCGTAGTCGCTGCGCGCGGAGACGTACACGTCACTGACCGGCCTGGTCCAGCACGCCCCAGCGGCGCCGGATCGCCTTGTCCGCCGCGCCGAAGGCCGCGTCGACGAGCAGGCCGACGACCAGGATCACGATCATCGTGGAGAGCAGCCAGGGCGAGTCCGCCAGCTCCCGGGCGTAGGTGAGCTGCGCGCCGAGCGAGGTCTGCGAGATGCCGACCACCAGCAGCTCACCAGCCATCAGGCTGCGCCAGGAGAAGGCCCAGCCCTGCTTCAGGCCGGCCACGATCGCCGGCAGCGCGGCCGGTGCGATGACGTACCGGTAGAGGTTGAGTCCCCGGGCGCCGAGGTTGCGGCCGGCCCGCAGCAGCAGCGGCGGCACGTAGTCGACGCCGCTGATCACCCCGTTGGCGATGGACGGCGCGGCCCCGAGCACCACCACGAAGAAGATCGCCTTCTCGCTCAGCTCGAACAGCAGGATCGCCAGCGGGAACCAGGCGATGGACGGCATGGTCTGCAGGGCGGTGATCATCGAGCCGATGGCCGCCCGGAGCACCCGGGACCGGGCCACCGCGAGGCCGACCAGCAGGCCCACCGCGACCGAGAAGACGTACCCGACGGCGGCCCGGCGCAGCGTGATCGCGATGCCCTCCCACAGCTGAGCGCCGCTCGCCTGCCGGATCAGTTCCTCACCCACCACCACCGGGCCCGGCAGCGACCACGGCGGCTTCCAGCCGCTCCAGACCACCACCTGCCAGATGCCGATGGCCAGGGCCAGCGCGGCGAGTTTCGGCCAGGTGGCCGCCCAGAGCCGGGCGCCCCGGGAGACCTCCTTGTCCCGACCGGCGATCTCCAGCGCGTCCAGCCCGGAGATCTCCGCGTCGGTACGCGGCGCCCCGGTGAGGGTGTCACCGGCCATGACGGCCCACCTCCGTACGAAGTCGGTCGGTGACCTCGGCGGCGATCGCCGCGACCTCGGGGGAGTCGATGCGCCGGGGTCGGGGCACGTCCACCTCGGTCGACCAGATGATCCGGCCGGGTCGGCTGCTGAGCAGGATGATCCGGTCGGCGAGCCGGGCCGCCTCGCGGACGTTGTGGGTCACGAAGAGCACCGACAGCTTCCGCTCGGACCAGATCCGTTCCAGCTCGTCGTGCAGGATGTCCCGGGTCATCGCGTCCAGCGCGCCGAACGGCTCGTCCATCAGCAGGACCGGGGTGTCCAGGGCCAGGGTGCGGGCCAGCGCGACCCGCTGGCGCATCCCGCCGGAGAGTTCGTGCGGGCGCTTGCGGCCGAACTCGGCCAGGTGGACGGTGCGCAGCAGCTCCGCCACCCGCTCGCGCCGTTCGGCCCGGGGCAGCCCACGCAGCTTCAGCGGCACCTCCACGTTGGCCTCGACGGTCAGCCACGGAAAGAGCGCCGGCTCCTGGAACATCAGCCCCGGGCTCGCGTCGCCGGCCAGCGCGATCCGCCCACCGCTGGTCCGGTCCAGGCCGGCCACCAGGTTGAGCAGGGTGCTCTTGCCGCAGCCGGAGGCGCCGACCAGGCAGACGAACTCGCCGGGCGCGACGTCGAGGCTCACCCCGTCGAGGGCGAGGACGGCGTTCGCCCCGCGCCCGTACACCTTGGTCACGCCGGAGAGCGCGACCGCGGTGGTCGCGCTCCCCGGCGCCGTCGTGGTCGACGTCATGGCTGGGCGACCTCGGTCTTGCCCTGCGTCTTGAGCACCTCGTTGAGGTACGTCAGGTCGTACAGGCCGTCGAGGCTGACCGGCTGGGTGAGTTCCACCGCGACCGCGTGGTCGAGCCCGGTCTTCAGCGAGGAGGCGATGGGGTCGTTGGTGAACTCCAGCGTGGGCCAGGCCTGCTTGATCAGCTTGACGTCCAGCGGCTTGCCGGTGATCTTGCCGATGTGCTCGGAGATGGCCTGCTGGGACTCGTCCGGCTTGGTGTTGACGAACTCGTTCGCGGCGACCTGCCCCTCGACCAGCTTCTTCACCACGTCGGGGTGGGCCTTGAGGAACTTGGTGCTGACGATCAGGTTGGTGATGACGAACTTCCGGTCCGGCCAGAGGTCGCGCTCGTCGACGAGCACCTTGCCGCCGGCGTTGACCAGCCGGGAGACGAACGGCTCGGGCACCCACGCGCCGTCGATCGCGCCGCTGCCGAAGGTCTCCACCGTCTGGGCGTTCTCCTGGGGCACCACGGTGACGTCGCCGCCGCCCTCCTTGGTGGTCTTCAGGCCCTTCTCCTTGAGCCAGTAGCGCAGCGCCACGTCCTGGGTGTTGCCCAGCTGCGGGGTGGCGATCTTCTTGCCGCGCAGCTGCTCGACCGAGGTGATCTCCGGCTTGACCACCAGGGCCACGCCGCCGGAGGCGGCGCCGGAGATCACCCGGACCGCCTCGCCCTTGGACTTGGAGAAGGCGTTCACGGTCGGGTTCGGACCGATGTACGTCGCGTCGAGCGCGCCGGAGAAGACCGCCTCGATGGCGGCGGGGCCGGCGTTGAAGGTCTTGGTCTCCAGCTTGACGTCGGTGCCGAGCTTCTCGGTGAAGATGCCCTTCTCCACGCCGACCACGGCCGGGGCGTGGGTGATGTTGGGGAAGTAGCCCAGCCGCAGGCTGACCGGGCCGGAGTCGCCGGCCTCGCTGTCGTCGCCGCACGCCGCCGTGGTCCCCGCCGTCGCCACGCCGATGACGGCGAGGGTGGCGAGGGAGACCAGCCGACGGAAGGGAAGCCGTCTCATCGTCCATCCAATCCGCAGTATTCCTACTTAGTTGGTAGGAAGAGTGGGGCAGCGGTCGGCCGGCGTCAAGACCCATCCACGATCCGGGACGGCCTGCCGGGGAATCTCGGCAATTCCCACCTGTTCGGTGGGGTTGGCGGCGTCGGTCGGTCGACCCCGCGTACCGCCGTCCGGCGGCGCACCCCCCGCGCCGGAGCACCCGCCGGTGTCGACCGCTGCGCGAAGGTCGCCGGTGCCGGGGTGCCGACGCGTTAGGGTCGGTCTCGTGCCGACGCGCAGAGTCAGAATCCCCGCGACGAAATATCCGGTCGAGCGGTACACCCTCGACAACGGCCTGCGGGTGGTCCTCACCCCCGATCGCAGCGCCCCGGTCATCGGGGTCGCGGTCGTCTACGACGTCGGCATCCGGTCCGAGCCCGAGGGGCGTACCGGCTTCGCCCACCTCTTCGAGCACCTGATGTTCCAGGGCTCGGAGAACCTGGAGAAGCTGGCCCACTTCCGGCACGTCCAGGGCGCCGGCGGCACCTTCAACGGCTCCACCCACCTGGACTACACCGACTACTTCGAGACGCTGCCGAGCAACGCCCTGGAACGGGCGCTGTTCCTGGAGGCCGACCGGATGCGCGGTCCCCGGCTGACCGAGGAGAACCTGCGCAACCAGGTCGACGTGGTCAAGGAGGAGATCCGGGTCAACGTGCTGAACCGGCCGTACGGCGGCTTCCCGTGGCTGACCCTGCCGCCGGTCATGTTCGACACCTTCCCCAACGCGCACGACGGCTACGGCTCCTTCGTCGACCTGGAGTCGGCCACCGTCGCCGACGCCGCCGACTTCTTCCGCCGCTACTACGCCAGCGGCAACGCGGTGCTGGCGGTCAGCGGGGACATCGACGTCGCCGAGGCGACCACCCTGATCGAGCGGCACTTCTCCGACGTGCCGGCCCGACCCGCGCCGCGGCGGCCCGACTTCACCGAGCCGGACCTGACCGTCGAGCGGCGCAGCACGTACACCGACACGCTGGCGCCACTGCCGGCGGTCGCCGGGGCCTGGCGGGTGCCCGACCCGATCGACGACTTCGCCGGCTACCTGCCCTACGTGGTGCTGGCCGAGGTGCTCACCGACGGCGACGCCTCCCGGCTGGTCGAGCGGCTGGTCCAGCGGGACCGGACGGTCACCGGCCTCGGTGGCTACCTCGGCTTCATGGGCGACCCGTTCGACGTGCGCGACCCCACCGCGCTGCTGCTCCAGGCGCACCTGCCACCCGGCGGGGACGTGGACAAGGTGCTGCGCACCATCGACGAGGAGGTGGACCGGCTGGCCACCGACGGGCTGACCCAGGGCGAGCTGGCGCGTACCCAGGCCAGGATGGCCACCCACCTGCTGCGGGACACCGACGCGGTGCTCGGCCGGGCGCTGCGGATGGCCGTGCTGGAACAGCAGCGCGGCGAGCCGGGCCTGCTCAACGAGCTGCCCCGGCTGGTCGGCGAGGTCACCGAGGAGCAGGTCCGGGCCGCCGCCGCCACCCTGCGGCCGGAGCGCCGCGCCGCCGTCGAGGTCATTCCCGGAGGTGCCCGGTGAGCGCGAGGAGTGAGCCGGGGTTGCGAGCCCCGCAGTCGCGAACAGAGGTGACCAGGTGACGACGACCGCCCCCGCCACGCCGCGCGCGCTGCCGGCGCTCGGCCCCACCCGCAAGCTCAAGGTGCCAAAGCAGGCCGAGCGGCGGCTCGCCAACGGGCTCACGGTGATCGCGGTACGCCGCCCCGCCGTGCCCCTGGTCGAGCTGCGGCTGTGGATGCCGTTCGGCCGTACCCACCTGGCCCGCGGCGCGGTGCTCTCGCAGACCATCCTCTCCGGCACGCAGACCCACACCGCCACTCAGATCGCCGCCGAGTTGCAGAAGGTCGGCGGCGGGCTGTCGGCCGGCATCGACCCGGACCGGCTCATGCTCTCCGGGGCCGCCCTGGTCACCGGCCTGGACCGGATGCTGGAGCTGGCGGCCGACGTGCTGACCGACGCGACGTACCCGGCCGACTGGGTCGGCACCGAGCGGGACCGGCTGATCGACCGGATCCAGGTGGCGCAGAGCCAGCCGGCGCACCTGGCCCGGACGGCCCTTCTCAAGCGCATCTACGGCAGCCACCCGTACGCGGTGCAGACCCCGGAGCCCGAGCAGGTCCGCGCGGTGAAGCCGCCGGCGCTGCGCAAGCTGCACGCCGAGCGGGTGCACCCGGCCGAGGCGGTGCTGGTGCTGGTCGGCGACGTGCGGCCGGAGCGGGCGCTGGACGCCGCCGAGCAGGCGCTCAGCGGCTGGCGCGGCGAGACCCGGGGCGTCGACCTGCCGCCGACCCCGCCGTTGGAGCCCGGTCCGCTGCTGCTGGTCGACCGGCCCGGCTCGGTGCAGTCGTCGCTGCGCATCGCGCTGCCGGCGGTGCCGCGCACCCACCCGGACCACGCCGCGCTGCAACTGGCCAACCTGGTCTTCGGCGGCTACTTCTCCTCCCGCTGGGTGGAGAACATCCGCGAGGACAAGGGCTACACGTACGGGCCGCACTCGTCGGTCGAGCACTCGGTCGCCGGCTCGGTGCTGGTCGCCGCCGCTGAGGTGGCCACCGAGGTGACCGGCCCGGCGCTGCTGGAGACGACGTACGAGCTGGGCCGGCTCGCCTCGCTGCCGCCGAAGCCGGACGAGCTGGAGCAGGCCCGCCAGTACGCCCTGGGCACCCTCCAGCTCGGCATGTCCACGCAGGCCGGTCTCGCCTCGCTGACCAGCGCGTACGCCGGCAACGGGCTGCGGCTGGACTTCCTGGCCGAGCACGCCGCCCGGCTGGCCAAGGCGACCCCCGAGGACGTCGCGGAGGTCGCGGCCCGCTACCTCGCCCCGGCGAAGGCGGTCACCGTGGTGCTGGGCGACGCCGACCGGATCGAGGGACAGTTGGCCGCGCTGACCCCGGTGCGCCGGGAGTCGGCGTGAGCGGCGAGCTCACCCCGCCGCTGGCCCGCACCACCCTGGATCGGGCGGCGCATCGGCGTACCGACCGGGACTGGCTGGCGCAGGCCTGGCAGCGGTCCCGGGTGCTGGTGCTCGACTCGTCGCGGGAGGGGATGGCGCTGGTGCGCACCGATGCCAACCCGCCGGCGCTGGTGCTGCGCGAGCCGGCCGAGCTGGACGGGATCGCCGACGCCGCGCCGCTCTTCCTCGGCCTGGAGCCGGACGGTGCGCCGGTCTTCGCGGTGGACGCGCCGCTGCCCGACCTGCCGGGCACCCGGGCGGTGCACCTGCGGGACATCGGGCACCTGCTCAGCGACCGGGACGCGGGCATCTTCACCACCGCGCTGGCGCTGGTCAACTGGCACCTCGGGCACGGCTGGTCGCCGCGGACGGGGCACCGGACGGAGATCGACGAGGGCGGCTGGTCCCGGGTGGACGCGCAGGGCCACCGGGCCTGGCCGCGGACCGACCCGGCGATGATCGTGCTGGTGCACGACGGGGTGGACGGCCCGGACGGGCGCTGCCTGCTCGGCAACAACGCGACCTGGCCACGCACGGCGGGGGAGCGCCGCTACTCCTGCCTGGCCGGTTACGTCGAGCCGGGGGAGTCGGCCGAGGCGGCCGTGCTGCGCGAGGTCCACGAGGAGGTCGGGGTCGCGGTCGAGCGGATCGGGTACGCGGGCAGCCAGGCCTGGCCGTTCCCCGGCTCGCTGATGCTCGGTTTCCTGGCCGAGGCGGACCCGAAGGTGCCGGTCCGGGTCGACCCGACGGAGATCGCGTACGCCCGCTGGTTCACCCGCCGGGAGGTCGGCGCGGTGCTGGCCGGGCGCGCGGTGGACGCCGGCGACGGGGATCGGGTGATCCTGCCGCCGCCCTCCTCGATCGCCCTCTTCCTCATCCACCGCTGGCTGGACGGGCACTGCTGACCGGCTGACGGCCCGGGCACCGGGCCTGGACGCGGTCCCGGCCCGGGACCGTCGTTGCCGCGACGATCCCGGGCCGGGAACACGGACCGTCGTGGCGGATGAGGCGAGGAACACGGCGGGGGAGCCGGTCCGACCACGGCGGACGTCGGTGGTTGTCAGGTGCCGCTGGCCTCCCACCACTCCTGGTGGACGACGCCGGGCTCGTCGAGTGGGAGCACCTTGACCCGTTGCCGGCCGGACCGGACGGCGCCGACGGTGGACAGCGCGCGGGCGAGCAGCAGCGCGGCGTCGCGGTCCTCGGCGTGCACGATCTGACGGCGCGGTTCGGGCGCGGTCGTCTCGTCCCGCAGCAGGCCACCACCGGCCCAGGCGGCGGCGATGTCGTTGTCGGCGGCGGTGCGGATGTCGGTACGAACGATCAGGAAACGCATGGCTGTCTCCGGATGGACCGCGACGGGTGAGCACTCTGTGGAAGTTCCACGTCACTCTTTCGTCATGTTACGCCCGCACGTCGTCCCAGCAAGTGAAACGCGGCCATCCGTCCGGTCTCATCCGATCATCCGATGCCTGGTGGGGACGTTCGCGCCGGCGGAGACGACGAGAGGCCGCCGGCGGTGCGCCGACGGCCCCTCGCTGCGTCACCGGATCAGTTCAGATCGAACTGCCCGTTCTTCGCGCCGCCGACGAAGCCGAGCCAGCCGGCCCGGTTGAACAGCAGCACGGGCCCGCTCGGGTCCTTGCTGTCCCGCAGCGCGACCACGGCCGGACCGGCTCCCAGCGGCGCCACCTCCACGCAGTTCGAGGTCTGGCTGCGGGTGCTCTTGCGCCACGGGGCGTCGGCGAGCTGCCGGGCGGAGACGGTGTTGCGGATGTCGTTCATGGTTCTGCTCCTGCTCCTGGAACTCCGATGGGGACGAGTGACCCGCCCGGCCCCGACGGGGTCCGGTGTGGATCACCGTTCCGTCAGGCGCCCGGAGTGTCGCCGGCGCTGGACCGGCGCCGCTGCCGACCCGTGGGCCGACGTGGACGGGGCTGCCGAGTCGGTCAGCCGCCCCGTCGCCTCGAAGAGCCAGGAGAGGGTGTCCGATGCGGAGAGCGCCGCCGAGCACAGCCACTCGAAGGCCACTTTATAGCGATTTACCGGGTTTGCCTCGTGTGACATGACGTCGATGAAGCCGCCTTCGATCGCCAGGGTCTCCGGATCCTGCGGATCGGCGAACCGGTAGAGCGAGAAGGCGGTGGGCGGCAGGTAGAAGTCGCCGATCACCGTGTCGCGTTGCAGCAGGTGCAGCGTGACGTTGGGAAGGATGGCCAGCTCACAGAGCTTCACCAGCTGCTCCTGCAGCACCTCCGGCGGCCCGGCCCGGCGGCCCAGCGCGGCCTCCTCCAGCACCGCCGTGTAGCGCGGGCCGTCGACCCGGTCCAGCAGCGACTGGCGGGCGAGCCGGGCGCGTACCTCGGTCTCCGGGTCCTCGCCGGCCTCGGGGTCGCCGGTCGCGCTGGCCGCCCGGTCGGCCGAGACGATCCGCAGCCGGGCGTAGCCGGGGGTCTGGAGCAGCCCCGGCACCAGCACCGGGTTGTACTCGCGGATCTCCGCGCAGCCGGCCTCGATCTCCGCCCAGCCGAGCTGCTGCTGCGTCATCACCGGGTACGACTTGCGCCAACCGCGCATGTCCCCGGCCTCGTGGGTGATCCCGATCAGGTCGTCGCGCGCCTCCGGCTCGGCGCCGTAGAGGTCCAGCAGGAGGCGTACGTCGTCCGGGTCCGGGCGGCTGCGCCCGTTCTCCAGCCGGGACAGCTTGGACGCCGACGCCCAGCCGATCCGCTCGATGACCTGGTCGCCGGTGAGTCCCGCCGCCTCGCGCAGGCGGCGCAGTTCGGTGCCGAGCCTGCGTCGTCGCAGGATCGGACTGGGTACGGCAGGAGGCACGGGTGTCCTCGTTTCGCGTCGACCGCCGCGGACGCGACGGTAACTGTATGAAATTCGCCCCCCACGGTCAGTATGGACGGCGCGACCGGTGCCGGAGGGTCCGGCGAGGGCGTGTCACGAGACAAAAAGAGGACTGTGGAAGGTGTCGGCCGTCCGGGCGACGATGACCGGGCCGGCCGCACCTCCCCCTGACGCGCCGACCGGCGCCATCCCCGCGGAGGGAACCCTCATGCGCACCGTCCTGCGCCGCCCCGACTTCCGACTGCTCTTCGGCGCGCTGCTGGCCAGCATGGCCGCCGAGTCGATCCTGCTGCTCGCGCTCGCCATCTGGGTCAAGGATCTGACCGGGTCCGACGGGCTGGCCGGCGCCACCATCTTCGCGATCATCGCCCCGATGACGCTGGCGCCGCTGGTCGGTTGGGTGGTCGACCGCTACCGCCGGCGGCCGTTCTTCGTCGCCGCGAACCTGGGCACCGCCATGCTGCTCACCCCGCTCTTCGCGGTCCGGGACCGCGCCGATGTCTGGATCATCTACGTGGTGGCCGCGCTGTACGGCTTGTCGTATCTCACGCTCAGCGCGACGCTCAGCGGCCTGATCCGGCAGCTGGTGCCCAGCGAACTGCTCGCCGACGCGAACGGGGCGCTGCAGACCGTGCGGCAGGGGCTGCGGCTCGGCGGCCCGCTGGCCGGGGCGGCCCTCTACGCGGCCGTCGGTGGCTGGCTGCTCACCACCCTGGCGATGGTCGGGTTCGTCACCGCCGCCGCCGTGGTCGGGCTGCTCCGGGTGGCCGAGACCGAACCGGCGGCGGCCACCCTGCGCTGGCCGGCCGAGCTGGGCGCCGGGCTGCGGCACCTGGCCGGCGAGCCGGCGCTGCGCCGGGCCCTGCTCGGCTACGGGCTGGGCTCGCTGGTGATGGGCTTCAGCGAGTCGTTGATCTTCGCGTACGTCGACCAGGGGCTGGACCGCGACGCCGCGTTCGTCGGGGTGCTGGTCACCGTGCAGGGGGTGGGTGGGCTGGTGGGCGGCCTGCTCTCACCCGCGGTGGTACGCCGCATCGGCGAGGTCGGGGCGCTCGCCGCCGGGGTGACCTTCTTCGGCCCGGCCGCGCTGGCGCTGGCCTGGCCGGACCTCCGCCTCGGGGTGCTGGCGCTGCTGCTGGCCGGGGTCTCGTTGCCGCTGACCATGGTGGGGCTCGCCACGCTGATCCAGCGGCGTACCCCGCCCCGGCTGCTGGGCCGGGTCGCCGCGGCGTCCGAGGCGCTGGTCAGTGGCCCGCAGGCGTGCTCCATCGGGGCGGGCGCGCTGCTCGTCGGGGTGTTCGACTACCGGCTGCTGTTCGTCCTGGTCGGGGTGGTCACCACCGCCGCCGGCGCCTGGCTCTGGCGCGGCCGCCGGCTCTCCCCGCCGCCCGGGACGCCCGCTGGAGTCCCGTCGCCCCGCCGCCCCCACCCGGCCGAACACCTCACCCCCGACGCCACCCGCCTCTGAGCGCCCGTACCCGGACACGGAAAAGTGGCCGTTCCGGGGGAACGACCACTTCTCCTGAGTGCTGAGGGGTCAGCCGGCGAGGCTGGCCAGGTGCTGCTTGACCTGGGTGATGGAGGGGTTGGTCAGGGCACTGCCGTCGGCGAAGCGCAGCGTGGGGACGGTCTGGTTGCCGCCGTTGACGCTCATCACGAACTGGGCCGCCTTCGGGTCCTGCTCGATGTCGACCACCTCGTACCCGATGCCCTCCCGGTCCAGCTGCGACTTGAGCCGGTGGCAGTAGCCGCACCACGGGGTGGAATACATCGTCAACATGGTCAGGTCCTCCAAGTGCTCGCGTCGCCCCGGCCTGTCGTTCAGGTCAGGCTAACCGCTGCAACATCAGCGGGAGCTGAGATGATTCCTCGCTGTGGGGGTTCACTCAGCGGCGGAAGTCGTGCTCGCCGGGCTCGACCCGGAGCAGCGCGCGGCGGTGACCGCCCCCGCCGGCCCGGTCTGCATCCTAGCCGGCGCGGGCACCGGCAAGACCCGTGCGGTGACCTCCCGAATCGCCCACCGCGCGCTCACCGGCGAGATCTCCCCCCGGCATGTGCTGGCGGTCACCTTCACCGCCCGGGCCGCCGCCGAGATGCGGGCCCGTCTCACCGTGCTCGGGGTGTCCGGTGTCCAGGCGCGGACCTTCCACGCCGCCGCGCTGCGCCAGGTGCGCTACTTCGCGCCCCGGCTGCTGGAGGGGCGCGCCATGCCCGAGCTGCTGGACAGCAAGGTGCGGGTGGTCACCCTGGCCGCCGCCAAGGTCGGCCTGCGCGCCGACCGGGCCGCCGCGCGCGACCTCGCCGGGGAGATCGAGTGGGCCAAGTCGTCGCTGGTCGAGCCGGGGGAGTACGTAATCGCCGCGGCCAAGGCGCTGCGCGAGACGCCGTACGAGCCGGCGAAGGTGGCCGAGGTCTTCGCCGCGTACGAGCGGCTCAAGCGCTCCAACGGCGTGATCGACTTCGAGGACATGCTGCGCGCCGCGGTCTGGGGGATCGAGGAGCACCGGGACGTCGCCGAGCAGGTGCGCGGCCAGTACCGGCACTTCGTCGTCGACGAGTACCAGGACGTCAACCCGTTGCAGCAGCGGCTGCTGGACGCCTGGCTCGGCGGCCGGGACGACCTGACCGTGGTGGGCGACGCCAGCCAGACGATCTACTCGTTCACCGGGGCCACCTCGTCGTACCTGGTCGACTTCCCGCGCCGGCACCGGGGCGCGACGGTGGTCCGGCTGGTCCGCGACTACCGCTCCACCCCCCAGGTGGTCGGGCTGGCCAACGCGGTGATCTCGCAGGCCCGGGGCGCCGAGGCGCGGCTGCGGCTGGAGCTGCACGGGCAGCGCCCGCCGGGCCCCGAGCCGGAGCTGCGGATCTTCACCGACGAGCCGGCCGAGGCGAACGCCGTCGCCGCCCGCTGCCGGACCCTGGTCGACGGGGGCACCCCGGCCAAGGAGATCGCGGTGCTGTTCCGGACCAACGCGCAGTCCGAGGCGTACGAGAAGGCGCTGACCGAGGCCGGCGTGCCGTACGTGGTGCAGGGGGCGGAGCGGTTCTTCGAGCGGGTCGAGGTGCGCCAGGCGATGGTTGCGCTGCGGGCCGCCACCCGCTCGATCCCGGGGGAGACCCCGCTGCCGGCCGCCGTGGTCGAGGCGCTCACCGCGGTGGGCTGGGCCCCCGACGCGCCCCCGCCCGGCGGCGCCGCGCGGGAACGGTGGGAGGCGCTGGCCGCGCTGGTCCAGCTCGCCGAGGAGTACGCGGCGACGCCGGAGGTGCTGCCGATCGGCGAGGCCGCCGCGGTGGAGCGGCCGGTGACCCTCAGCGACTTCAACGAGGAGCTGGCCCGCCGGGCCGCCCAGCAGCACGTGCCGACCGTCGACGGGGTGACGCTGGCGTCGCTGCACTCGGCCAAGGGGCTGGAGTGGGACGCGGTCTTCCTGGTCGGGCTCTCCGAGGGCACCCTGCCCACCACGTACGCCCGTACCCCGGAGCAGGTCGAGGAGGAGCGCCGGCTGCTCTATGTCGGGATCACCCGCGCCCGGCAGTGGCTCTGGCTGTCGTACGCCTCGGCCCGCTCGCCGGGCGGCCGGGCCCGGCGGCCGTCCCGGTTCCTACCCCAGCTGGACCGCTCCGGTGGTGGCGAGCGGGCCGGCGGCGGCGTGGCGAAGCGCACCGCCGCGCGCCGCCCCGCCACCCAGATCGTCTCCTGCCGGATCTGCGGCGCGACCCTGCTCGCCGGCCCGGACCGCAAGCTGGGCCGCTGCCCGACCTGCCCGTCCGACATCGACGAGGACCTGTACGAGCGGCTGCGGGACTGGCGGGCCCGGGTGGCCGGCGCGCAGAAGGTCCCGGCGTACGTCGTCTTCACCGACGCCACCCTGACCGCGCTGGCCGAGCGGCGTCCCGGGCGGACCGAGGAGCTGATCGCCATCGCCGGGATCGGGCCCCGCAAGCTCGGCCTCTACGGCGAGGCGGTGCTGGCGCTCGTGGACGGTGCGGCGGTGGACGACATCGCGCCGCAAAAAACTTTCGAAATCTCGTCGTAAATTCGTTTGCCCTCGCCCCCGGGCGAGGAATAGCCTCATGGCACACCTCGGGAGCGGCGCCATTCCGGCTGCTCACGGGGTGGGAGACCAAGTCGGCACGAGGAACGTGAGGGAGGTGGCACCCGTGGAGATCTTCACCTATGAGCGTCCGGCGGCGATGCCAGCTGCCTGCGCTCCGCTGTCGACTGTCCGGGTGGCCCTTGCCGCCACGCGACCGTCGGTTCCGCAGGTGCACCAGGTCCAGGCTCAGGCCGAGCTGACCCTGACCGTCGCACCGATCGGAGTCGAGGGGACCAGTGGCTTCACGGGCATGGGCATCGGTGTCGCCAAGAAGCGCACGGATGTCCGCGGCGTTCCACCTCGAGGTAGACCGGTCTGAATCCAGACCACCGGCTCACCTCGAGGCCGCGGAACCCGCTCACCGGGATCCGCGGCCTCAGTTTTTTGCCCGCCGTACGTCGGAAATGCGATCCACGAGATCGAAGTGAGAGAGAGGTGACCGGGCGATGAGTCTGGCGTTGGCCCCGCTCGACGTGAGCGTCGAGATGGAGGCGAACCTGCCCTGCCGGAAGTTCGACCCTGACCTGTGGTTCTCCGACCAGCCCGCCGAGCTGGAGTTGGCCAAGTCGCTCTGCGGGGACTGCCCGCTGCGCGTCGAGTGCCTCGCCGGTGCGGTGGAGCGGGCGGAGCCGTGGGGCGTCTGGGGCGGCGAGATCTTCGAGCGTGGCGCGGTCGTCCCGCGCAAGCGGCCCCGTGGCCGTCCGCGCAAGGAGGACCTCGCCCGCGACGCGGCGCTCCGGGTCGAGGCCGAGGCGCGACTGGTGGCCAGTGGTGTGGCCACGTCGCGCAACGCGGTCCGGCTGGCGGCCTGACAACTTCCCGTTCCAACCCCGCCGGTGTCCGACACCGGCCGCGAGAAAGCCGAAACCAATGCTGCTGAACTACCCGAACGGAACCGAGATGCAACTACTCCACGAAGCGTTGTCCCGTGCCCGAATGCGCCGGCCTCAGGCCGGTCGTACCACCACGAGCACTGAGGCAACCCGTTCCGCCCGTACCGTCGCGATGAAGAGCCGGAGCCAGTCGGCTCGCGACCTGGGCGCTCTCTAGATCCCTACCGAGTACGCGGGGGCGGTGACCGGAATCCGGTCACCGCCCCCGCGTCGTCGCGTGGCCCGGTCAGGCCACCGGCGCGAAGCCGGGCAGCCAGCGTTCCAGGATCCCCCGGTACGGCGCCTTGGCCTCGAGCTGGCACAGCACCCCGATCGAACCCAGCGTCACGCGGTGGATCATCAGGTACGACGGGGGCAGGTTGAGCTGCCGGCTGAGTTGGTAGGTCGGCGACTTCGGGCTGGCCAGGCGGGCCGCCTCGGACCGCAGCCAGGCCCGGGTGAACCGGAATTCCTCGGCGGCGATCGGTTCCAGCATCGGCCGCAGGAAGTCGAGCACCGCGTGGGCGTCGATCGGCTCCGTGGAGCTGACGAAGCCCTCCTTCCGCAGGCCGTCCACCACCCCGTCCGCGTCGCCGCGCAACGCCAGCCCGGCGATCCGGCCGATCGGCTCCGGGGTGCCCTCCGGCATCCGCGCCACCGCGCCGAAGTCGATCACGCCGAGCCGGCCGTCGGGCAGCAGCCGGAAGTTGCCGGGGTGCGGGTCGGCGTGCAGCAGGCCGGCCCGGGGCGGCGCGGACAGGTGCAGCGTCGCCATCAGCCGGCCCGCCTCGTCCCGCTGCTCCTCGGTGCCCTCGCGGATGATGTCCGCCAGCGGCGTCCCCTCGATCCACTCGGTGACCAGCACCCGGGGCGAGCTGGAGAGCACGGCCGGGATGAAGATCTCCGGGTCGTCGGCGTACGCGGCGGCGAAGGCCCGCTGCGACTCGGCCTCCAGCTCGTAGTCCAGCTCCTCGGTGACCCGCTCCCGCAGCTCGACCAGCAGCGGCTTGACGTCCAGACCCGGCTGGATGGCCCGGAACATCCCGCCCAGCCGGGAGAGCTGCTTGAGGTCGGCGAGCAGGGCGTCGCCGGCGCCCGGATACTGGATCTTGACGGCCGCGGTCCGCGCCTCGCCGGTCTCCGGGTCCCGCCAGATCGCCTTGTGCACCTGCCCGATGCTCGCCGCGGCGGCCGGCGTGTCGTTGAACTCGACGAACCGGTCCCGCCAGTCCGGCCCGAGCTGCTCGGCGAGCACCTTGTGCACGGTCGCCGCGGGCAGTGGCGGAGCCGCCTCCTGGAGCTTGGTCAACGCCTGCCGGTAGGGGGCGGCGATCTCCTCCGGCAGCGCCGCCTCGAAGACCGACAGCGCCTGACCGAACTTCATCGCCCCGCCCTTGAGCTGCCCGAGGACGCTGAAGAGCTGCTCGGCGGTGCGCTGCTGGATCTCGGCGGAGATGACGTCGGAGGCGAGCCCGGTGACGCGCTTACCCATGCCGAGGACGGTCCGCCCGGCGAAGCCGAGCGGCAGAGCGGCGAGCTTGGCGGTCCGGGACACGGCCCGGCGCGGGATGTCGGTCACTTGGTCATTGTTACCGACTCGGTGGGCCCGCTGCTGCTCCGAAGCCGGGCTCGGCCCCGGCTTCCCTCCTCCGCGCCCCCTCCGGCCCCACCTGTCCCGCCGCTCGAGCGGGCCGACGCGCCACCGGCCGTTCTCCCGCTGCGGCGGGTGGCTGGTCAGCGCCGGCGGCCGGCGCATCCGCAGGAGGGGTGCGGCGGCCACATCCGGCGCCGGAACCGGCCCGCCGCACCGATCTCCACGGCGCAGCCGAGCGTCTCGGGAGCGCCGCCGTCGAGGTGGGCCAGCGCCTCGGCGACCGCGTAGCCGACGGCGGCCAGCAGGGTCGCGGCAGCGCACGCCTGGTCGGCCGGGTCCGCCGCGAGCTGGGCGGCGAGCCCGGGCCAGCCCGGGTCCCGGTCGGCCCGGTGCAGGTCCAGGCAGTGCAGGCAGGGACCGACCGGCGGTCGCACCAGCGGCCCGACCACGGGTACGCCCTCGCGCAGGCCGAGCAGCAGGTGCGGCTGGCGACGCTGGGCGTACCCGGCGGCGAGCAGGGCGGCCGGCCGGTCGGCGCCGAGGTGGACCACCAGCTCCACCCGGCCGCGGCGCAACGGGCGGGTCTGCGTGCCGGGGGCGGTCCGGCCGATCGCCGAGCGGAGCGCGGCGGCCAGCGGGCGGCCCACGTCGGACGCGGCCAGCCCGGTGCCGACCAGGTCGGCGGGGCCGACCGTGCCGGCGAGCTCGGGTGCCACATGACCCACTCCGGCCTGCGCCAACGCGACGGCGACCGGGCCGCCGAACCGGCCGGCGCCGGCGACCACCACCCGGGCGGCCCGCCGCCGACGCAGCACCTGCGCCGGGGTGCCGGGCAGGGTGGGCGCGGCCAGCGCGAGCGCCCCGGCCTCCGCGGCGAGGCGGCTGCGCGCCGGGCCGGCCAAATCCCGGGGGAGCAGCGTGTGCGCGGGTACGACCAGGCCGGCGGCGCGCAGCGCGTCCAGCAGTTCGCGGGCCTCGTCCGGGCCGATCCGGGCGGCCGCGGCGTCGGCCAGGACCCCGCGCTCGCTGCGGCTGCCGTCGAGCAGGTCGAGCAGGCGCGCGGCGCGCGGGTCGGCGACCTCCAGCAGGACGGCGCGCCCCGGGTCGAGCCCGAGTTGCAGGGTGTGCCGATCGCGCCAGAGCCGGGTCAGGCCGGGCAGCAGGGTCGGGCGGGGCAGGGGCGGGCGGGAGAGGGCCGGGTGGGCCGGGCGGGTCGACGGGCTCATGACGACGGATCGTGACCGAGTCGGCGCTGTCCGTCGATCGTTGTCCACAGGTGCGCGGCGCTCTGTCCAGCGCTGTCCACAGGAAGCGGCGGGATATCCACAACCGGCGGGTAACTCTGTCGCCCTCCCGACACCGTCGTGCCGCCGGGAACGGCGCGGGGGAGGGGCGGCCGCCGGCCACCCCTCCCCCCGGAACGCGTACGGGTCAGACCTTGGCCTTGCCCAGGATGCGGTTCACTGTTGTGCCGCACACCGGACACTTGCCCTTGGCCATGTTCATCCCGGTCTTCGAAACCTCGACGCGCCCCTCGAAGTCCCGCTTCTCCTTGCACTTGACGCAGTAACCGTTGTAGGTCTGGGCCTGGTCGGCCACGGTAGCCTCCTCGTCTCGTCCGCCGGGCGAGCCGGCCCGGCGGGTCTCCCGGCGGCGGGCCACGCGGGGCCCAGGCGCTGGGTCTTTCTCCGCGGACACCTTCGTGACCGCTGGTTGGCGGACCCTACCCAGATCTGGGCGAATCCATGTCAGCTGTGCATCGACACTGTGAGGAAGTCGACGTCGAGAGTGTGCATGCCGGAATGGGCCGGATTAGTGAGTTTGCCGGGGACACGCCGGTCGGAGACCCGCAAAAACGCCCGCACGGGGCCCGAGCGGCGCTGCGGACGGTGATCACCTACGGTGGGTGGGACGCGAGCGTCGAGTGCCTCCCCGGCCGCCACGAAGGGTGATCGGGGCGGCCCGACATGGTCATCCACAGTTTTTTTCGGGACTCCTCGCGACCAAACACCATTTTCCGGGCGCGTGTCGCGGTGTTGACCCTTGCGGACCCCTGGTCAGTACGCATTAGCTTTCCCTCGTGGCAGGAATGCACGGCTGCGCGGCCCACTGATGGCTGGGGCGCGGAAGCCGGTCGTCGAGGTACGGCGCAGTCAGCGCCGGCGACGCACGGTGTCCGCCTACCGCGACGGGGAGCGGGTCGTGGTGCTGATCCCCGACCAGTTCTCCCGAGCCGAGGAGAGCGAGTGGGTCGACCGGATGCTCGCCCGGCTCGCCGCCCGTGAGGGCCGGCTCGCCCGCTCCGACACCGAACTGCTCGACCGGGCGCTGCGCCTGATCAACCTCTACCTCCCCGACCAGGGCAGCGACGCCCTGCCGGCCAGCGTCCGCTGGGTCACCAACCAGAACGGCCGGTGGGGTTCCTGCACCCCGGCCGACCGGACCATCCGGATCTCGCACCGCCTCCAGGACATGCCGGACTGGGTCCTCGACTACGTGTTGCTGCACGAGCTGGCGCACCTGATCGTGCCCAGTCACAACGCCCGGTTCTGGGAGCTCGTCGGCCGGTACCCGAAGACCGAGCGGGCCCGCGGCTACCTGGAAGGCGTCGCCGCCGCCTCGGCCGTACCCGTCCCCGGCTGACCCCGCACCGCTCTGGCCGGCCCGCTCCCGCCGGCCGCGCGTCCCTGTCGGCGACGTGGCGGCATCCGTCCGCCTCGGATACCGCCATAGCGGCGACACGGAGTCGATCACCCCGGACGTTAGGGTCGGAGGGTGACCCGACGTGTGGTGGTGGCGTTGCTCGGCCCGGTGGCCTGGGCGCCGCCGGGAATCGATCCGGTGGACTGGCGTACCGCGCTGGCCGAGGACACCGTCGACATGCTCGCCACGCTCAGCGAGGTGGAGACCGCGGTGGCGGTCACCCCGGCGGACCGCTGGCTCGCCGACGCCGTGATCTGGCCGGGTACCGCCGTGCACGAGGTGGCCGAGCCCACGGTGAACGCCGTACTGGCCGCGCTGCCCGGGTACGACCAGGCGGCCGTGGTTGCCGCCGACGCCCCGGACCTGCCCGGCCTGACCCTGGGCAAGCTGCTCCGGCCGCTCACCAGCCGGCCCGTGGCGGTCGCCCCGGTCGAGGGAGAGGGGCCCGGCCTGCTCGGGGTGGCGACCCGGCTGCCCGTACCCGGATGGTTGCCGGCGCTGGACCTCGACGCGGCGGTGCCGGCGGACGTGCGCCGCGTGGCGCCGGCCCCGGGCGACGTGGCGGTCACTCCCGCCTGGCGGCGGCTGCGCGGCCCGGCCGACCTGGCCGCCCTGAACCCGGCGGTCGAGGGCTGGGAGGCCACCCGGGCCCTCCTCTCCGGCCCCGCCCGTCGAAGCTGACCCCCCACGCCCTGCCGATGAACGCTGCACCGGACGGGTGTGCGGACGCCGCCGGCCGGGCGCGCGTGGTGCGCGGCCCGGCCGGTGCGGTGCGGATCAGGACTTGTCGGTGTCGTCCCCGGAGTCGTCGGAGCGGGGCGGGGTGCCGCCGCCCGGCGCCTGCTCCTCCGGGCCGCCCGGCGCGGTGAAGTCGAAGTTCGCCAGCTCGTCGTCGAGGTCGAGCTGGGCGGTCGCGAAGGCCACCGGGTCGGCGAAGTCGTCGTCGGAGGGGAGCAGGTCGGGGTGGCCCCAGACCGCGTCCCGGCCGGAGATGCCCCGGTGCGTGGTGAGCGCGGCCCAGAGCGCCGACGCCTCGCGCAGCCGGCGCGGTCGCAGCTCCAGCCCGACCAGCGCGGCGAAGGTCTGCTCGGCCGGACCGCCGGCGGCCCGGCGGCGGCGGAACGCCTCGCCGAGGCGGACCACGTTGGGCAGCCGCTCGCCGGCGGCGTTGTCGACCACGTGGCAGACCCAGCCCTCGACCAGCGCGAGCACCGTCTCCAGTCGGGCCAGGGACGCCTTCTGCGCCGGGGTGTCCTCCGGCGTGAAGATGCCCTCCAGGGCGATGGCCTGCATCGACTCCGGGTCGGTCGGGTCGACCCGGCCCATCGCCTCCTCGATCGCCTCCCGGTTGACCCGGATGCCGGAGGCGTAGTTCTCCACCGCGGTCAGCACGTGCCCGCGCAGCCACGGGACGTGCTCGAAGAGCCGCTGGTGGGCGGCCTCGCGCAGGGCGACGTAGAGGCGTACCTCGTCCTCGGGCAGCTCCAGGCCCTCGCCGTACGCCCGGATGTTGGCCGGGACGAGCGCGGCGGTGCCGGCCGGGCCCAGCGGCAGGCCGATGTCGCCGGCCGAGAGCACCTCGGCGGCGAGCGAGCCGAGCGCCTGGCCGAGCTGCCCGCCGAAGAGCGCCCCGCCCAGGGTCGCCACCATCGACTGCATCGGGCCGAGCTGGGCCCGTGCCTCCGGCGGCACCAGGTCGCCCATCGCGCCGACCATCCGGCTGGCCACCGGGTCGCAGAGCTTGCGCCAGACGTCGAGGGTCTTGTAGATCCACTCGTTGCGGTTCCACGCCACGGAGGTGCGGATGCCGGACGGCAGCGCGGAGGCCGGCTCCAGCCAGAGGTCGGCGATGCGCAGCGCCTCCTCCACCGCGTGCCGCTCGTACGGCGACACCGCCGGGTCGCCCGCGGCGGCGAGCTGGCTGGCGGCCACCTGCCGGGCCAGGTCCCAGTTGACCGGCCCGCTGCCCGACGCGGAGAGCAGGTGCTGCAACTGCGACATGAACTGCTGCATCTGCGCGGGATCGTTGGGGTCTGGTGGTTGCCCACCCGGGAGCGCGAAACCGAACGGAATATCAGGCACGACGTCTACGGTACGCGCGCCGCGCCCCAGGTCGCCCTCGCTGTCGTTGCGCTGAGGGCGAAGTCGGCCTCGGCGCCCGGGCGGCACCGCCTGAATCGGTACGCTCTGCCGCATGAGACGTCGCGGCGTGACCGTCCTCCTCGGTGCTCTGCTCACCACTCTGCTCAGCATCGGCGTGCTCGGCGCGCCCATCCCGTACGTGGTGCTCGGCCCGGGGCCGACGGTGAACACCCTCGGCACCTCGGACGGCAAGGAGGTCATCCAGGTCACCGGCCGATCGACGTCCAACTCCGCCGGCCAGCTGCGGATGACCACGGTGGGGGTGCAGCCCACGGTCAAGCTGCGCGCGGCGATCGCCGGCTGGCTCTCCGCCGACGAGGCGGTGGTGCCGCGCGAGCTGGTCTACCCGCCGAACGAGAGCCAGGAGGAGGTGGAGAAGCGCAACGCCGAGGACTTCCAGAACTCGCAGACCAGCGCCGAGACCGCCGCGCTGGTGGAACTCGGCTACCCGGTGCAGGTGGTGGCCAAGGAGGTCGCCTCCGACGGCCCGTCGGCGGGCGTGCTCAAGGCCGGCGACGTGATCACCACGGTCGACGGGGTCAAGGTGACCACGGCGACCAAGCTGGTGGAGCTGGTCCGGGCGAAGCCGGCCGGCACCGCGCTGCGAATCGGCTACACCCGCGACGGCGTGGCCGGCACGGCCACGGTCACCAGCCGGGAGCAGGACGGCCGGCCGCGCGTCGGGCTGGTGCCGGAGCAGCGGCAGCCGCACCCGTTCACGCTGAAGATCGACCTGGCCAACATCGGCGGGCCGAGCGCCGGGCTGATGTTCGCCCTCGGCATCGTGGACAAGCTCGAACCGGCCGACCTGACCGGCGGGAAGATCATCGCCGGCACCGGCACCATCGACGACGAGGGCCGGGTTGGTCCGATCGGCGGGATCGCGCAGAAACTCGTCGGGGCGAAGAAGGCCGGCGCGAAGGTCTTCCTGGTGCCGGCGGACAACTGCGCCGAGGCGGTCCGCAATCCGCAGCCCGACCTGCCCCTGATCAGGGTCGGCTCGCTGGACGAGGCATTGACGGCGCTGGAGACGTTGCGGTCGGGCGGGCAGCCGATCCGCTGCTGAGCCCGGGCACCGCGACAGCCCGCCGTGACCTTGGACCGACACGTTCAGGAACACCCCGTACTCTGGGTGCCTGTCCGGAGCCGATCACATCGAGCGTGCGGAGCCAACAGTGGTCATGCGTAGCAGCCCCCTGCCGAGGATGAGTCGGCGCGGACGCGTCACCATCGGTGTCCTGGTCGGGGTGTTCGTGCTCTTCACCCTGCTCGGCTGGGGTGTCCAAGCCTGGACGGACTGGCTCTGGTTCGAAGAGGTCCGCTACACCCAGGTCTTCACCGGGGTGCTGGTCACCCGGCTGCTGCTCTTCCTCACCATCGGGGTGGGGTTGGGGCTCTTCGTGGCCGGCAACCTCTGGTTGGCGTACCGGCTGCGACCGGCGCTGCGGCCGCACTCGCTGGAGCAGGCCACCCTGGAGCGCTACCGGATGCTGCTCACGCCCCGGATCGGCACCTGGATCAGCGTGACCGCGGTCGTGCTCGGGCTCTTCGCGGGCCTCTCCGCGCAGAGCCGGTGGAACCAGTGGCTGCTCTTCCGCAACGGCGGCGACTTCGGCGTCAAGGACCCGGAGTTCGGCGTCGACGTCGGCTTCTACGTCTTCCAGCTGCCCTTCTGGCGCTACCTGCTCGGCGTCGGCTTCACCGCGGTGGTGCTGGCGCTGCTCGGCGCGCTGGCCGTGCACTACATCTTCGGCGGGGTGCGGCTGCAGGGCGTCGGCGACCGGATGACCAACGCCGCGCGGGCCCACCTCACCACGCTGGTCGCCGTCTTCGTGCTGCTCAAGGCCGTCGCGTACGTGCTGGACCGGCGGGCGATGCTGCTGGAGTACAACGAGGGCGCCAAGCTCTACGGCGCCGGCTACGCCGACGTCAACGCGCTGCTGCCGGCCAAGGAGATCCTGGCGTACATCTCGGTGGTGGTGGCGATCGCCATCATCGTCTTCTCCAACGCGGTGATGCGGAACCTGGTCTGGCCGGGCATCGCGCTGGCCCTGCTCGGCGTCTCCGCCGTCGCGATCGGCGGCATCTACCCGTGGGCGGTGCAGACCTTCGAGGTCAAGCCGAGCGCCCGGGACAAGGAGGCGCCGTACATCGAACGCAGCATCGGGGCCACCCGGGCCGCGTTCGGGTTGGGCGACACGAAGACCACCGGGTACGCGGCGAACAATCTCACCCCGCCGGCGAACCTGGCCACCGACACCTCGGTGGTGCCGAACGTCCGGCTGCTCGACCCGCAACTGGTCTCCGAGACGTACACGCAGCTCCAGCAGGTCCGCGGCTTCTACGACTTCGGGCCGAAGCTCGACATCGACCGGTACTCGGTGGCGAACAAGACCTCCGACTACGTGGTCGGCGTCCGCGAGATCAACTACAACGAGCTGACCGACCAGCAGAACAACTGGATCAACCGGCACACCGTCTACACCCACGGGTACGGCCTCGTCGCGGCCCCGGCCAACCAGGTCGTCTGCGGCGGCCAGCCGTACTTCGTCTCCGGCTTCCTCGGTGAGAAGGCGCAGGAGGCGTGCTCCTCGCAGGCCGAGCAGATCCCGGCCACCCAGCCGCGGATCTACTACGGCGAGCGGATGGAGGAGAACGACTACGCGATCGTCGGGCAGGCCGACGAGACCCGCAACGCCGAGTTCGACCGGCCCACCCCGACCACCGGCGGCGAGCAGTACTACACCTACACCGGTGAGGGCGGCGTCGACATCGGCTCGTTCACCCGTCGGCTGCTCTACGCCATCAAGGAGCAGGAGTCGAACTTCCTGCTCTCCGAGGCGGTCAACGACAACTCGCGGCTGCTGTACGTGCGCAACCCGCGGGACCGGGTGGAGAAGGTCGCCCCCTTCCTCACCCTCGACGGCGACCCGTACCCGGCGGTGGTGGGCGGCCGGATCCAGTGGATCGTCGACGGCTACACCACCGCGGCGACCTACCCGTACGCCGAGCGGGTCAACCTGCAGACCGAGACCGCCGACGAGCTGACCAACCGGGGCACGTTCCAGCTAGCCCGGGAGAACGTCAACTACATGCGCAACTCGGTGAAGGCCACCGTCGACGCGTACGACGGCACGGTGCGGCTCTACGAGTTCGACGAGACCGACCCCGTGCTCAAGGCCTGGAACAAGGCGTTCGGCGGGGACCTGGTGCTGCCGAAGAACGCCATCCCGGCGGAGCTGGCCGAGCACTTCCGCTACCCGGCCGACATGTTCAAGGTGCAGCGGAACCTGCTCACCAAGTTCCACGTGACCGACCCCGGTGACTTCTACTCCGGCCAGGACTTCTGGCAGGTGCCGAACGTGCCGGACGCGCCGGACAGCGGGCAGAAGCAGCCGCCGTACTACCTGTTCACCCAGTTCCCCGGGCAGCAGGGGCCGCGCTTCCAGATCACCGCGGCGGTCACCCCGAACGGGCGGCAGAACCTCGCCGCGCTGATCTCCGGGTCGTACGTCGACGGTCAGCCCAAGCTGGAGGTGTGGGAGCTGCCGGACCAGACCCGGGTCTCCGGGCCGGTCCAGGTGCACCAGCAGATGACCAACAACGCCAACATCCGGCAGCAGCTCAACCTGCTCTCCTCCAACCAGGCCCAGGTGCATTACGGCAACCTGCTGTCGCTGCCGTTCGGTGACGGGATGCTCTACGTCGAGCCGGTCTACGTGAAGAGCAACCAGCAGGACGCGTACCCGCTGCTGCAGAAGGTGCTGCTCTCCTACGGCGACGGCGGCTCCTACGTGGCGCTGGCCGACAACCTCACCGACGGCATCAAGCAGCTTGTCGACCAGGGCAAGCGGGCCGGGCAGGGCACCACGCCGCCGCCCGGCGGGACTCCGCCGCCACCCGGCGGGACCCCGCCGCCGCCCCCGGGCGGCGCCAACCCGCCGCCGCTCACCGGTGAGCTGGCCGCCGCGGCGGAGCGGGTGCAGACGGCGATCGTCGAAGTCAAGGCCGCGCAGACGTCCGGCGACTTCGAGCGGTACGGCCGGGCGCTCAAGGCGCTGGACGAGGCGATGACCGCCTTCCAGCAGGCGCAGCAGGCCGCCGGGCCGGCGCCGACGCCGAGCGGCAGCCCGTCGGCGCCGTCACCGACGCCGAGCGGCTGAGCCGCAGCGCGATCCGACGAGCCCGCGACCCGAGGACCTGCCGGTCCTCCGGTCGCGGGCTTGTCGCTTTTCCGACCCGATGCCTGCAACCGAGCGGCCCCGTCCACCGTCTTGTCAGCAGGTGGGGGAAACGGGGAGACGTGGTGTGAGCATGAGGGACGCGCAGAGCTTTGACGAGTTCTACCGGAGCACGTCCGGGCGGACACTCCGGTACGGCCACGCGGTGGCGGGTGACCACGGCGAGGCGCAGGACCTCGTGCAGGAGGCGTACGCCCGGGCCTGGCGGCAGTGGGGCAGCCTGGCCACCCACCCGGCGCCGGAGGCGTGGCTGCGGCTGGTGGTCAGCCGACTGGCCACCGACCGGTTCCGCCGGCTGCGCGGCTGGCGCACGGCGGTGAGCCGCACCGGCTTACCCGAGGACGTACGGCCACCGGGCGAGGACACCGTCCTGCTGGTCGCTGCCCTGCGGCAGTTGCCGGCGAACCAACGGCAGGCGCTGGCCCTGCACTACCTGTTCGACATGCCGGTGGAGGAGATCGCCCGCGAGACGGGGGTGCCCACCGGCACCGTGAAGTCCTGGCTGTCCCGGGGCAGGACGAGGCTGGCCGAGCTGCTGCCCGGCGTCGCGTCCGAGAAGCTGGAGGTCAACGATGTCGCGTGAACTGACCGGTTTCTACCGTTCGCTCGCCGAGGACACCGACCCACGCGGCCTGGCGGCGCCCGACATGGTGCGCCGGTACGCCGACCGCCGGGCGCGGACCCGGGCGGCGCTGGGGGTGCTGACCGCGGCGGCGCTGGTCGGCGGGACGGCCGTCGGCGCCCAGTTCGTCCTCACCGCCGGCCCGGCCACCCGGGTCGGGCCGCCCGCCGACACCCCGGCCCCGCCCTCGCCTGTGCCGTCGGACCCGACGCCCACCCCGTCGGCGACCTCGCCCGGCCCGAGCAGGTCGGCGTCGCAGCAACCGCCGTCGACGTCGTCGACCCGCGTCCCGCCGCCCGCCCGGACGCCGACCTCGATTCCCGACTCGGCCTTCTTCGCCCTGGCGGCGGCGAACGACACCGGTGCGGGAGCGAGGTTCGGCGAGGGTCAGGTGCTGCCCGCCCTCTGCGGCGCGGAGCCGGGCGCGTCGCGGACGGTGCGGCAGCGGGTCCGGACGGTGCCGTTCAAGCTGGCCGGGGCGCCGGAGGGGAGCATCCCGGACGGCCTCTACCAGCACAGCATCACCATCTACCGCGACGGTGCGGCGGCCGACGCACTCGACGAACTGCGGGACGCGGTGCGCGAATGTCCCCAGCAGCAGCTCGGCGACGTGATCCGCCGACAGAAGCTCCTGCCCAGCAGCGGCTACGGGGAGGAGTCGGTGCTGTTCGAGGTGCGCGGGCCCTACCAGGTCCCCGACGGCGGTCCGACCGGCGAAGTGGTCCACCTGGTCCGGGCCATCCGGATCGGCTCCGTGGTGACGGTGCTCTGGGACCAGGGCTGGGAGGGTAGTTCCACCCCGAAGTCGCAGCTCGACGCGGACAGCCGGCGGGCGGTGACGGCGATCCGCGACTGGTTGCGCTGACTGCGTTCCGGGCCCGTTTTGCGGGTCGGGCACCCCGTACGCTACGGTTATCGAGCCGACGCGGGGTGGAGCAGCTCGGTAGCTCGCTGGGCTCATAACCCAGAGGTCGCAGGTTCAAATCCTGTCCCCGCTACCACGACGAACGGCCCGAGGATCTGATCCTCGGGCCGTTCGCCTTTTCCACACCCGAGCGGGCGCCCGGCCGCCGATTCGGGACCCGGCTGATCTCGGTCCCGGGGATGCGCTAGGCTTATGGAGCCGACGCGGGGTGGAGCAGCTCGGTAGCTCGCTGGGCTCATAACCCAGAGGTCGCAGGTTCAAATCCTGTCCCCGCTACTCGTTCGAAGGCCCCGGAGCCCTGCTCCGGGGCCTTCGCCGTTTCCGCCCGCCGGGGGTTTCCATCCGTCCGGCGTGCCCCGCTTGCCCGCCTCGGTCAGGATGGGGGCATGGCATCTTGGAACAGGTGGTGGGGCCGGCTGAGCGCGGTCCTCGGTGCGGTCGTGCTCTCGGTCTTCGTACCGGTCGCGGCCTGGGCGTCCACGGGTCAGGGCGAGCTGGTGGTGGAGGCGGCACGGCGTAGGGGCCGGGGCGGTGGCGGCATCCTGGGCCTGCTCTGCTGCCTCGTCGTGGTGGGGTTGATCGTGTACCTGGTGCTGCGGCTGATGCGCAACCGCCGCAACCGTCCGCCGAGCTGATCGGGTCGGCTCCGGCCGGCAGACGCCGGCCGGGGTCACTCGGCCAGCGCCCCCTGCGCCTGCGCCATGAACTTCGACGTCGTGGCCCGCGCCCCCACCCGCCCCGACCGGACGTCCTGGGCCGCCGCCGTGAGCAGCGCGCGCACCCGGGCGTGCCCCCGGGGCGGTGGGGCCGGGGCGGGCCCGACCAGGTCGTTGAGGGCGGTGCCGAGGGTGGCGACGCGCTTGACCACCGGATCGTCGGACGCCTGGATGACGGCCTGCCGCACGGCCAGGTCGGCGGGCAGCCCGCGGTCGGTGCCGAGGATCCGGCCCACCTCGACGTTGGTGGTGAGGAAGGTGACGACGTCGGCCACCACGCCGGGGTGCCGGGTGCCGTGGAAGCCGGCCCAGAACATCGAGGCCAGGTCCCACTGGGCGGCCGGCGGCCCGGGGAAGGCGGCCAGCCCCAACTCGTCGTCGGTGTAGCGCTGGAGTTCGGGAAGCTGGTGCGACCAGGCGAACGAGGCGGCGGTGTGCCCGGTCACCACGAGCTGTCGGGCCGGTTCGCCGCCGTCGGCCCGGTCCACCAGCGCGGCGGCCGGGGTCGCCCGTTCGTTGCGGGCCCGCTGCCAGAGCTCGAACCAGTCGACCAGGGCCGCCGAGCCGAAGCCGAGTTGCCGCCCCTGGTAGAACTTGCCGCCCTGGCCGCGCAGCCAGAGCCAGAGCGCCCGGTGGTCGCCGGACGGGTCCATGGTGCCGGCCACCCGCCCGCCGCTGGCCTGGGTGACCCGCGCGGCCCAGGCCAGGTAGTCGGCCCACGGCATGATCGTCGGGGCGGGCACCCCGAGCCGGCGCAGCAGGTCCTTGTTGTAGACCACGGCGGCGTGCGTCTGCGCGGCGGGGACGCCGTACAGCCGGCCGTCCACCCGGCCGTAGTCGGCCAGCCCGGGCGGCAGGCCGCCGAGGTCGAGCCGGCCGTCCGCGGCGTACGGGCTGAGGTCCAGGGCGATGCCGCGCTGCGCGTACTCGGTCAGCACGGTGTCGTCGACCTGGAACAGGTCCGGCACGTTGCCGCCGCCGGCCTGGGTGGCGAGCCGGTCGTAGTAGCCGCCGGCGGCCTGCCAGGTGACCCGGAAGGTGACCCGGGGGTTGCGCGAGGAGTAGAGCCGCAGCGCCCGCTCGGTGGCCTCCGCGCGCCGGGTGTTGCCCCACCAGAAGACCGACAACTCGATCGGCCCGTTCTCGTCGACCGGGGCGGCTGGGCCGTCGCTGCACCCGGCGAGGCCGCCGGTGGCGAGCGCCGGCACGGCCAGCAGCGCGCCGAGCAGCCGCCGCCGGTCCGGGTCGGCGCCGGGCCGGGGGCGCGGAGGGCGGGCAGCGGGCACGGGGGGCTCCTGGTGCGCGGCGGTGCGGGCCGGACCATTCACGCAGGCGGTGCGCCCGGGTGTCAACGCCGGGCGGCCGGCGGCGGCGGGGACGGTCGCTCGGGCGCTGACCGACATCGATACGCGCCGAGCCGCCCCGGGCCTTCCGGCTGCGGGACGGCCGGTGGCCGCACCGGGCGTCCCGACGTCGTCTGATGTACTAGGGCGCGTGGAACTTCTGCACTCGGGCAAGGTCAGGGACGTCTACGCCGACGGCGACGACCTGATCCTGGTCGCCTCCGACCGCATCTCGATCTACGACGTGGTGCTGCCGACGCCGATCCCGGACAAGGGTCGACTGCTCACCGCCCTCTCCGTCTGGTGGTTCGAGCAGCTCGCCGACCTGGTGCCGAACCACGTCATCTCGACCACCGACGTGCCCGCCGAGTTCGCCGGCCGGGCGATCCGCTGCCGGCGGCTGGAGATGGTCCCGGTGGAGTGCGTCGCCCGCGGCTACCTGACCGGCGGTGGCCTGAAGGAGTACCAGCGCACCGGCGCCGTCTCCGGCGTGGCGCTGCCGCGCGGCCTGGTCGAGGCGTCGATCCTGCCCGAGCCGATCTTCACCCCGTCGACGAAGGCGCCGGTGGGGGAGCACGACGAGCCGATCACCTTCGCCGAGGTGGTGGACAAGGTCGGCGCGGAGACCGCCGAGCGGCTGCGCCAGATCACCGTCGACGTCTACCGCCGCGGCGCGGAGCTGGCCGCCGACCGGGGCATCCTGGTCGCCGACACCAAGCTCGAACTGGGCTGGACGCCGGACGGCACGCTGATGCTCGGCGACGAGCTGCTGACCTCCGACTCGTCCCGGTTCTGGCCCGCCGAGTCGTACCAGCCGGGCCGCGTGCAGTTCTCCTACGACAAGCAGTACGTCCGGGACTGGGCGACCGACAGCGGCTGGGACAAGCAGGGCCCGGCCCCCGAGGTGCCGGCCGAGGTGGTCGAGGCGACCCGGGCCCGCTACGTCGACGTCTACGAGAGGCTCACCGGCAACCGCTGGGCGTAGTCACTCGACCCGGTCGAGGGTCGCCACCGCCTCGCGTCACCGCCGCAGCTCGCGCTCCCGGTGCGCGAGAGACAACGCGCCGTCGCCCACGCGTCGTCCGGCCGGCGGCCGTCCGTACGATCTGGACCGTGCGTGACATCGCCGTGTTCAGCGGAACCGCCCATCCCGAACTCGCCGCCGAGATCTGTGCCCACCTCGACGTCCCGTTGCACCCGGTGCGGGTCTCCCGGTTCGCCAACGACTGCCTGGAGGTGCAGTTGCAGGCGAACTGCCGGGAGCGCGACGTCTTCCTGATCCAGCCGCTGGTGCCGCCGGTCCAGGAGCACCTGGTCGAGCTGCTGCTCATGATCGACGCGGCCCGGGGCGCGTCCGCCGGCCGGATCACCGTGGTGCTGCCGCACTACGCGTACGCCCGCTCGGACAAGAAGGACGCCCCGCGCATCTCGATCGGCGGGCGGCTCGTCGCCGACCTGCTCACCTCGGCCGGGGCGCACCGGGTGCTGGCGATGACCCTGCACTCGCCGCAGGTGCACGGCTTCTTCAGCGTCCCCGTCGACCACCTGCACGCGCTGCGCGAGCTGGCCGCCCACTTCCGGCGCTACGACCTGACCGACACCGTGGTGGTCTCGCCGGACCTGGGCAACGCCAAGGAGGCCGCCGCCTTCGCCCGGATGCTCGGCACGCCGGTGGCGGCCGGGGCGAAGCAGCGGTTCAGCGACGACCGGGTCGAGATCAGTACGGTGATCGGCGACGTGGCCGGCCGGGACGTCATCGTCCTCGACGACGAGATCGCCAAGGGCAGCACGGTGATCGAGCTGATGGCTCACCTGCGCGAGCGGAAGGTGCGCTCGATCCGGCTGGCCTGCACACACGGGCTCTTCTCCAGCGGCGCGCTGGAGCGGCTGAGCGGGGAGGACGGGGTGCTGGAGATCGTCTGCACCAACACGGTCCCGATCCCGGCGGAGAAGCGGGTGCCGAAGCTGGAGATCCTCTCGGTGGCGCCCGCGTTGGCCGAGGCGATGCGGCGGATCCACAACGGCGAGTCGGTCAGCGCGCTTTTCGGCTGAGTAGGGCGGCCGGGTCAGTCGCCGGCCGGGCCGCCCGCGCGGCGCAGCGCCCGGGTCAGGGCGCTGATCCGTACCGTGGTGCCGGCCGGGCTGGTCTCGACCTCCATGGCGTCGCTCAGCTCCCGGGCCAGCCAGAGCCCCCACCCGCCGGCGGTGTCCGGCGCCGGGCGGCTGTGGTCGCCGAGCCGCTGCGCGCTGATTCCCGCGCCGTGGTCGGAGACCTCGCAGACCAGCTCGTCGGCCCGCCGCCACAGCCGCAGCCAGCCCCGGCCGCCGCCGTGCCGGACCGCGTTGCTGATCAGCTCGTTGACGGCGAGGACGAAGTCGTCCAGCCGCTGGCCGTTCAGCCCCGAGGCGTGCGCGCAGGAGGTGACCGAGTGTCGCAGCTCGGTCACCTGGGCCTGCTCGAAGGCCTCGGCGATGAGAACGGAAGATTCGATGGGCACAACCGTACGCGGCGGGGGCGGATCTGCGTTCGTCATGGCCCTGTCCCGACAGCCGGTCTCGGAGTTTCGCGGCATTTCCACCGTACGTCAGGGTTCTTCGTACCGCGACCGGCGGCGCCGCCGAGCCGGTCGGCGGCTGTGGCATCGTGACGGCCATGCCGTCACCGCCGGGTGGTCTCGAGGTGCCGCTGTGGCGTTCCATCGCCGTCTTCCGCTTCGCCGCCCTGGGGTACGTCTGCCTGCTGGTGCTCCGCGACGCCGACCGGTACGCCCACCCGCTCGCCGCCGGCGCCGTCCTGCTGGCGATGCTGGCCTGGTCCGGGGCGACCGCCGCCGGCTACGCCCGGCCGGCGAACCGGCACTGGCCGCTGCTCCTGGCCGACCTGGGCGTCGTACTCGTCGTCCTCGCCGTCTCCCCGTGGGTGGTCGGCCGTCCGGCGCTGGCCGCCGGTGTGCCGACCCTGGCCGTGGTCTGGCTGGCCGGCCCGGTGCTGGCCTGGGCGGTCTCCGGCGGGCGGCGACGCGGCGCGGTCGCGGCGCTGGCGCTCGGCGCGGCGGACCTGGCCAGCCGGGGACGGATCGGCCCCTCCTCGCTCACCGGGGTGATCCTGCTGCTGCTCGCCGGGGTGATCGTCGGGCACGTCGCGCGGCTGGCGGTGACCGCCGAGGAACGGCTGCACCGGGCGGTGCAGCTGGAGGCGGCCACCCGGGAGCGGGAGCGGCTGGCCCGGGGCATCCACGACTCGGTGCTCCAGGTGCTGGCCCTGGTGCAGCGGCGCGGTGCCCACCTCGACGGCGAGGCCGGTGAGCTGGCCCGGCTCGCCGGCGAGCAGGAGGCGGCGCTGCGCGCCCTGATCGCCGGGGTCGACCCGGCGCCCGCCGCCGCCGACGAGCCGACCGGGACCCTCGACCTGCGCGCCCTGCTCGGCCGGTACGCCTCGGCGACGGTCTCCGTCTCCGCCCCGGCCACCCCGGTCCCGCTGCCCGCCCCGGTGGCCCGGGAACTGGCCGCCGCCACCGCGGCGGCGCTGGACAACGTGCGGCGGCACGCCGACGGGCGCGCCTGGGTGCTGGTCGAGGACGAGGGGGAGACGGTGACGGTGTCAGTGCGCGACGCCGGCCCGGGCATCCCGGAGGGCCGGCTGGTCGAGGCGGCCCGGCAGGGGCGGTTGGGCATGAGCCAGTCGATCCGGGGTCGGATCGCCGACCTCGGCGGCGAGGTGCGGATCGTCTCCGCGCCGGGGGAGGGCACCGAGGTGGAGCTGGTGGTACCGAGGGAGGACGGGTGACCGGGATACGCGTGATGGTGGTCGACGACCACCCGATGTGGCGGGAGGGGGTGGCCCGCGACCTCACCGAGGCCGGCCACCGGGTGGTGGCGACCAGTGGTGAGGGGCGGCAGGCGGTCCGGGTGGCCGCCGCGGCCCGGCCCGACGTGGTGGTGCTCGACCTCCAGCTGCCCGACATCTCCGGAGTCGAGGTGATCCGGGGCCTGCGGGCCGTGCTGCCCGAGGTGCGGGTGCTGATGCTGTCGGCCAGCGGCGAGCAGCAGAGCGTCCTGGACGCGGTGAAGGCCGGCGCCACCGGCTACCTGGTGAAGTCCGCCGCGCCGGCCGAGTTCCTGGACGCGGTGCGCCGTACCGCCGCCGGGGAGCCGGTCTTCACGCCCGGCCTGGCGGGACTGGTCCTCGGTGAGTACCGCCGGCTGGCCGGCGCCACCGACGGCGGGGCCCGGTCGGGCCGGGACGACGCGGCACCCCGGCTCACCGAGCGGGAGACCGAGGTGCTGCGTCTGGTCGCCAAAGGGCTGTCGTACCGGCAGATCGCCGAGCGGCTGGGGCTCTCGCACCGCACCGTGCAGAACCACGTCCAGAACACGCTGGGCAAGCTCCAGTTGCACAACCGGGTCGAGCTGACCCGCTACGCGATCGAGCGCGGGCTCGACGACTGAGAGGCTGTCGGGGTCAGTGCGACTCCGGCGGCCGGGTCTCGTGGATCGCCAGCTCCTCGGCGGTGGCCCCGCCGCCGGCCGAGCCCGCGTCGTAGGCGACCGAGTCGGTCTCCTGGTCGGTGTGCGCCCCCTCGTCTGGTTCGACCAGCCGGCCCACCTGCGAGTCGGCGATGGTGCCCAGCTTGCCGTGGTCGTAGATGGAGACCGGGGAGTGCGGGTCCGAGGTGGGACCGGGGTTCATCACGTCGGCGTCGAGCTGCGCCTCGGCGGCGGCCTGGTCGCTGTCCGCCTCGGCGGCGATGTCCGGGTCGACCGGGCCGGCCAGCGGGTCGTCGGCGGGGCGCTCGTACTGCTCCCGCTGGAGCTTGTAGTCCAGCGACTCCCCGTCGAGCTGCTCCTCGGCGGTGGTGCCGAAGCTGTCGACCGCGACCGGTGTGCGGTCGCCGGGCAGCTGGGCCGGCTCCGGGCCGTCGGCCTCGCGGCCGGTGAGGACGTCGTCGTTGGCGGTGGAGTCGTCGTCGGCGGTCTGCGGCAGACCCTCCGCCTCAGGGTCGGAGAGGGGGGTCGGGTACTCGTCGTCGCGCATGACTGATCACTACCCACTGCCATGCCCGGGGTAACCGGAGCCGGGTCCCGCAATCGGGACGAAAAGGGAGAAGTCAGCCCTGGCGCGCGGCTTCGTCCTCGGCGTGGAGCACGCACCAGACCACCTTGCCGTTCGGCACCGGGGTGCTGCCCCAGCGGCGGGCCACCGTGTCGATCAGCAGCAGGCCGCGGCCGCCGGTCGAGGTCAGCGGAGCCAGACCGGCGTACGCGGGCTGGCGGGGGGAGTGGTCGCGGACCGCGACGTGCAGCGCACTGTCGCGCGGCGCGAGGCGGACCGTCATCGGCGTCCGCGCGTGGGCCACCACGTTGTTGACCATCTCGGTCACCGCGATGGACGCCGGCTCGGCCAGCTGCGGCACACCCCAGCGGGCGCAGCCGTCGGCGATCATCGCCCGGGCCTGCCGGGCGGCCCCCACCGTGGGCGCCAGGTCCGCGGCGAGCACCGCCGCCATCGGGGTACGGGCCAGCGCGGCGGTCGCCTCGTCGGCGGTCGCGTACACCGGCAGCCCGGTCGCGTCGGCGCCGGTGACCGTGCCGGCCGGGTCGAGCACCAGCAGATCGGCGGCGGGCCAGTCGGTGACCGCGCGGCGGACCTCGGCGAGCAGGCGCGCGGCGCTGCCGTCGGTGGAACGGAGCCTGGCCACGTCGACCACGATCGGGCCGGGCCGGTCGCTCAGTCGCGCCAGCAGGGCGTCGCGGACCGGGTCGGCGGCGGTGGGCTCCAGCACGCCGCTCAGCCGCACGGTCGCGGACGACTCGTCCGCCTCCACCAGGCATCGCGCGTCCGTCGGCATGATCGTCCCATTGTGCATGCCGGCGGCCGGACGCGCACCCGGCCGCTCCGTGCCGGTCATCGCCGTTCCGCCCGGGAGCGGCGGGTCATCGCGGCCATCGTGCCGACCGCGGTGCCGGCGGCGGCCAGCCCGAACGCGGCGGTCACCCGGACCACCTGCCGGCGTCGGCCGTGCCAGCCGCCCTCGCGCTGCGCCTCGGCGTCGGCGCGGAAGACGTTGCCGGTGCTGTCCGCCGCGCCCGACGGCCCGAACTGCGTCCGGTGGGCGTACCAGCCGAGGACCCGCTCGGCCAGCGCCGGCGCGAGCCGCCACTGCAGGCCGATCAGCCGGGCCGCGCCGCCGGCGTACGCCTCCCGGCGGGGGCGGCGCAGCAGCCGGACGATGGTCTCGGCCACCATCTCGGGTGGGTACACCGGCGGCGGCGGGACCAGCTCGCGCCCGGTGTGGTTGCCGGCGTGCCGGAAGAACGGGGTGTCGATGGTGGCCGGCAGCACGGTGCAGATCGAGATGTTGCCCCGGCCGGTGACCCGCAGCTCCTGCCGGACCGTGTCGGCCAGCCCGCGGATGCCGTGCTTGGTGGCGTTGTACGCCGACTGGTAGGGCATCGCCACCTCGGCCAGCACCGAGGCGTTGTTGACCACGACCCCGCCGCCGGAGAGGCTCAGCCAGGGCAGCGCGGCACGGATGCCGTAGGCGGCGCCCAGCAGGTTGACCTCCAGCACCCGGCGGAACTCCGACACCGGGATCTCGTCGAAGAGCCCGACCGCGCTGACCGCCGCGTTGTTCACCCAGCCGTCGATCCGGCCGTACTCGGCTGCGGCGCGGGCGGCGAGTTCCTCGACCGCCACCGGGTCGGTCACGTCGGTGGGCACCGCCAGCGCCCGCCCGCCCAGCTCCCGGCAGCGCCGGGCGACGTCCTCCAGGGCGGGCTCGCTGCGGGCGGCGAGGACGATGTCCGCGCCCCGGCGGGCCAGCGCGTAGGCCGTGGCGGTACCGATGCCGCTGGAGGCGCCGGTGACCACCACGACGGCGTCCGAGAGACTGCGGGTTAGCGGCATTCTTCGTCGGTACCCCGACCGGAGTGGGTCATGCGGCCGGGTGGGCACGGATCGGCACCGGGGCGGGCGGCCGCCAGGGCGGCCGGCGTGAGCCCGGGGCCGAGGGCTGGGGCGGCCGCGTGAGCCAGGTCGACACGACGGCGTGTCGCAGGTCGTACGGGGTGCGGGCCAGCGGTGAGGCTTGCACCCCGGGCGCGAACGTTGCCGATCGCGCTCACCGCGCCGTTTGCCGGACAGTGCGGGATACCGGACATATAGTCCACATCAGGACGAAAGCATAAATTTCACCGGAAGATCGATGACCATGGCCTATACCGCGTACGTCTTCGAGTACGTATATTCCGGCACCAATATGGGCGTCTACCTGCACGGCTTTCCCACGGACACGGCAGTCACCTACTCGGCCCGACCGGTGCGCGTGGTTGGGGCTGGCGCCCCGATTGGCGTCCAACTCACAGTCGGTCCCGTTTACCCGCATGTCGACGGCACGCTGGCCCGCGTGGCGGACATCACGGGCGTCTGGCACGACCACATCGGCAACCCGCCCTGGTCCTTCGTCATGCTCGACGCCATCGAGGAGGCAGTCGCATGAGAGGCGAATCCGAGATCGAGTACCACGTCTGGCACACGCCGGAAGGCGAAATACGCGGTGTCGGCCGTGTCGCGCCCGGCGCGCCGTCGAACCTGGGTGCCATCCCGCTCACCCCAGAGCACCCCGGCCTGCGGGTGACAACCATCACCATGCGTGAGGTGGAGGATCCGACCTACTTCGAACGTGTACTGCTCCAGGAGGGCCGGTTCGTCGACCGGGAAGACCGGACCACCGGTAGGTGAGCCGCCCGGCGATCTGGGTGGGGTTCGGTCGCGCAGTTGGGGGCAGTTCGGGGTTTGGACAGTTGTCAATGCCAGTCTCGACCTTGAACAGCACCCCCTTGCTGCCCCGGGCATCGCCCGGGGCAGCACCTGGTGCGCGGCTTCAAGGCACGCTCGCAGCGCACCGTGGGCCGAGCAGCGATCCCGGCATGCCGGGCCTTCCGGACACCCGGCTGAACCATGGCGTAAACCGATCACCCCGGAAGGCCCGGTACGGGCCTCCGTTCGCCCGAACACACGCGCCGCGAAGGCGCGTGGGACCTGCGGAAAGTCTGGTGGCGGGGGCCTGTCGGCGGCTCGCTGGCCGGGTGCCCGCAGCGGCCGGCCGGGAGCGTTCCGACTGCTCCCGATCTGCCAGGTTTCGGCTCGCCGGGGCCGGGTTAATGGGACCCTCTGACCGGAGGACCATCCCTCACGAATCGCATGGAGGTGACCATGCGCGTCGGCCTCGTCTGCGCGCACGCCGGCTCGGCCCGGCATGCGGACGCCCCCGCCGTCGGCACCCACGAGCACATCGCCCGGGTCGCCGCTGAGCTGGCCGGGCGCGGCCACGACGTACGGGTCTACGAGCGCCGGGACGACCCCGCCCTGCCGGAGGTCGTCGAGGTGGACGGCTACCGCCTCGAACGGGTGCCCGTCGGGCCGGCCAGGATCACGCCCACCGCCGAGCTGGTGCCGTACGTGTCGGAGTTCGGGCGGTGGCTGGCCGACCGCTGGGCCGCGGAGTGGACCCCCGAGGTGGTGCACGGGCACTACTGGATCGGCGGCCTGGCCGCCGCCCACGCGGTACGCGAGACGGACATCCCGGTCGTGCAGACCTTCCACTCCCTCGGCGTCGAGCAGCTGCGCCACCTCGGCCAGCAGTACGACGGCCCGGGGGAGCGGATCCCGCTGGAGCGGGCGTTGACCCGGGCGGTGGACATCGCGGTCGCCCAGTGCAACGACGAGGTGGACGAACTGACCCGGATGGGCCTGCAACGCACGTCGGTGGCGATGGTCCCCGCCGGGGTGGACATCGAGCGGTTCCACCCCGACGGCGAGGCGGCCCCCCGCGACCAGCGGGCCCGCATCCTCTCCGTCGGCGGGCTGTCGCCCGGCCACGGCCAGGAGGACCTGATCCGGGCGATGCGCCTGGTGGGCGACGCCGAGCTGGTCATCGCCGGCGGCCCGCCGCCCGAGGAGCTGGCCACCCACGCCGAGGCCCGCCGGCTGCGCGAGCTGGCCGAGCGGACCGGGGTCGCCGACCAGGTGAAGCTGGTTGGGGCGGTACCGCACGATCAGATGGCCACCTGGTACCGCTCGGCCGACGTGGTCGCCTGCACCCCGCACTACTCCTCCGCCGGCCGGGTGTCGCTGGAGGCGATGGCCTGCGGCGTACCGGTGGTCGGGTACGCGATGGGCGGCATCGCCGACGCCGTGGTCGACGAGGTCACCGGGCGGCTGGTGCCCCCGGGCGACGTCCGCACGCTGGGCGTGACGCTGCGCCGGCTGCTGGCCGACAACGCCGGGCGGTTCGCGTACGGGCACGCGGCGGTGGACCGGGTGCGGTGCAGCTACACCTGGGAGCGCACCGCCAGCGCCCTGGAGCGGCTCTACGAGCGGGTGGTGCTCCGGCGCAAGCCGGTCGAGGCCTGACCGCTCGTCTACAGCGGTGGCCGGCCGGAGCCGGCGCCGACCGCGATCCGTTCCCGTCGCCGGACGACGGCATGGTGGTGCTGTGGTTCGGCGTACCGGGTGAGCCCGATGACCGCGGCGAGGGTGACCAGGAAGCCGACCGCGGCCAGCCACTCCCGGCCCGGCCAGATCCGGTCGTTGAGCAGCAGCAGGCCGACGATCGCGGCGGGCACCGCCCCGGCGGCGTCCATCGCGGCGACGGCGGCCGTGGTGGAGCCGCGCTGCATCGCCAGCCCGAGCAGCAGCTGCCCGACCAACGAGTGGGCGATGAGCAGGTAGAGCAGCGGGTCCTGGACGAACGCCTCGGCCGTCGGCGCGGAGGCCAGCGGGCGGGCGGCCACCGCGGCGGCGGAGAACGCCATCCCGGCCAGCGAGCCGAGCGCCACCGACCCGGGCGGCCCGTGCAGGCGGACGGCGAAGAAGCCGAGCACCCCGATGCCGCCCAGCGCCACGGCGAGGGCGACCAGGCCGGCGGTGCCGAGGGACTTCGACGGCGCCGGCTGGGCGGAGAGCACCAGCGCGGTGATCCCGCCGAAGAGCAGCACCAGCAGGGCCACCTCCGCCTTCGGCAGCCGCCACTTGAGCACCACCACGCCCAGCACGGCGGTGACCCCCAGCCCGGCGGCCACGCTGGCCTGCACCAGGAACAGCGGCAGGTCCCGGCGGGCCAGGAAGGCCAGCACGAACCCGATCACCTGGCAGAGCAGACCGACCAGGTAGGTGCGGTGCACGGCCAGCTTCAGCAGCAGCCCCGGATCGAAGGTGTGGTGCACGGTCGTCCGGGCGGCGGCGACCGACTGCAACATGTTGGCGAAGCCGTACGCGACGATCATGGCCGCGAGGAAGCACCAACCGGAGGACACCACCTGGCGAGGATAGAGGGTACCCGGGGGTCAGCGCGCGGTTGGCCGACCCAGCCGGGCGAGGATGTCGGCGTGCAGCAGGCCGTTGCTGGCCACCGCGCTGTGCTCCCCGGAACCATCCCCAGCAGGGACTCCACGGCCGGACAGATCGGTGAACACGCCCCCGGCCTCGGTCACCACCGGCACCAGCGCGGCGACGTCCCAGAGCGACAACTCGGGCTCCACCATGACGTCCAGTGCACCCTCGGCCAGCAGCATGTAACCGTAGAAGTCGCCGTACGCGCGGCTGCGCCAGGTGTCCCGCATGAGCTGGAGCATCGCGTCCAGCCGGCCCGCCTCCTCCCAGCCGCTGAGCGAGGAGTAGCAGAAGCTCGCGTCGGCCAGGTCGCCGACGGCGGAGACCCGGATCGGCGTGCCGGAGGCGGCGTCCGGCCCGGCGTACGCGCCCTCGCCGAGCGCGCCCCACCAGCGGCGGCCCAGCGCCGGGGCGGAGACGAGCCCGACCACGGGACGGTCCCCCTCCAGCAGCGCGATCAGGGTGGCCCAGACCGGCACGCCCCGGACGAAGTTCTTGGTGCCGTCGATCGGGTCGACCACCCAGCGCCGGCCCCCCGGCCCGGCGGCCGGCTGCTCGCCGTACTCCTCGCCGAGCAGGCCGTCGCCGGGGCGCCGGTCGGCCAGCAGCGCGCGGATCTCCCGCTCCACGGCGGTGTCCGCGTCGGAGACCGGGGTGAGGTCCGGCTTGGCCTCGACCCGCAGGTCGAGCGCGCGGAAGCGGGCCGAGGAGATGGCGTCGGCGGCGTCCGCGAGCTGGTGGGCGAGGGCGATGTCGTCGGCGTACCCGGTCATGGGCGCAACGGTAGCCACGCCCGGTTCAGGACCCGGCGAGCGGGTCGCCCGGATTCCGCTGGTCGGCCTCGCCGCGCGCGTCACCCTCCCCGGACCGGGAGGACAACAGCCGACGGTACGACGCCAGCCGGCGCGGGTCGGCCTTGCCGGCGGCCACCCAGGCGTCCAGCGCGCAGTCCGGCGCGTCGGCGGTGTGCGGGCAGTTCGGCGGGCAGTCCACCGTCGCCTCGACCAGGTCGGCGAAGCCGTGCAGCAGGCTCTCCGCCGAGACGTGGGCGAGCCCGAAGCTGCGTACCCCGGGAGTGTCGATGATCCAGCCCGGGTCGCCGTCGACGCCCGGCGCGGGCGGCAGCCGCAGCGCCACGGCGCTGGTGGAGGTGTGCCGGCCCCGGCCGATCGCGCTGACCACGCCGACGGCCCGGGCGGCCTCCGGCACCAGGCGGTTGACCAGCGTCGACTTGCCCACCCCGGAGTGACCGACCATGACCGAGACCCGGCCGGCGAGCAGCGCCCGCAGCGCGTCGAGGTCGGAGTCCGGGCGGACCAGCACGTACGGCAGTTCCAGCTCGGTGTAGTAGCCGAGCACCTGCTCGGGCCCGGCCAGGTCGGCCTTGGTCAGGCAGAGCAGCGGCTCGATGCCCGCGTCGTACGCGGCCACCAGGCAGCGGTCGATGAAGCCGGTGCGCGGCGGCGGGTCGGCCAGCGCGCTGACGATCACCAGCTGGTCGGCGTTGGCGACCACGACCCGTTCCAGCCGCCCCTCGGCGGTGGTCGCGTCGTCCTCGGCGGTCCGCCGCAGCACCGAGCGCCGCTCGGCGATCCGGACGATCCGGGCCAGCGCGCCGGCCGCCCCGGAGGTGTCCCCGACCAGGCCCACCCGGTCGCCGACCACCACCGACTTGCGCCCCAGCTCCCGGGCCCGCATTGCGGTCACCGTGTCGTCGGCGTCGGCGCCGGCCAGCACGCAGGTGTAGCGGCCCCGGTCGACGGCGATCACGAAGCCGTCGACCGCGTCGGCGTGCCGGGGTCGGGTGCGGGTGCGTGGACGCGAGGATTTTCCGGGCCGGACCCGTACGTCGTCCTCGTCGTACTCCCGCCGTCTGGTCGCCAGGACCGCCCCCTCTACGCCTCAGCTCTTGCCGGTCACCATTGCCGACCATAGTGCCGGGAACTCGGGCATGGTCTTGGAGGTACACGCCACGTCGTCCACCTCGATGCCGGGGACGGCCAGCCCGGCCACCGCGGCGGCGTGCGCCATCCGGTGGTCGGCGTAGGTGCGGAAGGTGCCGCCGCGCAGCGGGCGGGGCCGGATCTCCAGCCCGTCGGAGGACTCGGTCAGGTCGGCGCCGAGCGAGCTGAACTCGCGGGCCAGGGCGGCGATCCGGTCGGTCTCGTGGCCGCGGATGTGCGCGATGCCGGTGAACCGGGACGGGGAGTCGGCCAGCATGGCCAGCGCGGTCAGCGCCGGGGTCAGCTCGCTGACGTCGGAGAGGTCGGCCTCCAGGCCGTGCACCGTGCCGGTGCCGCGCACGGTCAGCCCGGCGGTGCCGAGCGTCACCTCGCCGCCCATCCGGTGCAGCAGCGAGCGGAGCTGCTCGACCGGCTGCGCGCTGCTGCGCGGCCAGCCCTGCAACGTCACCTCACCGCCGGTGACCAGCGCGGCGGCGAAGAACGGGACCGCGCCGGAGAGGTCCGGCTCGATCTCCCAGCCGCGCCCGGCCAACGGGCCGGGCTCGACCACCCAGACGTCCGGAACGCTGTCGTCGACCGCGGCGCCGGCCGCCCGCAGCATCTGCACGGTCATCCGCAGGTGCGGGGCGGAGGGGACGGGCGGGCCCTGGTGACGCACCACCACGCCCCGGTCGAAGCGCGCGCCGGCGAGCAGCAGGCCGGAGACGAGCTGGCTGGAGGCGGAGGCGTCGATCACCACCTCGCCGCCGGTCACCCGGCCGGTGCCCTGCACCGTCAGCGGCAGGCTGCCGGCGGCCGGGGCCTCGACGCGTACGCCGAGCGAGCGCAGCGCGCCGATCAGCGGGCCGAGCGGGCGGACCCGGGCCTGCGGGTCGCCGTCGAAGGTGACCCGTCCCTCGGCCAGGCCGGCGACCGGCGGCGCGAAACGCATCACCGTGCCGGCCAGCCCGACGTCGACGTGGGCCGGGCCGACCAGCCGGTGCGGCCGGACCAGCCAGCGCTCGTCGTCGGAGATCGACATGTGCGCGCCCATCGCCCGCAGCCCGCCGGCCATCAGCTCGGTGTCCCGCGCGCGCAGCGGCCCATGCAGGGTCGACGGACCGCTGGCCAGGGCGCTGAGCACCAGCGCCCGGGCGGTCATCGACTTGGAACCGGGCAGGCGCAGCGTCGCGGCAACCGGATCGCTGGCGGTAGGTGCGGTCCACGGCTGCGGCGGCCGGGTCGCGGTCGGATTCCCCACGGTTACATTCTGCCAAGCTCGCCGGCCCGTGGAGCCGGCCGTCGGTCCTACTCCCGGTTGGCGGGACAGCCGGGAAGCCGGCGGGGCGTTAGCGTGTGCGCCATGTGCGGGAGGTACGCCACGACCCGGAGCGCCGGTGACCTGAGCGCGCTGTTCGAGTCGTACGACGACACCGACGGCCGGCTCGGGCCCGACCACAACGTCGCGCCGACCGACCCGGTGCCGGTCGTGCGGATGGACGCCGAGGCCGGGCGGGTGCTGTCGGCCGGGCGCTGGGGCCTGGTGCCGCACTGGTCCCGCTCGGCGGCCGGCGCCGCCCGCATGATCAACGCCCGGGTCGAGACGGTCGCCACCAGCCGCGCGTACGCCGACCCGTTCGCCCGCCGGCGCTGCCTGGTCCCCGCCGACGGCTGGTACGAGTGGGTGCGCCGCCCCGCCGGCGGCAAGCAGCCCTACTACATGACCCCCCGCGACGGCTCGGTGCTGGCGTTCGCCGGCATCTGGTCGCGCTGGGAGTCGCTGCTCACCTTCAGCGTGCTCACCACCGCCGCGGTGGGGGAGCTGGCCGAGGTGCACGACCGGATGCCGCTGCTGCTGCCCGCCGACCGCTGGGCGGCCTGGCTCGGGCCGGCCGACGACCCGGCCACGCTGCTCGCTCCGCCGCCGGTCGACTGGCTCGCCGGTCTGGAGATCCGGCCGGTGGGTCCGGCGGTCGGCGACGTGCGCAACGACGGGCCGGGGTTGATCGAGCGGGTGCCGCTGCCCGAGGAGCGGGTCGAGGGGGAAATGACGCTTTTCTGAACGCGATTCGCGACATTGTCGCGTACGAATTGCCAGAGTTCCGGGCGAAATTTCGCTCGGATCTTCAGTCATCTTTGTGCACAGCCCCTTGTCTCCGCGTCCACGGGTGCGATAGAACACAGCGCCGGCACTGGGAGCGTCTTCGCGCGGTGCGAACGATGCCCGTCGATCTTGCCGGTCCCACGGGGGAGGTGGGTGTGATGACCCGGGCGCGTATGCCCCGACCGCACGAGGTGGCCGCCGCACGACGAGATCCGCGACTGTTGCGGGCGTTGCGCGAACGCCGCCAGGACGAGGCCTGGCGGACCAGAGGGACCTGCCAGAGCGTCGATCCGGAAACATTCTTTCCGGCGCCCAACGAGCCGGCCGACGCCGCCGTCGCGCTCTGCCGCAGTTGCGACGTGCAGGGCTCGTGCCTGGCCTGGGCGCTGGAGGTCGGCGACTGCCACGGTGTCTGGGGCGGCACCACGCCGCGCGAGCGACGGGCCATGCTGGTCGCCTGGCGCAGCGAGGTGCAGCCGGATCCGGACGCCGCGGACGACGCCGGCCCGCCGGTGCGCGACCGCCTGCTCACGCTGGTGCCGCTGAGCTGAGCCGGCACCCGCCCGCCACGGCACCGCTCGTCGACTGAGCCGGCCGGGACGACCCCACGGTCGGGGGTCCCGGCCGGCCTGGTCGCCGTGCCCGGCGGCCCGGCGGCGCAGAATGGCCCGGTGCGCGACGAGATCGACACTCCACGGGGCCCGGCCCGGGTCGAGGCCGACCTGCCGGCCGGCCCGCCGGTCGCCCTGCTCGTGCTCGGGCACGGGGCGGGCGGCGACGTGGACGCCCCCGACCTGCTCGCGGTCCGGGACGCGGCCGTCGGCGCGGGGGTGGCGGTCGCGCGGGTGACCCAGCCGTACCGGGTGGCCGGGCGGCGGGCGCCGGCACCGGCCGGGCACCTCGACGAGGCGTGGACGGCGGTGGTCGCCGGGCTGCGTACCGGGCACCCGGACGTGCCGCTGCTGGTCGGCGGGCGGTCCAGCGGTGCCCGGGTGGCCTGCCGTACCGCGGCGGCCGTGGGCGCGGCCGGGGTGGTCGCGCTGGCCTTCCCGCTGCACCCGCCGGGCCGGCCGGAGCGGTCCCGCGCGGCCGAGCTGCTGACCGGGCTGCCCACCCTGGTGGTCAACGGCGACCGCGATCCCTTCGGCGTGCCCGACGCCGACACCTCGGTCCGCGTGGTCGTCCGCCCCGGTGAGCGTCATGACCTGCGCAAGGACCCGACCGCCGTGGCCACGGCCGTGGTCGCCTGGCTCCGCGAGCGGGGCTGGGCGCTGCCCTGAGCCACGCCGGGTAGCCGTCCATCACTGTCGGTGAGCTGCCTGGGGCGGGATGCGACCACGAGCGTGATACCCCAGCGGTATCCCGTAGCCGCCGCGAGCGTGACCGGCGCGGCGCAGGGTCGTTGCATCGGATGGTGCCGGCCGCCCGATTTGGGCGAACGGCACCATCCCTCCCAGGCCCTTCCTGGTCCCAGCGTCGGCCTCCGCCGAGGCCGGGACCAGGAACGGGGGCGGCCGGCGGAATGTCCGGACCCCGACCGGGCGTTACCACCACCGGAGCGACACATCTGGCGAGGGGGGTGACCGGTGCCGACCGAGACACGGAGCCGGGAACGGGACGAACGGGAAGCGCGGCAGCTCCGGCAGCTGCTGGGCGGACCGGACTGGCCCGCGACGGTGGGCGGCACGGCGGTGGTGAGAGCGGGCACACCCGGCGGAACCGAATCTGCCGGCAGGTCCGTACGCGTATCCTCGGCGGGGAAGCATCCGACGCGAGGGGATGTGCGGTTGACCACCGAAAAGACGGACGAGCGCAGGGCCCGCTTCGAGCGGGACGCGATGCCCTTCGTCGACCAGCTCTACGCTGCCGGGTTGCGGATGACACGCAACCCCGCGGATGCCGAGGACCTGGTCCAGGAGACGTACCTGAAGGCGTACGCCGCCTTCCACCAGTTCGAGCAGGGCACGAACCTGAAGGCCTGGCTCTACCGGATCCTGACCAACACCTACATCAACTCCTACCGCAAGCGGCAGCGCCAGCCCATCCAGGCGCCCACCGACGAGATCACCGACTGGCAGCTCGCCGAGGCCGAGTCGCACACCTCCAGCGGCCTGCGGTCGGCCGAGACCGAGGCGCTGGACCGGCTGCCGGACAGCGACGTCAAGGAGGCCCTCCAGCAGCTGCCGGAGGAGTTCCGCCTGGCGGTCTACCTGACCGACGTCGAGGGGTTCTCCTACAAGGAGGTCGCCGACATCATGGGTACGCCGATCGGCACCGTGATGTCCCGGCTGCACCGGGGTCGACGTAATCTGCGGAAGCTGCTCGAGCGCTACGCCGCAGAGCGTGGTTTCAGCTCCGCGCAGTCCTCGAAGGGCTCGACCGCCGCTGCCGGCCGGGAGGTGTGACGTGAGCTGTGGAGAGCCGCACGAGACGGACTGCCGTGAGGTGCTCGCGGAGGTCTACCTCTACCTCGACCTGGAGTGCGGGGAGGAACGGCGCACGCTGATCCGCCACCACCTCGACGAGTGCGGGCCGTGCCTGCGCGAGTTCGGCATCGAGCAGGAGGTGAAGGCGCTCGTCGCCCGCTGCTGCGGCAACGAGACCGCCCCCGACGAGCTGCGTGAGCGGCTGCGGGTCCGCCTGACCGAGCTGGTGGTCTTCGAGACGACCGAGTCGCGCGAACTGGCCGACTGAACGTACGCGGAACACGACGGTGGCCCGGGTCGATCCGACCCGGGCCACCGGTCTGTCCGGCCCCGACGGGCCGGCGGAGCTGATCGCGACGGCGGCTGCCCGCCGGGCGGGATCAGGAGTTGGGGCGCTTGCCGTGGTTCGCGCCGCTCTTCTTACGGGCCTTCTTCTTGCGGGCCTTCTTCGCCATAGTGAACCTCCTCGTGATGGTCGGATCCCTGCTGCGGCGACCCTCGGCGCCGGTGCACGCACCGGTCCTCCCGGCGCCAGGGTCCGACCCGCTGATGCTAGTGCGGCCGGTACCCGCCATCGTCCGCCGGGGCAGGGAGAGCGCGCGGCGTTTCCGGTCGTGGACGTGGCGCCGCCCGCTCCCGGCCCATCGCGTGCCGCCGCATGATTGGATACGTCGGCAGGCAATCGCGAGAGGGAGGGCCGGGAAATGGCCGAGGAGATCCGTGCCGAGATGGTGGCCAACGTCTGGAAGGTCGTCGCGTCGGCCGGGGACACCGTGTCCGAGGGGGACACGCTCGTGATCCTGGAGTCGATGAAGATGGAGATCCCCGTCGTCGCCGAGTCCGACGGTGTGGTCAAGCAGCTCGCCGTCAACGAGGGCGACGTCGTGCAGGACGGTGACCTGATCGCGGTGATCGATTGACCGGCCTGCTGGTCCGCCCGGCGACCTCGGCCGACTTCGCCGCGGTCGCCCGGCTGACGGTGGCCGCGTACGAGGCGGACGGGCAGCTCAAGGGCGAGCACGGGTACGCCGAGGTGCTCGCCGACGTGACGCACCGGGCGACCCACGGCGAGGTGCTGGTGGCCGTGGACGAGGCGACCGGCGAGGTGCTCGGCTCGGTGACCTTCGTGCTGCCCGGCAGCCCGTACGCGGAGCTCTCCGGCCCCGGCGAGGCGGAGTTCCGCATGCTCGCCGTGGACCCGGCGGCCCAGGGCCGGGGTGCCGGGGCGGCGCTGGCCCGGGCCTGCGTCGACCGGGCCGCCGCGCTGGGCTGCGCAGCGGTGGTGATCTGCGTACGCGGTGGGTTCGCCGCGTCGGCGCATCGGCTCTACGAGCGGATGGGCTTCGTCCGGCTGCGCGAGAAGGACTGGTCGCCGGTGCCCGGGGTGGACCTGCTGGGCCTGCGGCTGGCGCTGACCGGTCAGTCCTGAGCCGGGTCCGCCTCCGGCTCACCGATCCCGGCGAGCAGCTCGTCGGCGACCTCCAGCGCGATCCTCTTGCGCTCCTGGTCGGTGATGTGCGGGGCGCGTACGGCGAACCAGCTGCTGTGCACCGCGAAGAGGGTCAGGGTCGCGCGCAGCTGCGCGGCGGGTGACTTGTCGCCCTGGCACAGCTGGTCGGCGAGGCCCAGCATCCGCTCGCGCATCTGCATGCCGGCGGAGAGGCTCTTCAGCACGGTCTGGTTCTGCTCGAAGAACCGCATCACCGAGGGCTGCTCGCTGGCGAACATCATGTCGGCGTACATGTTCAGCAGCGCCCGCCGGGTGGCCCGGGTGGGCGGCTGTGACCGGGCCCAGGCGATCAGCTCGTCGATCCGCCGCACGCGGTCCTCGACCAGGCTGTTGACGATCTCGTCCTTGCTCTTGAAGTGGTAGTACAGCGCCGCCTTGGTGACGTTGAGCCGCTCGGCGATCTCGCGCAGCGAGGTCCGCTCGTACCCCTGCTCGGTGAAGAGCTCCAGCGCGACGGCCTGGATGCGCTCACGCGTGCCGCCTGTGCTCTCCCTCACCTGCACCACCCAACCCGCTTGACGGTTTCTCGCTGTCCAACTTACCGTGCGGCTAGTAAGGTAACTAGCCGGGCGGCAAGTAAGTGCGTCACTTCTCCGGGGGAGCTTACCCATGAGTCAGGAAAGCCAGACGGCGGCGAGACCCAACATCAGGGTCGTGCTGTTCGGCCTGATGATCGCGATGATGCTCGCGATGCTCGACAACATGATCGTCAGCACCGCGCTGCCGCGGATCGTCGGCGAGTTCGGCGGCCTCGACCACTTCACCTGGGTCGTCACCGCGTACGTCCTGGGCACGACGGTCTCCACCCCGATCTGGGGCAAGCTCGGCGACCTGTACGGGCGCAAGGCGGTCTTCCTGACCTCGGTGGTCGTCTTCCTGGTCGGCTCGGCGCTCTGCGGGATGGCCGGCTCGGACATGCTCGGCGGCCCCGGCGACGGCATGGTCGAGCTGATCGCGTTCCGCGCGGTGCAGGGCCTGGGCGCGGGTGGCCTGATGGTCGGCGTGATGGCGATCATCGGTGACCTGGTGCCGCCCCGCGAGCGCGGCCGCTACCAGGGCATGATCGCCGGCATCATGGCCATCGCCATGGTGGCCGGCCCGCTGGTCGGCGGCTTCATCACCGACAACCTCTCCTGGCGCTGGGCGTTCTACGTCAACCTGCCGCTGGGCGGTGTCGCGCTGCTGGTGCTGGCCACCACCATGCACCTGCCGAAGTACCGGACCGAGCACAAGATCGACTGGCTGGGCGCCGCCCTGCTCTCGGTCGGCATCACCGCGATCGTCCTGCTCACCACCTGGGGTGGCAACGAGTACGACTGGGTCTCCCCGCAGATCCTCGGCCTGGCGGTGCTCGCCGTGGTGGCGCTGGTCGCCTTCGGCCTCGTCGAGCGCCGGGTTCCCGAGCCCATCCTGCCGCTGGGGCTCTTCGCCAACCGCAACTTCGCGCTGATCTCGGTGATCGGCTTCCTGCTCGGCTTCGCGATGTTCGGCGCGATGAACTTCCTGCCGCTCTACCAGCAGACCGTGCAGGGCGCCTCGGCCACCAACAGCGGCCTGCTGCTGCTCCCGCTGATGTTCGGCATGCTGGTGGTCTCGCTGGTGGTCGGCCGGGCGATCACCAAGACCGGCCGGTACCGGATGTTCCCGATCGTCGGCGGCGTGGTGATGACCGCCGGCATGCTCCTGCTCAGCCGCCTCGACGTGGACACCGGCAAGGTCGAGTCCTCGCTCTACATGGTCGTGCTCGGCGTCGGCATGGGCTTCCTGATGCAGACCTCGATGCTGATCGCGCAGAACAGCGTCGAGCAGAAGGACCTCGGCGCGGCCAGCGGCGCGGCCACCTTCTTCCGCTCCATCGGCGGCTCGTTCGGCATCTCGCTCTTCGGCGCCATCTTCGCCAACCGGCTCGCCGACTCCGCCGCCGGCAGCGCGTTCAGCGGCGGCACCGGCGAGGGCGGGGGGATGGACCTGGAGAAGCTCAAGGACCTGCCGGCCCAGGCGCGCGAGCTGGTGCTCGGCGGCCTCTCCGGCGCGATCTCCCACGTGTTCCTGTGGGCGGTGCTCTTCACCGTCGTGGTGCCGGTGCTCGCCTGGTTCATCAAGGAGGTCCCGCTGCGGTCGTCCAACGACGCCCCGCCGGCCGGGGCGACCCCCGAGGAGCAGGCCGAGACCGCCCTCGGCAAGGCCCCGGTGGCCTGACCCGGCTCCGTCGCGGCCGCGTCGTCCCCTCCCCGGGTACGACGCGGCCGCCCCGCTTATCCGAACCCGGTCGGGCGGGGTCAGGGGCGGCGGACGGCGCGGGCCAGGCGGGCGCGGAGGCGGCCCAGCAGCCCCGGACGGCGGGGCGGCGGCACCGTCGCGGCGGCGACGATCCGGTCGGCGAGCGCGGTGGTCGCCTCGTCCAGGGCCGGGGTGGCCAGCGCCAGGTGGGCCAGCGAGGTGGCGATCGGCACCGGCCGGTCCCGGGCCACCTCCGCCGCGTCCGCGAGCCGCTCGGCGACGACCCGCGCCACGTCGGGGCGTACCGCGGGATCGACCCAGGCGGCGGTGACCAGGGCGAACAGTGCCGCCTCGGTGATCCAGTCCTCCACACCCCAGACCAGCTCGACCAGCACCCGGCGCCGGGTCGAGTCCGCCCACGGCTCGTCGGTGCGGTGGTGCAGCAGGCCGAGGCAGGCCCAGACCTGCACGCAGCGCACCCAGAGCGACGGGTCCTGCCCGGTCAGCACCCGCCCCAGCGCGGTGGCGGGCGCCTCGGGCGGATGCACCAGCAGCCCCAGCAGGTCGCCCAGCTCCAGGGTGGCCAGCCCCACCGCGGCGTCGTACGCGGCCGGCGGGTGGGGCCAGGCGGGATGCGCCAGATGACGGACCCGGTCCGCCGCGTCGGCGGAGGGGACCGGCAGGGTGGGCGCCGCGGTGCTGCCGTCGTAGCGCCAGAGCTGGCAGGCGGTGGCCCGGCGGGGCTCCCGCGGGTCCGGGTCGGCCACGCCGGTGACCTCGACGTCCAGGCCCGGCACGGCCGCCGCCACGGTACGCATCGCGCTCGGCGGCTCGACGGCGGCCAGCCGTACCGAGGGGCCGGGCGCGCCGTCGGCGGCCAGGGCGCGGCGGAGCGCGTCGACCATCGCGCCGGACGCCGGGGTGACCTGCCCGAGCCAGGGCCGGCCCCGGCAGCACTCGGCCAGGTCGCCGTGCTCGTGGCTGTCGTCGGGATGGTCCCGGACGAAGTCGGCGAGGGCGACCAGGTGCGCCACGTCCCCGTCGCGCAGGTAGCGCAGCCGGTGCGCGGTGTGCACGGCACAGTCGAACGTCGGGTCCCGGGCCAGCGCCCGGTCGATCCACTCCAGCGCCGCGTCCAGCCGGCCGGTGTCGGCCAGGGTGCCGGCGATGTCCGCGTACACGGCGAGGTCGTCGGGGTCGTGGTCGACGGCCCGTTCCAGGGCGGCCAGGGCGTCCCGGGTGCGGCCCGCGCTGCGGTACGCGTACCCGAGCCACACCTCGCCGAGTTTGGTCGGCTCGGCGCGTACCCCCCGGCTGGCCCAGGTGACGGCGAGGGCGACCTCGCCGAGGCGCCGGGCCAGCGCGGACGCCGCGCCCAGCAGCAGCGCGTGGCGCGGGTGCGCGGCCACCGCGTTGCGGGCCAGGGTGAGGTACGGCAGCAGCGGCGGCCGGCCGGCCCGGGGCACCGGATCGGGTACGGCGGCGCAGACCTGCATCAGGATCCGGGCGGCGCGTTCCGGGTCGAGCCGTCGCGCCAGTTCGGGGGCGCTCACCCAGGGCACGCCGGCCCAGTCGACGCCGGGCGCGTGCCCGGTGGCGGCGACCAGCAGGTCGAGCCCCTCGGCCGGGCGCCCGGCGGCGGCGAGCAGGTGGGCGCGGGCCACCACCGCGCCGACGAAGACCCGCTGGCCGAGCGGGAAGAGCTCCAGGTCGCCGCCGGAGGCCGCCGCGATGCGGGCCAGCGTCTCGTGCACCTCGGGCAGGGTCGGGGCCTGGACGATGGCGGCGGCGAGGTGACCGGCGGCGTGCGGCAGGTCGCCCTCGTCGAGCGCCAGCCGGGCCAGCGCGAGCTCCTCCGCGGCGGACAGCACGGGTTCGTCAGGTCCCTCCGACACGTCGGCCTCTCGCTCGCAGTTCCAGGGCTGGGCAAGCCTAGGGGATGACGCGCCGATCTGGTGATCCACTGCGCATTCCTGCTCGTACGATTGATCAGACGCGAGCAATGGTGCAAGACTGAGCATGAAACGCGCGGCAATCGCGCAGTGGGAGGAGCTTCCGTGACGCGTCCAGGGGCCGGGATGGCCGCCGACATCGACGAGCAGCCGGCCGGTTACGCCCGGTTGCTCACCGCCGAGCACGCCGGGGCGATCGCCCGCGTCGCGGCGGTGATCGCGCAGCGGCGGCCCCGGCACGTGGTCTTCACCGCCCGGGGCACCTCCGACCACGCCGCGCTCTACGGGGCGTACCTGACCGAGATCCGGCTCGGTCTGCCGGCCGGGCTCGCGTCGCCGAGCGTGGTCACCCTCTACGGGGCCCGCCCCAACCTCTCCGACGCCCTGGTCGTCGGGGTCAGTCAGAGCGGCGGGTCGCCCGACCTCACCGAGGTGCTGCGCGCCGCCCGCGACGCCGGGGCGCTCACCCTGGCGGTCACCAACGCCCCCGGCTCGCCGCTGGCCGAGACCGCCGAGCTCTCCGTCGACATCGCCGCCGGGCACGAGCGGGCGGTCGCCGCGACCAAGACGTACACCGCCGAGCTGCTGGCCCTGCTGATGCTGGTCGAGGGCGTCCGGGCCGGCGACGGGGTGCTCCCCGCCGACGAGCGGGCCGCGCTGGACGCCCTGCCCGGGCTGGCCGAGCGCACCCTGACCGACCCCACCCCGGCCCAGCTCGCGCCCCGCTACCGCTTCGCCGGCCAGCTCGTCACCACCGGCCGGGGGTACGCGTACCCGACCGCCCGGGAGGCCGCGCTGAAGCTGATGGAGACCTCCTACCTGCCCGCGCTCGCCTTCTCCGGCGCCGATCTGCTGCACGGCCCGCTGGCGATGACCGACCCGGACGTGCCGGTGCTGGCCGTGGTCGGCTCCGGACCCGGCGGCCGGTCGATGGAGGAGGTGCTGCCCCGGCTCGGCGAGCGCCGCGCCGACGTGGTGGTGGTCGGCTCCGCCGAGGTCGAGGGGGCCACCCGGATGGCCGTGCCCGAGGTTGACGAGCGGTACGCCCCGCTGCTGGACATCCTGCCCCTGCAACGGCTGGCGCTGTCGCTGGCGCTGGCCCGGGGCGAGGACCCGGACGCCCCGCGCGGGCTGAAGAAGGTCACCGCGACGAGGTGACGCCCGGCGTGGCACGCTGTGTCTCGTGTCCACGCTGCGCGACCTCGCCGAGGAGCACACCCAGCTCCGGCCGGCCGACATCGACCACCTGCACCGGATCGCGGGGGACTGGCAGCTGCTGTCCGACCTCTCCTTCGCCGATCTGCTGCTGTGGGTGCCGGTGGACGGCGACGGGACGTTCCTCTGCGTCGCCCAGGTCCGCCCGACGACCGCCCCCACCGCGTACCTCGACGACCAGGTGGGGCGGATCGTCGGCGGGCCGGAGGTGGCGCACCTGGAGGTCGCCTACCGGCAGGGCCGGATCTGGCGGGAGGGCGACCCGGTCTGGTACGGCGACGTGCCCGCCCGGCACGAGGCGATCCCGGTCCGGCTGCGCGCCGCCGACGGCGAGTCCGGTGAGGTGGTCGCCGTGGTGGGCCGGGACACCAACCTCTCCACCGCCCGTACGCCCAGCCAGCTGGAGCTGAACTACCTCACCACCGCCGACGACCTGGCCCAGATGACCGCCGACGGCACCTTCCCGCCGCCCCGGCACCCGGGCGAGACCACCTCGGCGCCCCGGGTCGGCGACGGCCTGGTCCGGCTGGACGCCAACGGCAAGGTCACCTACGCCAGCCCGAACGCGCAGTCGGCGTACCGGCGGCTGGGCTACGCCTCCCACCTGGTCGGGGAGGACCTGGCCAAGCTGCACCGGCGGCTGGCCAGCGACCCGCTGGAGGGGACCGACGCGGCCAACGGCGTGCTCGCCGCGCTGCGCGGCGAGGCCCCGCCCCGGCGGGAGATCGACGCCCGGGGCGCCACCATGCTCACCCGGTCGCTGCCGCTGATGCCGGCCGGCGTGCCGATCGGCGCGCTGGTGCTGGTCCGCGACATCACCGAGGTACGCCGCCGCGACCGGGCGTTGATCACCAAGGACGCCACCATCCGGGAGATCCACCACCGGGTGAAGAACAACCTGCAGACCGTCGCCGCGCTGCTGCGCCTCCAGGCCCGCCGGGTGTCCATGCCCGAGGCCCGGGTGGCGCTGGAGGAGTCGGTACGCCGGGTCGCCTCGATCGCCCTCGTCCACGAGACGCTCTCCATGTCCAGCGACGAGGCGGTCGAGTTCGACGGGATCGTCGACCGGGTGGCCAGCGCGGCCACCGAGGTCGCGGCGACCGAGGTGAGCGTCGGCATGCGCCGCAAGGGCAGCTTCGGCGTACTGCCCGCCGAGATCGCCACCTCGCTGGTGATGGTCCTCAACGAGCTGCTGCTCAACGCCGTCGAGCACGGCTTCCCGCCGGCCGGTGAGGACGGTGCCGCCGGCCCGGAGGGCGGCGCCGCGCCGCAGGTGGTGGTCACCGCGCACCGGTTCCGCAAGCAGTTGCACGTCTCGGTCGCCGACAACGGGCGCGGCCTGCCGGCCGAGTTCGACGCCGAGCGCGGTGGCCGGCTGGGCCTGCAGATCGTCCGAGCGCTCGTCACCGGGGAGCTGCGCGGCAGCATCGAACTGCGCCCCGGCGCGGCCGGCGGCACCGAGGCCGTGCTGGTCGTGCCCCTGGCGCGCGGGGAGCGCGGCTAGCCGCGTGCTGGTCGTGCCCTTGGCGCGCGGGGAGTGCGGCTAGCCGCGCGCTGGTCGTGCCCTTGGCGCGCGGAGAGTGCGGCTAGCCGCGCGCGGTGAGCAGGGCGACGGTGACGCCGGGCCGCTGCCACACCTGACCGACGGTGAAGCCCGCCCGCAGCGCGTCCCCCTTGGCGCCGGGCACCGCCGTCACTGGATCGGGTCGCCGGCCGGCCACCACCAGCCACACCCGCCGCACCCCGGCCAGGCACTCGGCCGGCCGAGCGCACTCGGTGGCCCAGAGGTCCGCGCGCTGCCGCTGGTCGCGGACCACCAGCACGTCGCGCGGCCGCGCCCCGCCCAGGTGGTACGCGAGCCCGAGGTCGAGGAAGAGCCAGCCGTCCCGGGGGTGCACGACGACCGCGTCACCGGGCTGCTGGCCGGCCGCGACGATCCGCGCCGCACCCCGGTAGTCGACGGTCGCGCTGCGCGGCCAGCCGTGCGTCTGCCGCAGCGCCGCCTGGTCGGGCAGGCCGAGCAGCCCGGCGAGTACCACCACCGCGAGCGCCCCCGACACCGACGCCAACGCTGCCGGCACCGACGCCCATGCTGCCGACGCCGACGCCGACGCCGACGCCGACGCCGACGCCGACGCCGACGCCGACGCCGACGCCGCTGGGCTGGCGGCCGTGGCCCGGGTCGACCCATCCGGCCCGCGCTGCTCTGCCGGCGGGCCGGCTGTCGGTGCACCGGCCAGCGCCGCGCCGGCGAGCACGCTCGCGAAGGGCACGGTGAAGACCAGGTAGCGGGGCACCCAGAGGGCCACCACCAGCGCGCCGACGAAGACCAGCAGTACCGGCAGGAGCACGCAGAGCCCGGGCAGCAACGCCCGGCGACCCGCCCGGACCGCGCCGAGGGCGGCCAGCCCGACCAGCAGCCCGCCCACCACCGAACTCTGCGCCACCGCGCCGGGCAGCGCCGCCAGGTCGGCCAGCCGCGCCGGTTCGACCCAGTCGAGCTGGCGGGAGCGCTGCCCCCGGGCGGTGAGCAACAGCGGGGTGAGCAGCACGAGCACCGGCAGCACGGCGAGCACCCAACGCACCGTCAACCGCCCGTCCCGATCGGCCGTCCCGTCCCGGTCGTCCGTCGCGTTCCGGTCGTCCACCGTTCCGTTCCGGTCGTGCGCCGTTGCGTTCGGGCCGTGCGCCGTCTCGTTCTGCTCGGGCGCCGCCCCGTTCCGGCGGTCCGCCGTGCCGTTCCGGTCGTGTGCCGGGGCGGGTGGTGCGTCGGTCGGGCCGTGGTCCGTCGGGCCGGCGGGCGGTGGGGCGAGGTCGGCCGCCGGTGCGGGCGGTGGGGCGAGGCCGGCCGCCGGTGCGGGCAGCGGAGCGAGGCCGGCCGCCGCGCGGCCGCGCCACCACGCCACCAGCACCACCGCGGCGTGCGCGGCCAGCAGGGTGAGCGCCAGCAGGTGGGTCAGGCCGAGCGCGGCGACCGCCGCCGCGTACCCGGCCCAGCGAATCCACGCGGGCCGGCGCAGCGCCGCGACCAGCAGCAGGGTGGCCAGCACCGCGAAGAGGCTGGCCAACGCGTAGGGGCGGGCCTCCTGGGCGTACCGGGAGGTGCCGGGAAGGACCGCGAAGAGCAGGCCGGCGAGCAGGCCGGCCCGCGTCCCCAGCAGCCACCTGCCGAGTACGGCCGTGAGTCCGGCCGCCCCGGCCATGGCCAGCGCCGAGGGCAGCCGCAGCGCCGTCGCCGAGTCCCCGAAGAGCCGGACCCAGCCGTGCATGAGCAGGTAGTACGGCCCGGTGGCGGCGTCCACGGTGCCGGTGAGCCGGAGCAGGTCGCCCAGCGGGCGGGTGGCGGCGCTCCAGGTGGCCAGCTCGTCCCGCCAGGGCTGGGCGTGGCCGATGCCGTAGAGCCCGACGATCAGCGTGGCCAACAGGGGCGGCGCCCAGACGAGCCGTGCCCACCCCTCCACCGCATGCCGCTTTCCGGACATACTGCCCACGCGCCGAGCGTCCCACACCGCGCCGGGCCCCGCTGCCACAGCGGCCCTGGCCGCCGTGCTGCCCATCCCACGAACACGGCCAGAGCTTTACCCGCTGTCCCGCGCAGCTTGATCGCACGCCTGGTGCTGGCCTTGGGGAGTTGGCTGGACGCTCGCGCTGGCCCTGGGAACCGTGGCCGGACCCGGCGCTGGCCCTGGGAAGCTTGGCCGGACCCGGTGCTGGCCCCGGGAAGCGTGGCTGGATGCCTCGTGCGGGCCCTTTCGAGCTGATGTCGTAGACGATTCACCAGTGCGGCGAACAGCCTGCGGCGCTCTCCCTCCGCCCCCGACCGGCCCCGCTCGGCCGGTGCGGTGACGTGACCGCAGGGACCCGGCGGGCGGCCGTTGATTCGTTCACGACATCAGCTCGAAAGGGCCGGCGCAGGGCATGTGGTGGCAGGGGCCTGAGCCGACCATGGGCCGCCCGAGGAGTGCGGGAGGCCGTGTCGACAAACGGGGGCGGACTACCGGGGGCGTGCAGACCACCGAGGCCTGAAGAGCCACCCGGGCTTGAAGAACCACCCGGGCTTGAAGAACGGTCGGGCGTGAAGAAGCACCGGGCGTGAGGGAACACCGGCAGATGCCGGCTCTGCCCGGGCAACCCATTCGCGGAGGTCGAAAGGCCGGCGGAGGCGGTCGCAGCGCGGGGGCGGTGCCGGCGGGGGCGCAGCCCGTGATGTGGGATGGCGCACGCGCTCGTTGGCCGGCCCCCCGGGGGTGTGGCAGCATGGCCCCATGACCGCCGCTGTCGTCCGCCGCTTCGTGGCCCGTCGCCACGTCGACTACGGCCGCGTGCGCAGCGCGATCTGTCCGGCCCACTGACGACGCCCGACCCATCTGTCTCGGGCGCGTACTGCGCGCCGGCCGTTCCGACACCGTTGTCCTCGGCCCGTCCCACGGGTCGGCCGCCGCGCCCGCGTATCCCACCGAGGCACAGCAGACAACGGAGGACGCCGCGATGGCGGTCAGCAGCACCCCGGCCCGCCCGGAGACCCCGGCGGCGCCCGCCGCCCGGGCAGCCCGTCGTCCGCGCGGCGAGGGGCAGTGGGCGCTCGGCCACCGCGAGCCGCTCAACGCCAACGAGCGGATCAAGAAGGACGACGACCCGCTGAACGTCCGGGCCCGGATCGAGAACATCTACGCCCACCGCGGCTTCGCCGCCATCGACCCGCAGGACCTGCGCGGCCGGTTCCGCTGGTGGGGCCTCTACACCCAGCGCAAGGCCGGCATCGACGGCGGGCGCACCGCCGTGCTGGAGCCGCACGAGCTGGAGGACGAGTTCTTCATGCTCCGGGTGCGGGTCGACGGCGGCCAGCTCAACCTGGCCCAGCTCCGGGTGATCGCCGACATCTCCCGTGAGTTCGCCCGGGACACCGCCGACATCACCGACCGGCAGAACATCCAGTACCACTGGATCCGGGTCGAGGACATGCCGGAGATCTGGCGCCGGCTGGAGTCGGTCGGCCTGCAGACCACCGAGGCGTGCGGCGACTGCCCGCGCATCGTGCTCGGCAGCCCGGTCGCCGGGGTGGCCCGCGACGAGGTGCTCGACCCGACCCCGGCGATCGACGAGATCGTCCGCCGGTACGTCGGCGACAAGGCGTACTCGAACCTGCCGCGCAAGTTCAAGACGACGATCTCCTGGCTGGTCGACACCCCGTACGAGGCGAACGACATCGCCTTCCTCGGGGTCGACCACCCGGAGCACGGCCCCGGCTTCGACGTCTGGGTCGGCGGCGGCCTCTCCACCAACCCGATGCTGGCCAAGCGGCTGGGCGTCTGGGTGCCGCTGAACGAGGTGCCGGACGTGTGGGCCGGCGTGGTCGGCATCTTCCGCGACTACGGGTACCGCCGGCTGCGCAACCGGGCCCGGCTGAAGTTCCTGGTCGCGGACTGGGGCGTGGAGAAGTTCCGCGAGGTGCTGGAGAAGGAGTACCTGGGCCGGACCCTGCTCGACGGCCCGGCCCCGCAGCTGCCCGACAAGCCGGTCGACCACATCGGCGTGCACCGCCAGCGCGACGGCCGCAACTACGTCGGGGCCGCCCCGGTGGTCGGGCGGGTCTCCGGCAGTCAGCTCACCCAACTGGCCGACGTGGTCGAGGCGCACGGCAGCGACCGGGTACGGCTCACCCCGTACCAGAAGCTGCTGGTGCTCGACGTGCCGCCGGAGCGGACGGAGCCCCTGGTCGACGCGCTGCGCGGGATCGGCCTGGAGGCCCGGCCGTCGGCCTGGCGGCGCGGCACCATGGCCTGCACCGGCATCGAGTTCTGCAAGCTGGCCATCGTCGAGACCAAGCGACGCGGCGAGGAGCTGGTGGCCCGGCTGGAGGAGCGGCTGCGCGACTTCGACGCCGACATCTCCATCCACCTCAACGGCTGCCCGAACGCCTGCGCCCGCACCCAGGTCGCCGACATCGGCCTCAAGGGGCAGCTGGTGGTCGGCCCGGACGGCCGGCAGGTGGAGGGCTTCCAGGTGCACCTCGGTGGCGGGCTGGGCATGGCCCAGGGGCAGACCGCCGGCTTCGGGCGCAAGCTGCGCGGCCTGAAGACCACCGCCGATGAGCTTCCGGAGTACGTGGAACGACTGGCCCGCCGCTACCTGGCCGGCCGGAGCGAGGGCGAGACGTTCGCCAACTGGGTGATCAGGGTCGACGAGGAGGAGCTTCGATGAGTAGCGAAACCCGTTCCGCGCCGCTGTACTGCCCGTACTGCGGCGAGGAGGACCTGCGGCCGAACGAGGCCGGGCACGGCGCCTGGGAGTGCCACGCCTGCGCCCGCGTCTTCACGGTGCGGTTCACCGGCCTGCTCGCCAAGGTGGTGGCCCGATGAACCTGGTCTCCGCCGCGAACCTGGGCCTGGTCGGCGTCGGCGGCCCGAAGCCGGCCGAACCGGCCCGGCGTGACCCGGAGGAGCTGCGCGCGCTGGCCGAGCGGGCCGGCCGGGAGCTGGAGGGCGCCCCGGCGCTGGAGATCGCCCGCTGGGCCGCCGAGACCTTCGGCGACCGGTTCTGCGTGACCAGCTCGATGGCCGACGCGGTGCTGGCGCACCTGGTGTCCCGGGTCGCCCCCGGGGTGGACGTGGTCTTCCTCGACACCGGGCTGCACTTCCCGGAGACGCTGAAGGTGCGCGACGAGGTGGCCCGCCGACTGCCGGTCAACGTCCGCTCGATCCGTCCCCGGCTCACCGTGGGCCAGCAGGACGGCGAGTACGGCCCCCGGCTGTTCAACCGTTCTCCCGACGACTGCTGCCAGCTGCGCAAGGTGGAGCCGCTGGAGCGGGCCCTGGCCGGGTACGACGCCTGGGCCGCCGGGCTGCGTCGGGACGAGTCGCCCACCCGGGCGAACACGCCGGTGGTGACCTTCGACGCCCGGCGCGGCAAGGTGAAGGTCAACCCGATCGCGGCCTGGTCCCAGGCCGACGTGGACTCCTACATCTCCCGGTACGACATCCCGGTCAACGAGCTGTTCAGCCGCGGCTACGGCTCGATCGGCTGCTGGCCGTGCACCCGGCGTACCAAGGCGGGCGAGGACCCGCGGGCCGGCCGCTGGGCCATGTTCGAGAAGACCGAGTGCGGCCTGCACGTCTGACCGGGCCGGTTCCCGGCGCGGGGGAGACCGCGCCGGGAACCGGCGGACCGGCCGTGCCGGTCGGCGACCATTCGGGGCCGGAGCGGGGGATCCGGCCCTGCCCGGCGCCGGGCGGTGGCCGCCCGCCGGTGGTGCTGGTGGCGCACGGCAGCCGGGATCCCCGGGCGGCCGAGGCGACCCGGGCGCTGGCCCGGGCGGTCGAGGCGGTCCGGCCCGGCACGGCCGTCCTGCCGAGCTGGCTGGACCACACCGCACCGGACCCGACGGCGGTGCTGCGCGGGCTGGCCGTGGCGGGGCACACCCGGGCGGTGCTGGTGCCGCTGCTGCTCACCGCCGCCTACCACCGGCGGGTGGACATCCCGGCGGCGGTGGTGGCGGCCCGCGACACGGCGCCGGAGCTGGCGGTACGCGTCACCGACGTGCTCGGCCCCGCCGACGGCACGGTCGACGCCCGGCTGCTGGCCGGGCTGCGGCGGCGGTTGGCGGAGGCGGAACCGGACGGCTACGACGCCCTGGTACTGGCGGCGGCGGGCACCCGGGACGCCCGGGCGCGCGGCTCGGTGGGCCGGGTCGCCGCGGCGCTCGCCGCCGAACTTGGGGTCCCCTGCACCGTCTCGTACGCCTCGGCGGCGCCGCCGACGACCGACGTGGCGGTGGCCCGGCTGCGCGCCGCGGGCGCCCGGCGGGTGGCCGTGGCGGCGTACTTCCTGGCGCCGGGGCTCTTCCACGACGGGGTGGTGGCGGCGGCCGGCCGGGCCGGCGCGGTGGCGGTCAGCGGGCCGCTGACCGACGCGCCCGAGCTGGCCGAGCTGGTGCTGCGGCGGGTCGACGCGGTGCAGCGGTGGTGATCGGGTTCACCGTTCCGTCGATGATCGGACCGGGCGCCGTCCGGGTACCGGGGCAGCCGTGCGGCTCCCGGACAGCAGAACGCCCCGGCCGGTGGAACCCGGCCGGGGCGTGTCGCTGTGTGATCGGTCAGGCGGAGTGAGCGCGCAGCACCCGGATGCCGCCGCGGCGCTTCACCGCGCGGCGCTCCTCTTCGCTCATCCCGCCCCAGACGCCGGCGTCCTGACCGGACTCCAGCGCCCACTGCAGGCAGTGGTCGGTCACCGGGCAGCGCCGGCAGACGGCCTTGGCCTGCTCCACCTGCAGGAGGGCCGGACCGGACGTCCCGATCGGGAAGAACAGCTCCGGGTCCTCGTCGCGGCAGACGGCATCGTGGCGCCAGTCCATGGCGGCAACACTCCTCATTCTGGATGGGTGGCAGATAACGCTGGTGCTTTTCTTATATGCGTCCGCAGTGCCGGTCGTAACCGTTCGCGTCCGACTATTCGGCAGTGCGTGAGCAGGCTTGTGCAGTCCCTGGACCTGCTGGAACAGCTCAACCTGCCGAGCATATCCAGGCAATGTCCCGGTAACTCAAGTTCGCTTGTGAATACTTTCACGAACGCCGTCGATGTCAAGGGTGCCGCGAGGAAAAACTCCGCACGGTGAGCAAGCTCACGACCCTTTTGTCCGGATTTCAGGCGTCCCTGGTTACCCGGCGTACCACAGTCGAGGATCAATATAGTACAGTGCGCGTGACATTGCTGACATTTCCGGCACCAACCCCTCGTTGTGGCGGACACCGCGTCGTGCGGTGTAACGACCGTCAACCTAGGGCGTTACCCGAGACCTAGCAGATTACTCTCAGTGCGTCGGGAACGGATGTGAATCTGACTTTCTCCCGTTCGCCAAGGTAGTCGCCGTCGAGCTGGAACGCCTGCGGGCGCGCGCTGATCAGCGTGAACTCGGGCACGTCGTGCAGCCGGAGCACCTGCTTGCCGCGCGGATCGGGGTGCCGGGACAGGAACTGCGTCACTGTGCGTGTGGTGCTGGCCACCCGGAGCTGTCGCAGCGCCATCACGTCGAGCCCCAGGTCGAACGAGGCCTCCGGGTTCGGGTTGATCTCCCGCTCGCCCAGGTACGTCCACGGGGCGCAGTTCTGGATTATCACCGTCGCCAGCTCGGCCTCGGCCGCCTCACCGGGGCGCTCCAGGGTGATCGCCGGGTGTCGCCGGTCGGAGTCGAGGAAGTACTGGCTGAGCGTGGAGCGGAAGTAGAGCGCCGGGGTGGAGACGCGACCGCGTTTGCGGGCCTGTTCCACCCGGTGGATCACCGCCGCGTCCACTCCGAAGCCGGCGCAGAAGGTGAAGTAGCGGTCGTCGGCCCGGCCCAGCCCGATCGTGCGCGAGCGGCCCAGCCGCAGCCCTTCGAGGATCATGCTGGTGCCGTCCGGCCACTCCCGGGGCAGCCCCAGGGCGCGGGCGAAGACGTTGGTCGAACCGCCCGGCACGGTGGCCAGCGCGGGCAGTCGCTCGGCGGGCGTACCGCCGGGGCGGGCGGCCGGCGGCGCGGCCTTCATCAGGCCGTTCACCACCTCGTTGACCGTCCCGTCGCCACCCAGCGTGACGACGACGTCGACCCCTTCGGCGACCGCCTCCCGGGCGATGTCCATGGCGTGACCCCGTCGCCGGGTGTACCGCACCGACAGGTCTACTTCGCTGCGCAGGGCCCGGACCAGGACGTCCCGGCTGCGCTCGCTGGTGGTGGTGGCCTTCGGATTGACCACCAGGACGGCCCGCATGGGCGGCACTGTACCCCGATCCGTCACGGGTATCGTGGCGCGCGTGACCATCGACTCCGGCCCGGTGCCCGACACGCTGCGCTGGGCGGTACGGCTGCTGCGCGGCGAGGCGGTCGCGCTGGCGCTGCTGGCCGCCTGGCTGATCTGGGCCGACCTGACCGCCACCAAGACCGATCTCGTGTCGGCACTCTTCGTGACCGCGTTCGCGTTCGCCGGCGCCGCCGCCCTCTGGGCTCTCGGCGCGGCGCTGGTCCGTCGCCGGGCCGGTGCCCGGGCGCCGGCGATGGTGCTCCAGCTGATGCTGCTGCCGGTCGGGTGGTTCATGATCTCCGGCGGCCTGGGGTGGCTCGGCGTACCGCTGATGGTCCTCGGGGTCGGTGTCTGCGCGCTGCTGCTCAGCCCGCCCACCACGCGGGCCCTCGGGTTTCACTGACCGCCACCGGCGGCCCCGGCGGCTCAGTAGCCGGAGGAGCGGCGGGTCAGCAGCGAGATGGTGGCCCGGCCGTCGGCCGCGTCCGCGAAGGCGGCCGTGGTCAGCGCGGTGAGCACCTTCCAGGCGAACGAGGACTCCGACGGCAGCGTGGCGCCCCGCACCGTCGGCACGGTCACCTCGACGGTGAGCGCGTCCTCGGTGACCGAGAAGCGGCACTCCAGCTCGGCGTCGCGGGTGGCGATGGCGAGCAGCATGGCGCAGGCCTCGTCGACCGCGATGCGCAGATCCTCGATCTCGTCGAGGGCGAACTGGAGGCGGGCCGCGAGCCCCGCCGTGGCGGTGCGCAGCACGCCGAGGTAGCCGCCGTCGGCGGGCACCGTGAGGTGCACGACGTCGTCGTCGGTCGTCGGCTGGCCGGTCAGTTGAGTCACGCCTCATCCCCCCGGTCGGGGACTCTACCCCCTCAGGCGTCCGGCCGGGCGGGGGCCGAGGTCGACTGGGCGGCGAGCCCGTGCAGCGCCGACCCGCTGAGCCGGTACGGCACCCACTCGTCGAGCTGCACCGCGCCGATGGAGGCGTAGAAGCGGGCCGCCGGATTCCAGTTGATCATCCACCACTCCAGCCGCTCGTAGCCCCGCTCCACGCAGATCTCGGCGAGCGCGGCGAGCAGCAGCCGGCCGGCGCCGGTGCCCCGGTGGTCGGGGCGGACGTACAGGTCCTCCAGGTAGACGCCGTGCACGCCGGCCCAGGTGGAGAAGTTGAGGAACCAGAGCGCGAACCCGACCGGCTCGTCCCGGTCGTCCACCGCGACGTGCCCGAACAACGCCGGCGCGGGGCAGAACAGGGCGGCGGTGAGCTGTTCCTCGGTCAGCCGACACTGGTCGGCGGCGCGCTCGTAGTCGGCGAGTTCGTGCACCATCGCGACGACGGCCGGCACGTCCGCGGGACGCGCCGGCCGGATCGTCGGTGCCGGGGAGGCCAGGCTCACGCCTTCTTGGTCTCCCAGAAGATCTTCGAGATCTCGTCGATCTTCTGCAGCAGCTCGTCGGCCTTGGTCGGGTCGGTCGCGCCCTTGGCGCCGGCCGCGCCGGCCATCTTGGTGGCCTCGTTGAAGAGCTGGTGCAGGTGCGGGTACTTCTCGAAGTGGGCCGGCTTGAAGTAGTCGGTCCACAGCACCCAGAGGTGGTGCTTGACCAGCTCGGCCCGCTGCTCCTTGATGATGATGGCCCGGGTGCGGAACTCCGGGTCGGTGTTCGCCTGGTACTTCTCGCAGATCATTTTGACCGACTCGGCCTCGATCCGGGCCTGGGCCGGGTCGTAGACGCCGCACGGCAGGTCGCAGTGGGCGCTGGCGGTCAGACGGGGCGTAAGGATGCGGGGAAGTCGCATCTGGGTCCTCCACGGGATGTTTGCGATGATCCAAGCCGACATTACTCCTGGGGGCGTCCCCGGCAGGGGTGGAGGGGAAACCTGGTGACGGTCGAGCGGGCGGACCCGCCGGCGCGGCTGCGCCGGTGGCTCACGGCCGTCGGCGTGACCGGTCCGTCCATGGCGCCCACGCTGCGGCACGGGGACGCCGTACTGGTCCGTCGGGGCGGCCGGTCGGTCCGGCCGGGCGACGTCGTCGTCGCGGTCTTCCGGACCCGGCCCGAGCTGCTGGTGGTCAAGCGCGCGGTCCGTCGGCAGGACGGCGGCTGGTGGGTACGCGGCGACAACGCACTCGTCACCGACGACTCCCGGGCGTACGGGGTGGCCGACGTGCTCGGACGGGTGGTGTGCCGCTACTGGCCCCGCCCCGGCCGGCTGCCACGCGGCCCGTTATGACCCTGCTCACATCGGCGCACCCCTGGCGTGACTATGCTCGGAAAGTGCCCGGGTGACCCCCCGCACCGCGTGCCGCCGCCAGGCGCCTCACCTCGCGCCCGCGCCGGCCGCTCCGTCTGCTCGACAGATCCTGGAGTCACCATGTCTGCGTCCACCGTGGATCCCGCTGATCCCGTCTTCCGGCTGCACGTCGGCGGCAAGATGGCCGTCACCTCGACGGTCCCGCTGACCAGCCGGGAGGACCTCTCCCTCGCCTACACCCCGGGCGTCGCCCGGGTCTGCGAGGCGATCGCCGCCGACCCGGCCCTGGCCGACGACTACACGTGGGTGTCGCACACCGTCGCGGTCGTCACCGACGGCTCGGCCGTGCTCGGCCTCGGCAACATCGGCCCGCGCGCCGCGCTGCCGGTGATGGAGGGCAAGGCGGTGCTGTTCAAGCAGTTCGCCGGCGTGGACGCGGTACCGATCTGTCTGGACACCCAGGACGTGGACGAGATCGTGGCGACGGTGACGGCGCTCGCCCCCTCCTTCGGCGGGATCAACCTGGAGGACATCAGCGCCCCCCGCTGCTTCGAGGTGGAGCGCCGGCTGGACGAGGCGCTGGCCATCCCGGTCTTCCACGACGACCAGCACGGCACCGCGATCGTCGTGCTGGCCGCGCTGCGCAACGCGGCGGCGCTGCTCAACCGCAAGCTCGGCGATCTGCGGGTGGCGGTCAGCGGCGCCGGCGCGGCCGGGGTGGCGGTGACGAAGATGCTGGTCGCCGGCGGCGTGAACCCCGACCAGGTCGTGGTCTGCGACTCCAAGGGCATCATCGGCCGGCACCGCGACGGGCTGACCGGCACCAAGGCCGAGCTGGCGGAGTCCACCAACGCCGAGGGCCGCCAGGGCGACATCACCGAGGCGCTGCGCGGCGCGGACGTGCTGGTCGGCGTCTCCGGCGGGCAGATCCCCGAGGCGGCGATCGCCGGCATGGCGCCCGGCGGCATCGTCTTCGCCCTGGCCAACCCCACCCCCGAGGTGCACCCCGAGGTGGCCGCCCGGCACGTCGCGGTGGTGGCGACCGGCCGCAGCGACTACCCCAACCAGATCAACAACGTGCTGGCGTTCCCCGGCGTGTTCCGGGGTGCGCTGGACGCCCGGGCCACCCGGATCACCGACGGGATGAAGGTGGCCGCGGCGGACGCGATCGCCGGGGTGGTGGCCGAGTCGCTCACCGCCGACGCGATCGTGCCCTCCCCGCTCGACCCCCGGGTGGCTCCCGCGGTGGCGGCGGCGGTCGCCGAGGCGGCCCGGCGCGACGGCGTCACCCGCGCCTGACCGAGCTTCCCGCCAGCACCTCTCCGCCCACCGAGACCCGCAGTTTCCGAGAAAGAGTGGCCTTCCGACGCCGGGAGGCCACTCTTTCCCTGAATGTGCGCGGGGTGGTGACCGGGGAAGGCCGGGTTGTGGGATAGGTCCTGGGTCGGGGGCGGCTCCGCTTGTTACGGTGCCGACCATGCGTGCCGCCTATGCCTCGAGCTTCGACACCGACAATCCGCTCGCCGCGTTGACCGTCGGCGAGCGTCCCGAGCCGATCCACCCGGAGGAAGACTGGGTGACCGTGCAGGTGCTGGCCAGCTCGCTCAACCACCACGACCTGTGGTCCCTGCGCGGGGTGGGCCTGACCCCCGACCAGCTGCCGATGATCCTGGGCTGCGACGCGGTCGGCACCGACCCGGACGGCAACGAGGTGGTCATCTACCCGGTGGTGCCCACCCCCGGCGACCCGCGTGGCGTCTCCATCCTCTCCGAGCACTTCGCCGGCACCCTCGCCGAGCGGGTGGCCGTACCCCGGGTGAACCTGATTCCGCTGCCGACGGGCCTGTCGGCGACCGACGCGGCCTGCCTGCCGACGGCCTGGCTGACCGCGTGGCGGATGCTGACCACCAAGGGCCGGATCGACGACGCCGAGTCGGTGCTGGTCCAGGGCGCGGGCGGTGGCGTGGCCACCGCGGCCGTCGCGCTCGCCGTGGGGCACGGCAAGCGGGTGTACGCGACCAGCCGGGACGCCGGCAAGCGGGAGCGGATCGCCGCCCTCGGGGCGACCGCGCTGGAACCCGGCGCACGCCTGCCGGAGCGGGTCGACGTGGTGATCGAGACGGTCGGCGCGGCCACCTTCGACCACTCGCTGAAGTCCGCCGCCCCGCTGGCCCGGATCGTGGTCTCCGGGGCGACCGCCGGGCACGAGCCGAAGATCAACCTGCGGCGGGTCTTCGCCATGCAGCTGGAGATCCTCGGCACCTCCATGGGTACCCCGGACGAGCTGACCGACCTGCTGGCCTTCTGCGCCGAGCACGAGGTGCGCCCGGTGGTGGACAGCGTGGTGCCGTTCAGCAAGGTCGAGGACGCCTTCGCCCGCCTGCACTCCGGCGACGTCTTCGGCAAGGTCGTCATCGACCACACCGCCTGACCCCCCAAGATCCCGGCAGTTTCCGAGAGAGAGAGAGAGAGAGAGAGTGGCCATTCCGCGTCGGATGGCCACTCTCTCTGTGAAAGTGCGCCGGCCGGCGGCCGGCGGCGGGGGTCAGAGGTGGTCGTCGAGGGTGGCGAGGTTGCCGCGGGCGGCGTCGGCGGGGAGGCGGTCCCGGGCCGCCGCGTCGCCGTAGAGGGTCCAGCGGAGGAACTCCAGCGTGGTGTCGGAGACCACCCGCAGCGCCGCGCCGTCGCTGAGCAGGGCCCGGCCGTGGTCGCCCTTCGGCAGGCTCAGCATCGCCTTCGGCCAGGGGACCGCGTCGTACACCGCCTTGCCGGCGGCGTAGTCGACCACCTCGTCGGCCTCGCCGTGCACGAAGAGTTGCGGCGCGGCAGCCCCGGCGAAGGCGGTGCCGACCCCGAGCGCGGTCCCGGCGAAGACCACCCCGGCGTCGAGGCGTTCGTCCCGGCCGGCGGTGAAGAGGCCGATGGTGGTCACCCCGCCGGCCGAGTGCCCGGCCGCGGCCACCCGGTCGGTGGCCAGCCGGCCGCGCAGCGGGTCACCGGCCCTGCCGTCCAGCGCGAGCACCTTGTCCAGCGCGTACGAGACGTCGGCGGGCTGGTTGAGCACGTCGAGCACGTTGCCGTCGGCGCCCCGGCTGGTGTGCGGGAAGGTCGGCGCGGCCACCACGAACCCGCCCGCCGCCCACCGGGTGAGCAGCTCCGCGTAGTCGTCCGGCCGGCCGTTCAGGCCGTGGCTGAACATCACCACCGGGAACCGCCCGTCCGCCACGTCCGCCCCCCGCTCCGGCCCGCCACCGGCCCCGCCCCGGGCCGGGTACCAGACGGTGACCGGCAGCGGGCGGTCACCGTCCCGGTTGAGCTTCACCTGGCGTACGCCGACGGCGAAGGTCTTCCCCGGCGCGGTGCCGGCGGGTACCCGCGGGGCCGGGGTGGTGGCCTTCGGCGGCTCCGGCGGGGCGGCCGGCCGGGCGGTCGGGGCGGGCGCCGCCGAGCAGCCGGCGAGGCCGACGGAGAGCAGGGCGGTGGCGAGCAGGACCGGGGTGGGGCGACGGGACATGAATCCGATTGTGCCCCCGTCGACGGGGTGTCCGGCCACTGTTGGACGCAGTGTGACCTGCGGCGGACCGCCGGTGGCCGGACCGCGACCGCCGGGCATCCGCGCTCAGGGGCGCAGGCGGTCGTCGAGGGCGGTGACGCCGGGCCGGAGGGCGTCGGCGGGCAGGCGCCGGGCGGCCTCCCGGTCGTCGTAGAGCGTCCAGCGGAGGAAGTCCGTGGTGGTGGCGAGCACCTGGTCGAAGCCCGGGCGGCCCGGGGTCAGGTACTCGCCGTGCCCCTGCCCGAGCACGCTCAGGAAGGCCGCCGGCGCGCCGGCCCGGTCGTACGCGGCCCGACCGACGCCCAGCGGCACCACCGGGTCGGCGGTGCCGTGCACGAAGAGCAGGGGAGCGGCCGGCCCGGCGAAGCTGCCGGCCAGCCCGCCGCCGGCGATCACGATGCCGGAGCGGAGCCGCGCCGAGTACCCCGAGGTGAACATACCGGCGGTGGTGAAGCCGCCCGCCGAGTGACCGGCGGCGGCGACCCGGCTGACGTCCAGGTGCCCGGCGAGCGGGTCCGCCCGCCCCGCGTCGAGCCGGGCCAGGTACCGCACCAGCCGCCAGCCGTCCGCCGGCTGGTGCCGGACGTCGGCCCGGGTGAACGTCCGGGCCCGCAGGTTGGTGTGCGGGTACGTCGGCGCGGCCACCACGAACCCCGCCGCCGCCCAGCGGGTGGTGAGCCCGGCGTGCAGCTCGGGCAGGCTCCACAGGCCGTGGCTGTAGACCACCACCGGGAACCGCCCCGGGGCGACCCGCCCGCCCTCGGCCGGGTACCAGAGCGTCACCGGCAGCGGCCGGGGCCCGGTCGGGTCGATGGTGAGGGTGCGTACCGCGACCGGGTGGAGCCGGTCCGGGGCGTGCCCGGCCGGCGGTGGCCCGCCGACCGCGGCGGTGGCCGGTGCGCAGCCCGCCAGCAGCGCCGTCATCAGCGCGACGACCGGCCGCGGCACCCCCATCCCTTCACGGTAGGGGGCCGGCGGCCCACCCCGGCCCCACCGTCCGGACCGGGTGCCGCCCGCCGCCCGGCCGGTTCCCGTCCACCGCTCGGATCGCAAGCGTCACCCTGGGTTCGGCGGGATCGTGCGGGGTGCGCGGTTTCGCTAGGGTCTCCGGCATGTCTGACGAGTACGTTGACCCCAGCGGCAACACCGAGCAGTTCCGCGCCTTCGCCCACTCGGAGCCCGCCGCGCCCGTCGAGGTGGCGTCCCGCCTGCCGCTGATCGCCGGTGCGGCCGCGGTCGCGGTGCTGCTGGTCGCCGTAGCCGGCTGGCTGGCCCTGGGCTGAGCCGCCGCCGACCCGGTTCCGCTCAGCCGGCGGTCGCCGCCACCACACGGGCCTCCCGGGCGATCTCCCGCTCCTCGTCGGTGCCGATCACGCAGACGCTGACCTCGGCGCCGTCGGGCGAGATCACCCGGTCGCCGGCGCCGGCGTTGCGCGCCGGGTCCACGGCGATGCCCAGCCGGTCCAGCCCGGCCAGCGCCGCGGCCCGGACCTCGGCGGAGTGCTCGCCCACCCCGGCGGTGAAGGTGACCGCGTCGACCCGGCCGAGCAGGGCGTAGTACGCCCCGACGTACCCGGTGATCCGGCGGCAGTAGACGTCGAAGGCCAGCGTGGCGGCCGGGTCCCCGGCGGCCCGCCGCTGGAGCACCTCGCGCATGTCGTTCGCGCCGGTCAGGCCGAGCAGCCCGCTGCGGTGGTTGAGCAGGTCGTCGATCTCGTCCACCCCCAGCCCGCCCTCCCGGCGCAGGTGGAAGATGACCGTCGGGTCCAGGTCACCGCTGCGGGTGCCCATCACCAGGCCCTCCAGCGGGGACATGCCCATCGAGGTGGCCACGCTGCGGCCGCCGGCGACCGCGCAGGCGCTGGCCCCGTTGCCCAGGTGCAGGGTGATCGTGTGCAGCGCCTCGTACGGCCGGCCGAGCAACTCCGCCGTGCGCCGCGAGACGTACGCGTGCGAGGTGCCGTGGAAGCCGTACCGGCGGACGCCGTAGCGCTCGGCGACGTCCCGGTCGATGGCGTAGGTGGCGGCGGCCTCGGGCAGCGAATGGTGGAAGGCGGTGTCGAAGACGGCGACCTGCGGCACGTCGGGCAGCGCCTCCCGGGCCACCTCGATACCGGCCAGGTTGGCCGGGTTGTGCAGCGGCGCGAGCGGCACCAGCTCCCGGATCGCGGTGAGCACCGCGTCGTCGATCAGCACCGGTTCGCTGAACCGCCGGCCGCCGTGCACCACCCGGTGCCCGACCGCGCCCAGCCCGTCCAGGTCGAGCCGGTCCAGGATCTGCCGGACGGCGGTGACGTGGTCGGCCGGCCCGCCCCCGGGCTCGCCGACCCGCTCCACGGTCCCGGAGTCGCGGACCGTCTCGCCGTCGTAGAGCCGGTACTTCACCGACGACGAACCGCAGTTGAGGACGAGCACCCGGTCGGTCATGACGCCTCCGCGGCGGCCTGGATGGCGGTGATCGCCACGGTGTTGACGATGTCGGCGACCGTCGCGCCCCGGGACAGGTCGTTGACCGGGCGGCGCAGGCCCTGCATCACCGGGCCGACCGCGACCGCGCCCGCCGAGCGCTGCACCGCCTTGTACGTGTTGTTGCCGGTGTTCAGGTCCGGGAAGATGAAGACCGTCGCCCGGCCGGCCACCGTGCTCTGCGGCAGCTTCGTCGCCGCGACCTGCGGATCGATCGCCGCGTCGTACTGGATCGGGCCCTCCACCAGCAGCTCCGGGCGGCGCTCGCGGACCAGCTTGGTGGCCGCCGCGACCTTCTCCACGTCCGCCCCGGCCCCCGAGTCGCCGGTGGAGTACGACAGCATCGCCACCCGGGGCTCGATGCCGAACCGGGCGGCGGTGTCGGCCGACGACATGGCGATGTCGGCGAGCTGGGCGGCGTCCGGGTCGGGGTTGACCGCGCAGTCGCCGTAGACCAGCACCCGGTCGGCGAGCAGCATGAAGAAGACGCTGGAGGCCACCGAGACCCCGGGCACCGTCCGGATGATCTCGAACGCCGGGCGGATGGTCGCCGCCGTGGTGTGGGTGGCCCCGGAGACCATGCCGTCGGCGTGGCCGGTGGCCACCATCATCGTGCCGAAGTAGTTGGGCCGCGCCACGACGTCGTGCGCCAGCTCGACCGTGACGCCGCGGTGGGCGCGCAGCCGCGCGTACTCGACGGCGAACTCGTCGCGCCAGGCGCTGGTGACCGGGTCGACGACGTCGGCGCCGGTGACGTCGATGCCCAGCTCCCGGGTGCGGCGGGCGACGTCGTCCGGGCGGCCGAGCAGGGTCAGGTCGGCCACGCCCCGCCGGAGCAGCACCTCCGCCGCCCGCAGGATGCGCTCCTCGGCCCCCTCGGGCAGCACCAGCCGGCGGCGGGTGGCCCGGGCGCGGTCGATCAGGTCGTACTCGAACATCAGCGGGGTGACCCGTTCGGACCGGCTGACCCGCAGCCGGCGGGCCAGGTCGACGGTGTCCACGTTGCCCTCGAACGCGCCGAGCGCCGCCTCCACCTTGCGCGGGTTGGCCGGGCTCGGGCGGCCCTCGATCCGGCTGGACGCGGCCACCGTGTCGTAGCTGTCGCTGCGTACCGAGAGCACCGCCAGCCCGGTGTTGAGCCCCTCGACCAGCCGCATCGCCCGGGGATCGGGCTGCTCGCCGAGGGTGAGCACCAGCCCGGCCACCGAGACCTGCCCGGCGACGTGCGCGGCGCTGGCCGCGACCAGCAGGTCCGCCCGGTCGCCCGGGGTGATCACCAGCGCCCCCTCGGTGAGGTGGTCGAGCAGGGTGGGCACGTGCGCGGCGCCGACCACGTAGTCGAGCACGTCGCGGTCGAGCGCGGCGTCGTCACCGGCGAGCAGGGTGGCGCCGAGCGCCGCCGCCACCTCGGCCACCGTCGGCGCCGACACGGTCGGCACCTCCGGGATGGCGTACGCGGGGACGGGCAGCTCCGGCAGGGTCATCGGCCCGGGCACCCGGTTGGCGATCACCGCAAGCACCGTCGCGCCCAGATCCTCCAGATCGTGGAACGCCCCACGCGCCGCCGCCGCGATCGCCTCCGGCTCCTGCCCGAAGCCGTCGATCACCGGCACCACCACGCTGCCGAACTCGGTGGCCAGCCGGGCGTTGAAGGCCAGCTCGCGGGGGCCCGCGCCCTCGCCGCCGTCGGCGAAGTCGCTGCCCACCACGACCACGGCCGGGCAGCGCTGCTCGACGCTGCGGTAGCGCTCGACGATCCGGGAGATCAGTTCCTCCCGGCGGCCGTCCGCGACCAGGGCGCTCGCCTCGGCGTAGGTGGCGCCGGTCAGCTCATGCTGCGGCAGGTCCACCCGGTAGCGGTCGACCAGCAGGGCGAGGATCGGGTCGGCGCCGGTGTCGGCGACCAGCGGCCGGAACACGCCGATCCGCTCGACCTGTCGGGAGAGGAGTTCCGCGAGGCCGAGGGCGATGGTCGACTTCCCCCCGCCGGACCCCACGCTGGTCAGGTAGACGCTGCGGGCCACGACCCCACCCTAGGAGATCACGCGTTCCCGCGCCCGGGACCTCCGTCCCACCCACCCGGGCCGGACGGGGTGGTCCCGGGGTTGGACGGGTGGTCCCGGGGTTACTCGTCGTCCTCGTCGTCGAGGCGGGCCAGGTAGGTGGCGAAGCGTTCGATGGGGGTCTCGAACTCGGGGTTCAGGTCGACGAAGTCGCGCAGGCGCTCGGCCAGCCACTCGATGCTGACCTGCTCGTCGGCCCGGCGCTCGACGAGTTCCTCGATGCCACGGTCGGTGAAGTACATCCGTATGTCCTTGTCGGGAGGGTGCCGACGGAACCGGGGCAGGGCCGTCGGCGGACGGCGCTGCCCCGGGTCTCGGCGGTGCGGTCAGGTCACGGGCGGGGGAGGGCCGCCTCGATCAGCGCGGTCTGCTCGACCTCGTGCATCTTGGCCGAGCCGACCGCCGGGGCCGCCGCGGCCGGGCGGGAGATCCGCCGCAGCCGGACGTCGGCCAGGTGCTCCAGCAGGTTGAGCGCGACGAACGACCAGGCACCCTGGTTGGCCGGCTCCTCCTGCACCCAGGCGAAGTCCTCGGCGTTCGGGTACTGCGCCAGGGCGGCCCGGATCTCCTCGATCGGCAGCGGGTAGAGCTGCTCCATCCGGAGGATCACGGTGTCGGTGACGCCGCGCTCGGCCCGGGCCTGGAACAGGTCGTAGTAGATCTTGCCCGAGCAGAGCAGCACCCGCTTCACCTGCTCCGGCGCCGGGGCGGCGGTGTCGGCCAGCACCGGCTGGAAGGTGCCGGTGGTGAAGTCCTCCACCGGGGAGACGCAGAGCTTGTGCCGCAGCAGCGACTTCGGCGTGAACACCACCAGCGGCTTGCGCTTCGGCGACAGGGCCTGGCGACGCAGCAGGTGGAAGTAGTTCGCCGGGGTGGTCGGGATGGACACCCGCATGTTGTCCTCCGCGCAGAGCTGGAGGAACCGCTCCGGGCGACCCGACGTGTGGTCCGGGCCCTGGCCCTCGTGGCCGTGCGGCAGCAGCAGGGTGACCGCGGAGCGCTGGCCCCACTTCACCTCGCCGGAGGAGATGAACTCGTCGATCACCGACTGGGCGCCGTTGACGAAGTCACCGAACTGGGCCTCCCAGCAGACCAGCGCGTTGACGTTCTCCACCGAGTAGCCGTACTCGAAGCCCATCGCGGCGTACTCGGACAGCAGCGAGTCGTGCACGAAGAACCGGGACCGCTCGCCGTCGCCGGTGAGCGACTTCAGCGGCAGGTAGTCGTCGCCGGTCTTGGCGTCCACCACCGAGGCGTGCCGCTGGACGAAGGTGCCGCGGCGGGAGTCCTGCCCGGCGAGCCGGACGGTGACCCCGTCGTGCAGCAGCGCGCCGAAGGCGATGATCTCGCCGTAGCCCCAGTCGATGTTGCCCTCGACGGACATCTTGGCCCGCCGGTCGAGCAGCTGCTGGATCCGCTTGTGCGGGGTGAAGCCCTCGGGGAGGTTGACGTGCGCCTCGCCGATCGCCTTGACCACGGCGGCGTCGGTGGCGGTCTCCACCTGCGGCTCCGGCTCCTCCTCGCGGCGCGGCCGGCTGAGCTGGCGCGGGGTGGTGGCGGCGTCGCGGGTGGCCTTGAAGACCCGCTCCAGCTGCCCCTGGTAGTCGCGCAGCAGCTCCTCCGCGTCCTCCACGGTGATGTCACCCCGCCCGATCAGCTCCTCGGTGTAGAGCTTGCGGACCGAGCGCTTCGAGTCGATGATCTTGTACATCTCCGGGTTGGACATCGAGGGGTCGTCGCCCTCGTTGTGCCCGCGCCGGCGGTAGCAGACCATGTCGATCACGACGTCCTTGTTGAACGCCTGCCGGTACTCGAAGGCCAGCCGGGCGACCCGGACCACGGCCTCGGGGTCGTCGCCGTTGACGTGGAAGATCGGCGCCTGGATCATCCGGGCCACGTCGGTGCTGTAGAGGCTGGAGCGGCTGTACTCCGGGGCGGTGGTGAAGCCGACCTGGTTGTTGACCACCACGTGCACGGTGCCGCCGGTGCGGTAGCCGCGCAGCTGGGAGAGGTTGAGCGTCTCGGCGACCACGCCCTGGCCGGCGAACGCGGCGTCACCGTGCACCGCCAGCGGCAGCACGGTGTAGCCCTCCAGCTTCAGGTCGATCCGGTCCTGCTTGGCCCGGACGATGCCCTCCAGCACCGGGTCCACGGCCTCCAGGTGCGACGGGTTCGCCACCACCGAGACCTTGACCGCGTGGTCGCCGTCCGGGGTGGTGAACTTGCCGTTCTGGCCCAGGTGGTACTTCACGTCGCCGGAGCCCTGGGTCGAGCGCGGGTCCAGGTGGCCCTCGAACTCGGAGAAGATCTTCTCGTACGGCTTGCCGACGATGTTGGCCAGCACGTTCAGCCGGCCGCGGTGGGCCATGCCGATGACGACCTCGTCCAGCCCGCCCTCGGCGGACGACTCCAGGATCTCGCCCAGCAGCGGGATCAGGGACTCGCCGCCCTCCAGCGAGAAGCGCTTCTGCCCGACGTACTTGGTCTGCAGGAAGGTCTCGAAGGCCTCGGCGGCGTTGAGCCGGTTGAGCACGTGCTTCTGCTCGTCGGCCGGCGGCTTCTCGTACTTGCGCTCGATCCGCTCCTGGATCCAGCGGCGCTCCTCCGGGTCCTGGATGTGCATGTACTCGATGCCGACCCGGCGGCAGTACGAGTCGCGCAGCACGCCGAGGATCTCCCGCAGCTTCATCCGCTGCCGGCCGGCGAAGCCGTTGACCGGGAAGACCCGGTCGAGGTCCCACAGGGTCAGCCCGTGCTGGAGGACGTCCAGGTCCGGGTGCTTCCGGATCTTGAACTCCAGCGGGTCGGTGTCGGCCATCAGGTGGCCGCGCACCCGGTACGCGTGGATCAGCTCGTGCACCCGCGCGGTCTTGTTGATCTGGCCCTCGGAGTCGACCGCGACGTCCCGCATCCAGCGCACCGGCTCGTACGGGATGCGCAGCGAGGTGAAGATCTGGTCGTAGAAGCCGCGCTCGCCGAGCAGCAGCTCGTGCATCACCTTGAGGAACTCGCCGGACTGCGCGCCCTGGATGATCCGGTGGTCGTACGTGCTGGTCAGCGTGATGATCTTGCTGACCGCCAACTCGGCCAGGGTGGCCTCGCTCATGCCCTGGTACGGCGCCGGGTACTCCATCGCGCCGACGCCGATGATGGCGCTCTGCCCCTGCATCAGGCGGGGGATCGAGTGCACCGTGCCGATGCCGCCCGGGTTGGTCAGCGAGATGGTGGTGCCGGCGTAGTCCTCCATGGTCAGCTCGTTGCGGCGGGCGCGCCGGACCACGTCCTCGTACGCCTGCCAGAACTGCCGGAAGTCCATCTGCTCGCAGGCCTTGATGGACGGCACCACCAGGTTGCGGGAGCCGTCCGGCTTGGCCAGGTCGATGGCGATGCCCAGGTTGACGTGCTCCGGGCGGACCATCGCCGGCTTGCCGTCGACCTCGGCGAAGGAGTTGTTCATCTCGGGGTGCTCGACCAGCGCCCGGACCAGCGCGTACCCGATCAGGTGGGTGAAGCTGACCTTGCCACCGCGCCCGCGGGCGAGGTGGTTGTTGATCACGATGCGGTTGTCGACCAGCAGCTTGGCCGGGACGGCGCGCACGCTGGTCGCGGTCGGCACCGCCAGCGAGGCGTCCATGTTCTGCACGATCTTGGCGGCCACGCCGCGCAGCGGGGTGGTGCCCGCACCGCTCACGGCCGGTGCCTTGGCGGCCGGCTTGGCCGGGGCGGCCTTGGCCGGCGCCGGCTTGGCGGGGGCCTTGGCGGCGGGGGCCGGCTTGGCGGGGGCGGCCGGCTGCGCCACGGTCGCGGCGGCCTCCTGCTGGCCGGCCGGCTCGGCGGGGGCGGCCTTGGGCGGGGCCTTCTCCTCGGCGGGGCGCGGCGTGGCGGCGCCCGGGGCCGGCCGGTAGTCGGCGAAGAAGTCGTGCCAGGCCGAGTCGACGCTCGACGGGTCGGCGAGGTAGCGCTGGTACATCTCCTCGACGATCCACTCGTTCGGGCCGAAACCCGCCAGTGGGTTCTCCTGCGAAGTCTGCTGGGTCGACACGGCCGGTAATCGCCTCTTTCACGCGGGTTCGTATGTCACGCGGTCGGCACCCGTGCCCGGTTACCGGCGCACGGGAGACGGCTCCCAGGCTACGCCGTAGGAATGCCGCAGGCATTTCCGCCTCCGACGGGTGGCCCGTTTCACAGAAGATGCCAGAAGTTCGCCAAACCCAGCGTGTCGCGTCGACTCCTGGTAGATGCGACGGCCCCGGTCCGTGACGTCACCGCCACCGACCGGGGCCGTCGCCCGGGTCCGCTCAGGCGATGTCGCGGCGCCGCATGATGAGGCTGCCGGCCGCCGAGGTCACCACGGCGTACGCGATCAGGACCACCGCGCCGACCCACTGCGGCGGGTTGCCCGGCAGTTCGGTGCCGCTGATCATCAGCGAGGACGCGGTGGACGGCACGATCACCGCCAGCTTGCTGATCCAGTCCTGCTCCAGCCACTGCTGGAGCAGGAAGAAGACCAGGTTCGCCGCCGTCGTGCCGACCAGGTAGAGCACCACGGCGGTGATGGTCGCCCCGATCTGGCTGCGGATCAGCACGCCGAAGCCGACGCCGAAGACGCCCCAGAGCACGTACGCCAGCAGGTTGAGCAGGATCGCGCGGGTGATGTCCCAGTCGCCCAGGTGCGCGTCCCAACCCTTGGCCGCGAAGAAGATCAGCGTCGCCGGCACGGTCAGCACGGTGGTGACCAGCCAGAAGAACGCGCCGATCAGCGCCGCCGCGACCAGCTTGGCGGTGACCACCACCGTCCGGTGCGGGGTGGTGAGGAAGGTGGTCGTCGCGGTCTGGTGGTAGAACTCGTTCGTCACCACGATGATGCCGAGCAGCAGCACGAAGAGCAGCCCGAAGTACTGCCCCGAGGTGAACAGGTTCGCCGCCTGGTAGACCTCGTCGGCCGAGGCCAGGACCTGTGCGGCCTGCTCCTCCGGCAGGCCCTCCACGTCCTGCGGGCCGCTGAGGGTGAGGTTCGCGTTGAGCGCGTTGACCAGGAACGCCAGGGCCAGGGTGACCAGCGCGCCGAGGCCGAACAGCCACCACGTGTTGGTCGTACGGATCTTGAGCAGTTCGGCTCGGACCAGGTTCATCGGATGCCCGCCTTCCCGGCCGTCAGCTCCAGGAAGACCCGTTCCAGGTCGGGCCGTTCCGTGGTGAGTTCGTGCAGTTCCACCCCGGCGGCCAGGGCGACCCGGCCGACGGTCGGGGCGTCCGCCCCGTCCACCAGCAGGACGCCGTGCTCGTCCGGGGTGACGGTGGCCGACTGCGCCTTCAGCGCGGCGACGAGCTCGTCGGCCTGCGGGGTGCGTACCCGCACCCGCACGCCCTGGGCCATCGAGCCGATCACCTGGTCGACCGGCCCCTGCCGGACCAGCTGGCCGGCGGCGATGATCACCACGTCGTCGGCGAGCAGCTGCATCTCGGAGAGCAGGTGGCTGGAGACCAGCACCGTGCGGCCCTCCTGGGCCAGGCTCTTGAGGAACCCGCGCATCCACCGGATGCCCTCCGGGTCCAACCCGTTGGCCGGCTCGTCCAGGATCAGCACCCGTGGGTCACCGAGCATCGCGGCGGCGATGCCGAGCCGCTGCTTCATGCCCAGCGAGTAGCCCTTGAACTTGCGCCGGGCGGCCGGGGTCAGCCCGACCAGGGCCAGCGCCTCGTCGGCGCGCTGCCGGGGCAGGCCGGCCGCGGCGCAGATCACCCGGAGGTGGTTGAGGCCGGTGCGGCCCTTGTGCGCGCTGGACGCCTCCAGCACCGCGCCCACGTGCCGCAGCGGGTCGGTCAGGTCGGCGTAGCGGACACCGTCCACGGTGGCGTCGCCGCTGGTCGGGGTGACCAGGTTCAGCAGCATCCGCAGCGTGGTGGTCTTGCCGGCGCCGTTCGGGCCGAGGAAGCCGGTCACCCGCCCCGGTTCGACGGTGAAGGACAGGTTGTCCACCGCCCGGACGTTCTTGTAGTGCTTGGTCAGTCCGGACACCACGATCTGGCCGGTCCCGGTGCTGGGGCTCCACTGCCCGTCGGACATCGTGCTCCTCCCGTGCGGCGGCGCGTCACGCGCCGCGGTGTGCGGCGCCGTTGCGGAGAGCGCCGGGGCACAGCCTGGCAAGGGCGCGCAACCCGGTCAATCGGGCGCGGTCCGTAGTCCGGGCTCCGCCTCACGCAGGAGGCGGTCGTCCTCAGGGACGAGAGAGGGGTTCCGGGGGCAGCGCGATCCAGGTGGCCCGGGCCCGGCCGAGCAGCGCGCCGGCCGGGCCGTACAGGCTGGTACGCACGACCGCCTTGCGCCCCTCGCCGCCGACCAGCTCGCCGGTCACCACGCACTCGTCGCCGGGCCGGGGCAGCGCGTCGACGACCGCGGCGACCCGGCCGAGGACGTACGGCCGGCCCGGGGCGATGACCGCCCAGCCGCCCGGGCAGTCCAGCGCCGCCCAGACCGTGGCGGGCACCACCCGGTCGGGCGCGCGGAACGGCGCGGCGGTCCGGCCGTCCGGCAGCCGTCCCGGGAAGATTCGCAGCCCGTCCGGGCGATCCGGGCCGCAGACGTAGCAGCCGGGAAAGGGGTGGTCCCGCAGGCCGGGGTACGCGGCCGAGGCGGCCGCCGCCGTCGCCGGGTCGACCGGGGCGACTGCCGCGGGCGGGTCGTCGGTCGGGCGGACCTGGGCGACGAGCTGCCCGTCCGGGTCGAGGACGTCGCCATCGGCCAGCGTCAGCGAGGTCTCCAGCGGGGGCGGGCGGCGCAGCGTCACCTCGACCGGCCGGTCGCCCCCGTACGCCTCGGCGAAGACCCCGGCGCTCCACCCGCCGTTGCCCGATCCGGGCGGCCCGTTGAACCGGGACTCGATGATCATCGACGCACCTCCGTCGTGCCCGGCGCCGCCGCCGGGTCCGCCCGGGCAGCCTGCCACGCCGGCCCGGCGGAAGGTCAGGTAGCCCGGGGTCGGCGGTTCGGGGCGGACCGCCGACAGCCGTTCACCGGATCGACATCCTTCGCCGGGGCGGCCGGCAACCCCGGCCACCTACACAGGTCCCATGGCCGTTCTGCACGCCGCTGGCGCACCCCTGACGACCAGCGGATACACCCTGCTGATCGCCGACGACCCCACCCAGGTCGCGGCCGCGCAACGCCTGCGCCACGAAGTCTTCGCCACCGAGCTGGGTGCGACCCTGCGACCGGGCGGGGCCGGGCTGGACGTCGACGACCTCGACACCCACTGCGACCACCTGATCGTGCGCGAGGAGCGCACCGGCGCGGTGGTCGGCACGTACCGGTTGCTGCCGCCGGGACGCACCGACCGCCGGTACGCCGCGAGCGAGTTCGACCTGACCGCCCTGGACCCACTGCGCGACGTCCTGGTGGAGGCCGGCCGCTCCTGCGTCCACCCCGACCACCGCTCGGGTGCCGTGATCAACCTGATGTGGGCGGGCATCACCCGCTACCTGCACCTGCGCGGCTCCCGCTGGCTGGGTGGCTGCGCCTCGGTGCCGGTGGGCGACGGGGGCCGGGCCGCCGCCGAGGTGGCGGCCCGGGCGCGCGCCCGGCACCTGGCGCCGCCGCTGCTGCGGGTCCGCCCGTTGCGGCCCTGGTTCGCCGAGCCGGGGGCGGTCCCGTTGGACACCGCCGAGGGCGGCGCCGCCGGGCAGGCGCTGATCCCGCCGCTGCTGCGCGGCTACCTCCGGCTGGGTGCCTGGGTCGCCGGGGAGCCGGCGTACGACCCGGACTTCGGGGTGGCCGACTTCTACGTGCTCTTCTCCCTGGACCGGATGAACCCGCGCTACCTGCGGCACTTCCTGGGCGGGGCGCAGGAGTGAGCGCCGAGCTGTGGCGGCCCACCTCCGGCTGCGGTCCGGACTGCCTGCCGGGGTCGGGGCAGGTGCCGGCCGTACCCGCCGCCCGGCGGGTGGCCCGGCTGCTGGGCGTACTCGGGATGCTGCTGGTGGGGGCCGGCCTGGCCGGGCTGCTGCCGGTGCTGCCGGCAGCCTCGCGCGCGACCGCGCTGCGCGGCTGGGCCCGGGCGACGGCGCGCGCCCTCGGGGTGCGGCTGGAGGTGCGGGGCCGGCCGCCGCGCCGGCGCGCGCTGCTGGTCGCCAACCATGTCTCCTGGCTGGACGTGCTGGCGGTGCTGGCCGTCACGCCGGCCCGGATGCTGGCCAAGCGGGAGGTGCGGGCCTGGCCGCTGGTCGGGGTGCTGGCCCGTGCGGGCGGCGCGCTCTTCGTCGACCGGGCCCGGCCCCGCGAGCTGCCGGCGACCGTCGCCCGGATCGCCGGGGCGCTGCGGGCCGGTGACCCGGTCGCGGTCTTCCCGGAGGGTACGACCTGGTGCGGCAGCCTGACCGCCGGCGACTGCCGGCCGGGGCGGGGGTTCCGGCCGGCCGTGTTCCAGGCGGCGATCGACGCCGGGGCACCGGTGGTGCCGCTGCGCGTCGGCTACCGCTGCGCCGCGACCGGCGAGGACACCACGGCGGCCGCCTTCCTCGGCGACGACACCCTCTGGCGGTCGGTACGCCGGGTGCTCGCCGCCCGCGACCTGGTGGTCACCGTGCGGGTCGCCGCGGCCCTGCACCCGGCCCCGGACGCGGACCGGCGGGCGCTGGCCCGGGCCGCCGAGTCGGCGGTCCACCTGGTGCCGGCCCGGCCCGGCCCGCTCCGGCCGGTGGCCGCGCCGGCCGTCGGCGGTCCCGTCGGCGCGGTCGGCCCGACCCGCGTGCCGGCGGGCGGGCGGGGGCTGGACCTGGCGGCCTGACGCGCACCCGACTCGCGACGTGTCTTGCCCTATCGCGATGTATCGCGTTAGGCTCCCCCGGGCGTGGGCCGCCGGCCGTGCGCATCGAGGGGAGCACGTCATGACCCGCTGGACGGTCGAGCAGCCGCGACGCTTCACCCTGGACGACCCGGTCACCGAGCTCGACGTGCGGCTGATCAGCGGTCGGCTCAACGTGGTCGCCACCGACGGCCTGGCCCGGGTCGACATCACCCAGGCCGGCGGCGAGGGCCGGCCGATCCACGTCGAGCACCGCGACGGCCGGCTCAGCGTCGTCCAGGAGCGGAAGTTCCGCTGGCCGGAGGTGTTCCGGTGGGTCGGCCCACTGGCCCGCTGGCCCCGGGTCGACGTCTCCGTCGCGGTCCCCGCCCACGTGGCGGCCACCCTCAAACTGATCGACGGCTCGCTGGTCGCCTCCGGGCTGCGCGGGCGGACCCGGGCCGACGTGACCTCCGGCCAGATCACTTTGATGGGGCTGCGCGGCGCCACCGCCGCGAAGATCGTCTCCGGTCCGGTGGAGGCGCTCGGGGTGGCCGGGGAGGTCACCCTGGAGACCGTTTCCGGCGAGGTCATCCTGGCCGACAGCGCGCCGGGCCAGGTCCGCGCGCACACCGTCTCCGGCGCGATCACCTGCGACTTCGACAACCCCCGCCGCAGCGAGATCCGGCTCAGCACCATCTCCGGCAGCATCACGGTCCGGGTCCGGGAGGACAGCGACCTCGCCGTCCGGCTGCACACCGCCTCCGGCCGCATCACCAGCGGCTTCCCCCAGGTGCTGGCCAGCCGCGGGTTGGCCGCGGTGCGCGACAGCGAGGGAGTCCTGGGAGCGGGCGAGGGTAAGCTCTGGGCCTCCGCGACGTCGGGCAGCATCGCGCTGCTCGCCCGTCCGGTGGACGACGACCAGGAGGAGCTGCCGTGACCGCCGTGTTCAGTCACGGGCGGCTCCGGCTCTACCTGCTCAAGCTGCTCGACGACGGCCCGAAGCACGGCTACGAGCTGATCCGGCTGCTGGAGGACCGCTTCCTCGGCCTGTACGCCCCGAGCGCCGGCACGATCTATCCCCGCCTGCAACGGTTGGAGGTGGAGGGGCTGGTCACCCACACCGCGGCCGGCGGCCGCAAGGTCTACGACATCACCGAGGTCGGCCGGGCGGAGCTGCGGCAGCGCGCCGACGAGCTGGCCACCCTGGAGGCCGACATCACCGCCTCGGTGCAGGACCTCTCCACCCTCGCCGGGGAGATCCAGACCGAGGTTCGCGGCTCGGTCCGGGACCTCAAGCGCGAGCTGCGCGAGGCGGCCCGGCAGACCCGGCAGGCCCGCTGGGACCGGCCGGTGCCGCCGCCGGCTCCCGCTCCCGCCGCCTCACCGCTGCTGACCGAGTTCGACCAGCGGCTGGCCGCCTTCACCATGGAGGTCGGCGGGCTGGTCCGGGCGCACCGACTCTCCGACAACCAGTTGCGTACGGCGATCCGGGTCCTCGACGGGGCGCTCGACGGGCTCCGCCGGCTGCTGCGCTGACGCGGCTCACAGGGTCTTTTCAGGAAGCGTCCAGCGCCGGCGCAGCCGCGTCGCGGATGATGGCGGGCATGGCCGCTACCCAGACCGAGGCGCGACTGCTCGTCGTCGAGGACGATCCCAACATCCTCGAACTGCTCTCCGCCAGCCTGCGCTTCGCCGGCTTCGACGTGGCCACCGCCACCAGCGGCAGCGCGGCGTTGAGCACCGCGAAGGACCACCGTCCCGACCTCGTGGTCCTCGACGTGATGCTGCCCGACCTGGACGGCTTCGAGGTCATCCGGATGCTGCGCGAGGGCGGCACCCGTACCCCGGTGGTGTTCCTGACGGCGCGGGACGCCACCGACGACAAGATCCGTGGGCTCACCCTGGGCGGCGACGACTACGTCACCAAGCCGTTCAGCCTGGAGGAGTTGACCGCCCGGATCCGCGCGGTGCTGCGGCGTACGGCCACCGGCGAGCACGCCCCCTCCCGGCTCACCTTCGCCGACCTGGAGCTGGACGAGGAGACCCACGAGGTGCACCGGGCCGGCCAGCGGGTGCAGCTCTCGCCGACCGAGTTCAAGCTGCTGCGCTACCTGATGCTCAACGCCAACCGGGTGCTCAGCAAGGCGCAGATCCTCGACCACGTCTGGAACTACGACTTCCGGGGCGACGACAACATCGTCGAGTCCTACATCTCGTACCTGCGCCGCAAGGTGGACAACACCCAGCCCCGGCTGATCCACACCCTGCGCGGGGTGGGCTACGTGCTGCGCAAGCCGACAGCGTGAGCGCGAGGACCGAGCCGGTTCCGCGAGCCCCGCAGTCGCGAACCACGGTGCACCGATGAGCGTCCTGCACGACGCGAAGGGCCGACTCCGCAGCGTCCCGTTGCGGATCAAGCTGGTCGCGGCGGTGCTGGCGCTGGTCGCCGCCGCGCTGGTCGTGATCAGCTCGCTGACCACGTACTTCCTCCGCAACTACCTGGTCGGACAGGTGGACGCCGAGCTGCGGACCTCCGTGCGCAACATCGAAACCGCGGTGGTGACCCCGCGCGCCGACCAGCCGATCATCCCGACCGACTACCTGGTGGTGGTGACCGACCGGGACACCGGCAAGGTTCTCGGCTACCAGTACGACAACTCCCGCTTCGACACCGAGGATCTGCCGGCCTGGCCCGCCGACGGGCAGGGGTTCGCCGAACGGACCGGCGACCCGTACACGGTGCGGGGGCGCGACAGCGCGGTCCGCTGGCGGATCCTCTACGCCCAGCTGCCCAACGGACAGATGGCGGCGATCGCCCAGAACCTCACCGACGTCGACCTGGCCGTCAAGCGGCTGGTCTGGATAGACCTCCTGGTCGGCGGGGCGGTGCTGATCCTGCTCGCCTCGATCGGCGCGGCGATCGTACGGACCAGCCTCAAGCCGCTGGTGGAGATCGAACGCACCGCCGCCGCGATCGCCGGCGGCGACCTCAGCAGACGGGTGCCCGACCCGGAGGAGGGGCAGGAGTGCGCGACCTCCGAGCTGGGCCGGCTCTCCCGCGCGCTGAACGCGATGCTGGCCCAGATCGAGGCCGCCTTCACCGCCCGGGCCGCGTCGGAGACCGCCGCCCGCTCGGCCGAGGCCGGCGCCCGGGACGCGGCACACGCCGCGCAGGTCTCCGAGGCGCGGGCCCGCCGCTCGGAGGAGCGGATGCGGCAGTTCGTCGCGGACGCCTCACACGAGCTGCGTACCCCGCTGACCACCATCCGGGGCTTCGCCGAGCTGTACCGGCAGGGCGCGGCCCGCGCGCCCGAGCAGACCGCCGACCTGCTGCGCCGCATCGAGGACGAGGCGGCCCGGATGGGGCTGCTGGTGGAGGACCTGCTGCTGCTGGCCCGGCTGGACCGGGAACGGCCGCTCTCGCTGGCCCCGATCGAGCTGCCGGTGCTCGCCTCCGACGCCGTGCAGGCCGCGCGGGTGGTCGCCCCCGACCGGCGGATCGACCTGGAGATCGAGCCCGGCTCGGGCCCGCTGGTGGTGCACGGCGACGACGCCCGGTTGCGGCAGGTCATCGGCAACCTGATGACCAACGCGCTCACCCACACCCCGCCCGAGGCGTCGGTCACCCTGCGCCTGCGCGCCGAGCCGGGGAACCTGGCCGTGGTCGAGGTGGCCGACACCGGTCCGGGCCTCACCCCGGAGCAGGCCGAGCGGGTGTTCGAGCGCTTCTACCGCGCCGACGCGGCCCGGACCCGCCGGGCGAGCGGGATCACCAGCACCGGGCTGGGGCTGGCCATCGTCGCCGCCCTGGTCACCGCCCACCACGGCACCGTGCAGGTCGCCGAGACCCCGGGCGGCGGGGCGACCTTCCGGGTCCGGCTGCCGCTGCTGCCGGACGCCGACGGCGAGACCGAGTGACTTTCAGAAAACATTCAGGCGGGTTCCAGGCTGGTGCCAGTGCGACGGGAGAAAGTGGAGCCATGACCGAGTTCGAGACCGACCCGCAGCGGCGGCCGGCCGCCCCCGACGCGGAGCCGTCGCACCCCACCGCCGAGCTGTCCCGCGTCGAGCCTGGGCAGTCCGACTCCACCGAACCTCGCCCGGCCGCCCCGGGCGACGCCGCCGGCACCGCGGGGGAGCCGGCCGGCACCCAGCCGAGCGCCGCCACCACGCCGGACGCCCAGACCTCGGCCGCCCCGTACGCCGGCCAGACCTCCGCCGGCCCGTACCCGGGCGCCGGGCAGACCTCCGCCGCGCCGTACGCCGGCCAGATCTCCGGTGCCGGGTACCCGTCGGCCGGGTACCCGCAGGCGGGGCAGGCCTCCGCCGCGCCGTACCCGGGCGGGGCGCACGGTGGCGAGCAGGCCTACCGACCCGGCTACCAGCCGTACCCGTCCGCCGGTCAGTACCCGGCCGCCGGCTACCAGCCGGGGCAGCCCGGGCAGCAGTCCGGCTGGACGGCGGGCTACCCGGGTGCGCAGGGGCCTGGTGGGCCGGTCCCGCCGCAGCACGGAGGTCAGCCGGTGCCGCCCTGGGCCGCCGGTCCGCGTCCCTCGAAGGTGGCCAAGTTCGTCGGCGCCGGCGTGGCGGTCTTCGCCCTGATGCTCGGCTCCGGCGTGGCCGGTGGCGCGCTCGCTCTCGCGGTCGACGGCGACTCCGGCGGCATCACCCGCACCTACTCGGCCGCCCCGGTGATCAACAGCGCCGACCTGCCGAAGATCGCCGCCGCCGTGCAGGACAGCGTGGTCTCCATCATCACGGACAACGGCGAGGGCTCCGGCGTGATCCTGAGCGCGGACGGCTTCGTGTTGACCAACAACCACGTGGTCGCCTCCGCCTCCGGCGACACCGTCCGGGTGGTCTTCGCCGACGGCAAGACCGCCCAGGCCAAGATCGTCGGTACCGACCCGAAGACCGACCTCGCCGTGGTCAAGGCCGGCGGCGTCAGCGACCTGAAGGCCGCGAAGTTCGGCGACAGCGACGGGATGCAGGTCGGCGACCAGGTGCTCGCCCTGGGCAGCCCGCTGGGCCTGCAGGGCTCGGTCACCGCCGGCATCCTCAGCGCCCGGGACCGGACCATCCAGGCCGGCGAGAACGGGCAGCAGCAGAACCCGCAGCAGGGCGCCAGCTCGATCTCCGGGCTGCTCCAGACCGACGCGCCGATCAACCCCGGCAACTCCGGCGGCGCGCTGGTCAACACCCGGGGCGAGGTGATCGGCATCAACACCGCGATCGCCACCGCCGGACAGGGCAGCAGCGGCAACATCGGGGTCGGCTTCGCGATCCCCAGCAACAAGGCCAAGGACGTCGCCGAGAAGCTCCAGCGCGGCGAGAAGGTCAGCCACCCGTCCCTCGGGGTGAGCGTCAATGCCGCCGAGGACGGCGGGGCGCTGGTCGCCGCGGTCGTGCCGGGCAGCGCCGCCGAGAAGGCCGGCATCCAGCGGGGCGACGTGATCACCCGGTTCGGCGACAAGGTGGTCAACGACTCCAACGACCTGGTCGGCGCCGTGCAGGCCGGCAAGGTCGGCGACCGGGTCGAGGTGACCTACAAGCGAAATGGTGTCGAGGCGAAGGCAACCGTGACGCTCGCCGAAACGTCATAACACCAGACCTGCCTCCTCCGGGGCGGCGGGTGGCGGAGCCAAGGGGGTTGGCTCCGTCACCCGTCGCCTTTTTCGCACCCCGTGGCCCCCGACGCCGGTCCGGTGCCGGTTCACCCCGCCAGGGTGAGCCGGCCTCACCCGAGGAGTCGGCATCCTCGCCAGGAGCCGACCGCACGGGAGGGGACGCCATGACGACGGCAGCGGCCACCCGCACCGATCCGCACATCCAGCGCGACGTGCTCGACGAACTGGCCTGGGACCCGCAGGCCCAGCCGCACGAGATCGGGGTGAGCGTCGCCGACGGCGTGGTCACCCTGACCGGCCGGGTGGACAGCTACGCCCGCAAGTGGGCGGCGCAGCGCTGCGCGCACCGGGTACGAGGCGTGCGGGCGGTCGCCGACGACATCGAGGTACGCCTGCCCGGCCTGGACGGTCAGGACGACGGCGAACTCGCCCTCGCCGCCGTACGGGCGCTGGAGTGGGACAGCTTCGTGCCCGCCGAGCGGCTGGACGTGACGGTCTCCGCCGGCTGGCTGATGCTGCGCGGCGAGGTGGAGTTCGGCTACCAGCGGCGCACCGCCGAGCAGGAGCTGCGCCGGCTGCGGGGCGTACGCGGGGTGACCAACCTGGTCGAGGTGGTGCCGCCGGCCCCGCCCAGCGCCGAGCAGACCGCCCTGGACCTGCGCCGGGCGTTGCGCCGCCGGACCGGCACCGAGGCGATCACCGTCGAGCTGGCCGGCGACACCGTCGTCCTGGGCGGCACGGTCCGCTCCTGGTGGGAGCGGGACGAGGCGGAGCGGGTCGCCTGGTCGGCACCGGGCGTACGGGCCGTCGACGACCGTCTCGTCGTCACCGGGTGAGCCGCCTGCCGCGTCCGACGAATGTCCGTTTAGCGCAGCCGGGGTGGGGAAATCGCCGCCGATTCCGCTCACCGGGAAGCAACGGGGAGGACCTGTGGCCGTGACCCACCGTCCGTCGGAAAGCCCGCCGGGAGGGCCGCTGCGGATCGCGATGGTGGTCCCGCCGTGGCTGTCGGTGCCGCCGCCCGGCTACGGCGGGCTGGAGCAGGTGGTGCACGGGCTGGTGGACCGGCTGGTCGAGCGCGGTCACGCGGTGACCCTGTTCGGCGCGGGCCGGCACCACGGCACCGCCGCCGACTTCGTCTCCACCGTCGACGACCTCCAGTACGCCCGGCTGGGCGAGGCGCTGCCGGAGCTGGCCCACCTGGCCCGGGTGAAGCATCTGGTCACCGCGGCCGACTTCGACGTGATCCACGACCACACCACGATCGGCCCGCTGGTCGCCGGCCGGCGGGCGGTGCCGACCGTGGCCACCGTGCACGGCAACCCCGTCGGCGAGTACGGCACCGTGCTCAGCGACGTCGACCGGGGCGTGGGGCTGGTGGCCATCTCGCACACGCAGCGCCGACTGAACCCGGGCCTGCCCTGGGTCGGGACCGTGCACAACGCGATGGACGTGCGGGAGTTCCCGCACAAGCAGGGCCCCGGCCGGGGCCCGGTGCTCTGGCTGGCCCGGTTCAGTCCGGACAAGGGCCCGGACCTCGCGATCCGCGCCTGCCGGGAGGCCGGCCTGCCGCTGACCCTGGCCGGCAAGTGCAACGAGCCGGCCGAGCGGCGCTACTTCGCCGAGGTCGTCGAGCCGCTGCTGGACGAGGACGTCACCGTGGTGTTCAACGCCGACCGGGAGGCGACCATCCGGCTGATGGTGGACGCGCGCTGCCTGATCATGCCGATCCAGTGGGACGAGCCGTTCGGCATGGTGATGGTGGAGGCGATGGCGACCGGTACGCCGGTCGTGGCGCTGCGCCGCGGCGCCGTGCCGGAGCTGGTGGTGGACGGGGTCACCGGGCTGATCCGCGACCACGCCGAGGAGCTGCCGGCGGCGCTGTGCGCGGCGGACCGGCTGGATCCGCAGGCCTCCGTCGCGCACGTGGCCCGGAGCTTCTCCACGGACCGGATGGCGGAGGGCTACGAGGCGGTGTACCGGCAGCTCGCCCTCGGCGCCGCCGCGCCGGCCCGGGAGCCGACGCCGGTCGCCACCCGCTGACCGCGGGTCGAGGGACCGGCGCAGCCCCGACCGGAGGTCAGACCCGGCTGGTGCCGAGGTCCACGATGGCCGCGTCGAGCCGGCGCGCGTACGCCGGGGTGATGCCGCCCTCGTCGACGCGGTGGGTGACCTTCTCGCGCAGCAGCGCCACCGGCTCGGCCAGGTCGGACCGCCCGTCGGCGGCCGACCGGGTCAGGTTGGCCAGCACGTTGCGCAGGTCGGTGCCGACGTCGGCGCGGACGTCGCCGCTGCGCACCCCGTCGTCGATCAGCCGGCGCAGCCGCTCGGCGGCCTCGGTGAGCCCACCGGCGCCCTGCCCGCCGTCCGGGGTGGATCGCGGTCGGGAGGGCGGCGCGCTGGTCGCCGCCGCGGTCGACTCCCGGGGAGGGGAGGTGGACGGCTCGGCGGGCGGGATCGTCGGCTGCACCGCCGGGGCGCCGGTCCGCCGGGCGTCCGGCGGCGGCGTCGACTCCGGCACCAGGGTCGGGGCGAGCAGCGCGGCGGCCGTGGTCACCACCACCAGCGCGGCCACCACCAGCAGCGGCCGACGTCGCCGCGACGGCGCTCCGGCCTGTGCGGGTCGCCCGGCCGGCTCCGCCTGCCCGGCTTCCTGCCCGCCTGCCTGGGCGGGCAGCGCGGGCAGGGTCACGGTCGGCGCGAGCATCGTGGCCGCCTGCGGGTCGCCGGGCAGCAACTGGTCGCGCAGCGCCGCGGCCACCTGGTGTGCGGTGGGCCGGTCGCGCGGGTCGCGGGCCAGGCAGCGCAGGCAGGTACGGGCGACAGCCGCCGGCAGCCCCGGCACGCCGTCCAGGGTGGGCGGTTCGTCGGCGGCCAGCGCCTCGCCGAGCTGCTCCCAGGTGTCCGCCGGGTACGGCACCTGGCCGGTCAGCGTCTCGTAGAGCAGCACGCCGAGGGAGTAGACGTCGGTGGCCGGCTGGGCCGGCGCCCCGTCCAGCCGCTCCGGCGCGACGTACGCGGGGGTGCCGAAGGTGCCGCCGTCCTCGTCCTCGTCCGGGGCGCCGACGTGGGTGGCGATGCCGAAGTCCAGCACCTTCGCGCCGACCCGGGTCATCATCACGTTGGACGGGGTGATGTCCCGGTGCACGATGCCGAGCCGGTGCGCGGCCGCGAGGGCCTCGGCCACCTGGGCGCCCACCTCGACCGCCTCGGCCCAGGGCAGCGGCCCCTCGGTGAGCCGGTGCTCCAGCTCCTCCCCGGTGAGCAGCTCCATCACCACGAACGAGGTGATCGAGCCGTCCGGGGCCAGCGTCTCGCCGTAGTCGTGCACCGAGGTCACGTGCGGGTGGACCAGTTGGGCGGCGGAGCGGGCCTCCTCGCGGACCATGTCCCGGAAGCGGGCGTCCGCGGCCAGGGAGGGGGCGAGCACCTTGACCGCGACGATCCGGTCGAGCACCTCGTCGCGGGCCCGCCAGATCACCGACATGCCACCGGCCCCGATCTGGTCGACGAGCCGGTACCGGCGGGCCAGCAACCTGCCGGCGTGCAGCGCTGCCATCAGTGATCGCACCTGCCTGGGGGTGGGGGCGGTATCAGGTTGCGGGAATGTGTCCGCCGTGTCAACGGTCGTCCGGATTCGCGGTCACCCTCCGTCGTGGACGGCTCGCACGCCGCCACCTGAACCTGGCCGCACCCGGGTGACCAGCGGCTGGACCCGGTCGGGCGGCGGGCACGTGCCAGGATGAACGACATGGCTGGGGGTCCGGTGGCGTTCGTGCTCGGCGGCGGGGGAGTGCTCGGCGCGGTCGAGGTGGGCATGCTGCGCGCCTTGTTCCGCGCCCGGATCCGCCCGGACGTGGTGCTCGGGACGTCCATCGGGGCGGTCAACGGCGCACTGGTCGCCGCCGACCCGACCGAGGCGGTCACCGATCGGCTGGTCCGGCTCTGGGCCTCGCCGGAGGCGAGCGAGGTGTACGGCGACTCGGTGGCCCGCCAGCTGCGCCGGTTCGCCGCGCGTACCCACCTGCACTCGCCCCGGCCGCTGCGCAAGCTGCTGGAGTCCGAACTGGGCGCCGAGACCACCTTCGCCGACCTGAAGGTGCCGTTCCGCTGCTGCGCGGCGAACATCGAGCGGGCCGCCGAGCACTGGTTCGACAGCGGTCCGCTGGTGCCGGCCGTGCTCGCCTCGGCCTCCGTGCCGGGGCTGCTGCCACCGGCCCGGATCGACGACCAGCACTACGTCGACGGGGGGATCGTCAACTCCATTCCAATCGGCGAGGCGGTCGCGCTGGGCGCGCGGCAGATCTTCGTACTCCAGGTGGGACGGATCGAACGGGAGCTGACGCCGCCCCAGCGGCCCTGGGAGATCGCCCAGGTCGCGTTCGAGATCGCCCGGCGGCACCGGTTCGCCCGGGAGATGGCGGCGCTGCCCGACGGGGTGGAGGTGCACGTGCTGCCCACCGGTGGGCTGAATCCCCGCGACGACAGCCCGTGGGCCTACCGGGACATGGCGGCGGTGGGGCGGCGGATCAGCCGGGCCTACACCGCCTCCCGGCACTACCTGGCCACCCAACTGGACCGCTGATGCCGCTGCCACCCCGGTGGTTACGCCGGATGCTGCTGGCCCCCGGCGTGGTGCTGCTCGCGCTGGCGGTGGTCACCACGGTGCCGGTCTGGGCGCTGCTCGGCCTGGCACTGTCGCCCTTCGTGCCCGGCCGGCTGCGGCCGCTGCGCCTGCTCTGGATCGGCTCCGTCTACCTGGTCTGGGACGCGGCGGCGCTGGCCGCGCTCTTCCTGCTCTGGCTGGCGTCCGGGTTCGGGCTGCGCAAGCGCTCGCCGGCCTTCCAGCGCGCGCACTACGTGCTCGCCGGCCGCTTCCTGCGGGTGCTCTTCTGGCAGGCCCGCTGGACGCTGCGGCTGACCATCGACGTGGTCGGCACCGACCCGGACACGGCCCTGCCCGGCCGGCCGGAGCTGGTGCTCTGCCGGCACGCCGGGCCGGGTGACTCGTTCATCCTGATCCACGCGCTGGTCAACTGGTTCCATCGCGAGCCGCGGATCGTGCTCAAGGAGAGCCTCCAGTGGGACCCGGCGATCGACGTGCTGCTCAACCGGCTGCCCAACCGGTTCATCGCGCCCGGCCGGGACGGCCGTGACTCGGCGGTCCGGCAGATCGGCCAGCTCGCCACCGACCTCGACGACGACGACGCGTTCGTGATCTTCCCGGAGGGTGGCAACTTCACGCCCGGCCGCCGGCTGCGGGCCATCGCCCGGCTCCGCGCGCTCGGGCTGGAGCGGATGGCGTCGCGCGCCGAGCGGATGCGGCACGTGCTGGCGCCGCAGCCCGGCGGACTGCTCGCCGCGCTGGACGCCGCCCCGGACGCCGGGGTGATCTTCGTGGCGCACACCGGGCTGGACCGGATGGTCACCGTGGCCGACGTCTGGCGGGAGCTGCCGATGGACAAGCGGATCGTGATGCGCTTCTGGTCGGTGCCGCCGGAGGAGGTGCCGACCGACCGGCAGGAGCGCATCGACTGGCTCTTCGACTGGTGGGCCCGGATCGACACCTGGATCGCCGCCAACCGCGACGGCGTGTCCACCGGCTGACCGCGCGGGTCGGGCCCGCCGGTGGCGACGCCGCGTAGGGTGCGCTGATGGAACAGATCTGCGTGGTCACGACGGTGGTGGACGCGCGCCCGGTCGCGGACGCGCTCGCGGCCGAGGCGGTCGCCGGGCGGCTGGCGGCCTGCGCGCAGGTGGGCGGCCAGGTCGACAGCACCTACTGGTGGCGGTCCGCCGTGGAGACCGGCACCGAGTGGTCGGTGCAGTTCAAGACCGCCCCCGACCGGGTGGTCGCGCTGGTCGACCGGATCCGCGCCGCCCACCCGTACGAGGTGCCGGAGATCCTGGTGTCCCGGGTGGAGTGCGGGGAGCCGGCGTACGCCGCCTGGGTGCACGAGAACACCCGCACCTAGGTGTACCTGGCGGAGCAGGTGGCCGGATCGATCAGGAATCGAGAAGTGCGGTCATGGCGCCGCACCTAACGTGATCGCCATGGACATCACCATTCACACCAGCTTCCTGCCGCATGTCGACCCGGACGCCTCCCTGGCCTTCTACCGCGACGTCCTCGGCTTCGAGGTCCGCAGCGACGTCGGACAGGGCAAGATGCGGTGGATCACGGTCGGCCCCGTCGGCCAGCCCGACACGTCCATCCTCCTGGCGCCGCCCGCCGCCGACCCCGGGGTCACCGAGGACGAGCGCCGCACCATCGCCGAGATGATGGCCAAGGGCACCTACGGCTGGATCCTGCTGGCCACCCGGGACCTCGACGGCACCTTCGAGAAGGTGCAGGCCGGGGACGCCGAGGTCGTCCAGGAGCCGATCGAGCAGCCGTACGGCATCCGCGACTGCGCCTTCCGCGATCCCGCCGGCAACCTGGTCCGCATCCAGGAGCTGCGCTGAGCCCTCCGGTCGTCGAGCACCCGGTCGCCTGCTCGGCAGGCGCCCGGGTGCTCTCGGGTATCGATGAAAGGAGTTCCCTCATGTGTCACCCCTCGTGGGGGCGCGCACTCGCCGAGGCGCAGCGCCTGAGTGACCTCGCGCGGTGGCGCCGGGTCCGCGACCGGATCGACCGGGAGTACGCACAGCCGCTGGACGTCGAGGCGCTCGCCCGCGGCGCGAACATGTCGGCCGGGCACCTCAGCCACCAGTTCCGGCGGGCCTACGGCGAGTCGCCGTACGCCTATCTGATGACGCGGCGCATCGAGCGTGCCATGGCGCTGCTGCGCCGTGGCGACCTCAGCGTCACCGAGGTGTGCTTCGCGGTCGGCTGCCCGTCGCTCGGCACCTTCAGCACCCGCTTCACCGAGCTGGTCGGCATGCCGCCCAGCGCCTACCGACACCGGGCGACGGGCGCTGCGGCGGGGATGCCGCCGTGTGTGGCGAAGCAGGTGACCAGACCGGTCAGGAATCGAGAAGCGCCGGTCGCCGAGCCGCACCTAGCGTGATGACCATGGCAAACATCGAATCCGTCACCCTCGAAGTGGCCGACCCCACGGCCGCCAGCCGCTTCTACACCGCCGCCTTCGGGTTGGACACGCAGATCCGCCTGCGGGCCTCGGAGGCGCCGACGACCGGCTTCCGCGGGTTCCTGCTGGCCCTCACGGTGTCCCAGCCGGCCACCGTCGACGGCTTCATCGGCGCTGCCCTGGACGCCGGCGCCACGTCGCTGAAGCCTGCCGCAAAGTCGCTCTGGGGCTACGGCGGTGTCGTACAGGCCCCGGACGGGACGATCTGGAAGGTCGCGACCTCGGCGAAGAAGGACACCGGCCCGGCCACCCGGCAGATCGACGAGATCGTGCTCCTGCTCGGGGTCGCGGACGTGGCCGCGAGCAAGCGGTTCTACGTCGAGCGCGGCCTTGCCGTGGCGAAGAGCTTCAGCCGGATGTACGTCGAGTTCGCTGCCGGGTCGAGTCCCGTCAAGCTGGCGCTGTACCGGCGCCGTGCCCTGGCCAAGGACGTCGGCGTCGCTCCCGACGGCACCGGGTCGCACCGGCTCATGATCGGCGGCGCTGCCGGGCCGTGCACCGACCCGGACGGGTTCGCCTGGGAGGCCACCTCGCTGGCACCCACGCCCTGACGGCTGCGTGCCCTAACCGGCGGCCGATCACGAGGCGGCCGCCGGTGAACCGACCGATGACCGACGGAGCCCCTCCACTAGAGGAAAGGGCTCGCACCGAAGTGACTGGGAGGAAGCATGACCGGCGCGCCGCCGCGTGGGCTCGAGGAGAGGCTGCGGGACACCCGCGCGAAACTGGAGAGCGAGGTCGATCTCTGGGTCGCGACGTCGGGTTCCCCGGGCGGCGTCCACCTCATTCCGCTCTCGTACCTCTGGGACGGGACCGCGTTCGTCATCTCGACGCCGCGCGCCTCGGTCACCGGCCGCAACCTGCTGGCGGACGGCCGGGTGCGGCTCAGCCTCGGGCCGACGCGCGACGTCGTCGTCGTCGACGGCACCGCCGAGCCGGTGGCCATCGCCGACCTCGGCCCGGAGCTGGGCGACGCGTTCGCGACCAGGACCGGTTTCGACCCGCGCGAACTCGACGAGCCCTACCAGTACTTCCTGATCCGGCCGCGGCGCATCCAGGCCTGGCGGGAGGCGAACGAGCTGCAGGGACGAAACCTCATGCGCGACGGCCGCTGGCTCGGCTGACCGCCGCACGGGAACACCACCGCCGCGGGCGGCAGGTTGACCAACCTAGGTACGCGCACTCTGGGCGCGCCCCCGCCCGGCCGCGAGGATGGCCGGGTGGAGAACACCGGCTACCCCTGCCCCGGCTGCGGCGCGCCCGCCGATCTCGTCCGCGGCTGCTCCGGCTGCGGCCGTCCGCCGTACCCGCCCGCCGCCGAGGTGATCCGGCTGGACGCGGAGATCCGTGCGCTCGGTCCGGAGGTGGAGCGGGCCCGCGAGGCGTACCAGGGGCTCGCCGGTCGGCTGCTCGCGGCGCAGCGCCGGCGGGCGGAGCTGGCGGCCCGGGTCCGCGCGGAGGTCGCCCGGCCGGTGCCGGCCGGTCCGTTGCCGCCGGTACCGCCGGTCCCGGTCCGACCCGCCCCGGTCCCGCCGTCGCCGGGACGGCCGGAGACCTCCACCCGGACCGTGCAGGGGCTGCTGTTCGTCCTCGGCGGGCTGCTGCTCGGCACCGCGGCGGTGGTCTTCACCGCCGTGGCCTGGGCCGCCGTCGGGGTCGCCGGGCGGGCCGCGATCCTGGCCGCGTTCACCGTGCTGGCCCTGGCCGCGCCGCTGGTCGCGGTGCGGCGCGGGCTGCGGGGCACCGCGGAGACCTTCGCCGCGGTGGGGCTGCTGCTGGTGGTCCTCGACGGGTACGCCGCCTGGGCGGTGGACCTGTTCGGCGTCGCCGACTGGCCGGGCACCCGGTACGCCGCGCTGGTCGGGGGGGCCGGCGCGGCCATCGCCGCCGGGTACGCCCGGCTCAGCCGGTTGACCGTGCCCTGGTTCGCGGCGCTCCTCGTCGCGCAGCCGGTGCTGCCGTTGGCGGCGGTGGCGGCCCGCCCCGATGCCGCCGGGTGGACGCTGGTCCTGCTCGGGGTGGCGTTGCTCGACCTCGTGGTGGTGGTCGCGCTGGGTCGCCGCTCCGCGGCGCCGGTCGGGCGTTCCGAGCCCGGTCCGGCCCCGTCCCCCGCCGCGGCTCCGGTTCCGCCCGGTGCGGCCACCGCTGCGGCGGCGGACCAGGGCACGGCCACGGGCCAGCCGGCGTCCGCCGGGGCCGCTGAGGGGCCGGCGGTGGTCGGCGGGGGGACGCCGGCCACTGGGCCGGGGGCGCGGATCGGGGGGCCGGCGGCCGGTGGGGGACCGGCCGCCGGGCCGCGCGTCCCGGCCGTCGTGCGGGCCGGACAGGTGCTCGCCTGGCTCGGCTTCGGTACCGCGACGGCGCTCGCCGCCGGCTGCGCGCTGGTGCCGCTGGCCTGGGGCCGGGCCGCCGGCCGGCCGCTGCTGGCCGGGGCGCCGCTGCTGCTGGTGGGGCTGGTCCTGCTCGGCGCGGCGTGGGCCGCCGGTGGTCGGGTGTTCCGTCAGGTCGCGGCGGCGCTGCTGGTGCCGCTGCTGGCCGCCGCGCTGCTCCGCCCGGTGGCCGAGCTGCGCCCCGGGGTGCTGCTGGTGGCGGCCGCCCTGGTGACCGCCGTCCTGGCCGGGGCGGCCCGGGTGGTCCCGGCGCGGCTGCGCTCCGGCCCCCGGGTCGGCGCCCTGCTCGTCGCCGGCGCGCTGGCCCAGGTGGGTGTCCTGGCCACCCTGCTGGTCGCCGGTGGCGCGGTGGTCCGGTCGCTGCCCGGGTGGCGGGGCGCGGCGGCCGGCCCGGCGGTCGGCTGGGGCTGGCAGCTTCCGGTCGCCGTCGCGCTGGCCGCCGCCGCGATCGGCCTGCTGCTGCCCCGGGTCGCCCGTCCGGTGACCGCGCTGGTCGGTGTCGCGCTGACCGGGTCCGCCCTGCCGGCGGCGGCCGCCACGCCGTGGCCGGCGGCGCTCGCCATCGATCTCGTCGTCGGGGTGGCGCTCGTGCTGGCCGTCGCCCGTCCGGCTCGCCGCACCCCGACCGTGGTGGTCGGGGCGCTGGCCGGCGCCGCGCTGGTCGGGCACGGTCTGCTGGTGGCCCTGGCCGCACCGGGCGGCATGCTGGTGACGCTCGGGGTGCTGTTGCCCGCCGGGCTGGCGGTGGCGGCCCTCGCCCGCCGGGGGACCCGGGCGCAGCGCGCCGTCGCCGGGGGCGGGCTGGCCGTGGCGCTGCTCGCCGTGCCGGCGGGGACGGTCGTCGCGCTCCTCGCGGCCGGTTCGGCCCCCTGGTGGCAGCTGCGGGCCGGCTTCGCCGCCGCCTTGGTCCCGCTGGTCGCGCTCGGCGCGGTCCGCCGCCACTGGCCCGACCTCGACGGGTACGCCTCGGCGGCCTCCGCCGTGGCGCTCGGCGTGCTCGGGCTGGCGCCGGTGGTCGTACCGGCCGCCGAGCCGGTCCCGCTCTACGCCGCGCTCGCCGCGCTGCTGCTGGTGGTGGTCGACCGGGACACCCCGGCGTCGGCCGTCGGCCGGGTGGTGGCCGCCGCGCTGGCGGTGGTCGCGGTGCTCGCCGCCGCCCCGGTGGCCGTGACGGCGCTGCTGTCCCCGTACGACGGGCCGGTCGAGCCCTGGTCGGGCGTACCCGCGACCGGGCCGCTGCCCGGCGGGTGGGCCGGTGGCGCGGCCCTGCTGGTGCTGGCGGTCGCCGCCGGGCTGGTCGGCCGGCGGACCGGGGGCGGCGCGGGCGTCCCGGCCCTGCTGGCACTGCCCTTCGCCGCCGCCGCGCTGCCGGTGCTGCTGGCGGCGGCCGGCGCGCCCTGGCCGGTGGTGCCGGCGGTGGCGCTGCTCACCGGGCTGGCCGCCCTGCTCGCCGCCGCGCTGCGGCGGCCGGGCCCCTTGCTGGGCGCGGTCGCGGTGCCGGTGGGGGCGCTCTGGACCCTGGCCGGGCTGACCGGGCTGCTCGCCACCCGGGCCGGCACCCTCGCCGGCCTGGCGCTGCTGGTCGTGGCGGCGGCGGTGGCCGGCGTCGCCGGGCGGCGGGCCGAGGTGCGGCTGGCCGGCTGCCTGGTGGCGGTCGCCGCAGCGACCGGCTTCGCGGTGACCGCGTCGCTGGCCGCAGGGTTGCCGCTGCGGACCGCCGGTTTCGCGGTGCTCGCGGTGGCGGTGGCGGTGCTGTACGCCGCGCCGCCGCTGGCCCGGCGCACGCCGGTGACCGGACGGGCGGCGGAGGGCGCGGCCCAGGCCGTGGCGCTGGTGGCGCTGCTGCTCACCGCGTCCGCCCCGCGCCACGCGGCGGCGGTCTGCGTGCTGTGGGGTGCGGCGGTGGCGCCGCGGGTGCTGCGGCGGGGCGAGTCCGCCGACCGGCGGTGGGCCTTCGCGGGCATCGCCGGGGGCAGCGAACTGTTCGGCGCCTGGCTGCTGCTCGCCGCCGGCAAGGTGGTGCTGCTGGAGGCGTACACCCTGCCGGCGGCGGGACTGGCGCTGGTCGCCGGGGTGGTCGCGCTGCGTACCCGGCCGGGGTTGACCAGCTGGCTGGCGCTCGGTCCCGGGCTGGCCGCCGGGCTGCTGCCCGGCCTGGTGTCGGTGCTGGTCGCCCCCGAGCCCCAGCCCTGGCGACGGCTGCTGCTCGGGGTCGCCGCGCTGGCCGTGGTGCTCGCCGGGGCCACCCGGCGCTGGCAGGCGCCGGTGGTGCTCGGGGGGACCACGCTGGCCCTGCTGGCCCTGCACGAGCTGGTCCGCGGCTGGGACCTGCTGCCCCGGTGGATCTTCCTGGCCGTCGGCGGGTTCGCGTTGATCGCCCTCGCCGCCACGTACGAGCGGCGGCGGCGTGACCTGACCCGGCTGCGCGCGGCCGTCGGCCGGATGGGCTGAGGTAGGGGCAACACCACCACGGATCGGGGTGTTGCCATGATTACCAAGCGCAACCGCCGCCGCGACAATTGAGGATGGGCCCGCCAACGGGTGCGGCCCCGACCGAGGACTGGGAGTGGAGATGGCGCCTTCAGCGGTGGCGGACCAACCGGTACGACGCGGCAGTGACTATGCGGTGTTGTCCCGACGGATCAGCGAGGCGGGCCTGCTCGAGCGCCGCCCCGGCCGGTACGCGGTGCGCATCGCGCTGACGGCGACCTTCTTCCTGGCGGGGTGGGCCGCGGTGGTGGCGGTCGGCGACTCGTGGTTGCAACTGCTGATGGCGGTGGGCATGGCGGTGGCCACCACCCAGGTCGCCTTCCTCGGCCACGACGCCGGGCACCGGCAGATGTTCCGCCGCCGGGGCCCGAGCGAGCTGGCCGGTCTGCTCGCCGGCAACCTGGCGGTCGGGCTCAGCTACGGCTGGTGGGTTGACAAGCACAACCGGCACCACGCCAACCCCAACCACACCGACGAGGACCCGGACGTCGGCGGCGGCGCGCTGGTCTGGACCTACGAGCAGGCGGCGGCGACGCCGCCCTACCTGCGCTGGCTGGCGCGGCGGCAGGCCTGGCTGTTCTTCCCGATGCTGCTGCTGGAGGGCTTCCACCTGCACGTGGCCAGCGTCCGGGCGCTGGTCGGTCGATCGGGTGGCGGCTGGTCCACGCCGATGCGGCACCGGGGCGTGGAGGGGCTGCTGCTCGTCGCGCACGCCGTCGGCTACCTGGGGCTGATCTTCGCGGTGATGTCGCCGGCGAAGGCGCTCGCCTTCATCGCCATCCACCAGGGGCTCTGGGGTCTCTACATGGGCTGCGCGTTCGCCCCGAACCACAAGGGCATGCCGATGCCGACGGCGGACGACGACCTGGACTACCTGCGCAAGCAGGTGCTCACCTCGCGCAACGTGCGGGGCGGCCGGTTCGTCGACGTCGCGCTGGGCGGGCTCAACTACCAGATCGAGCACCACCTGTTCCCGAACATGCCCCGGGGCAACCTGCGCCGGGCACAGCCGATCGTGGCGGCGTACTGCGCCGAGCGCGAGGTGCCGTACGTCGAGACCGGGCTGGTCGAGTCGTACCGGCAGGCGCTGGCGCACCTGCACGAGGTGGGCCGGCCGCTGCGCGGCTGACCCTGGTACGCACGACGGGGCGGCACCGGTCACGGTGCCGCCCCGTCGCGTCGGGGTACGGGGGCGGTCAGCCGCCGAACGCCTTGATCAGCTCTGCCGGGGCCTCCTGGGTCTGGCTGGCCGGCGGCTTCTGCGGGGCGACGGCCGCGCCGAAGTCCGTGTAGGTGGTCTTGAGCTTGCCCGCCGCCGGGGACAGCACGGTGGTGTCGACGACCAGCTCGATCAGCCGGCCCTGGTCGTCGGTCTTCGCGGTGAAGGGCACCGCCTTGGCCTTGGCGCCGAGCGCCTTGATGCCCTTGTCGTCCGGCTTGGCCTTGGTGTAGTCGAGGGTGCCGGCGAAGGCGTGCTCACCGGTCTTCTCGACCTCGGTGACCCCCTTGATCATCTGCTTGGCGCCGCCCGGGTCGCCGTCCGGCATCAGGTTCATCTGACCGCTGGCGCCGAGCTTGGTGGCGTCCATGTGCAGCCACTTCTTCGGGGCGCCCGCCATGCCGCTGATCTTCATCCAGGCGTCGTCGCCGAGGGTGATCATCCGGACCTTGCCCTGGCTGCCCATGTCGAGGGTCATGTCGATCGCCTTGGTCCGCGGGTCCAGCAGGCCACCGCCGTTGACCACCGACGAGGTGATGGTGACCCGGACGCTGTCCTCGCTGAGCTTGAGCGCGGCGGCGGTCAGCTCGTCGAGGGGAGCGACCGACGCGCTGCTGCTCGGGGCGACGCTCGCGGCGCTTCCGCCGGCGGCTGGAGCGTCCGCTCCGTCCTGGTTGCCGCAGCCGGTCAGCAGACCCAGCGCGGCGACGAGCGCGACCCCCGTGGTCGCCAGCCGTCGAGTGTTCATTGTGGATTTCTCCTCGTGAAGGGTGGGCCGGTGCGGCGTGTGCTGCCCGCCACCGGCCGGGCCGTCGGTCAGCGTAGCGGGCGAATGCGACAGTCCGGTGTCGATGTCCGTCCGTCGTCGCCGTCGGTGCCCGACCCGGCACACCCGGTCAACGGGCGTCGACCCGCCTCCGGCGCGTCGGGCCCGCCCAGGCCGGTGCCGGTAGGGTCGGGCCATGACAGACCTGCTCACCGCCGAGGCGGTGCGAGAGAAGCTGGGCGGGCTGGCGGACTGGTCGGGCGACCCGACTCAGATCAGCCGCACCGTCGAGCTGGGCAGCTTCCCGGCCGCCATCGCCGTGGTCGACCGGGTGGCGGAGGTGGCCGAGCGACTCGACCACCATCCCGACATCGACATCCGGTGGCGGACCGTGACCTTCCGCTGCGTCACCCACTCCGCCGGTGGGGTCACCCACCGGGACGTGGAGCTGGCGCGCCAGATCGACGACATCGTCCGGAGCGCCCGATGAGATTCGAGATCAGCAAGGTGCTGGACGCCATCGAGGGGCGCGTCTGCACCGACCCGTCACTGGCCCGGGCCGTCCTCGACCTGGCCGAGGTGATCCGCTACCAGGACCTCGACGGTGGCCGGCCGGCCAGCCTGTTGCGGCTCGGCATGGTGATCGACGCCCTCTCCCGCGAGCTGGAGGAGGACAGCGTCCCGGTCTACGCCGTGGTGCACCGGGCGTTGCTCTCCGACGCCGACCTCACCTCCAACGAACGGATGGTGGTCCGGCGCTGGGCCGACGACGGCCTGGTCGAGGTGCTGGACAACCCGGGCGACCGGATGCTGGAGGTGGCCGACCTGCTCGGCCTGCCGGTGCTCACCCGGGTCCGCTTCGACGGCCTGCGCGGCCGGTTCCCGTGGCTGGTGGAGCAGCCGGGCCGGGTGCTCGCGCCGGTGCCCGGCGCCGGCGGCCCGGTCTTCGTCGCCCACGTCGGCGGCGGCTCGACCCCGGTCGAGGGGGACCGTTCGCCGGTCGGGGCGAAGCTGTTGGCCCGGCAGTGGCGCTGCCCGGAGCCGGGGTGCGCCCTGTTCGGCGGCGGCGGGGGCGGTGGCGCCTTCGCCGACCTGGCCCGGGTCGAGCGCGCGCCGGCCGGCCAGCCGCCACCCGCGCTGCGCAACGGGGTGCCGACCTGCCCCCGGCATGGCGCCCGGCTCGGTGACGGCGGGCCGCGCCCCCGCACCGAGGTGCTGGCGGTCCGGATCGGTGGCCTGGTCCGGCGGCGGTTCGTGCTCACCGAGGAGCAGCCGGTGTTCGTCGGGCGGGCGCCCGATGCCAGCGGCGGGATCGTGCTCGGCCAGTGGCTCAACGACGAGGCCCGGCGCTGGATCAGCCGCAGCCACCTGAAGCTGGAGCTGCGGGTCGGCGAGGTGATCGTGACCGACGTGAGCACCAACGGCTCCGGCATCCGCCCGCACGGGTCGATGACCGAGGCGGAACGGATCCCGCTCGCGCCGAACCAGTCCCGGGTGCTCGGCGGCGCCGACATGGTCGAGCTCTACCCGGGCGTCCAGGTCGGCCGCGCCGGCGAGCTGCCCACCGGCGCCCCGTTCACCCCCACCTCGGTGATGGCCGAGGCGCCCACCATGGCCATGCGCCTGCCCCGCAACTGACCCACCGACGACGAGCGGGCGTCGGGACCGTGGTCCCGACGCCCGCTTCGCGTGTACGAGGTCAGCCGGCCAGCACGGCGGCGAGCTGGGCCACCGCGTGGTCGATCTCCTCCTCGGTGATCACCAGCGGCGGGGCCAGCCGGATAGTGGAGCCGTGGGTGTCCTTGGCCAGGACGCCGCGCTCCATCAGCCGCTCGCAGGCCTGGCGGCCGCTCATCAGCGCCGGGTCGATGTCCACCCCGGCCCAGAGGCCGCGGACCCGGACGGCGACCAGACCCTTGCCGAGCAGCCCCTCCAGGCCGGCGCGCAGCCGCGCGCCCAGCTCGGCGGAGCGGCGCTGGAACTCGCCGGTGGCCAGCAGCCGGACCACCTCGGTGGCGACCGCGCAGGCCAGCGGGTTGCCGCCGAAGGTCGAACCGTGCTGGCCCGGCTTCAGCACCCCCAGCACGTCGGCGTTCGCGGCGACCGCGGAGACCGGCACGATGCCGCCGCCGAGCGCCTTGCCCAGCAGGTACATGTCCGGCACCACGCCCTCGTGGTCGCAGGCGAAGGTGTGCCCGGTCCGGCCGAGGCCGGACTGGATCTCGTCGGCGATGAAGAGCACGTTGCGCTCGGTGCAGACCCGGCGGACGCCCGGCAGGTAGCCCTCCGGCGGCACCACGACGCCCTGCTCGCCCTGGATCGGCTCCAGCAGCACGGCGACGGTGTTCTCGTCGATCGCGGCGGCCAGCGCGTCCAGGTCGCCGTAGGGGACGACCGTGAAGCCCGGGGTGTACGGCCCGAAGTCGGCGCGGGCGTCCTCGTCGGTGGAGAAGCTGACGATGGTGGTCGTCCGGCCGTGGAAGTTGCCCTCGGCGACCACGATGTTGGCCTGGCCGGGGGTGACGCCCTTGACCTGGTAGCCCCACTTGCGGGCGACCTTGACGCCGGTCTCGACCGCCTCGGCGCCGGTGTTCATCGGCAGGACCAGGTCCTTGCCGCACAGCTCGGCCAGCTCCTTGCAGAAGTCGGCGAACTGGTCGTGGATGAACGCGCGGCTGGTGAGGGTCAGCTTGTCGAGCTGCTCGTGGGCGGCGCGGATCAGCGTCGGGTGCCGGTGGCCGAAGTTCAGCGCCGAGTAGCCGGCGAGGCAGTCCAGGTAGCGACGGCCGTCCACGTCGGTGAGCCAGGCACCCTCGGCGGAGGAGATCACCACCGGCAGCGGGTGGTAGTTGTGCGCGGTGTGCTTCTCCGCGTCCCGTACCGCGGCCGGAGTCCGCAGCATGTCCTCGATCACTTGGTCGCCTTTCCCTGACGGAGTCGCAACGTGCAGCACTTCGGTCCGCCGCCGGCCTTGCGCAGCTCGGACAGGTCGATCCCGATGGTCTCGTAACCCCGGTCGCGCAGCTTCGCGGCCAGGTCGGTGGCCTGCGCCGGCAGCACCACGTGCCGGCCGTCGCTGACCGCGTTCAGCCCCAGCACCTCGGCGTCGGCCATGGTGGCGTGCACCGCGTCCGGGAAGAGCCGGCGCAGCACCGCCTGGCTGCCGGGGGAGAACGCCTCCGGAAGGTACGCCACGGTCCGCTCGTCGAGCACGGTCAGGGCGGTGTCCAGGTGGTAGAAGCGCGGGTCGACCAGCTGCATCGTGATCACCGGGTAGCCGAAGACCTCCTGCAGCTGGGCGTGCGAGGCGTGCGCGGTGCGGAAGCCGGTGCCGGCCAGCAGGTAGTCGCCGACCAGCAGGACGTCGCCCTCGCCCTCGTTGACGTGCTTCGGGTCGTACATCTCGAAGCCGGCGGCCTCGAACCAGGCGCGGTAGGCGGGGGCCTCGTCGGCGCGCTGCGGGTCGCGGAACTGCACGGCCATGGCCTTGTCGTCGATCACCGTGCCGCCGTTGGCGGCGAAGACCATGTCCGGCAGGCCGGCGACCGGGTCGATCAGCTCGACGGAGTGGCCCAGGTCGAGGTAGGTCTGGCGCAGCTGCTCCCACTGCCGGATGGCCAGGTCGGCGTCGACCGGCGCGGTCGGGTCCATCCACGGGTTGATGGCGTAGTCGACGGCGAAGTACGTCGGCCGGCACATCAGGAAGCGCTGGCTGATGGCGTCCATCGTCATGTCCTGCTCCTGGGGGTCGGGCGCGCCCGGCCACCTCGGCCGACGGGCTGGCGCCGTCCGTCAACGGTATGCGGCACCGGCCGACGACATCCACCGCCGAGGCTTGCGTACGCCGACGAAACGTTGCGTCTGGCGTCGTCCGGGCGGTGATCTGTTGCGTTCCCGCCTTGCCGCCCTACGACGAAGGGCCGCCACCCCCGGAACGGGAGGTGACGGCCCCTGGACGCGCTTCGGGGGCGGCGAACCGCCGCCCCCGAAAGGATGCGTGCCCGGCTGGTGAACCACCAGACTGATCGGGCGTCGCCGGCGCACCACCGGCGAGCGGAAAGGTGCCCGTCAGAACCGGTCGACAAACTGTGAGTCGAGCCACTCCCGGAACCGGGACACCCACTCACCGTCGGCGGTCGGCCAGTCGAACTGGCCGGTCATCGCGACCACCCCGACCACCACCGCGGCCAGGCCCACCAGGATGCCGATCAGCGCGTCGGTCTTGCCGGCGACGTGCCGCCGCCGGGTCGCCATCAAGCCGAGGACGGAGAGCACCGCGCCGGCCGCGCCGACCGCGATGCCGTACCCGGCCAGCGTGCCGGTGAGCACGAACAGGGCACCGACCACGGAGACGATCAGGCCGAGGGTGGCCAGCAGGCTGGCCCGCGGCTTCGGGCCGGCGACCACCGGGGTCTCCCGGCGGGCCTCGTCCCGGTCGGGGACACCGTCCCGGTCCCGGTCCAGGTCGACCGTCCGCTCGGCGGTGGGGTCGGCGAGGGGCGTGGCCGGCCGGGTGTCCCGGTCCGCGCCGGTGAGCCGGTCCGACGTCGTACGCCCGGGCTCGTCGTCGACCGGGGCGACCCGGCCGGAGGGGCCGCGGGTCGACTCGGAGCGGGCGGTGGCCGCCCGGGCCAGCGCGGCGCGCTCCGCGGCCCGGCGCTCCGCGTCGGCGTCACGCTCGCCGTCGGTGGCCAGCGCGTTGCTGCGGTACGTCGTCTGCTCGGCGTCCCGGTCGGTGACCACCGCCGCGTCGGCCGGGTGGTCGACCGGGTCGACGGTGGCGCTCCGGTCGCGTCCGTCGACGCGCCCGTCGCCGTTACGGTCGGTCGTGGGCGCCGGCTCGGTCCGGCGCGACAGCGAAGGAATCTTCATCACGAACACCTCCTGATCGATGCGTGGAGGCCTCGGTGAACGCCGGTGGGCAGCCACGCGTATCACCGCTGTGGTACCCAGCGGCCCGATCCGCCACACCCGGGCTACCGTTGCCGTCGTGCCAGAGGGACACACCATCCACCGCCTGGCGGCCCGGCACGCCGAGCTGTTCGCCGGTGACAAGGTGACCGCCGCCAGCCCGCAGGGCCGCTTCGCCGAGGGCGCCGCCCGGCTCTCCGGCACCGTCCTCGACGGCACCGAGGCGTACGGCAAGCACCTGCTGCACCACTACGCCGGCGAGCTGACCCTGCACGTGCACCTCGGCCTGTACGGCAAGTTCAGCGACGGCCCGGGGGAGCCGCCGCCCCCGGTCGGGCAGGTCCGGTTGCGGCTCGCCAGCGACCGGCACTGGCTCGACCTGCGCGGCCCCACCGCCTGCGAGGTGCTCACGCCGCCCGAGGTCGCCGCGCTGCGCGACCGGCTCGGTCCGGACCCGCTGCGCGCCGACGCCGACCCGGGCCGGGCCTGGGCGCGGGTCCGGCGCAGCCTCACCCCGCTCGCCGCGCTGCTGCTGGACCAGTCCGTGGTGGCCGGCACCGGGCTGATCTTCGTCACCGAGGCGCTGTTCCGGGCGGGGCTGCCGCCGACGCTGCCCGGCCGGGAGCTGACCCCGGCCGGCTGGGACGCGCTCTGGGCCGACCTGGTCGAGCTGATGACGCTGGCCGTCGACCGCGGCCGGATCGACACCGTCCGCGACGCGCACCTGCCGGAGGCGATGGGCCGCCCGGCCCGGGTCGACCGGCACGGCGGCGAGGTGTACGTCTACCGCCGCCCCGGCGACCCCTGCCACGTCTGCGCGACGCCGGTGCGCCGGGGCGTGCTCGCCGGCCGCAACCTCTACTGGTGCGCCACCTGCCAGGCCGGCTGACCGCGACTCAGTCGCCGTCGACGAGCCAGCGGACCGACTCGACCTGGTTCGGGAAGACGACCTCCCCGTCGGTGCTCCAGGCCAGCGTCTGCGCGATCGCCCAGCCCCGGACCCGGTCCCGGTCCAGCCCCAGCGCGCCGGTCAGCCGGTCGAGCCGCCGCCGCAGCGCCGTCGGCGAGTGACCCAGCTCGGGGCCGCGCACGATCGGCACCGCCCCGAACTCCCGCTCGCCGACCAGCGGCTTCGGGTCGATCACCAGCCACGGCTCGCGGGTCGCGCGCAGCACGTTGCCGGCGTGCAGGTCCTGGTTGACCAGCACCTGTTCGCCCTGGTCGTCGACGAGGTCGGCGAGCCGGCCGAGCGCGGCGTCGAGCAGCCTCCGCTCGTACGGCCGGCCGGCCCGCTCCCAGTTCACCGGCAGCCGCGCCCGCCAGCCGGCGGCCTCCTCGGCGAGCGTGGTGAACGGCCCGCCGGCCGGTTGCCACAGCCGGGGCAGCAGTCCGGCGACGACGTCCAGCGCCTCGTCGGGCGGCAGCTCGTGCACCGGCGAGCCGGGCAGGCACCGCTCGACCAGCAGCGCCCGCCGCCGCGGGTCGTGCGCGAGCAGGCGTACCGCCCCGTCGCCGGCCCAGTGCGCGAGCGCGTCGGCCTCGCGGCGGCTGTCCTCGTCCGGGTACTGGAGCTTGAGCACCGCCGGGGTGCCGTCGGGCAGCGTGGCGGGCAGCGCCAGGGAGGCGAACGCGTACGGAAAGGGCGCCCCGAGCCGCAGGCACCAGCGCTCGGCGCACTCGTCCCGCCACCGGGGCAGGGTCGCCAGCCAGTCCCGCCCGACCGGCGTGCGGCGCACCCAGGACAGCCGCTCCGGAATCTCCACCCGGCCATCCTCTTCGGATCGTGGCGAGTTGTCGTCGTCCCTGCGACGACAACTCTTCACGATTTCGGCTGCCAACCCGCCGCCGTCAGCGCGGCACGGAGTTGGGTGGCCACCTCCGCCGGACGGCGACGAAGATCGAAGGCGGTGAACCGGAGGATCCGATCGCCCTCGATCCAGATCCGGTTCTGCCGCCGAAGGTCGGCGGCCCAGTGCCGGACCTCCATGTGGTGCGCGCCGTCGACCTCGACGTGCAGCCTCCACCGCCGCCAGTACGCGTCCAGGTAGCGCACCCGCCCGTCCGAGTCCCGTCGTCGTTCCTGCAGCTCCGGCGGGGGCAGACCGTGCCGCCGGCAGAGCCGGACCAGGTCGATCTCGGACAGCGCTTCGGCGCCGCCGGCCAGGTCCGCGATGGTGTGCCGGAGCAACGCCGCCCGCCTCGGCCGGCGGTAGCGTTGCAGGGTCGCGCCCAGCTCGGCCGGGGTGACGCGCCGCTGCTGGCAGCCGGCAGCGAGCACTGCCTGCGCCTCGTCCTCGGTGCGTACCCACTGCGCGGCGTCCAGCAGGGACCGCGCCATGGTCGTGCGGTCGGGTCGTCCCCGCTGGCGGTCGGCGTCGGGCAGGTGCCGGGTCCGCCGGACACATACCGCCGGCATGCCGAGCGGCAGACGACGCAGCAGGTCGGGAGCCTGACGCTGGAAGGGCACGAGCACGTCCACCGCCTCGTAGCGCCAGCGGCCGCGCAGGCCGCCGGCCTGAGCGGCGGCCAGCCCGGCCAGCACCGCGCCCTCGCCGGCCGCCAGTACGGCGATCCAGCGCTGCTGATCCACCGTGACCGCACCACCGCCGGTGCGGAGGATGCCCCGGCAGATCCGCTCCCACCGGCCCGTGGCCACCAGATGGCGTACCTTGCCCGGCGTCAGCTCGCGGGTGGCCTGCGCCCAGCTCAGCACTCCCGCCTGCTCGAACAGCAACCAGTCAAACGCCCCCGCGTCATCCCTCGGAACCCGCACCGACCCAGCAGACCGGGTTGTGTGCGGAGTTGTTGTCGCTGGGACGACAACAACTCCGCACACAACCCGACCGGTTACTTGGCCAGCGCGTCGACGGCCTTGCGGGCGGCGATCAGCACCGGGTCCCACACCGGGGCGTACGGCGGGGCGTAGCCGAGATCCAGCGCGGTCATGTCGTCCACGGTCATGCCGTTCCAGAGCGCCACGGCCAGCGCGTCGATCCGCTTGGCCGCCTCGGAGCGGCCGACGATCTGGGCGCCGAGCAGCCGCCCGGTGGGACGCTCGGCGATCAGCTTGACGGTCATCGGGCGGGCCCCCGGGTAGTAGCCGGCCCGGCTGGTCGACTCGGACCGCACCGTGACGAACTCGAAGCCGGCCGACGCGGCTTCCCGCTCCCGCAGCCCGGTACGCCCCACCTCCAGGTCGCAGACCTTGGTCACGGCGGTGCCGATGACGCCGGGGAAGGTGGCGTACCCGCCGCCGATGTTGATCCCGACCACCCGGCCCTGCTTGTTGGCGTGCGTGCCGAGCGGGACGTGCACGGCCATCCCGCTGACCCGGTGCAGCGTCTCCACGCAGTCGCCGGCCGCCCAGACGTCGGGCATCCCCGGCACCCGCATCCGCCGGTCGACGCGGACCCCGCCGGTGGTGCCGACCGGCAGGCCGGCGGCCGCGGCGAGCGCGGTGTTGGGGCGTACCCCGAGGCCGAGGACCACGACGTCGGTCGGCAGCGAACCAGCGTCGGTGACCACCGCGACGACCCGGCCGTCGCGCTCCTCGAGCCCGGTCACCCGGACGCCGGTGCGGATCTCGATGCCGAGGCCGCGCATCGCCGTGGCGACCAGGGCGGCCATGTCCGGGTCGACGGTGGACATCGGCTGCTCGCCCTGCTCCACCAGGGTGACCGAGAGCCCCCGCTGGACCAGCGCCTCGGCCATCTCCACCCCGATGTAGCCGCCGCCGACCACCACTGCCCGGCGTGGCTTCGGCTCGGCGTCCAGCCACTCGCGCACCGCCGCTCCGTCGTCGAGGGTCTGCACCCCGAAGACGCCGCCCACCTCGTCGCGGGCCCAGTCGGGCTTCGTCGGCACCGCGCCGGTGGCGTACACCAGGGTGTCGAACCGCTCGCGGACCTCGCCGCCGCGGTCCAGGTCGCGGGCGACGACCTCGCGGCGGTCCAGGTCGATGCCGGTGACCTCGGTGCGGGTCCGCACGTCGATCTGGTGCTCCTCGCGGAACGTCGCCGGGGAGCGGACGATCAGGTCGTCGCGTTCCTCGACGGTCCCGCTGATCCAGTACGGGATGCCGCACGCCGAGTACGACGTGAAGTGCCCCCGCTCGAACGCGAGGATCTCCAGGTCGTCACGGCCGCGACGGCGGCGGGCCTGGGACGCCGCCGCCATGCCCGCGGCGTCCCCGCCGATGACGATCAGCCGTTGTGCCACGGTGACCAGTCTTCCACGCAGGGCTCAGCCGCGGGTCTGTCGCGCCACGTCCGCCACCACGTCCTCCAGTCGGCCGGTCCGCTCGAAGACGGCCCGCTGCCGGGCGGCGCCGCTGCCGTGCCGGCGCAGCCCGCCGAGCAGGTCGGTCACCTCGGCGAGGTCGCCGTGGCTCTCCAGCGCCGGGCGCACCCGCTTGACCAGGGCGTCCAGCAGCTCCCAGGCCGGCCGCAGCTCGCCGTTGGTGAGGTCGACGCCCTCGCCCTCCAGCCCGTCGTGCGCGGCCCGCCAGTGCGCGGCGACCAGCAGGTGGTGGTCGGTGTTGACGGCGGGGCGGCCCTCGGCGATGTCCGTCATCGCGGTCGCCACCATCGCCCGGACCATGGCCGCGACCAGCACCGCGTCGTCCACCGACGGGCAGACGTCACCGATACGGATCTCCACCGTCGGGTACTTCGCGGACAGCCGGGCGTACCAGTAGAGCATCCCCTCGTCGAGCATCACGCCGCTGGCGATGAGCTGCCGGATCAGCCGCTGGTAGTGCTGGTGCGACGCCAGGAACGGGGTGGGGGCGACCGACGGCCAGTGCTCCCACTCGACCGAGCGCCAGCTCGCGTAGCCGGTGTCCTCGCCCCGGGCGAACGGGGAGTTGGTGGTCACCGCGTGCAGCACGGGCAGCCAGGGGCGGACGTGGTTGAGCACCTGGACGCCGGTCTCCGGGTCGGGGACGCCGACGTGCACGTGCATGCCGTTGTTGCCGGGGCCCGGCACCAGCAGCCGGAACCGCTCGATCATCTGGTCGAAGCGGGGCTTGTCGACCACCGGCGGGACCGGGCCGTCGACCGGGCCGGTGCCGATGGCGAGCAGCCGTACGCCGGCCCGCTCGGCGGCGTCGGCGAGCGCGGCCCGCAGCACGCCGAGGGAGTGGCGGATCGAGCTGAGTTCCAGCCCGGGCGGGCTGCCGATCTCGATCTGGCTGGTCTGGAACTCCCGCTCCACCTGGCCGCGCAGCTCCGCCGGTACCTGCTCCATCACCAGGTCGACGGCGGGCACCGCGGCGCCGGTGTGCGGGTCGACGAGCAGGAACTCCTCCTCGACGCCCACCGTGAGCAGGTCGGTGCCGTTCGGGGCCGCGTGGGTCGCCGGCGCCACCTGGCTGGTCATCGCCACCACCGTCCGTTCGCACCGGTCACGGTCCGTCCGCGCCGGTCGGGGTTCTGGTTACCCAGGGTGGCGGCGACGGAAAACGCCGGTCCGGCGCGTCGGGGCGGCGTGTCGCCGATCCCGTCGGTGGGGTGGACGGCGGACCCTAGGCTGATCCCGTGCCGGGTCTGCTGGTGGCGGTGACGGGTCTGTGGGCGTACGCGCTCACCGAGCTGACGCTGCTCGGGCAGCGTCCGGCGGAACTCCTCGCCGGCGCGGCGGTGGTGGCCGCGCTGCTGCTCGCGACGCTGCTGGCGGCGCGTCCGCGCCGGGTGGACCGCCCGGCCCGGGGTGGCCGGCGGGCGGTGGGCCTGCGGGAGCGGGCCCGGCGCCGGCGGGTGCCGCGCCAGGTCGATCCGGACGCGGCCGGCCGGCCCCGTCCCCGGGCCCCGGGGTGGCGTCCCTCGGCCGGGTGGCGTCCGGTCGCGGGCTGATCCCGCGCGTCGCCGCCCGGCCGATTCCGTCGTCATCCGTCCCACCGGCCCCGGCCGGGGGACATCCGGGATCGGACCGAGGGGTCACCTGATGCTCGCCTTCTCACCCGTGCACGACGCGGTGGCTGCCGCCGGCGCCGCCGTCACCTGGCTCTCCGACGCGCTCGCGCCGCTGTCCGGCGGGACGGCCACCGCCGCCGCCATCGTCCTGTTCACCATCGCCGTCCGGCTGCTGATCTCGCCGCTCACCCTGGCGCAGGTCCGTGGGGAGCGGCGCCGCGCGGCGCTCGCCCCCGAGGTCCGCCAGCTCCAGCAGCGGTACGCCGACGACCCCGCGCGGTTGCAGTCCGAGCTGTTCGGGCTCTACCGGCGGGCCGGCGCCAGCCCGGTCGCCGGCTGCCTGCCGGCGCTGCTCCAGGCGCCCTTCTTCCTGGTCATGTACCGGCTCTTCGCCACCGGTGAGGGCGGCGGCGGGCTGCTCGACGAGCGGCTGGGCGGGGTGCCGCTGGGCTGGCACCTGGGCGACGGGCTCTCCGGCCCGGTGGTGCTGGTCTTCGGCCTGCTGCTGGTGGCGCTGACCGGCCTGGCCTGGTTCTCCTCCCGACGGGCGAAGCGCGCCGCGGCGTCGACCGGCACGGTGGCCGGTACGCCGATCGAGGGACCGGGCGCGGCCACGCTGGGCCGGCTGATCCCGCTGCTGCCGTACGTGACCGTGCTGGTGGCGCTGGTGGTGCCGCTGGCGGCGGTCATCTATCTGGTGACCACCACGGCGTGGACGGCGCTGGAGCAGGTGACGCTGCGCCGCCCGCAGCCGGAACCCATCGACAAGCGTTGACATCTGCCGGGCCGGCGGCGTACAAATCGCTGTCAGAGAGCGCTCTCTCGACCCGTCCCCCGCAGAGAGGCACCCCCGATGAACCCTGCCCCGGCGGCCTCCGCCGCCCCCCGCCCACCCCGGTCGCGCCGACGGCTCCCGCTGGCCGTCGCGCTGGCCGTCACCACCACCGCCCTGGCCGGCGTGACCATGACCGCGCAGGCCGCCGTCCCGCCGCCCCCGTCCGGCTGGAGCCTGATGTGGAGCGACGACTTCACCGGTTCCGCCGGCAGCCTGCCGTCCTCGGCCAACTGGATCATCGACACCGGCACCAGCTACCCGGGTGGCCCGGCCAACTGGGGCACCGGCGAGATCCAGACGTACACCGCCAGCACCACCAACCTCGCCCACGACGGCGCCGGGAACCTGCGGATCACGCCGGTCCGCGACGGCGCCGGCCGGTGGACCTCGGCCCGGATCGAGACCGTCCGCACCGACTTCAAGCCGCCCGCCGGGGGTGTGCTCGCCATCGAGGGGCGGATCCAGATGCCCAACGTCACCGGCGCGCAGGCCGCCGGCTACTGGCCGGCGTTCTGGGCGCTCGGCTCGCCGTACCGGGGCAACTACCAGAACTGGCCCGGCATCGGCGAGTTCGACGTGATGGAGAACGTCAACGGCCTGAACCAGGTCTGGGGAGTGCTGCACTGCGGGTACGCCCCGGGCGGCCCGTGCAACGAGTTCAACGGCCTCGGCAACTCCCGGGCCTGCCCCGGCAGCACCTGCCAGTCCGCCTTCCACACCTACCGCTTCGAGTGGGACGCCTCGGTCGCCCCGCAGCAACTGCGCTGGTACGTCGACGGGCAGCTGTTCCACACCGTCGGCCAGAACCAGGTCGGCGAGCCGTACTGGAGTCAGATGACCAGCCACGCCGGCTATTTCCTGCTGCTCAACGTCGCGATGGGTGGCTCGTTCCCGAACGGGGTGGCCGGCTACGCCACGCCGACCGCCTCGACCGTCTCCGGCCGGTCGATGCTGGTCGACTACGTGGCGGTCTACCGGCGGGGTACGTCCACGCCGCCGCCGACCACCCCGCCGCCGTCCGGCGGCATCGACGCGTACGGGACGATCCAGGCCGAGGCGTTCACCGCGCAGAACGGGGTGATCGTCGAGGCGTGCGCCGAGGGCGGGCAGAACATCGGCGCCGTGCGCAGCGGTGACTGGGTCCGCTACGACAACGTCGACTTCGGCGCGACCCCGCCCCGCGACTTCGTGGCCCGGGTGGCCTCCGGGGCGGCCGGCGGGGTGAGCGGTTTGGTCGAGGTGCGCCTGGACAGCCCGACCAGCGCGCCGATCGGCAGCTTCGCCATCGCCAACACCGGCGGCTGGCAGAGCTGGCGCTCGGTGCCCGGCAACGTCGCCGCGGCGACCGGGCGGCACACCGTCTACCTGACCTTCAGCAGCGGCCAGAGCGCCGACTTCGTCAACGTCAACTGGTTCACCTTCCGGCGCTGAGCGCGCCCGGGGCCCGCGTCGAGGCGACGCGGGCCCCGATCGATGGGTCGACCACTCTGGACAGAATCAGTTAACAGTCTTAATAATAAGCGCGCACGTCGACATCCATGGATCGATCGCAGTCCGGAGGGTCGCATGACGCGTTCCAGAACCCTGCTCCTCTCCCTGGTCGCCGCGCTGGTCGCGACCCTCGGCGCGGCCTGGGTCGCGCTGCCCGCGTACGCGGCCGGGGCGACCGCCAGCTTCGTCAAGACCTCCGACTGGGGCAGCGGCTGGGAGGGGAAGTACACGATCACCAACGGCGGCGGCAGCACCGTCTCGGGCTGGACCGTCTCCTTCGACCTGCCCGCCGGGACCACCGTCGGCAGCTACTGGGACGCGCTGCTCACCAGCTCCGGCCAGCGGTACACCTTCACCAACCGGTCCTGGAACGGCACCGTCGCCCCGGGCGCCTCGGTGTCGTTCGGCTTCCTCGGGGCCGGGTCCGGCTCGCCGACCAACTGCCTGCTGAACGGGGCGCCCTGCGGTGGCGGCAGCACCCCGCCGAGCCCGACGCCGACCACTCCGACGCCGTCACCCACCACTCCGGCGCCGACCACCCCGCCGCCCACCACCACCCCGCCGCCGCCCACCGGCGGGCTGCCGAAGCACCTGCTCACCGGCTACTGGCACAACTTCGACAACCCCGCGGTCGAGCTGCGACTGCGCGACGTGCCCGCCGAGTACGACATCGTCGCCGTCGCCTTCGGCGAGGCCACCGCCACGCCCGGCGCGGTCGCGTTCGCCGTCGACCCCGGCCTGTCGGCCGCGCTGGGCGGCTACACCGACGCGCAGTTCACCGCCGACGTGCAGACCCTGCGCTCGCGCGGCCAGAAGGTGATCCTCTCCGTCGGCGGCGAGACCGGCCGGGTCGCGGTCAACGACGCCACCTCGGCCACCGCCTTCGCCGACACCGTCCACGCGCTGATCCAGCGGTACGGCTTCGACGGGGTCGACATCGACCTGGAGAACGGGCTCAACCCCACGTACATGGCCCAGGCGCTGCGCGCCCTGCGGGCGAAGGTCGGCACCGGCCTGATCATCACGATGGCACCGCAGACCATCGACATGCAGTCGCCCACCACCGGCTACTTCAAGCTGGCGCTGGACATCCGGGACATCCTCACCGTGGTCAACACCCAGTTCTACAACTCCGGGGCGATGCTCGGCTGCGACCAGAACGCCGCGTACTCGCAGGGCACGGTGAACTTCATCGTCGCCCTGGCCTGCATCCAGCTGGAGGCGGGGCTGCGCCCCGACCAGGTCGGCCTGGGCCTGCCCGCCGGGCCGGGCGCCGCCGGCGGCGGCATCGTCGCGCCGAGCGTGGTCAACGCGGCCCTGGACTGCCTGGCCCGCGGCACCAACTGCGGCAGCTTCCGGCCGCCGCGCACCTACCCGGGCATCCGGGGCGCGATGACCTGGTCGGTGAACTGGGACGTCAGCAACGGCAACAGTTTCGCCCGCACCGTCAAGCCGCACCTGGCCACCCTGCCCTGACGGGCGTGGCCGGTCCGCCGTCCCGCGGGCCGGCCACGCCGCACCACCCGGCCCACCCCCGGCCGGTCCGTCCGCACCCGGCCCACCCCGGCCGGGCCGTCCGCACCCGGCCCACCCCGGCCGGGCCGTCCGCACCGCCGGCCACCGCAGCGGCCGGGCCGGTCCTCCCGCGCCACCGACCCGCCTCCTGCGGGCCGGCGACCCCGCCCACGCCCGGGCGGTCCCCCCACCACAGGTCCCTGGAGGCCACCGTGAAACTCCGCTCCCCACGCGTGGCGACATTCGCCGTCGCGCTCGCCGCCGCCCTGGTCGCGGCCACCGTCGTGGCCCCACCGGCCGCGTCCGCCGCCACCGCCGCCTTCGTCCGCACCTCCAGCTGGGGCAGCGGGTACGAGGCGAAGTTCACCGTCACCAACGACAGCTCGGCCAGCATCAGCTCCTGGAACGTGCAGTTCGACCTGCCCGCCGGTAGCTCGCTCGGCACCTTCTGGGACGCCCGGCTGACCACCTCCGGCCAGCACGTCACCGCGGTGAACCAGTCCTGGAACGGCACCCTCGCCCCCGGTGCCAGCACCTCGTTCGGTTTCGTGGTCAGCGGTAACGGCGACCCGACCAACTGCACGGTCAACGGCGGCTCCTGCACCGGCGGAGGCGGCGGCAACCCGTCCGCCCCGGCCACCCCCGGCGGCCTGCGGGTCACCGGCACCACCGCCTCCTCGATCGCGCTGGCGTGGAACGCCGTCGGCGGCACGGTCACCGGCTACCGGGTGTACGAGGGCTCGACCGTCCGGGCCACCCTCACCGGCACCTCGACCACGGTCAGCGGGCTGGCCGCCTGCTCCGCACACAGCTACACGGTGGCCGCGTACAACTCCGCAGGCGAGTCGGCGAAGTCCGCGCCGGTCTCCGCCACCACCACCGGCTGCACCGGCGGCACCGCCCCGATGGCCGCCGCGCCCTACCTCTACCCGGGCTGGGGCGACCCGCCCGCGCCGTCGACGGTGATGGGGGCGACCGGGATCAAGTGGTTCACCATCGCGTTCGTCCTCTCCGGCGGAGGCTGCACCCCGGCCTGGGACGGCAGCGGCCCGCTCACCGGCGGCGCGCACGCCAACACCATCGCCGCGATCAAGGCCGCCGGCGGTGACGTGATCCCGTCCTTCGGCGGGTGGAGCGGCAACAAGCTCGGCCCGAACTGCTCCTCCGCCGCCGCGCTGGCCGGCGCGTACCAGCAGGTGATCAACGCGTACGGGCTGAAGGCGATCGACATCGACATCGAGAACAGCGACGAGTTCGAGAACGCGGTGGTGCAGGACCGGATCCTCGGCGCGCTGAAGATCGTCAAGCAGAACAACCCGGGGATCAAGACGATCGTCACGTTCGGCACCTCGACCACCGGGCCGAACTACTGGGGCACCCGGCTGATCAACCAGGCCGCCGCGCTCGGCGCGAACATCGACACCTTCACCATCATGCCGTTCGACTTCGGCGGCGGCGCGAACATGTACCAGAACACGGTCAACGCGGCGGAGGGCCTGAAGAACGCGTTGAAGACCGCCTTCGGCTGGTCGGACGCCACCGCGTACGCGCACATGGGCCTCTCCGGCATGAACGGCCTCTCCGACCAGCAGGAGCTGACCTCCCCGGCCACCTGGACGCAGATCCGGGACTGGGCCAAGGCCCGCGGCCTGTCCCGCTTCACCTTCTGGTCGGTCAACCGGGACCGCCCCTGCCCGGGCGGGGGTGTGGTCTCCAACTGCTCCGGCATCGCCCAGAACACCTGGGAGTTCACCTCGATCACCGCGAGGTACTGAGCGACGGCGTCGCGGTCAGCGACCGGCGGTCACCGACTGCCGGTCGCGCCGCGCCCGCCGCTTGCGGACCTTCTTCACCACCCAACTCGCGATCATCACGGCGAAGACGGCGAAGATCGCGTAGTTGAACCAGCTGCTGTACCGGTCGACGTCCTCCCAGCGCGACCCGAGCGCGTAGCCCAGCCCCACGATCAGGGTGTTCCACACCCCGCTGCCCAGCGTGGTCAACAGGACGAACTCACCCAGCGGCATCCGGTTCGCCCCGGCGGGGACCGACACCAGGCTGCGGACCACCGGCACCACCCGGCCGATCAGCACCGCCCACCGGCCGTACCGTTCGAACCAGCGGTCGGCCTTCTCCAGATCGTCTCGGTCCACCAGCGGGATGTGGTCCAGCCAGCGCTTGAGCCGTTCCTCGCCGAGCGCCGCGCCGAGCCAGTAGAGCACCAGCGCGCCGAGCAGCGAGCCCGCCGTCGCGGCGAGCACGATCACCACCAGGTGGAAACGGCCCTCACTGGCGAGGTAGCCGGCCATCGCCAGCACGACCTCGCTGGGGATCGGCGGGATGATGCTCTCCAGGGCCACCAGCAGCGCGACCCCGACCGCGCCCAGCGAGTCGATGACGCTCGCCACCCACCCGGTCAGCCCGGTGAACTGGTTCGGGTCGACGTTCTGGGCGAGAGCCATGGGCGTCCTTCCGAAAGCTGCCGGGATCGGACAGTGGTACCCGCGCATCCGACCCCCACACCTGCCGGTGACCCTGACCACCCGCTCAGGCCCGGTGGGCGGGTCAGGTCGAGGGGTGCAGGTCGCGGTCGGCCGGGCCCTGCCGCCAGCCGGTGAACCGGACGGTCAGCCCGGACCGGGTCGGCGAGCAGCAGAACGGACCGGCGGACGCCGCCGCCTCCGGGGCGAGCGGGGCGAGCCGGACCAGCCGCCAGGGTTCGTCGGCCACCCGGGCCCGGACGGTGAGCGCGTCCCCGTCCCGGCTGATCCGGACGGTGACCTCCCGCCCGGCCCAGTCCGGCACCGGCGCCACCGACCAGTCGGAGACCTCCCGGGTGACCACCGCGCCGAGCTGCGGCTCGCCGTCGCTGACCTCCACCCCGGCCTTGACCCAGTTCCGCTCGTCCACCCGGACCAGCACCCCGGCCTGGTCGAACTGCTCGCCGTAGTCCAGCCGGAAGCTCACCTCGACGGCGCTGCCGCCGGGCAGCGGGGCGAGCAGGGCGGGCCCGTCGTCGTGCACGAACCCGTAGCTGGTGTGCCGCCAGAAGTCGCTCTCCGCGCCCGGCTCCACCAGCAGGTCACCCGCGTCGGTCCGCTCGACCCGCACCGGCTCGCGCAGCCAGCGACCGTCGGTCCAGTCGACGTCCCGCAGCGTCTCGTCCTCGCCCATGCCGGCACCGTACCCGTCGGGGCAACGCCGATCGGACCGCTGGCGGCCGCAGTCTCGCGTTTGCCGGGACGGCCGATCGGAGACATAAGTTCGGCATGGGTGACAGGTGGTACTCCGAGGCCGTCGTCTACTGCCTCGACATCGACACGTACGCGGACTCCGACGGCGACGGGGTCGGTGACATTCGAGGGCTGATCGGCCGGCTGGACTACCTGGCCCGGCTCGGGGTGACCTGCCTGTGGCTGCACCCGATCCACCCCTCGCCGAACCGGGATGACGGCTACGACGCCACCGACTTCTACAACGTGGACCCGCGCTTCGGCACCCTGGGCGACTTCGCGGAGCTGCTGCACCAGGCGCAGAACCGGGGCATCCGGGTGATCATCGACCTGGTGGTCAACCACACCTCGGACGAGCACCCCTGGTTCCAGTCCGCCCGCTCCTCGCCCGACTCGCCGTACCGGGACTGGTACGTCTGGTCCGACACCGAGCCGGACGACCGGCACCAGGGCATGGTCTTCCCCGGCGAGCAGAACGAGACGTGGAGCTACGACCGCACCGCGAAGGCGTGGTACTACCACCGGTTCTACAAGTTCCAGCCGGACCTCAACTTCGCCAACCCGGAGGTCCGCGCGGAGATCAAGAAGGTGATGTCGTTCTGGCTCCAGCTCGGCGTCTCCGGTTTCCGGATGGACGCGGTGCCGTTCATCATCGAGCTGACCGAGCCGGGCAACCCCAACTCGCCCAAGGACTTCGAGTTCCTCACCGAGATGCGCCAGCACGTGCAGTGGCGGCGCGGCGACGCGGTCCTGCTGGCCGAGGCGAACGTCGAGCCGGACCAGCTGCCCACGTTCTTCGGCGACGCCGGCGGCTCCGGCAACCGGATCCACATGCTCTTCGACTTCATGCTCAACGGCCGGCTCATGCTGGCCCTGGCCCGGCAGGACCCGGAGCCGGTGATCGAGGCGCTGCGGGACACCCCGGCGCTGCCCGCCGGCGGCCAGTGGGCCACCTTCCTGCGCAACCACGACGAGATCGACCTCTCCCGGCTCACCGCCGAGCAGCGCAACCAGGTGTACGCCGAGTTCGGCCCGGACGAGGACATGCGGATCTACGACCGGGGCATCCGGCGCCGGCTGGCCCCGATGCTCGGCAACGACCGCCGCCGCATCGAGCTTGCGTACGCCCTGCAGTTCTCGTTGCGCGGCACGCCGGTGCTGCGCTACGGCGAGGAGATCGGCATGGGCGAGGACCTGTCGCTGCCCGGCCGGGAGGCCATCCGCACCCCGATGCAGTGGTCGTACAAGCCGAACGCCGGGTTCTCCACCGCCGACCCGGACAAGCTGGTCCGACCGGTGATCGACAAGGGTGAGTTCAGCTACGAGAAGGTCAACGTGACGGCCCAGCGCCGTGACCCGAAGTCGCTGCTGGCCTGGTTCGAGCGGATGATCCGTACGCTGCGCGAGGCCCCCGAGATCGGCTCGGGTGCGACGACGCACATCGACGTGCCGATGCCGGCCGGGGTGCTGGCGCACCGCGCCGACGGGCCGACCGGGACGATGGTCTTCCTGCACAACCTGGGCGCCGAGGACGTCGAGGTCGACCTGAGCGTGCTCGCTCCCGAGGCGGACCTGCCGACGGACGTCCTCGCCGACCGGGGGTACGGCGAGGTGGGCAAGCTGGACAACCTCAAGCTGGCCGGCTACGGCTACCGCTGGATCCGGCTCTGCCGGGGCGAAGCGGTCTGACCCTTCCGCCCGACCTCCGGCCGGGCCCGGCGGTGTCCGATGTGCTCGCAGAGCTGGCCCGCGTCCGGGGGCCCGGACCGCCGCTGCGGGCCGGTCCGGGTGGGCGTACCCCTGGGTTAAGCTCCTTCGATCGACCCACAAGTTACCGGGAGGTAATCATGTCGGAGGAGCCCCGCGTCGCCATCGTGACCGGAGCCGCGCGCGGCATCGGCGCGGCCACCGCCCGACGGCTGGCCGCCGACGGCATGGCCGTCGCGGTGGTCGACATCGACGAGTCGGCGACGAAGGAGACCGTGGACGCGATCGCCGCCGACGGCGGCCGGGCGCTCGGGGTCGGCGCCGACGTGTCCGACCGGGCTCAGGTCGAGGCGGCCGTCGAGCGGATCGCCGCCGAGCTGGGCGGGCCGACCGTGCTGGTCAACAACGCCGGCGTGCTCCGCGACAACCTGCTGTTCAAGATGACCGACGCCGACTGGGACACGGTGCTGGGCGTGCACCTGCGGGGCGCGTTCCTGTTCAGCCAGGCCGCCCAGAAGCACATGGTCGACCGGAAGTGGGGCCGGATCGTCAACCTCTCCAGCACCTCGGCGCTGGGCAACCGGGGCCAGGCGAACTACTCGGCCGCCAAGGCCGGCCTCCAGGGCTTCACCAAGACGCTCGCCATCGAGCTGGGCCCGTTCGGCGTGACGGTCAACGCGGTCGCGCCGGGCTTCATCGTCACCGACATGACCGCCGCGACCGCCGCCCGGATGAAGGTCGACTTCGAGGCGTTGCAGCAGCACGCCGCCGCGGAGATCCCGGTCCGCCGCTGCGGCCGCCCGGAGGACGTCGCCCACACCATCTCGTTCCTCGCCAGCGAGGGCGCGTCCTTCGTCTCCGGCCAGGTCATCTACGTAGCCGGCGGCCCCAAGGACTGACCCCGCCCCGCCCCGCACCGCGAACTGGCCACTCTTTCCGAGAAGGAGTGGCCAGTTCGGCTTTCGAGGCCACTCTTTTCCCGAAAGTGCGGCCGCCGGCGGGGTCGCGCGGGTCAGGTGGGGGTGTGGCGGGTGCGGTAGAGCCAGAGGAGACCGAGGACGGGCAGGACGAGCGGGATGTAGCCGTAGCCGCTGCCGAATCCGGACCAGACCGTCTCGTCCGGGAAGAGTTCCTTGTTGACCAGGCTCAGCAGGCCCACCCCGACGACCCCGATCAGCTCCACCGAGCAGCAGGCGAGCGCGACCCGGCGGCCGGCGTGACCGGCGCGGGCCAGCCCGACGGCGGCGACGATGTAGATCACCGCGGCCAGCGCGGAGAGCAGGTACGCCACCGGCGCCTCGTCGAACTTCGTGGCGATCTGGAGCCCGGCCCGCGAGGTCGCGGCGATCGCGAAGAGCAGGTAGACCGCGATCAGTAGCCGACCCGGACCCTTGTTCGTGGCCGGCGTGGAGGTGCGGGTCTCAACCACCGAGGATCTCCCAGGTCTGCTGGAGCCGGACCACGACCACCGGGGTGACCAGGCAGATCGCGCAGACGATCGCCGAGCCCCAGCGGGTCGGCTCCATCCTGGCCAGCACCCAGGCCAGCGGCGGCAGGCAGACCAGCGTCACCAGGTAGCCGAAGAAGGCGCCGGGCTCGCCCGGCCGCTCGCCGCCGCCGAGCGCGACCAGCGCCGCCACCGCCAGCGCGAGCAGCGCCACCTCCAGCACCGCCAAGCCGACGAACTGGAGCCGGTCCGGCGCGCGGTGGCGCAGCGTCGCCACCAGGCTCCAGAGCGCGAGTACGAGCGACAGCACGATCGTTGCCGTCGCGAGGATCCCGTCCACCGGCGAGCCGGCTGAGGCTGCGCTGGTCATCGCGGGCACACCGTCCCAGTCTCGGTCACCGGCACAGCCTACTAACCGGCGTAGTAATCGCCCTCGCCCCGGTCACTCGGCCAGGTCGGCCGGACGTGCCCGGCCGGGGACGACTAGGTTGGATCACGCCACGGCACCGCCGTGGCGGACGACGACACCGGGGGTACTCGTGCTGCGGTTCGGCTTGTTTGGCACCGGTCACTGGGCGGCGGAGACGCACGCCGCCGCGATCGACGCGCACCCGCGCGCCGAACTGGTCGGGGTCTGGGGACGCAACCCGGAGCGGGCCGCCGAGCTGGCCGACCGGCACGGCGTACCGGCGTTCGGCGACGTCGCCGCACTGCTGGACGAGTGCGACGCGGTCGCCGTGGCGCTCCCGCCCGACATCCAGGCGGACCTCGCCGTACGCGCCGCCATCGCGGGCCGGCACCTGCTGCTGGACAAGCCGCTGGCGCTCACCCTCGCCGACGCCGACCGGGTGGTCGCCGCCGCCCAGCAGTCCGGGGTGGCCTCGGTGGTCTTCTTCACCCAGCGTTACCACCCGAACGTCACCGCCTTCCTCGCCTCCACCGCCGCGGCCAGCGGCTGGCAGCACGCGCGGGCGACCATGTTCGCCTCGATCTACCAGCCCGGCAGCCCGTACGGCGAGTCGCAGTGGCGGATCGAGCACGGCGCACTCTGGGACATCGGCCCGCACGCGCTGTCGATCATCCTGCCGGTGCTCGGCCGGGTCACCCGGGTGGCGGCGATGAACGGCCCGAGCGGCCTGGTGCACCTGCTGCTCACCCACGTCGGCGGTGCCACCAGCGCGATCTCGCTCACCCTGGACGCGCCCCGTGAGGCGACGACCCGCGACTTCGTCTTCTTCGGCGAGAACGGCACCGAGACGGTGCCGCCGGGCGACGGCGACGCCATCACCGCCTTCGGCACGGCGATCGACCAGCTCCTCGAGGAGATCGACGCCGGCACCCGGGACCACCGCTGCGACGTGCGCTTCGGTCGCGAGGTGGTGGAGATCCTGTCCGCCGCCGAGGTCGCCCGCGCCGAGGGCCGCACCGTCGACATCTGAGCCCCTCCGGGGTCCGGCCGGTCCGTGACCCCGGCCAGCGGGTGCCCGGCCGGGCGTGTCGCCCGTCCCAGGGCATATGAGTGTTGAGCGATATACCTCTGAGGCATAAATATGCCTCAGAGGTATATCGCTCAATGTGGGGAGTGGGGGGCGGACGCTACCCTCGTAGCCCGGAGCCCGGAGCCGGGCGAGCCGCCTACAGCCCTCGGCCCGCAGCCGGCGATCTCGGTGGCGACTCTCCGAGTCGAACAGCCAGGTGGCCGGCGGATGGCGACGACCCGGACGGTTCCGGAAACCCGTCGCGGGGCGAGCGGCCCGCCGCTAGCCTGGCCGACATGTTCACGCATGCCCTGATCGACGTGGCCGCCGCGCCGGCCGTGCGGGGCCTCCACCTGGTTGCCCGCCCGCGAGTCCGGCGCCCGGCCCTGGCCGGCCGGGACGCCCACCGCCGCGCCTGACCTGACCTCCGCACCGTCGCCGACCGGTCCACCGACCGGGGCCGGTGCGTCGCGTCGCACCCGGCGCCGCCACGCCGCTGACCGCTGACACCTCGCGGTCGGCGGGCGCACGTCCGCGTCCCCGCCGAATCTCCAGGGTCGTCCGAGTCCCGATCCGCTCGGACAGGCCCGCCGTGCGCGCTGCCTGTCCGTACCCGTCGCCGACCGGCGACAGACAGGACGATCCCCGTGGCGCCCCGCCGATCCCGCACCACCGCACGCGACCGGTCCCGTCGCGTGCTGTCCCAGAACTTCCTGACCGACCCGGCCGCCGTCGCGCGGCTGGTCCGGGCCGCCCGGCCCGGCCCCGACGACCTGCTGCTGGAGGTCGGCGCGGGACGGGGTCAGCTCACCCGTCCCCTCGCCGCCCGCTGCGCGCGGCTGGTCGCGTACGAGGTGGACCCGGCCGCCGCCGGCGACCTGGCCGCCCTCGCCGCCCAACTGCCCCAGGTCAGCCACCGGCAGGAGGACTTCCTCGCCGCGCCGCCGCCGGACGAGCCGTTCTCCGTGGTCGGCAACATCCCCTGGTCGCTGACGGCCGCGGTGGTCCGCTGGTGCCTGGCCGCGCCCGGGTTGCGGGCCGCGACGCTGCTCACCCAGCTGGAGTACGCCCGCAAGCGCACCGGCGACCACGGCCGGTGGAGCAGGCTGACCGTGCTCACCTGGCCGGAACACCACTGGCGGCTGGCCGGGCGGGTGCCGCGTGCCGCGTTCCGGCCGGTGCCCGGCGTCGACGGCGGGATCCTGCGGGTCGAGCGCCGTCCCGAGCCGCTGCTGCCCCCGGCGGCGCTGCCGGCGTACCGGAGGATGGTGGAGCTCGGGTTCGGCGGCGTCGGCGGCTCGCTCGCCGCCTCGCTGCGCACGGCGCACCCGCGCGGCCGGGTGGACGGCGCGCTACGGGCCGCCCGGCTCGACCCGGCCACGCCGGTCGGGCTGGTCTGGCCGGAGCAGTGGCTGGTCCTGTTCCGCCTGCTGCACGCCCGCGACCCGCGCGATCGGCACCCACGGGCTCGCCTGCCGTGAGCCAGGCATGCTCAGGCGAGCGTGGCCAGCGCCTCGTGCAGCTCGGCGGGGTCGTTGAACTGTTCGGCGGGCAACGCCCGCAACATCTGCAACAGCTCGGTGCTGGCCCCGTTCTCCTGACCCCAGCGGACCAGGTCCTCGCGCGAGACCGGGTAGTCGAGCCCGGCCAGGTAGTCCTGCAACTGCGCCCCGGTGACGGTCATGCCGCCCGGCTACCCGTCCTGCGCGCCGGCACACCGCAATCGGCGGAAGTGACCGGTTCCAGGGGTGGGACCGGGACGGCCATCGACGCCCACGGCCACGGTCTGAGTTTGGTCGCCGACCCGCCGGGTAGCCGCGCACATGCTGGTTCAGCGGCTCGGCGCGCCGAGCGACTTCGATCCGTTGCTGGCGCGTGTCGGGGACGCCCGGGTGGTGATGATCGGCGAGGCGACGCACGGCAGCTACGACTACTACCGGCTGCGCGAGCAGTTCACCCGCCGGCTCATCGCCGAGCACGGCTTCTCCTTCGTGGCGGTGGAGGGCGACTGGCCGGACTGCGACCGGGTGAACCGGTCGGTGACCGGCGCGCCCGGCGGCGCGGCCGACCCGCGGCTCGCGCTGGAATGCTTCGAACGCTGGCCCACCTGGATGTGGGCGAACGCCGAGGTGAACCGGTTCTGCCGCTGGTTGCGGGCCTGGAACATGGAACGCCCGGCGGGGGAGCGGGCCGGCTTCCACGGCTTGGACGTCTACAGCCTGTGGGAGTCCATGCAGGCCATCTTCGACTACCTCGGCGAGGAGGACCCGCAGTCGCTGGAGGCGGCGCAGGAGGCCTACCGCTGCTTCGAGCCGTACGGCAAGCAGGTCGAGGAGTACGGCGCGGCCAGCCGGTTCGTCTCCGCGCGCTGCGAGGAGGAGGTGGTACGCCTGCTGGCGCGTACCCGGGCACACGCCGCTTCGGACGGCCCGGACGCCTTCGCGGCCTGGCAGAACGCGGAGGTGGTGGCCGGCGCGGAGCGCTACTACCGGGCGATGGTGCGCGGCGGCCCGGAGTCGTGGAACGTGCGGGACATCCACATGACGGACACCCTGGACCGCCTGTTGGAGCACTACGGCCCGGAGTCGCGGGGGATCGTCTGGGCGCACAACACGCACGTGGGAGACGCCCGGGCCACCGACATGGCCGCCGACGGGATGGTGAACATCGGCCAGTTGGGCCGGGAACGGCTGGGCCGCGACGGGGTCGTGCTGGTTGGCTTCGGCAGCTACCGGGGGACGGTCGTCGCCGCGCCGCGCTGGGGTTCGCCGGCCGAGGCGATGGTGGTGCCGCCGGCCCGGGAGGGTTCGGTGGAGCGGCGGCTGCACGAGCTGATGCCGGAGCGGGCGGTGCTGGTCTTCGGCGGTGCGGACGAGCCGGAGTGGATCACCGGCACCGTCGACCACCGGGCGATCGGGGTGGTCTACGACCCGACCTTCGAGTCCTGGGGCAACTACGTGCCGACCCGGCTGGCCGAGCGGTACGACGGGTTCATCTGGTGCGACGAGACCACCGCGCTGCATCCGTTGCCCGCGCTGAGCGCGCTGGGGGAGATGGAGACCTACCCGGCCGGCGTGTAGGCCGGCCGGGCAGGCCCCGTCCGTCAGGCGTCGACCGGCTCCCGGTCGAGGTGGGCGCGCAGCCCCTCACCCTCGATGTCCACGTTGGGCAGTGCCCGGTTCAGCCAGCGGGGCAGCCACCAGGCCGTCCGGTCGAGCAGCGACATCACCGCCGGCACGATGGTCATCCGCACCACGAAGGCGTCGATGGCGACGCCGATCGCGAGCGCGAAGCCCATCGACTTGATCACCGGGTCGTCGAGGAAGACGAAGCCGCCGAAGACCGAGATCATGATCAGCGCGGCGGCGGTGACCACCCGGGCGCCGTGGCCCATCCCGTTGATGGTGGCCTGGCGCGGGGTGTCGCCGTGCACGAAGTCCTCCCGCATCCGGGAGACCAGGAAGACCTCGTAGTCCATGGCGAGTCCGAACAGGATGCCGATCAGCAGGATCGGCAGGAAGCTGATCAGCGGGCCCGGGGTGTCCAGCCCGACCAGGTCGGCCAGGTGCCCCTGCTGGAACACCGCGACGGTGATGCCGAAGGTGGCGGCCACGGTGAGCAGGAAGCCCAGCGCCGCCTTGACCGGCACCAGGATCGAGCGGAACACCAGCATCAGCAGCAGGATCGACAGCCCGACGACGAGCAGCAGGTAGACCGGCAGCGCGTCGGAGAGCTTCTCGGAGACGTCGATGCCGATCGCGGTGACGCCGGTGAGCAGCACCTCGGCGTTGCCGATCGAGCCGACGCCGGCGCGGATGTCGTGGACCAGCGTCTCGGTGGCCGCGTCGGTCGGCCCGGTCTTGGGGATGACGCCGAGCAGCGCCGTCCGGCCGGAGGGGTCGACCTGCGGCGGGGCCACGGCCAGCACGCCCTCGGTGCGCTGGATCAGCGCGGTGACCTGCGGTACGGCGGCCGCGGTGTCCTGCGGGGAGTCCGAGGTGACCACCACGGCGAGCCGGCCGGTGAAGCCGGGCCCGAAGCCCTCGCGGATGACGTCGCTGCTGACCCGGGCCGCGCTGCCCTCGGGCGCGGTGGCCGCGTCCGGCAGGGCCAGCCGCATGTCCTGCGCCGGCAGCGCGAGCAGCCCGAGGCCGAGCAGCCCGACCAGGATGACCGGGATCCGCAGCTTGGTGACCCAGTGCGCCCAGCGGAAGCCGAAGCCGGAGCGGTCCTCGGCGGGCGGGGTGTCGCCGGCGGCCGGCGCGGCCTCGGCCCGGCGCAGCTTGCGGGGGAGCACCTTGCGACCGGCGAAGCCGAGCAGGGCCGGCTGGAGGGTGATCGCGACGAGCACCGCCACGGTGACGGTGCCGGCGGCGGCCAGACCCATCACGGTGAGGAAGGGGATGTTGACCACGGCCAGGCCGGCGAGCGCGATGACCACGGTGGCGCCGGCGAAGACGACGGCGGAGCCGGCGGTGCCCACCGCCCGGCCGACCGCCTCGTCCGGTTCCAGCCCGTCGAGCAGGTTCTGCCGGTGCCGGGAGGTGATGAAGAGCGAGTAGTCGATGCCGACGGCCAGGCCGAGCATCAGCGCCAGGATCGGTGCGGTGCTGGTCAGCTCGACCACGCCGCTGAGCGCGTACAGGCCGGCCATGCCGACGGCGACGCCGATCAGGGCGTTGAGCATGGTCATCCCGGCGGCGACCAGCGAGCCGAACGTGATGATCAGGACGATCGCGGCGACCAGCACGCCCAGCGCCTCGGTGGAGCCGACCTCGGGCTCGGAGTTGAGCACCTCGCCGCCGGGCGCGACCTGCCAGCCCTGCGCCTCGGCCTGCGCGCCGACCTTCTCGTACGCCTCGCGCTGCTCGTCGGTGACCTCGTCGGCGCCCGTCGCGAACTGCACCTGCACGAGGGCGTACCGGCCGTTGGGGGAGACCGCCTGGACCTGGAACGGGTCGACGGCGCCGACCACGCCGGGCAGCGTCGCGGCCTCCTGCACGACGCCCTTGACCACCGTCTGCCCCTCGGGCGTGGCGAGCTGGCCATCGGCCGGCGCCTTGACCGCGATGGTCCCGGTGGCGCCGCTGGCCGCCGGGAACCGCTCGGCCAGCAGGTCCAGCGCCTGCTGCGACTCGGTCCCGGGCATGGTGAAGTTGCTCGCCGTCGGGCCGCGCAGGGTCGCCGCGGCGAGGCCGAGGCCGACGAGTACGACGAGCCAGACGGCGACGACGAGTCGCCGGTGGCGTAATGAGGCCCGGCCGAGCCGGTACAGCAGGGTCGCCATCAGATCCTTGTCCTCATTCGGGGTTGGGTGGGTCGAGCGGTGGCAGCGCCCGGGTGGCGATCGCCAGCAGGGCGGGGCGCAACTCGTCGTCGGGCACGTCGACGAATTCGGCGCACGCCTCCGGCACCCCGGCCAGCACGACCATCGCCGCGATCCGGCCGCCCGGGCCCTCGCAGTGCCCCGCGAGCGCGTCGAGCAGCCGTTCGGAGATGCGCTGGACGTGGGCGAAGGCGGGTTGCGCCAGCAGTTCGGGGAACTCGCCGCGCAGTAGCGCGATCTCCCGCCGGAAGCGGACCGCGAGGTCCACGAAGCCCTCGGCGGCGGCGCGCTGGGCGGCGGCGCCGTCGAGGGCGGCGATCCGTTCGTCGAGCTGGCGCAGCACCTCGAGCGGCCTGGCCATCAGCTCGGCGAGCAGGGCTTCCTTGCTGGCGAAGTGGTAGAGCACGGCCGCCTTGGAACAGCCCACCTCACGGGCGATGTCCTGCAACGAGGTGCCCTTGTAGCCGGTCGCCGCGAACCGCCGTGCCGCCGCGGCCAGGATCTCGCCGTGGGTCTGCGGGGTCGTCCGTGCCATGCGTTCCAGCATGCCTGACCGATCGGTCAGAGTCTGACCGATCGGTCAGAGGCGTCCGGTGGTGTTCGCCACACCGGTCACTCCCCGGCGTCGTCCACCCCGCCGGTCCAGCCGGCCAGCCACTCGCCGGACCAGGTCAGCGTCCCGGCGCGCAGGTCGGCGGCGAGGCCGCGGACCCACTCCAGCTCGGTGCGCAGCAGTGCCAGCCGGTACTCGTCCTCGACCAGGAAGAGCCGCGGCAGGTCGACCCGGGCCAGGACGGCCTCGCGTTCGCGCAGCCGCGCGGCGAGGGTCTCGGCGCGTCGTTCGAGCTGCCGGGCCGCCTCGGCCGGCGGCAGCAGCGGCAGGAAGGAGAGCGCGGCGGGGAACTCGGGGAACTCGCGCGCCGGGGTGGCCAGCGCCTCGACCAGCCAGCCGTCCAGCGTCCGCCGGCCGGCGTCGGTCAGCTCGTAGACCGTGCGTTCCGGCCGCCGCTCGTCCCGGGCGGTGTGGCTGACCCGCACCAGCTCGTCGCGCCGCAGCCGCTCGATGGCCTGGTAGATGCTGTTGCGCTGCGCGACGTTGACCACGTCCTGCTTCTCCCGCTCCTGGATGAGCTGCTGCATCCGGTACGCGTGCATCGGCTGCTCGACCAGGAGGGCGAGCACCATCATCGCCAGCGGTGAGTGGCGGTGTGCGCGGGCGGCCATGGCCTCACCTTAGGTGACGGTCTTCCCCATCATAGTCATTCTATGTATAGTCATGACATGACTAAAGCATTGATCATCGGTGGTGGTATCGCCGGCCCGGTCGCCGCCCTCGCCCTGCGCCGCGCCGGCATCGACTCCGCGATCCACGAGGCGTACGAGCGGGACGCCGTCGGCGTGGGCTCCTTCCTGACCCTCTCGGTCAACGGGATGGACGCGCTGCGGGCGATCGGCCTGGACGAACTGGTCGCCGGGCTCGGTCACCCGACTCCCCGGATGGCGATGTTCAATCACCAGGGCCGTCGGCTGGGCGAGTTCGGCACCAGCGGCACCCGCACCCGGGGGCGGGGCAGCACCACGGTGCGGCGGTCCGACCTCTACCGGGCGCTGCGCGACGAGGCCGCCCGGCAGGGCGTACCCATCGTGCACGGCGCCCGCCTGGTGTCGGCCGAGTCGACCGGGGTGGGCGTACGGGCCCGGTTCGCCGACGGCCGGAGCGCCGAGGGTGACCTCCTGATCGGCGCGGACGGGCTGCGCTCGCGGACCCGGGAGATCATCGACCCGGCGGCGCCCGCGCCCCGCTACGTCCCGCTGCTCAACGCCAGTGGCTTCACCCGCGGCCTCGGGCTGCCCGGCGAGTCGGGCGTGATGAACATGGTCTTCGGGCGGCGGTGCTTCTTCTGCTGGATCCCGGTGGGCGACGACGAGATCTGGTGGTTCGCCAACCCGCCCCAGCCGGCGGAACTGACCCCGGACCAGCTCGCCGCCATCGGCCCGGAGGAGTCACGCGCCCGGCTGCGCGCCCTCTTCGCGGACGACGCCGGCCCGGCCCTGCGCATCGTCGAGGCCACCGACCGGATCCGGTACGGCTGGCCCACCTACGACCTGCCGTCGCTGCCCGTCTGGCACCGCGACCGGATGATCGTCATCGGCGACGCGGCGCACACCGCCGCCCCCTCCTCCGGGCAGGGCGCGGCGATGGCGTTCGAGGACGCGGTGACGCTGGCCCGGTGCCTGCGCGATCTGCCCGAGGTGCCGGCCGCGTTCACCGCGTACGAGCGGCTGCGCCGGGAGCGGGTCGAGCGGGTGGTGGCGCAGGGGCGGCGGAACAGCGGCACCAAGGCCGCCGGTCCGGTCGCCCGGCTGGTGCGGGACGTCGCCCTGCCCCTGTACGCCAGGCGGATGGCGAAGACCGGCGGCGCCTCCCTCGCCTGGCTGTACGACCACCACGTCGAGTGGGACGCGCCGGTCGCCGCCGGAGTCACTGCCCCGCGTGCTCCCGGTCGTACGCGGCCCGCGCCTCGCTGATGGCCCCGCGGTGCCGTTCGGCCCAGTCGGTGAGCGCCACCAGCGACTCGTAGAGCTCCAGGGCCATCGGGGTGGCGGTGTACTCCACCTTCGGCGGCACGGTCGGGTGCACCCGCCGGTGCAGCAGGCCGTCCCGTTCCAGGTTGCGCAGGGTGAGGGTCAGCATCCGCCGGCTGATCCCCTCCACCTGCCGTTCCAGTTCGGTGAAGCGGACCGGCCCCTTGGCGGCGGCCACCAGGATGCCGATGCTCCACTTGCCACCGACCCGGTCCAGCGCCTCGCGGACGGTGCAGGCGCGGGCCTGGGCGCGTCCGATGGACACACAGCTGTTCCCCTGGGACACCAAAGTGCCTCCTTCCGCTCGGTCTGATAGTCACAGACGATGGCCTCGGTAACAAACCGTGCACCAAGGAGGACGTCGATGACGAACCGATGGGCGGCGCTGCTCGTGCTCTGCGCCGGCAGCCTGATGATCATTCTGGACGGGAGCATCGTCGCGGTGGCCCTGCCCGCCATCCAGCGCGACCTCGGCTTCGCCGCCGCCGACCTGCCCTGGGTGGTCAACGCCTACCTGGTCGCGTTCGGCGGGCTGCTGCTGCTCGCCGGGCGGCTCGGCGACCTGGCCGGCCGCCGGCGGGTGTTCCTCGCCGGGGTCGCCCTGTTCACCCTCGCCTCGGTGGCCTGCGCGCTGGCCGGCGACCCGACCACCCTGGTCGTCGCCCGGTTCCTCCAGGGCGTCGGTGGGGCGCTCACCACCGCGGTCGGCCTCGGCATGGTCGTCGGGCTCTTCCCCGCGCCCGCCGAGCGGGCCCGGGCCATCGCGGTGTTCAGCTTCACCGGCGCGGCCGGCGCCACGCTCGGCCTGCTGACCGGCGGGTTCCTCACCGAGCTGGCCGGTTGGCCGGCGATCTTCCTGATCAACCTGCCGATCGGCCTGCTCATCGTGGGCGGCGCCATGCGCTGGGTGCCGGCCGACTCCGGCATCGGGCTGCGGGCCGGCCTCGACCTGCCCGGCGCGGCGCTGGTCACCGCCGGCCTGATGGCCACCGTGGTGGCGATCGTCGGCGCCGGCGAGCACGGCTGGACGTCCCCGCGTACCCTCGCCGCCGCGCTGCTGGCCGGGGCGCTGCTCGGCGCGTTCGCGCTCCGGCAGGCGGTCGCCGCCACCCCGCTGCTGCCGCCCCGGGTGCTGCGCACGCCGGACCTGGTCGCCGCGAACCTGGTCCAGTTCCTCACCATCGCCGCCTTCTTCGGCTTCCAGTTCCTGCTGGCGCTGGAGCTCCAGCTCGTGCTGGGCCTGGCACCGGCCGCCACCGGGCTGGCCTTCCTGCCCACCCCGGTGGTGATCGCGGTGGTCTCGCTCGGCCTCGCCGGACGGCTGATCGCCCGGTTCGGCGCCCGGGCGGTGCTGCTCACCGGGCTGGCGCTCGCCGTACCCGGGTTCCTGCTGCTGGCCCGGCTGCCGGTGGACGGCGACTACCCGACCGACGTGCTCCCGGCGATCCTCGTCTTCGGCCTGGCCGGCGGGCTGACCCTGCCCGCGGTCACCACCCTCGCCATGGCGGGCGCGGACCCGGCCGACGCCGGCCTCGCCTCCGGGTTGGCCAACACCACCCAGCAGGTCGGCGGCGCGCTCGGGTTGGCCGCGCTGGCGACTCTGGCCGCGCATCGCACCGACGTGCTGGGTGCCGCCGGCCGGGCCGGGACCGACGCCCTCGCCGCCGGCTACCGCGCCGCGTTCGCCGCCGCGGCCGCCCTGGTCACCGCCGCGCTGCTGGTCGCCGTGGTGGCGCTGCGCCGGGGTCAGGGCCGGGTGGAGCCGGTACACAGCACCGTGGCCAGCTCGTCCAGTGCGGCCGGGTAGCGACGGCCACCCACCCGGCCAGCCGCTCCAGCAGCGTGAGTGGGGTTGGGGCCCGGCGCGGGGGGAGGATCACAGGCGGAGGCAGCAGTTCATCGCCGACGTCAGCCGACAGGTCCTTGCGGCGGGTGGGCCGACGCATGGGAGAACGCCCAACCCGTCAAGGGTTGGGCGTTCCCCCCGCCGCGAGGCGACAGGTCACTTCTCGTCGTTGGGCCGATCGTCCCCGTGGTCGTGGCCCTTGTCCCGGTCCTTGTCGCCCTTGTCGTCGTGGCGCTTGTCCCGGTCCCGGTCCTCCCGGTCCCGGTCCTCCCGGTCCCGGTCCTCCCGGTCCCGGTCCTCCCGGTCCCGGTCCTCCCGGTCCCGGTCCTCCCGGTCCCGGTCCTCCCGGTCCCGGTCCTCCCGGTCCCGGTCCTCCCGGTCCCGGTCCTCCCGGTCCCGGTCCCAGCTCTTCTTGAGCTCGTCCCAGTCCCGGTCCTCGTGGTCCCGGTCCCAGTTCTCCTTGAGCTCGTTCCAAGCCCGGTCCTCGTCTTCGCTCCACCACGAGTTCCGGTCCTCGTCGTCCTTGTCGCGGCCCCGGTCCTCGTCGTCCTGGTCCCGCTTGTCGTCGCTCTTGATCTGGCCGCGGATTTCGCCGTTCGGGAACTTCTTGGTGTGCACGTTCACGTAGGTGACGCCGGCCTCGATCGCGTCGACGAGTTCGTCGAACTCGCCCGGCTCGATGCCCTGGTCGGCGGGGCCGACCACGTCCTCGGGCTTGATGGTCCCCTCGATGGTGGCTGGGGCCGGGGGGCAGGACTGGACGTCGTGCGACGGGCCACCCTTCGCGTCCTTCAGGTTGGAGCACAGGAAGACGGCGATGCCGCCGCTCTGGTGCCTCCCTCCGAAGTGGATGTGCGCCTGCTGGACGTCCTTCAGGTCCTCGTAGCTCAGCTCGAACTCGATCTTCTTGTCCCGTTGGTCGATCGTGGCTTTGAACCGGCCGGAGCCGGGCGTCGAGATCGGCTGTGGATCTTCCTCGAAGCCGCTGAGCTTGGCCCGGACGTTCACCTCCTTGTTGTCCCGCGAGTCGCTCCAGTCCCGCGAGTCGCGGGAGTCGTGCGAGTCCCGCTTGTCGCCCGAGTCGTCCCGGCCGTCGCCCATGGCGGCGGTGCCGATGGCGGTTGCCGCCACTGCTGCGCTGGCCGCCATCGCGACCGCCCAGAGTCGGGTACGTCCCATCATTGCTGCTCCCTTCTACGTGGAGTTCCTGAGCCGCGGGATCACCGGCGGACGAACCACTCATGACCGGACTCAGGCAGGCAAAGGTGCCGTGCGCCGGAGGTCGTTGTCGTCGAGACCGTCCCGCACTCGGTTCGATTGGCACCCTTTGTGAAAATTGTTCCACGTTCGCGGCAAACATGAGCCGGCTTCCCTGATCCGACCGTCAGGGATCTTCGAGAGGTGTGGATCAGACTGGGTCCTGTGCGGCCCACCCGGGCGGTTCGCCCTGGCTGGCATCCCTTACGTCGACGCCCCCAGCACGATGTGCGTACCGAAACGTCGAGTGGGACGAAGCTCAGCCATCCGCGGTGCAGCGACATTTCAGTCCGCAGCGCAGGGCCGCCCCGAACGCGCCGGGGTCAGGGCCGGGCGGAGACGGTACGCAGCACCGTGGCCAGCTCGTCCAGCGCGGCCGGGTAGCGGTGCGCAGGCGGGGTGGCGTACCCGACGACCAGCCCGGGCGGGCCCGCTCCGGGGCGGTGCCGGTGGGCGTCGAGCCCGGTCAGCGCCAGCCCCCGGGCGGCCGCGGCGGCCAGTATCTCCGCCTCGGTCCGCCCGCCCGGGGGCAGCGCGACGGTGGCGTGCAGCCCGGCGGCGACCCCGCCGACGGCCACCCACCCGGCCAGCCGCTCCAGCAGCAGGTCACGCCGCTGCCGGTAGCGGCGGCGGACGGTGCGCACCTGGCGGTCGTAGCCGTGACTGGTGATCAGGTCGGCGAGCGCGAGCTGCCCGATCACCTCGGTCTGCACGTCCAGGTGGCGCTTGGCCTCCACCACCGGCTCGACCAGCCGGGCCGGCAGCACCAGCCAGGCCAGCCGCAACGCCGGGCCGAGGGTCTTCGCCGCGGTGCCGACGTAGGCGACCTGCTCCGGGGCCATGCCCTGCACCGCGCCGACCGGCTGCCGGTCGTAGCGGAACTCGCCGTCGTAGTCGTCCTCGACCACCAGGGCGGCGGCGTCCCGCGCCCAGCCGGTCAGCGCGTGCCGGCGGTCCGGGCGCAGCGTCACCCCGGTCGGGTACTGGTGGGCCGGGGTGACCACCGCCGCCGCCACCTCGGCCAGCTCACCGGCGCCGAGCAGGTCGGTGCGGGCGCCGCCGTCGTCCACCGGCAGCGGGAGCACCCGGCCGCCCTGGCGGCGCACCACCTCGCGGTGGAAGGGCAGCCCCGGGTCCTCCATCGCCACGGTCGGCGCGCCGGCCTCCCACAGCACCGTGGTCAGCAGCACCAGCGCCTGGACGTACCCGCTGGTGACGACGATCCGCTCGGGGTCGGCCAGCACGCCGCGGGCCCGGCCCAGGTAGCCGGCGAGCGCGGCCCGCAGCTCGGCGCGCCCGCGCGGATCGCCGTAGCCGTACGCGCTCGCCGGGGCGACGGCCAGCGCCCGGCGGGTGGCCCGCAGCCAGGCGGTGACCGGGAAGGCGCCCACGTCCGGGCTGCCCGGGCGCAGGTCGTACCGGGGCGCGGCGGGACCGGGCATCGGCGTGGCGGCCGGCGTCCCGGCCTGCCGCAGCGGGCTCACCTCGGTGCCGGAGCCGACCCGGGCCACCAGCCAGCCCTCGGCGACCAGCTGGTCGTACGCGGCGCTGACCGTGCCCCGGGCCAGGCCCAGCTCGGCGGCGAGCGCCCGGGTCGCGGGCAGCCGCGTCGACGGCGGCAGCCGGCCGTCCCGGATGGCCGCGCGCAGCGCGCGTTCCAGCCCGGCCCGTCGACCGCCGCTGGCGTCCAGCTCCAGGTGCAGGTCGACGCCGAAACCGGCCCAGTCCATCGGCACGGGATTGGAGCTTAGGGGCGGGCCATCCGCCGGCCGAGAATGGGCCTATGACGTCGAGCCGTTCCGCCGCCGCACTGCGCGCCCTGCACCGCCCCGGCGACCCGCTGATCCTGCCGAACGCCTGGGACGCCGGCTCCGCCCGCGCCGTCGCCGCCGCCGGCTTCCCCGCCGTCGCCACCAGCAGCGCCGCCGTGGCGGAATCGCTCGGCCACACCGACGGCGAGGCGACCCCGGTGGCCGAGATGCTCGCCGCGGTGGCCCGGGTCGTCCGGGCCGTCGAGGTGCCGGTCACCGCCGACCTGGAGCGGGGGTACGGCCTGCCACCGGCCGAACTGGTCGAGCGGCTGCTCGCCACGGGGGCGGCCGGACTCAACCTGGAGGACTCCGATCCGGGTACCGGACGGCTGTGCGACGTGGACGAGCAGGCCGAGCTGCTCGCCGCCGTCCGCGCGGCGGCCGGACCGGACCTGGTGGTCAACGCCCGGGTGGACGTCTTCCTGCGCGCCGCCGGCGATCCGGCCCGGGCGTTCGACGAGGCGGTCCGTCGGGCCAATCGTTACCGCGCCGCCGGCGCCGACTGCGTCTACCCGATCCTGCTGGCCGACCCGGAGCTGGTCGGGCGGTTCGTCGCCGCGGTCGACGGCCCGGTGAACGTGCTGCTGCGCCCCGGCACGCCCGGGGTCGGGGAACTGGCCCGCCTCGGCGTGGCCCGGATCAGCCTCGGCTCCGGCGTGTACAACGCGGCCCGGGCCCGGGCCGCCGGGATGCTCGACGCGCTGCGCGGCGGCGGCGACCCGTTCGCGGGCTGACCGCCGCGTCGGCTTGCGGCCGGACGGCGCAGCCGGGAAGGTGGGCTGATGAGCGGGGCGGAGGAGACCCGGGACGGGGTCGGGCTGACCAACCTGGACCAACCGCTGCTCGCCGGCGGTGACGTCACCAAGCGGGACCTGGTCGACTACCTGGACGCCGTGCGCGAGCGCATCCTGCCCGGCCTGCGCGACCGGCCGCTCTCGGTGATCCGGCTGCTGCGCGGGCAGGACCCGTTCATGCAGAAGAACCTGCCCAAGTACACCCCGGACTGGGTGCGCCGCACCTCCGTCTGGGCGGAGGCGTCCCACCGGCAGGTGTCGTACGCCCTCTGCGACGACCGGCGCACTCTGCTCTGGTTCGCCAACCAGCGGGCGATCGAGTACCACCCGACGTTGAGCACGGTGGCGCACCCCGAGCACCCGACCCACCTGGTGCTCGACCTCGACCCGCCGGAGGGGGAGCCGTTCGGGCTGGTGGTCCGGGCCGCCGCGCTGGTGCGGCGGGCGCTCGACGACGTCGGCCTGGCCGGGGCGGTGAAGACCAGCGGGGCGAAGGGCGTGCACGTCTTCGTACCGGTCGACCCGGCGACCACCGCCGAGGAGGCGGCCGCCGCCACCCGAGCCCTCGCCGTGCACGCCGAACGGCTCGACCCGGCCCTGGCCACCACGGCCTTCATCCGGGAGGACCGGGGCGGCCGGGTCTTCGTCGACGCGACCCGGGCCGGCGGGGCGACCGTGGTGGCCGCGTACAGCCCGCGGGTCCGGCCCGGCCTGCCGGTCTCCTTCCCGGTGGCCTGGGACGACCTCGACGGGATCACCCCGGGCGACTTCACCGTGCGGACGGTGCCGGCGCTGGTGGCCGACCGGGACCCGTGGGCCGAAGCGCTGCCCGCGCCGCAGCGGCTCCCGGCCGACCTGGTCGCTGAGGGGCGGACCATTCCGATCGCCCGGGTGCAGGCCATGCACGAGGGGAAACGCCGGGCCCGGGCCCGCCGGGCGGCCGGCTGATCCGCGTCATGCCGACGGTAGGACGGTGCTGGTCGAGCTCCGGCCAGCGGACGATTGTCCAGGGGGTCTGCGGTGACCGCACACGACGCCGAGGCTGACGGCTACGAGCCCCACGACTACGACGCGCTCTACCGCGACACCGCCGACTCGGGCGGGCCGCCCTGGGACATCGGCGGTCCGCAGCCGGCCCTTGCGAAGGTGCTCGACCGCGGGGTGAAGGGCCCGAAGGTGCTCGACATTGGATGCGGCCCCGGTGACCTCGCGATCGCCCTCGCCCGCCGCGGCTACCAGGTGACGGGGGTCGACATCTCGCGCGTGGCGATCGACATGGCCCGCGCCAAGGCCGCCGGCGAGGGCCTGACGGTGCACTTCGAGGTGCAGGACGCCACGGAGCTGTCGTTGCCGTCGGCGCCGTTCGACTCGGTGTTCGACTCCGGTCTGCTGCACAGTCTCCACCGGCGCGGCGGCGGCGCGGTGGAGGCGTACCTCGCCCTGCTGCCGGGTCTCGCCGCGCCGGGCGCGACCGTCTTCGTCCTGGCGGTCTCCCTCGCGGCGGGCCACGGCTGGGGCGTGACCGAGGAGTTGCTGCGGGCGGGCTTCGCCGAGCCGCAGTGGGTCGACACGGACATCGAGGAGATCGACGTGGCCGCGGAGACCGGCGGCCGGGAGCTCTCGCTGCCCGGCTTCCTGCTCCGGACGGTCCGCGCCTCCGACACCTAGCCGCGACCGGCGACGGCCCAACCGGACGGCCCGCGTCGCTGGCGAACGACGACGCCGCCGGTGCCGACCGGTCACCCGCGCAGCGGGACCCGGACGCCGACCTGGCTAGCCGGCGGCGCCGGCGTGCAGCGGGTCCGCCAGGAGCGTGTCGAAGGCCAGTTCGGCGGCGCCGATCAGGGCGGCGTCGCGGCCGAGCGCCGCCGCGCGCAGGTGCACGATCTCGCGGCAGGGCGGCAGGACCATCGTGTCCAGGCGGCGGCGGACCGTGCCCGCGCCGGCGAGGTAGAGCTCGCGCAGCGAGCCGCCGAACACCACGGTGTTCGGGTTGACCACGTTGACCAGGTTGGCCACGCCGAAGCCGAGCCAGTCGGCGACCCGCTCCACGGCCGCCACCGCCGGCTGCTCCCCGGCCGCCGCCGCGCGCAGGACGTCGGCGACCGCGTCCGGGCCGCCCGGCTCCCGGCCGGCGTGCCGCAGCAGCGCCGCCTCGCCGATCTCGGTCTCCCAGCAGCCGCGTGAGCCGCACCCGCAGGGCAGGCCGTCCGGGTTGACCACCATGTGGCCGACCTTGCCGCTGCGCCCGCGGTGGCCGAGCACCAGCCGGCCGCCGCTGATGATGCCGGCGCTGACGCCCAGGTCACCGTGCAGGTAGACGACGTCGTTGACCCCCGCCGCCACGCCCCGGACGTGCTCGGCGAGGGCGGCGATGTCGGCCAGGTCGCCGGTGACGAATCGGGGGCCGGCCCCGAACTCCGCGCTGAGCGCGGCGTGCAGTGTCTCGTCGGCGCCGCCGATCCGGATCCGGCCGTCGGCGTCGCGGGTCGTGTCGACCACGGCGACCCCGCCGCCGGCCAGCAGCGCGTCACCGGGGACGGCGCGTTCCATGTCGCGGACGAGGTCGGCCAGCGGGGCGACGGCGTCGGGGGCCGCCATTCCGGACGGACGGTCGGCCTCGCGCAGGTCGAGGATGCGGCCGCCGAGGCCGACGCGGGCGGCGCGCAGCCGGTCCGCCTCGATGCTCAGCGCGTGCGCGTAGACGCGGCCGGAGCGGGGGCTGACCACCAGCGAGGGGCGGCCGGCGCGGCGGGCGGTGGTGGGCGCCTCCTCGGTCACCAGGCCGGCGGCGGCGAGGTCGGCGGCGAGTGCGCCGATGGTGCTCCGGTTGAGCCGGAGCCGACTGGTCAGCTCGGCGCGGGAGGTCAGGCCGTGCACGTGGACGTAGCGCAGCACGGCGCCGAGGTTCTGCCGGCGGATCTCCTCCTGGCTGGCGCCCGGCGCCGAGGCCGGCAGGAGTTCCGGGTTGCGGCCCTGCCGGGGTGGCCCGGACCGCATGGGTGTCGCCACGTGCAGGCCGCCTCCGGTCGGTCGTGGGTATCTGCCGGGGAGTACAACGAAGGGTCCCGGAAACGGACTTCCGGGACCCGACGTCGTGACTACCCTGAGGTGCTTACTTGGTGAGCGGCGCCAGCTTCGGGTCGTTCGCGTACGCCTCGGCCGCGTTCGCCTTGGTCACGGCGACCGGCGGGAGCAGGTACGTCTCGACGACCTTGCTGCCGTTGTTGTACGACTTGGTGTCGTTGATCTCCGGCTTGTCACCGGCCTGGAGGGACTTCACCATCGCGATGGTCTGCTTGACCAGGTTCCGGGTGTCCTTGTTGATCGTCATGTACTGCTCGCCAGCCATGATCGACTTGACCGACTCGACCTCGGAGTCCTGGCCGGTCACGACCGGGACCTTCTTGCCGGCACCCTTGATCGAGGTGATGATCGCGCGGGCCAGCGTGTCGTTCGGGGAGAGGACGCCGTCCAGCTCCTTGTTGCCGTAGGTCGAGGTCAGCAGCTGGTCCATGCGGGCCTGCGCACCCTCGGCCTTCCAGCCCTGGATGGCGGTCTGCTTGACGTCGGTCTGCTTCGAGGCGACGACCACGTTGCCCTTGTCGATCTCCGGCTTGAGCACGCTCATCGCGCCGTTGAAGAAGACACCGGCGTTGTTGTCGTCCGGCGAGCCCGAGAAGAGCTCGATGTTGTACGGGCCGTTCGGCTTCTTGGCCTTCATGCCGTCCAGCAGGGCCTGGCCCTGGAGCTGGCCGACCTTGAAGTTGTCGAACGCGACGTAGTAGTCGAGGTCCGGGGTGTTGGTGATCAGCCGGTCGTAGGCGATGACCTTCACGCCGGCCTGGTGCGCCGCGGCGACCTGGGTCGACAGCTGCGCGGCGTCGGTCGCGCCGATGACGATGACCTTGGCGCCCTTGGTGACCATGGCGGTGATCTGGGCCTGCTGGTCGGCGACGGTGGTCGACGCGCCGGCGTACTGCACGTCGCTCTTGAAGCCGGCCTCCTTCAGGCCGTTGGTGAACAGGTCACCGGCGAGGACCCAGTTCTCCGAGGTCTTCGACGGCAGGGCGACACCGATCAGGGAGTCGGCCGCGAAGCCCTTGGCCGGGGCGCCGGAGCCGCCGGACTCACCGTCACGGCCGGAGCCGCAGCCGGTCAGAGCCAGCGTCGCGATGGCGCCGATCGCCACCGTCTTGGCAAGGAGATTGCGCATGGCAAGTAGTGCCCTTCTTCTGTGGTGATAGGGGAGAGGTCGGTGGCCGTCAGCCGGACACCGCGGTCTTGGCGGGCTCGCGCTCCGCTTCCGACGGGGACGAGGGCGTGCTGGGCGTGTCTCGGCGGAACGAGCGGGTGAGGCTGCCGATGATCGAGAAACGTCCCTGCTTCTTGTTGTAGACGTCGAGCGCGACGGCCAGCAGCAGGACCAGCCCCTTGATGATCTGGACCTGGTCGCTGCCGACGCCCTTCAGCTGCAGGCCGTTGTTGAGCACGGCCATGACCAGACCGCCGACGATCGAGCCACTGATGGTGCCGATGCCGCCGGCGACGGCCGCGCCGCCGATGAAGACCGCGGCGATCGCGTCCAGCTCCCAGCCGTTGCCGTCCTGCGGACCGGAGGCCGCCGAACGGGCCACGAAGATCATGCCGGCCAGCGCGGCCAGGACCGACATGTTCATCATGACGAAGAAGTTGACCCGCTTGAGCTTGACGCCGGAGAGCTCCGCCGCCCGCGAGTTGCCGCCGACCGCGTAGATGTGCCGGCCCCCGGCGGTGTTGCGGGTGTAGAAGGAGTACGCCAGCACCAGCGCCACCAGGATGATGCCGGAGACCGGGAAGCTGGTGCCGACGCGGCCGCTGGCGAAGCGCAGCGAGGCGAAGACGATCACACCGACCATGACGGCCATCCGAAGGACCGAGATCCACATCGGTGCCGGGTCGGCGTCCATCTCCCGGCGGGTCTTGCGGGACTTCAGCTCCCGCCACACCACGGCCACGCAGGCGGCCAGGCCGAGCAGCAGGGTCAGGTTGTTGTAGCCCGTGCTCGGGCCGACCTCGGGCAGGAAGCCCGAGCCGATCACCCGGAAGCCCTCCGGCACCGGGATGGTGTTGGCGTCGCCGATGAACTGGTTGCCGCCCCGGAAGAGCAGCATGCCCGCCAGGGTGACGATGAACGCCGGCACCCCGATGTAGGCGACCCAGAAGCCCTGCCAGGCGCCGATGATCGCGCCGATGGCGAGACCGTAGAGGATGGCGACCGGCCAGGGCAGCGACCACTCCGCCATCGCCTTGGCCACCAGGATGCCGGTGATGGCGGCGACCGAGCCGACCGAGAGGTCGATGTGCCCGGCGACGATCACCATCAGCATGCCGATGGCCAGGATGAGGATGTACGAGTTCTGCTGGAACAGCGCGATCAGGTTGTCCGACCGCAGGGTCAGCCCGTCCGTCCAGATCTGGAACAGGACGACGATCGCCACCAGGGTGAAGATCATCCCGAACTGGCGGGCGTTGGAAGTGGTGCCTCCGAAGAGGTTCTTCTGCAGGTCCTTCAATCGGCTCATCGTGTCTGCATCTTCTTCGTAGAGGTCATCTGCTTCATGAGGGTCTCCGGGTCCGCATCCTCGCGGGCGATCTCGCCGGTGATGGTTCCTTCGAACACGGTGTAGATGCGGTCGCAGAGCCCGATCAGCTCAGGCAGTTCCGAGGAGATGACGACGACGCCCTTCCCCTGGTCGGCGAGCCGCTGGATGATGCCGTAGATCTCGTACTTGGCGCCCACGTCGATGCCGCGCGTCGGCTCGTCGAGGATCAGCAGGTCGGGGTCGGTGAACATCCACTTCGCGAGGACGACCTTCTGCTGGTTGCCGCCGGAGAGCTTGGAGACGCTCTCGTCGACCGACGGGGTCTTGGTCCGCAGCTCCCGGCGGTACGACTCGGCCGCCTTGTACTCCGCGACCTCGTCCAGGACGCCGTGCCGGGAGATCTTGGACAGCTTGGCGGCCACCGTCGACGTCTTGATGTCGTCGAGCAGGTTGAGGCCGACCGCCTTGCGGTCCTCGCTGACGTACGCGAGCCCGTGGGCGATCGCGTCCGCCACCGACTTCAGCACGATCTCCTTGCCGTCCTTGATGATCGTGCCCGACTCGTACACCCCGTAGGAGCGGCCGAAGACGCTCATCGCCAGCTCGGTGCGGCCCGCGCCCATCAGGCCGGCGAAGCCGACGATCTCGCCGCGGCGTACGACGAAGCTCTCGTTCTTGCAGACCTGGCGCTCGGCCGAGATCGGGTGCCGGACGTTCCAGTCGCGGACCTCGAAGAAGACCTCGCCGATCTTGGGCGTGTGGTCCGGGAAGCGGCTGCTCAGCTCGCGGCCGACCATGCCCCGCACGATCCGGTCCTCGTCGACCGCCCCGGCCTGGACGTCCAGGGTCTCCACCGTCCGGCCGTCGCGCAGGATGGTGATCTGGTCCGCGATCGCCTCGATCTCGTTCAGCTTGTGCGAGATCATGATCGAGGTGATGCCGCGCGAGCGGAAGCCGCGCAGCAGGTCCAGCAGGTGCCGCGAGTCCGCCTCGTTGAGCGCGGCTGTCGGCTCGTCCAGGATGAGCAGCTTGACGTCCTTGGCGAACGCCTTGGCGATCTCCACCAGCTGCTGCTTGCCGACGCCGATGTCCTTGATCAGGGTGTCCGGGTCCTCCTGGAGACCGACCCGGGCCATCAGGTCGAGCGCCATCCGGTTCGCGGCCTTCCAGTCGATCGCACCCCGCTTGCGCGGCTCGTTGCCGAGGAAGATGTTCTCGGTGATCGACATGTGCGGGATGAGCGCGAGCTCCTGGTGGATGATCACGATGCCGGCGGCCTCGCTCGCCCGAATGTCGGAGAAGCGGGTCTCGGCGCCCTGGTAGATGATGTCGCCGTCGTACGTGCCGTACGGGTAGACGCCGCTGAGCACCTTCATCAGCGTCGACTTGCCCGCGCCGTTCTCGCCGCAGATGGCGTGGATCTCACCGGCGCGCACCACCAGGTTGACGTCGGAAAGAGCCTTGACTCCTGGGAACTCCTTGGTGATGGAGCGCATCTCCAGGAGGATGGGCGCGTCGCTCATGACTTGCTGCACCTCGCCAACATCATGGATGCCTCTCGCTGGGTTAGGCCTCACGAGGTTTTGTTGCGTACCACAACTTATTCACGCGCGACGGCGATCCGCAAGTTTCCGTTGGCCGGCCGTTGTAACAATCCGGCAATATGGCGTCCGGTCCGTGCCCCGGCTGGCGGGGCTGTCTGGTTCCTCGGCCGCCGGGTGACGCGGTAGACATCGCCGGCTGTGTCGCCGGTCTCCCGCCCGGGCCGGTCCGCGCCCGCCATCGGGCCACCGGGGCCGCGACCTGCGTGGGCGTGCCGGCCCGGGGAGCGGCAGGACCGCCCCGGACCACTCGGTCCAGCCGCCAGGCCGCCTGGCGCGGACCGCTCAGATCCGCTCAGACGCGACGAGTCCGGCCAGGCCTGCCCGGACGGTCGGGGGCTGGTGCGGGCATCCGGCCCCGCTGTGCGCCGTCACGCACGGTCGAGCGAATGGCGGACGTGCTGCCGCGCCCGGTGAACCTGTGACTTCGCCGTGCCGACGGGTATCGCGAGCTGCTCGGCGATCTCGTCGTAGTCCAGCTGGCACAGGTCCCGCAGCACCAGAGCGGCCACCAGGTTCGGCCGCTGGGCCTCGAGGCGTTCCAACGCGTCCAGCAGGTCCAGTCGGGAACCGGCGATCACGCTGGTGGTCCGCGGATCCGGCAGATTGACCGGCAGTTCGGCAGCCACCCGCTCCGCCGCGCGCCGTTTCAGCGAGCGGTACGTCTGCCGGGCGCAGTTGGCGACCACGACGTGCAGCCAGGTGGAGAACTTCGACCGGCCCTCGAACCGGGTGATGTGCAGGGCAACCTGGAGCAGCGCGTCCTGGCACGCTTCCTCCGCGTCCTGAAGGCACGGCAGGAACCGACCACACTGTCGCAGCACATCCGGCCGGATGCGCGTCAGCAACGCGTCGAGCGCCGTGGCGTCGCCGGCTGCGGCCTTTCGCGCGATGGCCTCGGTCTCCGGGCTGAGCGCCATGGTCTGTCCATTCCCCCGAATGTGCGGCAGCGAGGCGGCCGACGACCGGCCTATAGTACGGCCGTGTCGGTGCCCGAACGGATCGGTCGGTATCGGGTTCGCCGGCGCCTCGGATCGGGTGCGTTCGCCACCGTGTGGCTCGCCGACGACGAGGCCCTGGGGACATCGGTCGCGGTGAAGGTCCTGGCGGACAACTGGACGCACCACGTCGACGTCCGGACCCGCTTCGCCGAGGAGGCGCGCATCCTGCGCCGCGCCGAGTCGGATCGACTGGTCCGCGTCCTCGACGTGGGCGAGTTGGCCGATGGGCGCCCCTATCTGGTGATGACCTACGCGTCGGGGGGCACCCTCGCGGAGCGACTCGAGACCGGACCGATGCCGGTGCGGGATGCGTTGGCCACCGCGGCGGACCTCGCCCGGGGCGTGGCCGTCCTGCACGGCCTCGGCATCATTCATCGGGACCTGAAGCCGTCCAATGTGCTCTTCACCGGACCGGGCACCGCGGAACGGGTGCTCGTCGGCGATCTGGGTCTGGCGAAGGCCCTCGCGCACGGCTCCGGCTTCACCATCATCGCCGGGTCGCCCGGCTACATGGCGCCGGAACAGGCCCGTCTCGGTGGCGGCCTCGACGTACGCGCCGACGTCTACGCGCTGGGGGCGTTGACCTACCACATGCTCACCGGCCGACCTCCCAGCCTGCCCGCGTCGGTCCAGGCCGTCGCGGCAGCGGCCGCGATGCCCGTGGTACGCCCGTCGAGGGTCCGCTCGGAGATACCGTCGCGCGTGGACGGTGTGGTGCTGCGGGCGCTGAACCCCGATCCGGCACGGCGGTGGCCGTCGGCGGTGGCGTTCGCCGACGCGCTGGACGCCGCGGCGGTGGGTCGGCCCGTCCGACGGTTCGTGCCCCTCCGGTGGCTGGCGGCCGCGTCCGTCCTGACCGTCGTGGCCGTGCTCGTCGGTACGGCGTGGGCCGACGGGCCCCTCCTGCAATCCCGTTGGACGCGGGTGGTCGACGCCTCCCACAGCCTCTCGGTGGCGGTGCCGGCGGCATGGGCCGGACAGGTACGTGACTCCGGCTGGAACCCGCAGTCGATTCGCCTGCCGGCCGGTCGCGCCCCCGGTCTGGTCGTCGGCGCGGACCTGGCGGCGTGGTCCGACCCGACGACCGCCGTCCCGGGTGTGTTCGTCGGTGCGAGCAGGGCGTTACGCGGTGCCACTCCGGCCCTGCCCGACCATTCGACCTGCGCTCCGGAGCCTGACCGGCAATACCGCACCGGCTCCACCACCGCCGCCGTGCAACGGTGGACCCGTTGCGGAGGCACCACCATCTCCTTCACCGAGGCGCTGATCACGCCGTCCACCGGCGACTACGGCATCTACGTCCAGATCCGGCAGGTCGACGGAGTCGACCACACCGAGGAGATCCTGCGTGGTGTGTGGACGAGCGAATCACTGGCGCCGGCCGTCTAGAGGCGCTCCCAGGTCTTACCGCCGCCGAACCGGTAGCGGCGCGTCTCCCTGCCGCCGTCGGCCTTCCGCACGGTCGTCACGATCACGCCCTTCTCGACGGTGTACGAGGTGAACGTCATCCGGCTGCCCGGTCCAGGGGGCGGGTCGGCTTGGATGAACCCCATCGTTTCGCGGGTCTTCTGGTCGAAGCCGAGCTTGACCGGGATGAGCGCCTGATCCAGGCCGTCGCTGCCGCACTCGATGAGGATGAGCGCGTCCTCGGTGACCGGGCTGCTCGCCGGCTCTTCGGTGAGGAACTCCGCGTACGCGGGTCGGGCGCCGCCGGGCAGCATGGTGCAGTTGTTGGCACCGGAGGACCCCCTACCATCGCGGAACCGCACGTCACCGAGGCCCAGGTAGTCCAGATTCGCCAGCGTCACGTTGGCCCAGTCCGTCTTGCGGATCTCGCTGGTCCTACCGGAGGTCGACGGGGCAGCCGACGGGGTGGTCGAGTTTGCGGCGCTCGGGGAGACGGCGGCACTGGCGGTCGCCGACGGGGTGGTCGAGGAGGAGGCGGCGGCGCTCGCGGAGGCGGTGGCGGTCGCCGACGGGGCACCCGCCGGTCCCGCCTCTCCGTCGACATTCTCCGGGTCGGTCGTACAGCCGGTCAGGATCGAGAGGCTGAGAGCGGCAGTCATCAGGCGCAGGGTCCACATCAGGGCGTTCCTTCCGTCCGGGCAAGGTTTCGGTTCTGCCTGTGTGATGCGGATTTTCCTGATCCCGTTCGGGAAGACCGGACGAGATTCTGCCGGAAACGCGAATGGCCCCGGCTGGGCAGCCGGGGCCATTCGCGTATGTCAGTGATGTGCCCCCGGCAGGATTCGAACCTGCGCCCCCGCCTCCGGAGGGCGGTGCTCTATCCCCTGAGCTACGGGGGCTCAGCGACCCGAGAAGAGTACCAAACCCCGTCCCGAACACCGAATCGGCACCCGGTGCCCCCTCCGTGTCCCTCGAATCCCGAGTTGACCATGAAGTTGTTGTCCCGACACGCCGTGCCCGCCGACAACAACTTCATGATCAACGCGAAAGGGCCGGGGGTCAGGCGGCGGCGAGGGCGCGGCCGCAGCTGGGGAGGGGGTGCAGGACGATGCGGCGGGGGAGGCGTCGGGGCCACTCGTTCTTGGGCCACGAGCCGTCCACGATCAGGTGCACGGTGCGCTCCTCGGCACCGCTGAGCCGCAGCACGAAGTCGCGGGGGAGCGGCGCGTCCACGCCGGGCGTGGTCACCATGAACCGGACCCGGCCCCGGGACGACACCGCGGAGATCACGTCCGCGGCCGGCATGGTGCCGCGCAGGCGTACCCGGCCGATCCAGTAGACCTCCGCGGAGTGCTCCTGGGCGGCCCGGGTGATCGCCGGGTACTCGCTGCGTACCCAGCGCTCGACCGCGCCGACGCAGAGCCCGCAGGCCCGCTCCCGCGGCTCCCGCGGACCCAACCCCCAGGCCCGCAGGTACGCCCCGACGGTGCCGGCGTCCATCGCCAGGTCGAACTGGCGCTGGATCAGCGTGGTCAGGCTCTGTCGCGTCCACAGCTCCTCGTCCAGCCCGAACTCGTCGGGGTGGACGCCCCGCAGGACGTCGATCAGTTCGAGTTCCTGTTCGCGGCTGAGCGTTCCGGGCTCGCCCTGCCGGTGTCCGCGACGGACGGCTGCCACCGCTCCGTCACCGCCGATGGTGTGGCGCCGGCACCAGCTGGTGACCGACCGCCGCGCGTCTCTCAGTGCAACCCCCACGTCCTGCGCAACGAGCCCGAATCGCAACTGGTCACGATATGTGGGGAGAAAAGTCTCCAACGACCGCAATCGGTCGGAGCGACCAAAGGCCGCCAAAGGGGCATAAAGGGACACTCGCGCGGGTCGGGACGAACGGAGGCCCGCGTCCGCCGGGCGGTACGCGGGCCTCCATGAAGCCGGGTGCCGGGATCAGCCGCCCAGGCGCTTGAGGGCGTTCTGGAGGTTGACCAGGTCCGTCTGCTGGGTGTTCTTCATGGTCTGCGCGACCTTGCGCACGTCGTCGTCCCCGCCGTGGTCGAGGATGCCCTGGATCATGTGGATCCCACCCAGGTGGTGCTTGATCATCATGCGCAGGAAGAGCACGTCGAGGTCGTGTCCCTGCGCCGCGCGCAGCTGCGCCATCTCCTGCGGCGTCGCCATGCCGGGCATCAGCCCGTCCCGGACGCTGTCCCGGCCGTCCGGCATCCAGGCCATCGCCGGCTCCGAGCCGGTCGGGTCCAGCCCCCACGACCGCAGCCAGGTCTGCATGGTGCCGATCTCGCCCTGCTGACCGGTGGCGATGTCGCCCCCGATCTGGCGTACCTCCGGGTCGCTGCCCTTCTGGAAGGCGATCAGCCCCATCTCCACCGCCTGGGCGTGATGGCTGGTCATGTCCCGGGCGAAGCCCGCCTCGGCCGAGCTGTCACCCGGTCGGGTGAGGCTCGGCGTCAGCAGGCCGCCGGCGTAACCCAGAAGGAGACCGACCACGACGGCGACGGTCAGCGCGAGGACGCCGTAGCGGCGCGCGGACCGCCGGCCACCGTCGTCGGTGACCGGGGTCTCGTCCGGTGCGCTGTCCGTCGTCACGGGAGCGGTCATGGCCGTCCTTACTGGGTGGGCTGCGGGTCGCGCGGGGTGGTGCCGGTGGCCGTGATGCCCTGGCCGCAGTTGGCGTTCGGGCCCTCGACCGAGGCGTTGACGCGCAGGGTCTTGATGAAGTCGTCGATCCGGCCGTCGTCGGCGTTGTCGACCTTGAGCTGGTAGCCCCAGGCCTGCAGCGAGATCGGCTTGTCCAGCCCGTCGAACGGGCTGAGCATCAGCTTCTCCTTGCCCTGGACCCTGGTCTTGAGCTTCGTCACCTGGTCGGCCGGCAGGTCGGAGCGGTACGTGATCCAGACCGCGCCGTGCTCCATGCTGTGCACCGCGTGCTCGCTGGCGATCGGGGCGTCGTAGACGTCACCCATGCAGTTCTGCCAGGCCGCGTTGTGCGGGCCGGCGACCGGCGGGTTGACGTCGTACTTGATCGGGCCCTGCTGGTGCTGGCCGCCCTGGACGAGCTTGGCGTCCTTCTTGCGGAAGTCGACGATGCCGTCGATGTCGGCGGCCCGCTTCTCCCACGGCTTGGAGCCCTGGAAGGCCGCGTACGCGCCGTACCCGATGATCGCCGCGGCGAGCACGCCGACGGCCACGAAGAGCGCGATCGGGCCCCAGGACCGGCCCTGGCTCACCTTGACCGGCGTGACCGGCTTGCGGGGGCCCTTGCCACCCGAGGTCTGGCGGGGGGAGCCCGCCGACTTGCCGGCCCCGGGCTTGGCGCCGGACGCGGGCCGGCCAGCCGCCGGCTTCTTGCCGGTGCTGACCACGGTCGGACGGCGCTCCGGGCCGCCCGGGGTGCTGATGCTCATGGTGCCTCGTCAGGTCGGTCGGTCAGGGGATTGGCGGGCAGGGTGACGCGCAGGGTCGCCGCCGAGTGACCGAGTCTACCCCCGTTAGCATGGTTCGGTGACTCCCGCAGAACTCGCCGAGGTCGTCCTCTCCGCAGCCCACGCCGTCTTCACCGAGCGGGGCCTGGACCCTGCCGCGCTCCCGGAGCGGACGGCGGTGGAGCGACCGCGCAATCCCGAGCACGGCGACTACGCCTCGACGCTGGCGCTGCAGCTCAGCAAGAAGGTGGGGGTCCCGCCGCGGGAGCTGGCCGCCGCGCTGGCCGACCAGCTCGGCCGCGCCCCGGGGGTCAAGTCCGTGGAGATCGCCGGCCCCGGCTTCCTCAACATCCGGCTCGACGCCGCCGCCGCGGGCCAGCTCGCCCGGTCGATCGTCGAGGCCGGCGCGGAGTACGGCCGCAGCGACGCCCTCGCCGGCCAGAAGATCAACCTCGAGTTCGTCTCGGCCAACCCCACCGGGCCGGTGCACATCGGCGGCGTCCGCTGGGCGGCCGTCGGTGACGCGCTGAGCCGGCTGCTCCGCGCCACCGGCGCCGACGTGGGCACCGAGTACTACTTCAACGACGCCGGCTCCCAGATCGACCGGTTCGCCCGGTCGCTGCTCGCCGCCGCGAAGGGCGAGCCGGCCCCCGAGGACGGGTACGGCGGCGCGTACATCGCCGAGATCGCCGAGCAGGTGCGCGCCGTCCGGCCGGACGTGCTGGAGCTGGACGACGCCGCCGCCCAGGAGGTCTTCCGGGTCGAGGGCGTCGCGCTGATGTTCGCCGAGATCAAGTCCTCGCTGCGCGCATTCGGGGTGGAGTTCGACACCTACTTCAACGAGAAGGACCTGCACGACCGGGGTGAGCTGGACCTCGCCCTGGAGCGGCTGCGCGAGCAGGGCCACCTCTTCGAGGCCGGCGGCGCGACCTGGCTGCGCACCACCGACTTCGGCGACGACAAGGACCGGGTGCTGCGCAAGTCCAACGGCGAGTGGACGTACTTCGCCGCCGACTGCGCCTACTACCTGGACAAGCGCGAGCGCGGCTTCGAGCGGGTCGTGATCATGCTGGGCGCCGACCACCACGGCTACATCGGCCGGATGAAGGCGATGGCGGCCTGCTTCGGCGACGACCCGGACCGCAACCTGGAGATCCTCATCGGCCAGCTGGTCAACCTGGTCCGCGAGGGCGCCCCGGTGCGGATGAGCAAGCGGGCCGGCACCGTGGTCACCCTGGAGGACCTGGTCGACGCGATCGGGGTGGACGCCTCCCGGTACGCGCTGGCCCGCTACTCCAGCGACTCCCCGATCGACATCGACGTCGAGCTGTGGACCCGGGCCACCCGCGACAACCCGGTCTACTACGTGCAGTACGTCGCCGCCCGGACGGCCAGCGTCGGGCGCAACGCCGCCGAGGTCGGGCTGACCCGCGGCGACGCCGCCGGCTTCCGGGCCGAGCTGCTCGGGCACGAGAAGGAGAACGAGCTGCTCAAGGCGCTCGCCGAGTTCCCCGCCGTGGTGGCCACCGCCGCCGAGCTGCGGGGGCCGCACCGGGTGGCCCGCTACCTGGAGGAACTGGCCGGGGCGTACCACCGGTTCTACGACAACTGCCGGATCCTGCCGCGCGGTGACGAGGAGGTCACCGACCTGCACCGGGCCCGGCTCTGGCTCAACGATGCGACGCGGGTGGTCATCGCCAACGGCCTGCACCTGCTCGGCGTCACCGCTCCGGAGAGGATGTGAGCATTCGTGCGCGCGCATGAGGCCGGTGCCCTGCACGGCGACATCGGCAGCCGGGGGCCGGCGTGGCTGCGTTCGCCGGCCGACGTCAACGCCCTGGTGCCGCAGCTGTGGCCGCGCAACGTGACGCGGGCCGACGACGGCGCGCTCGCCGTCGCCGGCCTGGGCGTCCGCGAGATCGCGGCCGAGTACGGCACCCCGCTGTACGTCCTCGACGAGGACGACCTGCGCTCGCGCTGCCGCGACTTCCGCGCCGCCTTCCCGGACGTGGACATCTACTACGCGGGTAAGGCGTTCCTCTGCCGCGCCGTGGTCCGCATGATCGCCGAGGAGGGGCTGCACCTCGACGTCTGCACCGGCGGCGAGCTGGCCACCGCGCTGTCGGCGGGGATGCCGCCGGAGCGGATCGGCTTCCACGGCAACAACAAGTCGGTGGCCGAGCTGACCCGGGCGCTGGACGCCGGGGTGGGCCGGATCATCCTCGACTCGTTCACCGAGATCGACCGGCTCACCGCGCTGGCCCGCGAGCGCGGGGTACGCCCCGGCGTGCTGATCCGGGTCACCGTCGGCGTCGAGGCGCACACCCACGAGTTCATCGCCACCGCGCACGAGGACCAGAAGTTCGGCTTCTCGCTCGCCGGCGGGGCGGCCGCGGCGGCCGCCTTCCAGGTGCTCGACGAGGGCGTGCTCGACCTGCGCGGCCTGCACTCGCACATCGGGTCGCAGATCTTCGACGCCAGCGGCTTCGAGGTCTCCGCCCGCCGGGTGCTCGCCCTGCAGGCGCAGATCCGCGACGCCCGCGGGGTGGAGCTGCCCGAGCTGGACCTCGGCGGCGGCTTCGGCATCGCGTACACCACCCAGGACGACCCGGCCTCGCCGCAGGACCTGGCCAAGCGGCTGCGCAAGATCGTCGACGGCGAGTGCGCGGCCGAGCGGCTGGCCGTGCCGCACTTGTCGATCGAGCCCGGCCGGGCGATCGTCGGCCCGGCGGTCTTCACCCTGTACGAGGTCGGCACGGTCAAGGACGTCGACGGGATCCGCACCTACGTCAGCGTCGACGGCGGGATGAGCGACAACATCCGTACCGCGCTCTACGACGCCTCGTACTCGGCCACCATGGCGAACCGGGCGTCGGTGGCCGAGCCGATGCTCGCCCGCGTGGTGGGAAAGCACTGTGAGTCCGGGGACATCGTGGTGAAGGATGAATTCCTGCCCGCCGACGTGCAGCCCGGAGATCTTGTCGCGGTGCCCGGCACGGGCGCGTACTGCCGCAGCATGGCCAGCAACTACAACCACGTGCCCCGCCCCCCGGTGGTCGCGGTGCGGGACGGCCGGGCCCGGCTGATCGTCCGACGGGAAACCGAAGAGGACCTGCTCGCTTTGGATGTGGGATGACGTCACCTGTGCGTTTGGCGCTGCTCGGCTGCGGGACCGTGGGCAGCGAGGTGGTCCGGTTGCTGCACGAGCAGTCGGCCGACCTCGCCGCCCGGATCGGCGCCCCGCTGGAGATCGCCGGCATCGCCGTACGCCGGGTCGGGCGCGATCGCGGTGACCTGCCGGTCGACCCGGCGCTGTTCACCACCGACCCGCTCGGGCTGATCAAGCGCGACGACGTCGACGTGGTGGTCGAGGTGGTCGGCGGCATCGAGCCGGCGCGCGGCTGGCTGGTCGAGGCGCTGCGGGCCGGCAAGAGCGTGGTCACCGCCAACAAGGCGCTGCTCGCCGAGGACGGCGCGGCCCTGCACGACGCGGCCGCCGAGGGCGGCGCCGACCTCTACTACGAGGCCTCGGTGGCCGGGGCGATCCCGCTGCTGCGCCCGCTGCGCGACTCGCTGCACGGGGACCGGATCAACCGGGTCACCGGCATCGTCAACGGCACCACCAACTTCATCCTCTCCGCGATGGACGCCACCGGCGCCGGCTTCGCCGAGGCGCTGGAGGAGGCCACCGAGCTCGGGTACGCCGAGGCGGACCCGACCGCCGACGTGGAGGGCTTCGACGCCGCCGCCAAGGCCGCCATCCTCGCCTCGCTGGCGTTCCACACCCGGGTCACCGCCGCCGACGTGCACCGCGAGGGGATCACCGAGGTGACCGCCGCGGACGTGGCCAGTGCCCGGGCGATGGGCTGCACGATCAAGCTGCTCTGCATCGCGGCCCGGGGCGCCGACGCCGCGGGCCGGGAGACGGTCAGCGTCCGGGTGCACCCGGCGATGATCCCGCTGACCCATCCGCTGGCCAGCGTCGGCGACGCGTTCAACGCGGTCTTCGTCGAGGCCGAGGCGGCCGGGCAGCTGATGTTCTACGGCCGGGGCGCGGGTGGCGCGCCGACCGCCAGCGCCGTCCTCGGCGACGTGGTGGCGGTGGCCCGCAACCGGCTCGCCGGGGCGCGGGCGGCCAGCGAGTCCGCGTACGCCGACCTGGCGGTGCGGCCGATGGGGGAGGCGCTGACCCGCTACCACATCAGCCTCGACGTGGCCGACCGTCCGGGTGTGCTGGAGGCGGTGGCCGGGGTGTTCGCCCGGCACGAGGTCTCCATCGCCACCGTGCGGCAGGGCCCGGCGGGCGGCGGGCCGGCCGGCCGGGGCTCCGACGCCGAACTGGTCATCGTCACCCACGTCGCCCCGGACGCGGCGCTCGCCGCGACCGTGCGCGAGCTGCGCGGGCTGGACATCGTCGGATCGGTGACCAGCGTGCTGCGGGTGGAGGGCGGGCAGTAGGGCGTCCCGTCTGGTGGGTGGCGGCGGGTGCGCCGGTCGCCGCCCCGGTCGGCTGGTCCAGGCTTGAGACACCCCCGAACGGAACCGGGGCGAGGCGAGGAGAGCGACATGTGGCGCGGTCTGATCGAGACGTACCGGGACCGGCTGCCGGTCACCGACGCCACCCCCGTCGTCACCCTGCACGAGGGGAACACCCCGCTGCTGCCCGCGCCGGTGCTCTCCGCCCGGCTCGGCTGTGACGTGCACCTGAAGGTCGAGGGAGCCAACCCGACCGGCTCGTTCAAGGACCGCGGCATGACCGTCGCGGTGTCCAAGGCGGTCGAGGCGGGCGACAAGGTGATCATCTGCGCCTCCACCGGCAACACCAGCGCCTCCGCCGCGGCGTACGCGGCCCGCGCCGGGATCACCTGCGCGGTGCTGGTGCCGCAGGGCAAGATCGCGCTGGGCAAGCTGGCCCAGGCGCTGGTGCACGGGGCGAAGCTGCTCCAGGTCCAGGGCAACTTCGACGACTGCCTGTCGCTGGCCGCGAAGCTCGCCCAGGACTTCCCGGTGGCGCTGGTCAACTCGGTCAACCCGGACCGGCTGCACGGCCAGAAGACCGCCGCCTTCGAGATCGTCGAGGCGCTCGGCGACGCCCCCGACATCCACTGCCTGCCGGTCGGCAACGCCGGCAACATCTCCGCGTACTGGATGGGCTACGGCGAGGATCTGGCCGCCGGCAACGCCACCCGGGCCCCGAAGATGTACGGCTTCCAGGCCGCCGGCGCCGCGCCGATCGTGACCGGCCAGGTGGTGCACGAGCCGTCCACGATCGCCACCGCCATCCGGATCGGCAACCCGGCGAGCTGGACGAAGGCGGTCGACGCCCGGGACGCCTCCCAGGGCCTGATCGCGGCGGTCACCGACCGGGAGATCCTGTCGGCGTACCGGCTGCTCGCCCGGGAGGTGGGCGTCTTCGTCGAGCTGGGCAGCGCGGCCAGCGTGGCCGGCCTGCTCCAGCAGGCCGCGGCCGGCCGGGTCCCGCCCGGCTCCACGGTCGTCTGCACGGTGACCGGCCACGGCCTCAAGGACCCGGAGTGGGCCATCTCCACCGCCCCGGCCCCGGTCACCATCGCCAACGACCCCCTCGCCGCCGCCCGCTCCCTCGACCTCGCCTGACCCCCGGCCCCCGGCCGGCCCCCGGTCGATCATGAAGTTGTCGCCCTGGTGAGCGCTTTCCGGTGGCAACAACTTCATGATCGACGAGCGGTGCCGGGGAGGGTCGGGGCGGCGGTGGGTCGGTGGGGGTGGGGGAAAGTGAATCGGGCACACTTTGCTCACCCCGTCGACCTCCTGCAGGAGTGAGTCCGCTGATGTCGCTGCTCGCCAGATCCAGCCTCGCCAACCGGGGACTGGTCGCCCTGATCGCGGTGGTGACCGCGGCGTTCGGGGCGTTCGCCGTCCCCTCGCTCAAGCAGCAGCTGCTGCCGTCGCTGGAGTTCCCCGGCGCGTTCGTCGTCGCGGTCTACCCCGGCGCCGGGCCGGAGATCGTCGAGTCCCAGGTCACCGAGCCGATCGAGAACAGCCTCCAGGGCCTGCCCGGGCTGGAGAAGGTCACCTCCACCTCGCGGGAGGGTTCGGCGACCGTCTCGGTGCAGTTCGAGTTCGGCACCGACGTCGACGACGCGGCCAACAAGATGCAGACCGCGCTGGGCCGGATCGACGCGCAGCTCCCGGCGGAGGTGGACCCGCAGGTCCTCACCGGGAGCACCGACGACCTGCCCGCGGTGGTGCTCGCCGCCAGCGGGGGCGGCGACGAGCGGGCGCTGGCGGAGAAGCTGCGCAGCACCGTCGTACCCGAGCTGGAGGGGATCGACGGCGTCCGTACCGTCGAGGTGACCGGCACCCGCGACCAGGTCGTGACGATCACGCCGGACCCGGCGAAGTTCGCCGCCGCGAAGCTGGCCCCGACCGCCATCGGCACGGCGCTGAAGACCAACGGCATCTCCGTGCCGGCCGGCGCGGTCACCGACGGCACCCGGGCACTCCCGGTGCAGGTCGGCGCCCCGATCACCACCCTGGACGACCTGCGCGGCATCGTGCTCACGTCGAGCGTGCCCAAGGCGCCGCCGGTCCGCCTCGGTGACGTGGCCGCCGTGCAGCAGCAGCTCGCCCCGGCCACCGCGATCACCCGCACCAACGGCATCGAGAGCCTCGGCGTCCAGGTGATCGCCGCCCCGGACGGCAACGCCGTGCGCATCTCGCACGAGATCCGGGACCGGCTCGACGGCCTGCGCTCCGCCTCCGGCGCCGAGCTGACCGTCGTCTTCGACCAGGCGCCGTTCGTCGAGAAGTCCATCGAGAGCCTGACCACCGAGGGCCTGCTCGGCCTGCTCATGGCCGTGGTGGTGATCCTGGTCTTCCTGCTGTCGGTGCGTTCCACCCTGGTCACCGCGGTCTCCATCCCGCTGTCGGTGGTGGTGGCGCTGCTCGCGCTCTGGGTCGGCGACTACTCGCTCAACCTGCTCACCCTCGGCGCGCTGACCATCGCCGTGGGCCGGGTGGTCGACGACTCGATCGTGGTGCTGGAGAACATCAAACGCCACCTGGAGTACGGCGAACCCAAGCGGGACGCGATCGTCACCGCGGTCCGCGAGGTGGCCGGCGCGGTGACCGCGTCGACCCTCACCACGGTCGCGGTGTTCGCCCCGATCGCGCTGGTGGGCGGCTTCGTCGGGCAGCTCTTCGCGCCGTTCGCGATCACCGTGACGGTGGCCCTGCTCGCCTCGCTGCTGGTCTCGCTGACCGTGATCCCGGTGCTGGCGTACTGGTTCCTCACGCCGCGCCGGGCCGGGGCGGACGACGCCGAGGTGCGTCGGGCCGCCGAGGAGAAGGAGCTGCGCAGCCCGTTGCAGCGGGCGTACCTGCCGACGATCGGGTTCGCCACCCGCACCCGCGGGACCCGCTGGATCACCGTCGCGGTGGGGCTGCTGGTGCTGCTCGGCACGTTCGGCCTCGCGCAGAAGCTGGAGACCAACTTCCTGGACGACTCCGGCCAGGACACCCTGAACATCACCCAGGAGCTGCCGGCGGGCGCCGGACTGGCCGCCACCGACCAGGCGGCCCGCCGGGTCGAGGAGGTGCTCGGCCGGACCGACGGCGTCGAGACGTACCAGGTCACGGCGGGCGGCAGCGACCAGCCGTGGCTGGGCGGCGGGGGCAACAACACCGCCCGCTGGTCGGTGGCGCTCGACGGCGACACCGACGCCAAGGAGATGAAGGAGATCCTGCGGGAGAAGTTCGACGCCCTCGGTGCCGAGGTCGGCGAGCTCACCTTCGGCCAGGGCCAGGGTGACCAGCTGGAGCTGGTCGTCCAGGCCGCCGACCAGGAGACGCTGGCCCGGGCCGCCGAGGAGGCTCGCGCGGCGATGGCCGGCACGCCGGACGTCGAGGACGTCTCGACCAGCCTGGCGACGCGGGTGCCCCGGGTCGACGTCACCGTCGACCGGCTCGCCGCGGCCCGGGTCGGGCTGAGCGAGGCGGCGGTCGGGCAGCTGGTGTCGCAGGCGTACCGGGGTGCCCCGCTGGGGCGGGTGACCCTGGAAGGCGGTCAGCAGGACGTGGTGCTGCGGACCTCGGCCACCCCGCCGACGACCGTGGAGCAGCTGCGGGCCCTGCCGGTCGGCCCGGTCAAGCTGGACGACATCGCGGACGTCACCCAGGGCGAGGGACCGCAGCAGGTCACCCGGATCGACGGTGAGCGCAGCGTGTCCGTCACCGGTACCGCCACCGGTTCCAACCTGGGGGCGATCACCCAGGAGCTGCGGAAGCGGGTCGCCGACATCGACGTGCCCGGCGCGACGGTGGCCGTCGGTGGCGCGAGCGCCGAGCAGGAGGACGCCTTCGGCGACCTGGGCCTGGCGGTGCTGGCCGCGATCGCGATCGTCTTCCTGATCATGGTGGCGACCTTCCGCAGCATCACCCAGGCGCTGATCCTGCTGATCTCGATCCCGTTCGCCGCGACCGGCGCGATCGGCCTGCTGCTGGCCACCGGCACCCCGCTGGGCGTGCCGGCGCTGATCGGCGTGCTCATGCTGGTCGGCATCGTGGTGACCAACGCGATCGTGCTGCTGGACCTGGTGAACCAGTACCGGGCGCAGGGGATGGGCGTGACCGAGGCGGTGGTCGAGGGCGGCCGGCGGCGGCTGCGTCCGATCCTGATGACCGCGGTCGCCACCATCTTCGCGCTGCTGCCGATGGCCCTCGGGCTGACCGGCGAGGGTGGCTTCATCTCCCAGCCGCTGGCCGTGGTGGTGATCGGCGGTCTGCTCAGCTCGACGCTGCTGACCCTGGTGCTGGTGCCGACGCTCTACACCATGGTGGAGCGCACCAAGGAGTCGCTGCGGGCCCGCCGGGCCCGGCGCTCCGGCGGCCCGGCCCCGGTCGAGCCGGCCGCCCCGGCGGCCGCCGCCGGGGACGAGGCCGACGCGCCGGTCCCGGCCGCGGTCGCCGCCACCGGTACGCCGGCTGCCGGGTCGCCGGCCCGGCCTGCGCCCTCGGCCGCGCTGCTGGACGGCACGGACCAGTTCGAGGTGCTGCGGCTGCCGAAGAGCCGCCGCTCGCCGCTGCCGCCGACCGAGGAGTAGTCCGACCCACACACAGCGCCCCCGGCCCGTACCACCGGCCGGGGGCGCTGTGCTGTCGAAACTCCGACAGCCCGCCGTGACCTTGGCCCTGTGCCGGCGTTGCGGCGGCCCCCTACCGTCAGTTGTCGATCATCCACTTCGGACGACCGGACGGGCGGGGGCGCGGCATGGCGGGCGAGGACGGTGTGCGGTGGGGACGGCGGACGGTGCTGCGCGGCGGCGCGCTGCTGGCCGGCGGCACCGCGGTCGGTGCGGTCGGGATGTCCGAGACCACGTACCTCGCCGACCGGCGGCTCCCGCTCGCCGGCGGGCCGGCCAGCGCCACCGTGGGCAACCGCCGGCAGCAGGTCGGCGGCGGCGCGCTGGAGGTGGTCTGGCATGTCCCGACCGAGAGCCGGACGGTGGCGCTGACCTTCGACGACGGCCCGCTGCCACAGTGGACGCCGATGGTGCTGGACACCCTCGACGAGCACGACGTGCCGGCCACCTTCTTTCTGGTCGGCCAGCGGGTCCGCCGGCACGCCGGCCTGATCCGGGACCGGCTGGGCCGGCACGAGGTGGGCAACCACAGCTGGCGGCACCGGGACCTGGCCCGGATGGACGCCGCCGAGGTCCACGACGACCTGCGCCGCTCCCACGACGCCATCACCGACGTCACCGGCCGCCCGCCCCGGGTGGCCCGACCCCCGTACGGGCACCTCGGCGGCGCGGTCCTGCACGCCGCCGTACGCCTCGACTACCGCCTGGTGCTCTGGTCGCTCCAGATGGTCGAGGGCGAGTTCCCGAACGACCCGGCGGGGCACGCCCGGCGCATCGTGGCCGACGTCGTGCCGGGCACCATCCTGCTCGCCCACGACGTGGGGGCCGAGCGCCGCCAGGTGGCGCTGCGCGGCCTGCCGGCGATGATCGACGGGCTGCGGGACCGCGGCTACACCTTCGTCACCGTCTCCCAGCTGTTGCGACGCACCGCCGCGGTGTGAGCGGCCGGGTAAGGTTCGGGCACGTGTCGCCCACCTTCTCGGTCCTCACCCGCAACCGGAACTTCCGCAACCTCTTCCTGGCCGAGCTGGTGGTCTTCGGCGCCGACTGGTTCGTCATGGTGCCGCTGCTGGTGCTCCTGCCGAAGCTGACCGGCAGCGGCGTCTGGGGGGCGCTGGTGCTCGCCCTGGACACCGGGGTGGTCGCGTTGCTGCTGCCGTACACGGGGACCATCGCCGACCGGTTCGACCGCAAGAAGATCATGATGGTGGCGAACGTCGCCGCCCTGCTCGGGGTGCTGCTCCTGCTCGGCGTACGCAGCGCTGGCACCGCCTGGCTGGCCATGCTGGCGATCGCCACGGTGGCGGTGGCGAAGGCGTTCTACTCGCCGGCCGCGCAGGCCGCCCTGCCCAACGTGCTCGATCCGGACGAGCTGGCCGCCGGCAATGCGGTCGCCGGCTCAGCCTGGGGCACGATGACTGTGGTCGGCGCCTCGCTCGGCGGCGTGCTGAGCGCGGCGGCCGGGCCGTACGCCTGCTTCTGGGTGGCGGCGGTCGGCCTGGCGCTGGCCGCGGGCCTGGCCGCGCGGATCCGCCGGCCCCTGCAGGCCCCCCGCGACGCCGACCTGCCGACGCCGCGCACCTGGGCGGCGATCCGGGAGGCGCTGGGCTACATCGGGCACCGGCCGCGGGTGCTGGCGCTGGTCACGGTGAAGTCGGCGGTCGGGCTCGGCAACGGCGTGCTGACCGTCTTCCCGCTGCTCGCCGGCGTGTACGGCGTTGGAGCGGTCGGCGCGGGCCTGCTCTTCGCGTTCCGGGGCGCGGGGGCACTGGTCGGGCCGATCCTGATGCGCCGGGTGCTCACCAACCGGGCCTGGCTGCTGCCCGGCCTGGCCGCGTCGATGTCCCTGTACGGCCTGGCCTACCTGGGCACCTCGGTGGTCGGCTGGTTCCCGCTGGTGCTGGTCCTGGTCTTCGTCGCCCACTTCGGCGGCGGCAGCAACTGGGTGCTGTCGAACTTCGCCCTCCAGGGCGAGGTGCCGGACCGGCTGCGCGGCCGGGTCTTCGCCACCGACATGATGCTGGCGACGCTGGCCATCTCGGTCAGTCAGCTGGTGGTGGCCTCGGTGGTGGACGTGGTCGACGAGCGGGTGGTGCTCGCCGGCTGCGGCCTGGTGACGCTGGTCTACGCGGTGGGCTGGCGGATCGCCACCCGTCGCCTCTCGCTGTCCGACCCGGCCACGGAGGCGGCGCCGGCGTCCGCCCCCTGACCGCCGGCGGGCGTTCGGCGGATCAGGTCCGGTCGGGCGTGGCCGGGGGCGCGGGGAGGTCCGAGCCGCCCCACTGGGTGGCGGGGGGAGCCGGCGACTGCGGGGCGGGGTCCGGCTGGCCAGCGTCGTCCCCGGCCGGCGGCGTCCAGCCCGCCCAGTCGACGGCGGGCGCGGCGACCGGCCGGCCGGCGAACGCCGCCGCGACGAGCAGGCCGAGCCCGACCGGATATCCGATCGCCCACAGCACGCCGACGGCGAGGCTGAACAGGTGGTACTGGCGGAATCCGCCGCCACCGTCCCAGCGGAGGTCGAGCAGGTGCGGCACGGCCACGTTCCAGGCCAGACCGAGCAGGCTGACCACCATCAGCACCGCGAGGCCCGACATCATCAGCGCCCGGGCCCGGTGGGGCAGCCGGCCGCGGCGCGCCACGGCCAGCACCAGGCCGGTCACCAGCACGGCCAGGGTGGGCAGCTCTCCGCCGATCTGCAGAAGGGAGTAACCGAAGAGTTCCATGCCGCCTCCGTCTGACCGTGGGTCGGGCCAGGCTAGCGGAAATGATCAGTTCCCACGGTCCGGGCGGAACCCCGCCACGTCGGTCCCGGGCCCTAGCATGAGCCGGTGCCGTTGACTTTCGCCTCCGGGCCGGTCCGCGTCCGGGTCCCCGCCACCAGCGCCAACCTGGGCCCGGGCTTCGACGCGCTGGGCCTCGCCCTCGGGCTGCACGACGACGTGGCGGCCGAGGTGACCTCGGGCGGCGTACGGGTGTCGGTGACCGGCGAGGGCGCCGGTGAGCTGCCGGAGGATGACCGGCACCTGGTGGCCCGCGCCATGCGCGCCACTTTCGACGTGCTCGGCGGTCAGCCGCCGGGGCTGGCGCTGGAGTGCGTCAACCGGATCCCGCAGGCCCGTGGCCTGGGCTCCTCGTCGGCGGCGATCGTGGCCGGGGTGCTGCTGGCCCGCGCGCTGGTCACCGACGGGCCGGAGCGACTCGACGACGACGCGGTGCTCCGGCTGACCGCCGAGATCGAGGGCCATCCGGACAATGTGGCCCCCTGCCTGCTGGGCGGCTTCACCGTGGCCTGGACGGAGCCCGGCGGCGCGCGGGCGGTGTCGCTGCCCGTCGCCGGGGGGATCCGGCCCACCGTCTTCGTCCCGGCCGAGCGGGGGCTGACCGCGACCGCCCGGGCGGCGCTGCCGGTGACCGTTCCGCACGCCGACGCCGCGCAGAACGCCGGCCGGGCGGCGCTGCTGGTGCACGCCCTGACCGCCGAGCCGGCGTTGCTGCTGCCGGCGACCGTCGACCGGCTGCACCAGGACTACCGCGCGCCCGGGATGCCGGGGACGGCGGCCCTGGTCAGCGCGTTGCGTGCGGCGGATGTGGCGGCTGTGGTCAGTGGGGCGGGCCCGACGGTGCTGGCGCTGGGTGAGCCGCCGAGCGGCTTCCAGGCGGGAACAGACTGGCAGGTCTGGCGGTTGTCGGTAGAGGTGCGCGGCGCAACGGTCGCGCGGGGTAGACTGGGACACGCCGAGCGGGACCCTGTTGCCGCAGGTCGGAAGAGTTGATTACGCTCTAGACTTAGCACAGCCGCGAAGCATGCGATCTCCCTGCGGGTCGGCGCACCCCCGAAGCTCTCGGCGGTAAGCCCGTCACCCCTGCCAAGGCCCACGCCGCACCGCAGTTTCCACAGGTCGCCGCAGACGGCGAGACCTGCTCACCGATGCTGGTGAGTCGGGAAACCGACCAGCTGCTGTGCCACAGACTCCCGCGACGTGTCCATGCGAGGCGGGTGCACCGAGGCCGCCCGGCCACCTGAGCTTGTCGACTCCGGGCAGTCCCGGCCTATCGAGGGAAGGAATCCATTGAGCGACACCACCGACGTGACGTCGGATGTTTCCAACGTCGCTGGCGATGCCACCACCGCTGCCCCCGCCCGTCGTCGACGCAGCGGCACCGGCCTGTCGGCGATGCTGCTGCCAGAGCTGCAGAGCCTGGCCGCGTCGCTCGGCATCTCCGGGACGGCGCGCATGCGCAAGGGCGAGCTGATCAGCGCCATCACCGAGCGGCAGCAGGGCGGCGCCGCCGGCACCCCTCGACCGCGGGCCGAGGTCGCGGCCGCGGCCGCCCCCGCCCGTGAAGAGGTGCACGCCGAGGTTCGCGAGACCGGTGAGCGGGCTGCCGAGCAGGCTGCCGCCGCACCGGCCGTCACCGGCGAGGCCGAGGGCCGTACCCGGACCCGGCGCAGCCGGGCCGCCGCCGAGGGCCGTCCCGCCGAGGGCCGTCCCGCCGAGGCGCGTGCCGTCGAGGCGCGGACCGAGGAGGCTGCTCCCGCTGAGATCGGCGAGCGCGCCGAGCGTGGCGAGGGCCGTGGCCGGGACCGGGCCGAGCGCGGCGAGCGAGTCGAGCGCGGTGACCGGGCCGAGCGCGGTGACCGGGCCGAGCGCGGCGAGCGAGTCGAGCGCGGTGACCGCAACGAGCGGGCCGACCGTGGCGAGCGGGCCGAGCGCGGCGAGCGGGCCGAGCGCGGCGAGCGCAACGACCGCGGTGAGCGGGCCGAGCGTGACCGCACCGACCGGGGCGACCGCAACGACCGCGGTGGCGACCGGGCCCAGCGCGACAACGACACCGACGAGGACGGCGAGGGCGGCGGCCGGCGTGGCCGGCGCAGCCGGTTCCGCGACCGTCGGCGTGGCCGCGGCGAGCGCGCCGAGGGCGGCGACGGTGGCCGCGAGGGCGGTCGCGAGGGCGGTCGCGAGCCGCAGGTCAGCGAGGACGACGTGCTCGTCCCGGTGGCCGGCATCGTCGACATCCTCGACAACTACGCCTTCGTCCGGACCACCGGCTACCTGGCCGGCCCGAACGACGTCTACGTCTCGATGTCCCAGATCAAGAAGTACGGGCTGCGCCGCGGTGACGCGATCACCGGTGCGGTGCGGGCTGCCCGCGACGGTGGCAGCGACCAGCGGCGGGACAAGTACAACCCGCTGGTGCGGCTGGACACCATCAACGGCATGGAGCCGGACGAGGCGAAGCGTCGTCCCGAGTTCTACAAGCTCACTCCGCTGTACCCGCAGGAGCGGCTGCGGCTGGAGACCGAGCCGCAGATCCTCACCACCCGGGTGATCGACCTGGTCATGCCGATCGGCAAGGGGCAGCGCGCGCTGATCGTGTCGCCGCCGAAGGCCGGTAAGACCATGGTGCTGCAGGCGATCGCGAACGCGATCACGCACAACAACCCGGAGTGCCACCTGATGGTGGTGCTGGTGGACGAGCGTCCCGAAGAGGTCACCGACATGCAGCGGTCGGTGAAGGGTGAGGTCGTCGCGGCGACGTTCGACCGTCCGCCGCAGGACCACACCACGGTGGCGGAGCTGGCGATCGAGCGGGCCAAGCGCCTGGTCGAGCTGGGGCACGACGTGGTCGTGCTGCTCGACTCGGTGACCCGGCTCGGCCGGTCGTACAACCTGGCGGCGCCGGCCAGCGGCCGGATCATGTCGGGTGGTATCGACTCCACCGCGCTCTACCCGCCGAAGCGCTTCCTCGGTGCGGCCCGCAACATCGAGAACGGTGGCTCGCTGACCATCCTCGCCACCGCGCTGGTGGAGACCGGATCCATGGCGGACACGGTCATCTTCGAGGAGTTCAAGGGCACCGGTAACGCGGAGCTGAAGCTGGACCGGAAGATCGCCGACAAGCGGACCTTCCCGGCCATCGACATCCACCCGTCCGGCACGCGCAAGGAGGAGATCCTGCTCGCGCCGGAAGAGCTGGCCATCATCCACAAGCTCCGCAAGGTGCTGCACTCGCTGGACTCGCAGGCGGCGCTCGACCTGCTGCTGGACCGGCTCAAGCAGTCCCGCACCAACATCGAGTTCCTGATGCAGATCGCCAAGTCGACGCCGGGGGAGTGACCTCACCCGGGTGAGACCCGCGAAGGGCACGGCCACACCGGCCGTGCCCTTCGTCGTGTCCCGGGCCGGTGGGTTCTGGAATTTTCCTTCAATTCAGTCCCCGGGTATTGAAACTTCTGTGCACGGCCGGGTTGACTGTCGTCCATGCGTACCCGCAGCCGAACCGCCCGCCTTCCCGGCGTCCTGCTGTTGACGCCGCTGCTCGCGCTCGCCGGGGCCGTCCCGGCGTCCGCCGCGCCGCCCGCCGCCGGCACCGCCGCCGAGGACGCGCCCCGCGCATCGTCGTACCCGGCCGCCGCGGTGGCGCTCGCCCCGGCCGGCGTCGCGTTCGCCGACGGACTGGAGACCGCCCGGACCACCCGGCCGGTCGCGCCGGGGCTCGACCTCACCTCCTTCGACCGGTACGACGCCGCCGGCTGGCTGCGCGCCGACGCGCTCACCGCCGACCTCGGCGGCGGGCTGAGAGTCGACTACGTCAACTCCGGGGAGGTGGCCCGGGCCGAGCCATTGCGCGGCGCGGTCGACCGGTCCCGGGCCGTCGCTGCGGTCAACGGCGACTTCTTCGACATCAACAACTCCGGCGCCGCGCAGGGCGTCGGCATCCGCGACGGCGAACTGATCCAGTCGCCGGTCGCCGGCCACCACAACGCGGCCGCGATCACCGGCGACGGCCTCGGCCGGGTGGTCCAGGTGCATTTCGACGGCACCGCGACGCTGCCGGCCGGCCCGGTCACCCTGACCCAGTTCAACAACATGGTGCAGGCCAACGGCGTCGGCGTGTTCACCGCGCTCTGGGGGTCGTACCCCCGGCGGCGGGCCGTCGACGGAGCGGCCCGGGTCATCGAGGTGGCGGTCCGGGACGGCCGGGTGGCCACCGTCGGCGCCGCGGCGGGCGAGGGGCCGATTCCGGCCGGGACCACCGTGCTGCTCGGTCGGGACGCCGGCGCGGACGCCCTGGCCGGCCTGCGTCCGGGCGACCCGATCGACCTGACCTGGAAGCCGAAGCCGTCCGAGGGTGGCGACCTGCGCGCCGCCGTGGGCGGCGGCAACGTCCTCGTCCGCGCCGGGGCGGTGCAGACCATCGCCGACCCGACCCTGGCCCCGCGCACCGCCGTCGGCTTCTCCGCCGACGGGCGGCGGATGATCCTGCTCACCGTGGACGGGCGTCAGGTGGACAGCCGGGGCGTCACGCAGACCGAGATGGGCGAGATGATGGCCAGGCTGGGCGCGTACCACGCGCTCAACCTGGACGGGGGCGGCTCGTCCACCCTGCTCGCCCGGGAGCCCGGCGCGGCGGCCGTGCAGGTGGAGAACAGCCCGTCCGACGGCACCGAGCGGGCGGTCCCCAACGGGCTGGCGGTCTACGCCCCCGAGGGCAGTGGGCGGCTCACCGGGTACTGGCTGGAGACCGCGAGCGACCCGACCGCCGCGCCGGGCGTCGCGCCGGTACGGGGCGGCCGGCCCGACCGGGTCTTCCCCGGACTGACCCGCCGGCTCACCGCCGCGGGCTACGACGAGACGTACGGCCCGGCGGAGGGCGCGCCGACGTGGCGGGCGAACCCGGCGGCGCAGGGCACCGTGGCCGACGGGGTCTTCCGCGCCGGCGCACCCGGCCGCAGCACCGTCACCGCCTGGCGCGGCGAAGCTCGGGGCACGCTCGACCTGACCGTGCTCGGCCCGCTGGCCCGGGTCGACTCCACCGTGGACCGGGTCGGCCTGAACCGGGCCGGCGACAGCGGGCTGTTCGGCGTGGTCGGCTACGACGCCGAGGGCAACACCGCGCCGATCGAGCCGGCCGACCTGACGCTGGAGTACGACCGGACGCTGCTGGCGGTGACCCCCACCGCCGACGGCAACCTGTCGGTCAAGGCCCTCGGCGACAGCGGCTCCGCCCTGGTCACCGTCCACGTCGGCCGGCACGCCACCGTGCTGCCGGTGACCGTCGGGCTGACCGACGTGCCGGTGGCCGGCTTCGACGACGCGGCCACCTGGAGGTTCAGCCAGGCCCGGGCCAGCGGCGCGGTCGCCCCGGCGCCGGGGCACACCGGCACCGGCCTGCGGATGACGTACGACTTCAGCCAGTCCACCGGCACCCGGGCCGCCTACGCCGACCCGCCGGCCTGGATCGCGGTGCCCGGCCAGCCGCAGGCGTTCGGCATGTGGATCCACGGCAACGGCACCGGCGAGTGGCCCAGCCTGCACCTGCACGACGCGCAGGACACCCAGCACGTGCTGCGCGGCCCGCTGGTCACCTGGAAGGGCTGGAAGTACGTGGAGTTCGCGGTGCCGGCCGGCGTGCAGTACCCGGTGCGGGTCCGCCGGTTCTACGTGGCGGAGACCAACCCGGCGGCGCAGTACACCAGCGAGGTGGTCATCGACGACCTGGTGGCGAAGGTGCCGCCCACGGTCGACGCGCCGGCCGAGCCGCCCCGTACCGACCGGGTGGTGCTGCGCGACGGCACGGTGGACGGCGCGCCCTGGCGCTTCGCGGTGATGTCCGACGCCCAGTTCGTCGCCGCCAACCCGGACAGCGACCTGGTCGCCCAGGCCCGCCGTACGCTGCGCGAGGTCAAGGCGGCGAAGCCGGACTTCCTGGTGATCAACGGCGACTTCGTGGACACCGCGTACCCGGCGGACTTCGCGCTGGCGAAGCGGCTGCTGGACGAGGAACTGGGCGGGGAGCTGCCCTGGTACTACGTCCCGGGCAACCACGAGATCATGGGCGCGCCGATCGACAACTTCCGCGCCGTCTTCGGCGACAGCCAGCGCGTCTTCGACCACGAGGGCACCCGGTTCGTCACGCTGAACTCGTCCACCGGCTCCCTGCGCGGCGGCGGCTTCGACCAGGTCCGGATGCTGCGCGAGGCGCTGGACTCGGCCGCCGCCGACCCGGCGGTCGGCTCGGTGGTGGTGTTGCACCACCACCCGCCCCGCGACCCGAGCCCCGCCAAGGCCAGCCAGCTCGGCGACCGCAAGGAGGCGGCGCTGCTGGAGCAGTGGCTGGCCGACTTCCAGCACCGCACCGGCAAGGGCGGCCTGTTCGTCGGCGGGCACGTCGGCACCTTCCACGCCGACCGGGTGGACGGCGTGCCGTACGTGATCAACGGCAACTCGGGCAAGAACCCGTCGACCCCGCCGCAGCTCGGCGGCTTCACCGGCTGGACCGAGTTCGGCGTGGACCCGGTGACCCCGGCCGAGGCCGACCGGGCCCGCCGGGATCCGCTGGTCGAGGGGCCGCGCTGGGTCGCCGCGGAGTTCCACGCCCACGTGGACCGGCTCGCGGTGGGCGCGCCGGCCGCCGTGCCGGTGGGGACGCCGGCCACGGTGACCGCGACGCTGACCCAGCCGGGCGGCCGTGCCGTCCCCGTGGCGGCCCCGGTCAGCGCCGACTGGTCCGCCTCGCCCAACGTCCACATCGGAGGGCTCGGCGGGGTGCGGCCCTGGCACGTGGCCCGCTTCGACCCGGCCACCGGGCAGCTGACCGCGCTGCGGGCCGGCGCGCAGGTGCTGCTCGCGGTGACCGTGAACGGCGTCCGGGCCGAGGCGACGGTCGCGCTGACGGCGGCGGAGACACCTGGGGAGGCACCCGCCGCCTGACCGGCCCGGCGTACGCCGGGCATCCCGCCCGCCGGTCGGCCCCCTGCGGCGAGGGGCCGACCGGCGGTGCGCTCCGCGGGTCGTCGGTGCGCCGAGGGCTCAGAAGTCGCCCTCGGCGACCTGGAAGACGGTCAGCCCGAGCGACCGCCACATCCGCACCACCTGCTGCCGGTCGTCGAAGACCCCGGCCACCCGGTAGCGGTCGCGCACCTCACGCTCGTAGATCTCCTGCTTCACCACGGCGTCCTTGCGGGAGTCGCCCACCGCGCGCAGGTGCAGACCGAGGTACGGCACCCGCACGTGCCGGTCCAGCCACGCCACGGTGGCGTCGCGGGCGGTGGCGTCGCGTCCGGAGCAGAAGATCACCCCGTACCCGGCGGCGTGCATCGCCCGGACCGCCGCGATCACCGCCTCGTTGGGCTCGTCCTCGCCCACCCGGGTCATGTCGTACGGGCTGCGGGAGACGTTCAGCGCGACCGTGCCGTCGATGTCCACCAGCACGATCTCCGGTGGGCCGGCCGGGGTCGCGTCGACCGTGCCGGGCCGGCCGGTGCGGGCCGTCGGCACCGGCAGCGGTAGCGGCCGGTTGGCCAGGTAGCGCTCGTGCAGGCGACGGATGGCCGACTCGCCGACCCGGTCCGCCTCCGCCCGCACGGCGTCGCGGCGCAGGCACTCGTCCAGCGGTACGTCGGTGAAGTCGTGCACCTCGAAGTCCGCGTCGTACCGGGCCGCCAGGTCGGCCCAGTCCCGCAGGGTGCGCGAGCGCAGGTTGGTGTCGTCCACGCAGACGCTGACCCCGGCCCGCAGCAGCGCCTCCACCTGGGCCCGCTGGGCGAGCGTCACCTGGTACTCGGCCCGTTGGGTGAACAGCCGCTCACCGTGCAGCATCCGGCGCAGGTCGTCGCGGTTCACCCGGGCCACGGCCGGTTGCAGGGTACGGGCGAAACTGGTCTTGCCGGAGGCGGGCAGCCCGCGGGTGGCGATCAGTCGGGGCATCCTGCCCATCCCACTCGGGTCAGGGACGAATCGGGCACGACCCCACCGTACGCCGGGGGCGGGAATGCTGGTCCCCGGTGGCGGGAATGCGAGCAGGGAGGCGGGCGTTACCACTGCCGGACCGATCGTGCGGCCCGCTTGCCGGGTCGGCTCACGCCCATGGCACACTGGTCAATCGGCCACCGGTTCCGGTTCACGCCCGAGTCCGTCGCGCACCAGGCGACGGGGAGATCAGCGGCGACCCGGCGACCACCGACGAAAGGACCGAGGCGACATGAAGCCCAACATCCACCCGGAGTACGTGACCACCGAGGTCTCCTGCTCCTGCGGTAACACCTTCTCGACCCGCAGCACCGCCAAGGGCGGCTCGATCCACGTCGAGACCTGCAGCGCCTGCCACCCGTTCTACACCGGCAAGCAGCGCGTCCTCGACACCGCCGGCCGGGTCGCCAAGTTCCAGCAGAAGTACGCCAAGGTTCAGGCGAAGAAGGCCAAGTAGCTCCACCGACGACGCCCGTGTCCGGCTTCGGCCGGGCGCGGGCGTTCGTCCGTTCCGCCCCCGGTTACGCCCGTCCGTCCGTCGAAGGAGCATCCCCCGCATGAGCAGCGAGCGCCTGGCTTCCCTCCTCGACGAGTACGCCGAGCTGGAGAAGCGGCTGGCCGACCCGGCCATCCACGCCGACCAGGGCACCGCCCGCCGGGTGGGCCGCCGGTACGCCGAGCTGGTCCCGCTGCACAAGGCCGCCGGTGAGCTGGAGCAGGCCCGCGCCGACCTGGCCGCGGCCCGGGAGCTGGCCGCCGAGGACCCGTCCTTCGCCGCGGAGGCCGAGTCGATCGCGGCGAGCCTGCCGGCACTGGAGGAGCGCCTGGCCGAGCTGCTGATCCCGCGCGACCCGCACGACGCCAAGGACGTGATCATCGAGATCAAGGCCGGCGAGGGTGGCGAGGAGTCCGCGCTCTTCGCCGGCGACCTGCTGCGGATGTACACCCGGTACGCCGAGCGGCACGGCTGGCTCACCGAGGTGATCGACGCGCAGGACTCCGACCTGGGCGGGGTCAAGGACGTCTCGCTGGCGATCAAGACCAAGGGCGTCCCGGAGGGCGGCAACGGCGTCTGGTCGCGGCTGAAGTGGGAGGGCGGCGTGCACCGGGTGCAGCGCGTGCCGGTCACCGAGTCGCAGGGACGCATCCACACCAGCGCCGCCGGCGTGCTGGTGCTGCCCGAGGCCGAGGACGTCGACGTCACCATCGACCCCAACGAGCTGCGCATCGACGTGTTCCGCTCGTCCGGGCCGGGCGGCCAGTCGGTGAACACCACCGACTCGGCGGTCCGGATCACCCACCTGCCGACCGGTGTGGTGGTCTCCTGCCAGAACGAGAAGTCCCAGTTGCAGAACCGGGAGCAGGCGATGCGGATCCTGCGGGCCCGGCTGCTCGCCGTCGCCCAGGAGCAGGCCGACGCCGCCGCCTCGGACGCCCGCAAGGCGCAGGTGCGCACGGTGGACCGCTCGGAGCGGATCCGCACCTACAACTTCCCGCAGAACCGGATCACCGACCACCGGATCGGCTACACGGCGTACAACCTGGACCTGGCGCTCGCCGGCGACCTGGACGGCGTCCTTGACGCCCTCACCGAGGCCGACCGTGCCGCCCGCCTCGCCGGCGACACCGAACTGACCCGCCGCTGACCCGACCTCCCCAGCGGGGCCCACCGACGCGCTTTCTCTGTAAGTGGCCCCAAGCGCTCGGCGGGGGAGGGTGAGCGGGGGAGGGTGGGTCAGGAGGCGCGGGGGCGGGTCTTGGCGCGGAGCATCTCGCGGTCGGCGATCTCGAAGGCGGTGCCGAGCGCGTCGCGCAGCGCGCCGTGGGCACCGTCCACCTCGGCGAAGCCGATGCTCACCCCCACCGGGGTGCCCGGCACCAGGGACTCCCAGTCCTCGGTGCGCACCGCCGCGTGGATCCGCCGGGCCACCTCGGCCGCCTCGGTCATCCCGGCCCCGGAGAGCACCACCACGAACTCGTCCCCGCCGTAGCGGGCCACGAAGTCGCCCCGCCGCATCACCCGGTTGATCACCCCGGCGATGCGCTGCAGGACCAGGTCCCCGGAGTGGTGGCCGTGGGTGGTGTTGACCGCCTTGAACCCGTCCAGGTCGCAGACGCCGATCACCACCCGCTCGCCGCGGGAGGTCACCGAGGCGATGTAGCGCTCCAGCCGGCGCCGGTTCGGCAGGCCGGTGAGCGGGTCGGTCAGCGCCTCGCCCTCGTACCGGGCGGCCTCGCGGCGCATCTCCTCGTGGTCGATGCGGGCGGCGATGCCGTCGATGTACACGTCGCGCAGCCGGTCGTTGCGCTGGGCGGCCAGCCGGAACGCCATCCGGTCGGCCCGGTGCGCCGCCACGTGGTCGCCGGCCCGGGCGTACGCGATGCTGCGCAGCCGGGACGGCTCGGCCGCGCCAAGCGTCTCGTTGGAGACCAGGGCGGTGTCCAGCCGGGTGATCGCCTCGATCGGCCGGCCGTCGGCGACGGCCAGGCAGACCTGCCCGAGCTGCCGCATGTCGCGGGCGCGGGCGCTGTCGCCGCCGTGGGCGAGCAGCCGGACCGGGTCGGTCTTGGTGCCGGTCTCCAGCGGGTCGCCGAGGGCGGCCCGGCGGGCCGCCGCGTAGCCGTACGCGGCCAGGCTGCTGGGGCGGATCCGGTCACTGCGGCCGTCGCGGACGAACCGGTTCAGGTCGATGGCGATGTCCCGGAGCACCCGCAGGCAGCCGTCGCTGTCGCCGTTGTGGTCCAGGGCGACCGCGTTGCGCAGCCGGATCCCCGGCGCGGCGAAGACCTCCTCGGGGAGCCCGGCGGCCAGCCCGTGCTGCCGGGCCCGCTCGATCGCGCCGAGGGCGTAGCCGTGGAAGCTGAGGTACGAGTAGGCCATCGCCAGGTCGTGCCAGCCCCAGGCGGTGTCCCGGTCCCGCTCCTCGGCCGCGCCCAGCGCCCGGGCGGCGCGGACCAGGTGGGTGACGCACCGGTCGAGCGCGCCCTGGTGGTGCGCGGCGAGCGCGGCCAGCGCGTTGAGGTGTCCGTGCAGGTACGGCTCGGGCAGGTCGCGGACGGCGGTGGACGCCTCCTCGATGGCCCCGGTGAACTCCGCCGTCCGACCGAGATTGATCAGCGCGCAGAGACGCTGCACCAGCGCGTCGGCGCGGGTGTTCGGGTCGGTGGTGCTGCGCAGCACCGCTTCGAGCAGGCCGCACGCCTCGGCGGACCGGCTCGCCTCCTGCAGGGCCCGGGCACGCCGGAGAGCGTCAACCTGGTCATCGACCCGGTCGAGCCACCCCACCTGCGAACCTCCTGTCGGTGTGCGTCCGGCCGCACCCGCTCGTGACGTGACCCGCGACGCTTCATGATTATGTCGTGACCTTCCTTCCGCGCCACCCCTCCGAAGGGACAGAACGCGAGCGACCCTCGCTCGCTGTGGCCCGCGCCACCCGTGCCCTGACCGCCGCCGGGGTGGAGTCGGCCCGCGCCGAGGCGGAACTGCTCGCCGCGTACGTGCTGGACGTGCCCCGGGGCCGGCTGGCGCTGGCGGACGGCTTCACCGCCGTCCAGCGGGAGCGGTTCGAGGCGCTGGTCGCCCGCCGGGCCGACCGGGAGCCGTTGCAGCACCTGACCGGCCGGGCCGGGTTCCGGCACCTGGAGCTGGCGGTCGGGCCGGGGGTCTTCGTGCCCCGGCCGGAGACCGAACTGCTGGCCGGCTGGGGGATCGAGGTGGCCCGGACCCGGTCGGCGCCGCTGGTGGTGGACCTGTGCAGCGGCTCGGGGGCGATCGCGCTGGCGGTCGCCCAGGAGGTGCCGGCCGCCCGGGTGGTGGCCGTGGAGCGGTCGCCCGCCGCGCTGGAGTGGCTGCGGCGCAACGCCGCCGAGCGGGTCGCCGCCGGGGACCGGCCGATCGAGGTGGTCGCCGCCGACGTCACCGACCCGGAGCTGCTGGCCGCGCTGGTCGGCGAGGTGGACGTGCTGCTCTGCAACCCGCCGTACGTGCCCCGGGCGGTGGCCGTACCGCCGGAGGTGGCCGGGCACGATCCGGACGAGGCGGTCTTCGGCGGGACGGACGGGTTGAGCGTGATCCGGCCGGTGCTGGCCCGCGCCGGGGACCTGTTGCGCCCCGGCGGCGCGCTGGGCGTGGAGCACGACGACACGCACGGGGCGGCGGTGCCGGCGCTGCTCGCCGCCGACGGCCGGTACGTCGACGTGGCGGAGCATCGGGACCTGGCGGGACGGTCCCGCTTCGCCACCGCGTCCCGGCGGGCGGACGGCCCGCACGCCGGTGTGGCCAAGGCGTGGCAGACTGGCTCCTCGTGATGCTCTACGACTGTCGGTCGCCCGCCGACCGGGACCGCGGCATCGCCGCTGCCATCGAGGCGGTCAAGAACGGCGAGCTGGTCGTCCTGCCGACCGACACGGTCTACGGGATCGGCGCGGACGCCTTCACCCCGTACGCGGTCAAGGCCCTGGCGGACGCCAAGGGCGGCAGCCGGCAGGCGCCGCCGGTGCTGATCGGCTCCCGGCACACGCTGGACGGCCTGGTCTTCTCGCTGCCGCGTGCCGCGCGCGACCTGGTCGAGGCGTTCTGGCCCGGTGCGCTGACCATCGTGGTGGAGCACTCGCCGAGCCTGGCCTGGGACCTGGGCGACGCCACCGGCACGGTGGCGGTCCGGATGCCGCTGCACCCGGTGGCGCTGGAGGTGCTGCGGGAGACCGGCCCGATGGCGGTGGCCTCGGCGAACAAGGCGGGCCAGGCGGCCGCGCTGACCGCCGAGGAGGCCCGCGACCAGCTCGGTTACTCGGTGCGCGCCTACCTGGAGGCCGGGCCCTGCCCGGACCCGGTGCCGAGCACGATCGTCGACCTGACCGGCGAGGTGCCGCGGGTGCTCCGGCTGGGCGCGATCGGGCTGGACAAGCTCCGCGACGTGGCGCCGGACATCCTCGACGAGCGGGGGGCCTGAGTGCCGCCGTTCACCGTCCTGCACGTGTGCATGGGCAACATCTGCCGCTCGCCGATGGCGGAGCGGCTGCTGGTGCTCGCGGTCCGGGAGCGGCTGGGCCGGCTCGGCGTCGACCCGACCCGCTCCGACGAACTGCTGCACAGCCACAGCGCCGGCACCGGCGGCTGGCACGCCGGCGAGGAGATGAACCCGCCGGCGGCCCGGCAGGTGCTCTCGCGCGGCGGTGACGTGGACGGCTTCGCCGCCCGCAAGCTGCGCTCGGATCTGATCGACGCCGCCGACCTGGTCCTCACCGCCACCGCCGACCAGCAGGAGTACGTGGTGGCGCTGCGTCCCGACGCCGCGGCCCGCACCTTCGTGCTCGGCGAGTTCGGCCGGTTGCTCGGGCTGGTGGACGCCGCCGCCCTGCCGCCGGCGGAGGCCACCGGCGAGGCGGTGTACGCCCGGGGCGTGGCCCTGGTGGCGGCCGCCGACGCGGCCCGGCAGGGCGCGTCGGCGCTGCACTCCGACGACCTGGACGACCCCTGGGGTCGGGGCGACCAGTGCTTCAGCCGGGTGGCCGACGAGATCGAGGAGACCGTGCACCCGCTCACCGCAGCGCTGCTGCCCTGACCCCCGCCCGGGTGAACCGGGCGGCGTGTCCGGTGCTCCGCGCCGCGTCCCGCTCGCGAATTTCCTCCGGGTTTCGCGAAATATGAGGGCAGAAGGGGCGTAGCGGGTCATTCTGAACGGGTCCTGACGGCTCCTGCGGGGAGTGCTGATGATCCGGGCCCATCTCGACAAGTTGTTCACCGTGGTGATCGCCGGCGTGCTGGCCGGGCTGGTGCTGGCGGCGGCGGCCCTCCCGGTCGCCCTGGTGCTCGGGCTGGGCTTCGGCGCGCTCTCCGCGCCCTACTCCGAGCTGCCGTCGAGCCTGCGCACCCCACCCACCGCGCAACGGTCGAACCTGTACGCCAACGACGGCCGCACCCTGATCACCTCGTTCTACACCGAGGACCGCGTCGAGGTGCCGCTGGCCAAGGTGGCGCCGGTGATGCGCCAGGCCATCGTGGCAGCCGAGGACACCCGCTTCTACCAGCACCGGGGCGTCGACCTGCGCGGCGTGGTCCGGGCCTTCACGGTCAACCGGCGCGACGGCGCGACCCGGCAGGGCGCCTCCACGCTGACCATGCAGTACGTGCGCAACGTGCTGGCCAGCGATCCCCGGCTGACCCGGGAGCAGCGCACCGCGGCCACCGAGATCACCGCCGCCCGCAAGCTGCGGGAGATGCGGTACGCCCTGTCGCTGGAGCGCGAGCTGGACAAGGACGAGATCCTCGGGCGCTACCTCAACATCGCCTACTTCGGCGCCGGGGCATACGGCATCGCGGCCGCCAGCAAGCGCTACTTCTCCACCTCGCCGGCGAACCTCACCCTGCCCCAGGCGGCCCTGCTCGCCGGTCTGGTCCGCTCGCCGGACACCGACGACCCGATCAACGGCGACGCCGACGCGGCGCTGCGCCGCAAGGCGTACGTGCTGGACCGGCTCGTCGACGCCGGGCAGGTGTCGACGGCCGACGCGGCGCAGGCGAAGGCCGCCCCGTTGTCCCTGCGCCCCAGCCAGACCCCGAACGACTGCACCGCCGTGCCGCGGGAGCAGGGCGACTGGGGCTTCTTCTGCGACTGGTTCACCCAGTGGTGGAGCGCCCAGCCGGCCTTCGGCGGGTCCGCCGCCGAGCGGCAGGACACCCTGCGCCGGGGTGGCTTCCGGATCGTCTCGTCGCTGGACCCGGCAGTGCAGCGGGCCACCTTGCGGCAGGTGCTGGACATCTACTCCGTCACCGACCGGCGGGCCGTGCCGACCGCGGTGGTCCAGCCCGGCACCGGCCGGGTGCTGGCGATGGCGGTGAACCGGAACTACAGCGTGGCCGAGAACCCGGGCGGTCGGAAGAACTACCCGAACACCGTCAACCAGCTCGTCGCCGGTGGCGGCGGCATCGAGGGCTACCAGGGCGGCTCGACCTTCAAGCTCTTCACCATGCTGGCCGCCCTGGAGTCCGGGCTGCCGCTGGACACCCGCTTCGACGCCCCGACCCGGATCGTCACCCGGTTTCCGGTCGACGCGGGGCGGGCCAGCTGCGGCGGCTCCTGGTGCCCGGTCAACGCCTCGCCGGACTGGATGGACGGGCGGCACACCATGTGGACCGCCTTCGGCCGCTCGGTGAACACCTACTTCGCCTGGCTGATCGAGCGGGTCGGCGCGGACCGGGTGGTGGAGATGGCCGAGCGGCTGGGCATCATGTTCCGGGCCGAGGACGACGCCCGGCTGGCCCGCTCCGGCGCGCGGAACTGGGGCTCGTTCACCCTCGGGGTCTCCTCGACCACCCCGCTCGACCTGGCCAACGCGTACGCCACGGTCGCCGCCGAGGGGACCTGGTGCGCGCCGCTGCCGGTGGTGTCGATCACCGACAGCGCCGGGCAGGAGGTGGCCGCCGGCCGCCCGGACTGCCGGCAGGTGGTCGACACCGACGTGGCCCGGGCGGCGGTGGACGCGGCCCGCTGCCCGGTCGGCGACCAGACCATGTACCAGCGTTGCGACGGCGGCACGGCGGAGCGGCTCCGGCCGCTGCTGGGCCGCCCGGTGGCCGGCAAGACCGGCAGCTCGGAGGGGTACGAGAGCGAGTCGGTGGTCGCGTTCACCCCGCAGCTCGCGATCGCCTCGATGGCGGCGAACCCGGACGACCCGCGGGACGCGGTCGGCAAGGCGGTGCAGGCCCGGATGGTGGACGCGGTGGGCCGGGTGCTCCTCACCGCGCTCAAGGACCAGCCCGTCCGCGACTTCGTCCCGCCCAGCTCGGCGGTCACCTACCGCCAGGCCGGCCCCCGCGACGGCAACTGACCCGCGCCGGACCGGGTCACCCGGTGGCGTGCTCGGCGCCCCGGGCGATGTTGCGGGCCATGCCGCCGAACACGATGGCGTGGAAGGGGGCGACCGAGCCCCAGTAGGCGTGCCCGGCCAGGCCGCGGGGGAGGAAGACGGCGCGCTGCACGTACCGGCTGCGGCCGTCGGTGGTGGGCTCGACGCGCATCTCCAGCCAGGCCCGGCCGGGCAGCCGCATCTCGGCGCGCAGCCGCAGCAGCTCGCCCGGCACGATCTCCTCGACCCGCCAGAAGTCCAGCGCCTCGCCGACCTGGAGCCGGTGCGGGTCCCGCCGGCCCCGCCGCAGCCCGACCCCGCCGATCAGCCGGTCCAGCCAGCCCCGCAACGACCAGGCCAGCGGGAACGAGTACCAGCCGTGCTCGCCGCCGACCCCCTCGATCACCCGCCACAGCGCGCTGGTCGGGGCGGCCACGTCGCGTTCCCGGACGTCGGTGTAGACCGTGCCGCCGGACCACTTCGGGTCGCTGGGCAGCGGCTCGGCCGGCGCGTCCGGGCCGCTCGCGGTGGACCAGCGGGTCTCCACCTCGGCGTCGCGCACCTTGGCCAGCGCCAGCGCCACGGCCTCGTCGAAGCCGGTCAGCCCGCCCGGCGGGTCGGGGATGAACCGGGCGATGTCGTGCTCGCGCGCCACCGCCTCGTGGACCAGGCTCTCCACCAGCGGCCGGGCGATCTTGTTGGGCACCGGGGTGACCAGCCCGACCCAGTACGAGGAGAGCGACGGCGTCAGCGGCCGCACCCGCAGGATCACCCGGCGGCGCAGCCCGGCCACCCGGGCGTACCGCTGCATCATCTGCTCGAAGGTGAGCACGTCCGGGCCGGCGATGTCGAAGGCCCGGTCCACCTCGGGCGGCAGCGTCGCGCCGGCGACCAGGTAGCGCAGCACGTCGCGGACCGCGATCGGCTGGATCCGGTTGCGCACCCAGCGCGGGGTGACCATCCCCGGCAGCCGCTCGGTGAGGTAGCGCAGCATCTCGAACGAGGCCGAGCCGGACCCGATGATCACGGCGGCCCGCAGCACCACCGTCGGCACGCCGCTGGCGAGCAGGATCCGCGCCACCTCCGCCCGGGAGCGCAGGTGCGGCGAGGGGACCTCGCCGTCCTGCTTCGGCTCCGGGCCGCCGAGGTAGACGATCCGGCGTACGCCGGACCGGGCGGCCGCCTCGGCGAAGTGGGTCGCCGCCTCCCGGTCGGCCACCTCGAAGTCGGCCTGCCCGAGCGAGTGCACCAGGTAGTACGCGACGTCGACCCCCTCGAACGCGGCGGGCAGCGTCTCCGGCCGGCGCAGGTCGCCCTCGACCACCTCGGCCCGCGCCGCCCAGGGCACGTCGCGCAGCCGCCCGGCCTTACGGGCCAGGCAGCGCACCTCGTACCCCTCGGCCAGCAGCCGGGGCGCGAGCCGCCCGCCGATGTAACCCGTGGCTCCGGTGACCAGGCATCTCACGGTTTCCAGTGTGCGGCCCCATAGACTCCTTCGCTGTGGAGAACGCGAGCAACACCTTCTGGGGGCCGGACTTCCAGCAGCTCAGTACCGTCGACCCGGAGATCGCCGGGGTGGTGCTGGGCGAACTGGACCGGCTGCGCGGCGGCCTGCAACTGATCGCCAGCGAGAACCTCACCTCCCCGGCGGTGCTCGCGGCGCTCGGCTCGACGCTGACCAACAAGTACGCCGAGGGTTACCCCGGCCGGCGCTACTACGGCGGCTGCGGCGAGGTCGACCGGGCCGAGGAGATCGCCATCGCCCGGGCGAAGGAGCTCTTCGACGCCGAGCACGCCAACCTCCAGCCGCACTCCGGGGCCAGCGCCAACCTCGCCGCGTACGCCGCCCTGGTGCAGCCCGGCGACACGGTGCTGGCGATGGACCTGCCGCACGGCGGGCACCTCACCCACGGCAGCCGGGTGAACTTCTCCGGCAAGTGGTTCCATCCGGTCGGCTACACCGTCCGGCCGGACACCGAGCTGATCGACTACGACGAGGTCCGCGACCTCGCCCTGGCGCACCGGCCCAAAATGATCATCTGTGGCGCGACCGCCTATCCGCGGCTGATCGACTTCGCCCGGTTCCGGGAGATCGCCGACGAGGTCGGCGCGTACCTGATGGTGGACGCCGCGCACTTCATCGGGCTGGTCGCCGGCCGGGCCATCCCGTCGCCGGTGCCGTACGCCGATGTCGTCTGCTTCACCACCCACAAGGTGCTGCGCGGTCCGCGCGGCGGCATGATCCTCTGCCGGGAGTCACTGGCCGCCCGGATCGACAAGGCGGTCTTCCCGTTCACCCAGGGCGGCCCGCTGATGCACGCCGTCGCGGCCAAGGCGGTCGCGCTGCGCGAGGCCGCGCAGCCCGAGTTCCGGGCCTACGCCGGGCAGGTGGTGCAGAACGCCCAAGCGCTCGCCGCCGGGCTGGCGGCCGAGGGGATGCGCCCGGTCTCCGGCGGCACCGACACCCACCTGGCCCTGATCGACCTGCGCGAGACCGGGGTGACCGGCGCGGAGGCCGAGGCCCGCTGCGACGCCGCGACCATCACCCTGAACAAGAACGCGATCCCGTACGACCCGCAGAAGCCGATGGTGGCCTCCGGCATCCGGGTCGGCACGCCGAGCGTCACCACCCAGGGCATGGGAGTCCCGGAGATGCGTCAGGTCGCCTCGTTGATCGCCCGCGCGGTACGCACCGACCCGGCCGCGCCCGGGGGAGCGGACACGCTCGCCGGGATCGCCGGCGAGGTCGCCGAGCTGGCCGCCGCCTTCCCGGCGTACCCCCGTGGCTGAGCCCGGGGTGCGCGCGCCGGAGGGGGCCGCGGACCGGCGCTGGCGGCTGCGCCACCTACCGGTGCTGCTGATCGCCTCGGTGCTGCTGGGTGCGGTGGCCGCCCTGGTGGGCGGGGTGGTCGGCGGTGGCGACGCGGCGCTGGGAGCGGCGGCCGGGGTGGCGGTGACGGCGGCCAGCTACACGCTGACCACCGTGGTGCTGGCCTGGGCCGACGCGGTCAACCCGCAGCTGGTGCTCCCGTTCGGGCTCGGCCTGTACGCCGCCAAGTTCACCCTCCTGGGTGTCGTGATGGTGGCCGTGGCGTCGACCGGCTGGGACGGGCTGCTCCCGCTCTGCCTCGGCATCGCGGCGGGCGTGGCGGTCTGGACCGGGGTGCACATCTGGTGGCTGACCAGGGTGCACCGGCGCGGGGTCGCCGGCTGACCGGTCGGGCGCACACCGAGCGTGGTCGATTCGTGGCGGCGTCCCACCTGGCGGGCGACGCGCGCGTCTGTCCACCTTCGGTCATTCTCTGGCCGGCGGAAGGGGAGTAGCGTGCCTCCAGACGACTGCACCCGCCAGACGCCCACACAACGACGGTTGTGCGGGGGGTGAGGCACAGCCTCGTCTTCCCGGCTGATATCGTTCGCCCCGTCATGGCTGGTGACCAAACCCCCCAACCCAATGGCGGCTCAGGCGACGTTCCGTCCGGTGCCGGCCAGGGTTGGACCGCGCTCGGATACCTCATCACGGGCATGGTCTTCTGGGGTTTCATCGGCTGGCTGGTCGACCAGTGGCTCGACACCGGAGGCATCGCCACCGGGATCGGCGTCGTGCTCGGCATGGCCGGGGGAATCATCCTGGTCGTCCGCCGACTCGGCACGCCTACTTAGGAAGGGACGCGGTGTTCGGACAGGCGAACGTCCTGGCAGCGGGCCAGGCGGCATTCCCACCCAGTGTGGAGGACTTCTACCTGCCCAGCATCCTGCCCTGGGGTGCGCACGACTCCTACTGGTTCACCAAGATCACGGCGATGGTCTGGATCGCCGTCGGCGTCCTGATCATCTTCTTCCTGGCCAGCTACCGGAAGCCGCAGCTGGTCCCGACGAAGAAGCAGTGGTTCGCCGAGTCGATCTACGGCTTCGTGCGGAACAACATCGCGGTCGACATGATCGGGCACGCGGGCGTGCGGTTCGCGCCGTACTTCACCACGCTGTTCTGCTTCATCCTGCTGACCAACTTCTTCGCGATCCTGCCGGGCTTCCAGATCTCGCCGAACTCGCACATCGCCTTCCCGGCGATCCTCGCGGTGATCAGCTACGTGCTCTTCATCTACGCCGGCATCAAGCACCACGGCTTCGGCAAGTTCGTCAAGAACTCGCTGATCCCGCCGGCGCCCTGGTACATCCTGCCGCTGCTGATCCCGATCGAGTTCTTCTCGACCTTCCTCGTCCGGCCGTTCTCGCTGGCCGTCCGTCTCTTCGCGAACATGTTCGCCGGCCACATGCTCCTGCTGGTCTTCACGCTCGGCGGCTTCGCGATGCTCAGCGCCAACACCTGGCTGGCCCCGGTCTCGGTGCTGTCCTGGGTGATGACCATCGCGCTGACCTTCCTCGAGTTCCTGGTGATCGTCCTGCAGGCGTACGTCTTCACGGTGCTGACCGCCAGCTACGTGCAGGGCGCGCTCGCCGACGAGCACTGATCCACTTTGCACCAACCGTTGTCGTCCCGCGTGACCGTCACGCGTGATAACCAGGAGGAACCACACCAATGGACGCTAGCGTTCTCGCCGCGGTAGAGGGCAGCACCGCCGCCATCGGCTACGGCCTCGCGGCCATCGGCCCGGGCATCGGCGTCGGCCTGGTCTTCGCCGCCTACATCCAGTCGACCGCCCGCCAGCCGGAGTCGTCCCGGATGACCCTGCCGTACGTCTGGATCGGCTTCGCCGTCATCGAGGCCCTCGCGCTGCTGGGTATCGCCTTCGGCTTCATCTGGGCTGGCGCCTGATCCACCCCTGTTGACCGGGAGGTAACCATGTACCACCTGCTCGCCGCCGAAGGTGGTGAAACGGCGCACAACCCGATCGTCCCGCTGTGGCAGGAGCTCGTGGTCGGGACGGTCGCCTTTGCCGTGCTCTGCTTCGTGCTGATGAAGTTCGTCTTCCCCCGCATGGAGCAGACGTTCCAGGCGCGGGTCGACGCGATCGAGGGTGGCATCAAGCGCGCCGAGGCCGCTCAGGCCGAGGCCAACCAGCTCCTCGAGCAGTACCGCGCGCAGCTCGCCGAGGCGCGCACCGACGCCGCCAAGATCCGGGACGACGCCCGGGCCGACGCCGAGGGCATCCGCCAGGACATCCTCGCCAAGGCGCGGGAGGAGTCCGACCGGATCATCGCGGCGGGCAAGGAGCAGCTCGCCGCCGAGCGGGCCACCATCGTGCGCGAGCTGCGCACGGAGGTCGGCACGATCGCGGTCGACCTGGCCAGCAAGATCGTCGGTGAGTCGCTCGCCGACGAGGCTCGTCGCAAGGGCACCGTCGACCGGTTCCTGAGCGGTCTCGAGAGCGCGGGGGCCCGCTGATGCAGGCCGCCAGCCGGGAGTCGTACAAGGTCGCGGCGGAGCACCTCGACGCGTACGCGCGCAGTGCCGACCCGGCCGCGGTGGCTCACACCGCGAACGACCTGCTCGCCGTCGCCGGCCTGCTCCGGCGGGAGCCGCGGCTGCGACGGGCGCTCTCGGACCCCGCCCGGTCCGCCGCGGACCGTGCCGGTCTGCTCGGCGAGATGCTGCGGGGCAAGATCAGCGAGGGCGCGCTCGACCTGCTCGCCTCGCTGGTCTCCGGCCGTTGGTCGGCGCCGTCGCAACTGCTCGACGGCGCCGAGCGGCTCGGCGTGGAGGCCGTGCTGGCCAGCGTCGAGGCCGCGGGTGACCTGGGCGAGGTCGAGGACGAGCTGTTCCGTTTCGGGCAGGTCGTCGCCGGCCAGCCCGGGCTCAGCGCGGTGCTGTCGAACCCGGTCGCCCCGGTGGACCAGCGGGGCGTCCTGGTCGGCGAGCTGCTGGCCGGCAAGGCCAAGCTGGCCACCGTCCGCCTCATCGAGGTGGCGCTGGCCGGCTTCGGGGGGCGTTCCTTCACCGGATCGCTCACCCGGCTGGTCGAGCTCGCCGCCGAACGGCGGGACCGCCAGGTGGCCTACGTCACCGTGGCAGCCCCGTTGACTGACGAGGAGGAGCGACGCCTGGGTGCCCGCCTCTCCGCGATGTACGGTCGAGAGGTTTCCGTCAAGCAGACGGTCGACCCGGAGGTGCTCGGTGGGGTGAGCGTTCAGGTCGGCTCCGACCTGTACGACGGCACCGTCCTGCGCCGCCTCAACGAGACCCGCAACGCGCTCGCGAAGCGCTGACCAGCGTCTCCGCAGCCCCTGATCGACGCCATTCGGACCGGTCGGTACTAGGTATCCCGGGACCCTGATACTTAAGGAAGCAGAGGATGGCCGAGCTGACCATCTCGACGGAGGAGATCCGCGGCGCCCTGGAGCGCTACGTCTCCTCCTACACGTCCGACGTCTCCCGCGAGGAGGTCGGCACCGTCGCCGACACCGGCGACGGCATCGCCCACGTCGAGGGCCTGCCCTCGACCATGACCAACGAGCTCCTGGAGTTCGAGGACGGCACGCTCGGCGTGGCGCTGAACCTCGACGTCCGGGAGATCGGTGTCGTCGTTCTCGGTGACTCCGCCAAGCTGGAGGAGGGGCAGCGCGTCAAGCGCACCGGCCGGGTGCTCTCCGTGCCGGTCGGCGACGCCTTCCTCGGCCGTGTGGTCGACGCGCTCGGCCAGCCGATCGACGGGCTCGGCGACATCGCCAACGAGGGCTTCCGCGAGCTGGAGCTCCAGGCCCCGAACGTGATGTCCCGGCAGTCCGTCGACGAGCCGCTGCAGACCGGTATCAAGGCGATCGACGCCATGACCCCGGTCGGTCGGGGCCAGCGTCAGCTGATCATCGGTGACCGGAAGACCGGCAAGACCACGGTCGCCCTGGACACCATCCTCAACCAGCGCGACAACTGGCGCTCCGGCGACCCGAAGAAGCAGGTCCGCTGCATCTACGTCGCCATCGGCCAGAAGGCCTCCACGATCGCCTCGATCAAGGGCATCCTGGAGGAGGCGGGCGCGATGGAGTACACCACCATCGTCGCCTCCCCGGCCTCCGACCCGGCCGGCTTCAAGTACCTCGCCCCCTACACCGGCTCGTCCATCGGGCAGCACTGGATGTACGGCGGCAAGCACGTCCTGATCGTCTTCGACGACCTGAGCAAGCAGGCCGAGGCGTACCGCGCCGTGTCGCTGCTGCTGCGTCGCCCGCCGGGCCGCGAGGCGTACCCGGGTGACGTCTTCTACCTGCACTCCCGCCTGCTGGAGCGCTGCGCGAAGCTCTCCGACGAGCTGGGTGGCGGCTCGATGACCGGTCTGCCGATCATCGAGACGAAGGCCAACGACATCTCGGCCTTCATCCCGACCAACGTCATCTCGATCACCGACGGCCAGATCTTCCTCGAGACGGACCTGTTCAACCAGGGCGTCCGGCCGGCCATCAACGTCGGTACCTCGGTCTCCCGGGTCGGTGGCGCCGCGCAGGTCAAGCCGATGAAGAAGGTCGCCGGTTCGCTCCGGCTCAACCTGGCCCAGTACCGCGAGCTGGAGGCGTTCGCCGCCTTCGCCTCCGACCTGGACCGGGCCTCTCGGGCCCAGCTGGAGCGCGGTTCCCGCCTGGTCGAGCTGCTCAAGCAGCCGAACTACTCGCCGTACCCGGTGCAGGAGCAGGTCGTCACGGTCTGGGCCGGCACCGAGGGCAAGCTGGACGACATCCCGGTCGGCGAGGTGCGTCGCTTCGAGTCCGAGTTCCTCCAGTACCTGCGGCACAAGCACGAGGGTGTCCTGGCGGCGATCGCGGACAACAAGTGGGGCGACGACATCGTCGGCTCGCTGGACTCGGCCATCACCGAGTTCAAGCAGGTCTTCCTGGGCAAGGAGGACGAGCGTCGGATCAACGAGGCCCCGGCCGCGCCGCTCGAGGGCGAGGAGAACCGCGAGACGGTGACCCGCTTCCGCGACGGCTCGACCGACCGCCCGGCCGAGAGCTGATCCATGGCGGCCCAGGTTCGCGTTCTTCGTCAACGGATCCGCTCGGCGAAGTCGATGAAGAAGATCACCAAGGCGATGGAGCTCGTGGCGACGAGCCGGATCGCCAAGGCCCAGGCCCGGGTGGAGGCGTCCCTGCCGTACGCCCGGGCCATCACCGGCGTGCTCACGGCGCTGGCGTCCAACGCGCGGATCGACCACCCGCTGCTCACCCCGCGTGAGCAGGTGCGGCGGGCGGGCGTGCTGCTGGTCACCAGCGACCGCGGCCTGGCCGGTGGTTACAGCTCCAACGCGATCAGGACGGCGGAGTCGCTGATCGCCCGGCTCAAGGCCGACGGCAAGGAGCCGGTGCTCTACGTCATCGGCCGCAAGGGCGTCGGGTTCTACCGGTTCCGCGACCGGGACATGGCGGCGAACTGGACCGGCTTCTCGGAGCAGCCCTCCTTCGCCGACGCCCGCGAGGTGGGCGAGACGCTGATCAAGGCGTTCTCGGCCGGCGCGGACGACGCGGACGGTCAGGCCGGGGCGGACGGGGTGCTCGGGATCGACGAGTTGCACATCGTCTACACCGAGTTCCACTCCCTGATGACCCAGACGCCGGTCGCGAAGATCATCGGCCCGATGCAGGTCGAGGATCGTCCGAAGTCCGAGGGGCTGCTGCCGGCGTACGAGTTCGAGCCGGAGGCCGAGGCGCTGCTCGACGCGCTGCTGCCGAAGTACATCAACACGCGGATCTACGCGGCGTTGATCGAGTCGGCGGCGAGCGAGTCGGCGTCCCGGCGGCGGGCGATGAAGAGCGCCACGGACAACGCCGAAGAGATGATCGAGAAGTACACGCGCGAGATGAACTCGGCCCGCCAGGCCGGGATCACCCAGGAGATCAGCGAGATCGTCGGCGGCGCCAACGCGCTGGCCGCGTCGGGAAGTGAAGTGTGATGACTGCCCCAGTAGAGACCAAGACGGCCACGGGTCGCGTGGTCCGGGTCATCGGCCCGGTCGTCGACGCCGAGTTCCCGCGCGACGCCATGCCGGCCCTGTTCAACGCCCTGAACGTCGATGTGACGCTCTCCGGCGGCGAGAAGACGCTGACCCTTGAGGTCGCCCAGCACCTGGGCGACAACATGGTCCGCGCGATCTCGATGCAGCCGACCGACGGCCTGGTCCGTGGCGCGGAGGTCCGCGACAGCGGCTCGCCGATCACGGTGCCGGTGGGTGACGCGGTCAAGGGCCACGTCTTCAACGCCATCGGCGAGTGCCTCAACCTGACCGAGGGCGAGACCCTCCAGGCGGACGACCGGTGGGGCATCCACCGCAAGGCCCCGGCCTTCGCCGACCTGGAGCCGAAGACCGAGATGCTGGAGACCGGCATCAAGGTCATCGACCTGCTCGCCCCGTACGTCAAGGGCGGCAAGATCGGCCTGTTCGGCGGTGCCGGCGTGGGCAAGACGGTGCTCATCCAGGAGATGATCACCCGTGTCGCCCGTAACTTCGGTGGTACCTCGGTCTTCGCCGGCGTGGGTGAGCGCACCCGCGAGGGCAACGACCTCATCGCCGAGATGACCGAGTCCGGCGTCATCGACAAGACCGCGCTGGTCTACGGCCAGATGGACGAGCCGCCGGGCACCCGGCTGCGGGTGGCGCTGTCCGCGCTGACCATGGCGGAGTACTTCCGTGACGTGAAGAAGCAGGAGGTGCTGCTCTTCATCGACAACATTTTCCGCTTCACCCAGGCCGGTTCCGAGGTCTCCACGCTGCTCGGCCGCATGCCGAGCGCCGTGGGTTACCAGCCGACCCTGGCCGACGAGATGGGCGAGCTCCAGGAGCGGATCACCTCCGTCCGGGGTCAGGCCATCACCTCGATGCAGGCGATCTACGTGCCCGCCGACGACTACACCGACCCGGCGCCGGCCACCACGTTCGCCCACCTGGACGCGACCACCAACCTGGAGCGGTCGATCTCCGACAAGGGCATCTACCCGGCCGTGGACCCGCTGGCGTCCTCGTCCCGGATCCTCGCCCCGGAGTTCGTCGGCCAGGAGCACTTCCAGGTCGCCACCGAGGTGAAGCGGATCCTGCAGCGCTACAAGGACCTGCAGGACATCATCGCCATCCTCGGCATCGAGGAGCTCTCCGAGGAAGACAAGATCACCGTGGCCCGGGCCCGGCGGATCGAGCGCTTCCTGTCGCAGAACACCTACGCCGCCGAGCAGTTCACCGGCGTGCCGGGCTCGACGGTCCCGATCAGCGAGACCATCGAGGCGTTCAAGAAGATCAGCGAGGGCGAGTACGACCACTTCCCCGAGCAGGCCTTCTTCATGTGCGGCGGTCTCGAGGACCTGGAGCGCAAGGCGAAGGAACTGATGTCGGAGGGCTGAGAACTCCGCCACAACTGACGAAGGCCACCCCGGTTCGCCGGGGTGGCCTTCGGCCGTTGCGGGCCTGGTCGGACCGGATGTCCGATTGTCGGGAGAGCGATTCCCACGAGAGCGGGGTACCGTTTCGAGCGCGACGCCCGCCAATCGGCGTCGATCCGGTGCAACTTTTCGGCTGCGTCCGCCCGTCCCTTGAGTTGTGGGCGTGACGACGAATGGAGAAGCTCGTGGGTAAGGCCGGCAAGGGCGGCGGCAAGCCGTCCATGTGGTCGGGCGTGCCGCGGTGGGCCAGGACGTGCACCATTTTCGGCGCCGTGCTCATGCTGCTCAGCGGCGTGGTGCTGGTCGGCTACGAGGCGCTGCTGGCCCGGTACGAGGGCGCCGTCGGCAAGGCCGACCTCTTCGGCGACCAGGCGGCCGGGGCGCAGGAGCGCAAGAGCGACGTCAAGGGCCCGCTCAACATCCTGCTGGTCGGCACCGACCCGCGTAAGCCGGAGGACCGGCCGCTGGCCGACTCGATCATGGTGCTGCACGTGCCGGAGACGATGGACCGGGCGTACCTGTTCTCCCTGCCCCGCGACCTGTACGTAGACATCCCGCAGTTCGACAAGGCCGGCTACTCCGGCGGCGCCGGGAAGCTCAACGGGGCCATGTCGCACGGCAGCGTCGTGCAGGGGCAGAACCCGAGCGCCCCGCAGGGCTTCGAGCTGCTCGCCAAGACCGTGCAGAACGTGACCGGCATCGAGCGGTTCGACGCCGGCGCGATCATCAACTTCACCGGCTTCCAGAAGATCGTCGACGCGATGGGCGGCGTCGACATGTACATCGAGCGGGACGTGCGGTCTGAGCACCGCGAGCCCGACGGCACGCACCGCAAGGGCAACCCGAGCGGCCCCGGTTACATCGGGCCGCAGGCGGAGTACAAGAAGGGCAACCAGCACCTGAGCGGCTGGCAGGCGCTGGACTACGTGCGGCAGCGCTACCCCAAGAACGGCGTCCCGGACGGTGACTACGGCCGCCAGCGCCACCAGCAGCAGTTCATCAAGGCGATGGTCAAGCAGGCGTTCAGCGCCGACGTGGTGACCAACCCGATCAAGCTGGACCGGGTGATCCGGGCCGCGGGCCAGTCGCTGACCTTCAACGGCCGGGGCAACAGCGTGGTGGACTTCGCCGTCGCCCTCAAGGGTGTGCGCCCGGAGAACGTCGAGCTGATCAAGCTGCCGGGGGAGGGGATCGGCACCGGCAGCGCGTACCGGGGCGAGCGGCTGCTGCCGGCCGCGGACGACTTCTTCACCGCGCTGAAGAACGAGCAGCTCGACGCGTTCCTGCTCGAACACCCGGAGTTCCGCAACCGGAACAAGTGACCTCCGCGCCACCGCCGGGCCGGCCTCCCGCCGGCCCGGCTCCGCGTGTCACGACACCGGGTGGCGCAGGTCTCGCCACCCGCGTTGGGGCGCTCCCGGCGGCGGGACTAGACTTTCGACAATCCGCCGCCGCAGCAAGGAGACAGCGTGGCACAGCAGCTTCACGTCGAGCTCGTAGCCGTCGAGGAGAAGGTCTGGTCGGGCGAGGCCGAGATGGTCGTCGCCCGGACGACCGAGGGTGAGCTGGGTGTGCTGCCCGGGCACGCGCCCCTGCTCGGCCAGCTCGCGGAGCCCAGCCAGGTCCGCATCAAGCAGGTCGGCGGCCAGCAGGTCGCGTACGACATCGCCGGCGGCTTCCTGTCGGTGACCGGTGAGGGCGTCACCGTCCTCGCCGAGAGCGCCTCCCCGGCCACCCCCGCGCGCTGAGCCGACCCGCCGATGGAGATCGTGGAAGGGATCGGAATCGGCTTTGCGGTGGTCGTCGCCGCGATCCTGATCCTCTTCATCCGGCGGGCCCTGGTCACCCGTAGCGGAGGCATCATCCGGCTCGGCGTCCGGGTCACCACGGTGCTCGACGGCCGGGGCTGGTCGCCCGGCTTCGGCCGCTTCGTCGGCGACGAGCTCCGGTGGTACCGGATGTTCAGCTTCGCCCTGCGACCCAAGCGGGTGCTCTCCCGCAAGGAGCTGGTGGTGGAGCGACGGCGCCTGCCCGAGGGGCAGGAGCGTCTCTCGATGCCCGCCGACTGGGTGATCCTCCGGTGTACCAGCCACCACGCTCCGGTCGAGATCGCCATGGCGCGGTCCACCGTCACCGGATTCCTCAGCTGGTTGGAGGCCGCCCCGCCCGGGGCGGCCTCGCCGCGTGTGGCCTCCCAGGACTGGCCCGCGGCCTGATCTTCCGGCTCCCCGGAAACACCTCACGTATCCGGCTCCGTCAGACGCTTCTCACCTTGCGCCGTTACCGGGTTCGGTGGAGGCGACCAGTTCCACCTCGTAGCCGTGGTTGTCGGTGAGGTAGGCGGCGTAGGTGTCCGGGCCGCCGGCGTGCGGGTGGCGGTCCGGGAAGAGCAGCGCCCAGCCGTGCGCGGGCGCGGCCGCGACCAGCCGGTCCACCGCGGCGGGCGGACCGGCGTGGAACGCGAGGTGGTTGAGCCCGGGGGCGAGCCGGTCGTGCGCCCGCCCCGACAGCGCGGGGGACTCCTCCAGCACCAGGTACGTCGGGCCGAGCCGCCAGGACCGGCCGGCGGGCCAGTCCTGGTACGGCGTCCAGCCCAGCTCGCCCAGCAACCAGCCCCAGCTGACCCGGGCGGCGTCGAGGTCGGGCACCCAGACCTCGACGTGGTGCAGCGCGCCGACGCTCAGCGCTTACCGCCCGGCACCCATAGCACATCTCCGTTCGGATTTGCCGTTCTTGACAGGATGAACAGCAGGTCGGAGAGGCGGTTGAGATACTTTGCCGGAAGGGAGCTGGTGCGATCCGGGTCGTGCGCGACCAGTGCCCAGGCGGCCCGTTCGGCGCGCCGGGCGACCGTCCGTGCCACGTGCAGCAGCGCCGCGCCAGCGGTGCCGCCGGGGAGGATGAAGGAGTCGAGCTTGCTCAGGCGTGCGTTGTATTCGTCGCACCAGCCCTCGAGGCGCTCCACGTACTCCTCGGTGACCCGCAGCGGCGGGTACGCCGGATCCGGCTCGACCGGGGTGGCCAGATCGGCGCCGACGTCGAACATGTCGTTCTGGATCGACCCCAGCACCGCCCGGAGCTCCTCGTCGAGCTGCCCCAGGGCGAGCGCCACGCCGATCGCGGCGTTGCACTCGTCGACGTCCGCGTACGCGGCGATCCGCGGGTCGGTCTTCGGCACCTGCTCGTTGTTGCTCAGCCTGGTCATGCCGGCGTCGCCGGCCTTGGTGTAGATGCGCGTGAGGTGGACGGCCATGACGCACAGCCTACGGATACCGGACCTGACGATCCCGGCACGGCCGGACCCTGCCTGCGGCTGGCCGGGCGGAGCGGGGGCCGGTGACGCCGTCGACCAGGCGGTCAACGACGTCGACGTCATCCGGGTCGGCGGCGACGCCCGGCTGGCCGGCACGGTGCACGTGGTCGGCGCCAAGAACTCCGCGCTCAAGCTGATGGCGGCCGCGCTGCTCGCCCCGGGGCGCAGCGTGATCACCAACGTCCCCCGGATCACCGACATCGCGATCATGGGGGAGGTGCTGCGCCGGCTCGGCTGCGGCGTGCGGTTCGAGGCGGACGATCCGGTGGACCCGATGGTCGCCCGGGGTGGGGCCGCCCGGTCCCGCTCGGTCGTCATCGACGTCCCGGAGCGGCCCGGCGTGGAGGCCGACTACGACCTCGTCCGCCGGCTGCGCGCGTCGATCTGCGTGCTGGGCCCGCTGCTGGCCCGGCGCGGGCACGTCCGGGTGGCCCACCCGGGCGGGGACGCGATCGGCTCCCGGGGGCTGGACATGCACATCTCCGGGCTGACCCGGATGGGCGCGGACATCTCCGGTGAGCACGGCTTCGTCATCGCGTCGGCTCCCGACGGCCTGCACGGCGCGGAGATCGTGCTGGACTTTCCCAGCGTGGGGGCGACCGAGAACCTGGTGATGGCGGCGGTGCTGGCCCGCGGCGTGACGGTGATCGACAACGCGGCCCGGGAGCCGGAGATCGTCGACATCTGCACGATGGCCAACCAGATGGGCGCGCGGATCTCCGGCGCGGGCACCTCCACCCTGCGGATCGTCGGGGTGCCCGAGCTGCACCCGGTGCGGCACGCCACGGTGGGGGACCGGATCGTCGCCGGCACCTGGGCGTTCGGTGCCGCGATGACCCGGGGGGACGTCACCGTCACCGGCGTGGACCCGGCCTACCTGGAGGTCGCGCTGGACAAGCTGGTCTCGGCCGGCGCGCTGGTGGAAACCCGCGGCGACGCCTTCCGGGTACGCGCCGACGACCGGCCCGCCGCGGTCGACGTGGTCACCCTGCCGTACCCGGGCTTCGCCACCGACCTGCTGCCGATGGCGATCGGCCTGGCCGCGGTGAGCGACGGCGCCTCCCTGATCACCGAGAACATCTTCGACGGCCGGTTCATGTTCGCCAACGAGATGATGCGGCTGGGAGCGGACATCAAGACCGACGGCCACCACGCGGTGGTACGCGGCCGCGACCGCCTCTCCGGCGCCCCGGTACGCGCCACCGACATCCGGGCCGGCGCGGGTCTGATCATCGCGGGGCTCTGCGCCGAGGGGGTCACCGAGGTCTCCCACGTGTACCACGTCGACCGGGGCTATCCGGACTTCGTGGCCGACCTGCGGGCGCTCGGTGTGCGGGTGGAGCGGGGGACCGCGCCGGAGGCCCCGGACCTCACCATCTGACCGGCCCCGCCGCCGCGGCCGGGGCCTTAGCCGTCGTTCAGGCTCGCCGACTAGGGTGCAGACAGACACTCATTCGCAGCGAGGGAGAAGCAGATGGCGGGTCGACTCGCGGTCGTCGGTGCCGGGCTGATGGGTTCGGGCATCGCCCAGGTGGCGGCGCAGGCGGGCTGGCAGGTGACGCTGCGCGACCTGGACGACGCGGCCACCAAGCGGGGCGTCGACGGCATCCGGAAGTCGCTGGAGAAGTTCGCCGAGAAGGGCCGGATCGACGCGTCCGAGGTCGAGGCGACGCTGGGCCGGATCACCCCCACCACCGACCTGGAGGCGGTCGCCGACGCGGACATCGTGGTCGAGGCGGTCTTCGAGCGGCTGGAGATCAAGCACGAGGTGTTCCGCGCGCTGGACAAGATCTGCAAGGCCGACGCGGTGCTGGCCACCAACACCTCGGCCATCCCGGTCACCCAGATCGCGGCGGTGACCGAGCGGCCGGAGGCGGTCGTCGGCACCCACTTCTTCTCGCCGGTGCCGATGATGAAGCTCTGCGAGCTGGTCCGGGGCTACAAGACCAGCGACGAGACGCTGGCGACGGTGAAGGCGTTCGCCGAGGGGATCGGCAAGACGGTCGTGGTGGTCAACCGGGACATCGCCGGTTTCGTCACCACCCGCCTGATCGCGGCGCTGGTCGTCGAGGCGGTCAAGCTGGTCGAGTCCGGCGTGGTGTCGGCCGAGGACCTGGACACCGCCTGCAAGCTCGGTTTCGGCCACGCCATGGGTCCGCTGGCCACCACCGACCTGACCGGCGTGGACGTCCTGCTGCACGCCTCGAAGAACATCTACACCGACACCGCCGACGAGAAGTTCTTCCCGCCGGAGCTGCTCCAGCGTATGGTCACCGCCGGCGACCTGGGCCGCAAGACCGGCAAGGGCTTCTACACGTACTGAGCCGACATCGGCGCCGGGCGCCGGCGGCGCTCGAACCGCCCAGGGCGGTTCGAGCGCCGCCGGCGCCTGCGTCCTGCACCGCCGGCGTGCTCACGCCAGTGGCGCCGGTACCGCCGGGCCGGCTTCGGGTGCGGTCCGTCGTAACCCCGAGGTGAGCGCGACGGTGGCGGCCAGCGACGCCCCGGCCAGCAGCGCGACGGCGAAGTACGCCGGGACCAGGTCCGCGACGGTGCCGGCGAGCGCGGCGCACACCGCCTGCCCGGCCAGCATGCCGTTGTGGTGCAGGCCGAGTACCTGGCCGCGGGCCTCGGGTGGCGAGTGGGCGATCAGCCGCTCCTGCAACGGCAGCCCGGCGGCGAAGCCGACCGAGGCGACCAGTGCGACGACCATGGCCAGGGGTAGCGGCGGCGACACCAGGAAGACCAGATAGGGGACTGCGAGCAGCAACCGCAGTGCGGGAATCCACCGCTCCCGGCGGGCCCCGGTCAGGAACCGCCCCACCACCACGTCCCCGGTCAGCATGCCGAGGGCGGCAGCGGCGAACAGGAAGCCGGCGCGGTCACCGGCGTACGGGACGAAGAGCGCCTCGCACCCGACGATCAGACCGCCGGGTACCCACAGGTTCAGGAAGAGCGACCGGCGGCCCGGGTCCGCCCAGAGCTCCCTGTTCACCCGGACGGTGCGCGCGATGGTCGTCCGCTCGGTGACCCGGACCGGGCGTTCGGAGAGCCCGAACCAGCCCACCGCGGCGGCGACCGCCCGGAGCACCGCGGCGAGCAGGAACACCTGGTACGGGCTCAGCCAGACGAGCAGGGCGCCGGCCAGCCCGAACCCGGCGATCTGCATCACCCCGACGCTCGTGTTCATGGTGGCCCGGGCCAGTACGTAGGCGTTGGCCGGCAGGATGTCGGTGAGCAGCGCCCACCGGGCCCCACCGGTGATCGAGCCGACGTACGCGCTGACGAAGATGATCGTGAAGCGGGCCCACAGTGGCAGCCCGGGCACGGCCTGCACCGCCGCTCCGGCGGTGACCAGCACCGCGGCGAGGGTCAGCGCCCGGCGGGGCGGCAGGCTGTCCGCGGCCGACAGCAACGTCAGGCTGCCGAGGACGCCGGCCAGCGGTGCGCCGAACATGCTCAGCGCGGTGAGCAGCGCCGAGCCGGTCGACGCGTAGGTCAATGCGCCCAGCGCCAGCGCCGACGTGGTGTGCGCCGCGATCCCCGCGCAGTTGGCCAGGAACAGGTTGCGGAACTCACGGGAGGCGAACAGGTCTGCGTACGTTCTCACGGGCACGATCGTGCGGGGCGCCGGGTGGATCTCGTAGAGTTACGTCTGGAGGCGAAACGTGGGCGTCTGGCAGGTGCCGTCGGATCTCCTCGCGCGCAGCCGCTTCACGGTCTCGCCGATGGTCGACACGACGGCCGCGCTGCGCACGCTGTACAACCCGCGTACCCCCTGGCAGCGTGCCTGGCGGGAGCCGCACACCGAGGCCTTCCGACGGATGCTGGCCGCCAGGCCCGTGGCGCGGGCGCTGCTGCCCGCGTCGTTCAATCCCCGGTGGACCGCGGACTTCTTCACCATCGCGCCCTCCTCGCCGGAACCGACGTTCGCGGCGGAGCTGACGGCCGTCGCGCGGTTGTCCGACGAGCAGATCCGAGCCGACCTGCGGGCCACCCGTCCAGAGCCGCTCGCCGCCGAGCTGCTGGCGGACGGTCTCGCCGGTCAGGTGGTGGAACTCCTCGACTGGGTCTGGACGCAGACCGTCGAGCCGGAGTGGCCGGAGCGGGAACGCCGGTTACGGGCGGACATCGTCGCCCGCACCGCCGCTCTGAGCGCGGGCGGCTGGGCCGGGGTCTTCGCCGACCTCAATCGCGACATGCGCTGGCTGGGCGGCGGCCGTCTCCAGATCAACGACTACCTGGAGCCGCCGCTGTCGCTGGACGAGGCCGAGGAGTTGTTCTTCCTCCCGGCGCACTGCCGTCGGGGCTGGGTCGTGTGGGACAAGCCGACCCGGTTCGGGATGGTGTATCCGGCGCGCGGGATCCTGGTCGATCCCACCTCACCGGCACCCGACGGGCTCGTCCGGCTGATCGGCGCGAACCGGGCCAACATCCTCGCGAGGCTGGACACGCCGCTGAGCACCACCCAGCTCGTCGTGGTGACCGGGCTGTCCCTCGGGACGGTGAGCGACCACCTGCGGGTGCTGCTGGACGCGGGCGCCGTCAGCAAGCGGCGGTCCGGGCGCGAGGTGCTCTACTGGCGTACGCCGCTCGGCACGGCGCTCGCCGCCGGCGGGTGAGCGGGCCCGGCGGTGCCGGGCCCGCTGCGCCGGTTCAGCCGTCGCGCTTGGTGGTCCAGCGGAAGGTGGTCAGGCAGAGCACCAGGCCGATCAGGCACCACGCGGCGAGCACCAGGGCGACCCGGCCCAGTTCGAAGGAGCCGCCCGGCTCCTGGGCGCCGAAGGTCTCCGGCAGGAAGACCGCCCGCAGCCCCTGGCACATCCACTTGAGCGGGAAGAGCGCGGCGACCTGCTGCATCCAGGTGGGCAGCTCGGTGAAGACGAAGAACACCCCGGAGATGAACTGGAGCACCAGGGCGACCGGGGTGACCACGGCGGAGCCGCTGCGCGCGGTGCGGGCCAGCGAGGAGATGGCGATGCCGCACAGGGTGCAGGCGGTCACCCCGAGCACGGAGACCCAGCCGAAGGTGAACCACTTCGCGGCGGTGCCGGGCAGGTCGAGGTCGAACAGCGTCACGGCGACGGCCAGCAGCAGCGCGGTCTCCGCGACGCCGATCGCCACCACCATGATCACCTTGCCGGCGAACCAGACCCACTTCGGCATCGGCGTGCCCCGGTAGCGCTTGAGCACCCCCCGGTCGCGCTCGATGGGGATCCAGATGCCCAGGTTCTGGAAGCTCACGGTCATCAGCCCGGTCGCGATCATGCCGGTGATGAAGTACTGGGTGTACTTCACCCCGCCGCCGATGGTGCCGTCGAAGATCGCCGCGAAGATCAGGATCATGATGATCGGGAAGCCCATCGTGAAGACGACGGACTCCCGGCTGCGCAGGAACTGGGTGATCTCCAGCCGGCCCTGCCGCAGCGCGAGGGCACCGGGCCCCATCCGCCGGCCACCGGTGGCGGCGACCGGGGCCGCCGGCTTCGTCGTGGTCGTCATGACTGTCCGATCATCCGCAGGTAGACGTCTTCCAGGGTCGGCCGGGTCACGGTCAGGCCGGGGACCTCGCCGCCGAAGCGCGCGGCCAGCTCCGCCACCAGCGCCGTCGGCGTCGCGCTCTGCGCGGTCTGCGGCGTCCCGTCCGGGGTACGCCAGGAGACGGTCGCCAGGGCCTCCTGCCGGTTGCCCAGCCGGTTCGGCGGGGCCACCTCGACCAGCCGGCCGCCGGCGATCACCCCGACCCGGTCGGCGAGCGACTCGGCCTCGTCCAGGTAGTGGGTGGTCAGCACGATGGTGGTGCCGGCCGCCGCCAGGTCCCGGATCAGCTCCCAGAACTCCCGCCGGGCCTCCGGGTCGAAGCCGGTGGTCGGCTCGTCGAGGAAGAGCAGCTCGGGGCGGCCGATGATGCCCAGCGCCACGTCGAGCCGGCGCTTCTGCCCGCCGGAGAGGGTGTGCGTGCGAGCCTTGGCCTTGCCGGCCAGGCCGACCCGCTCGACGACCTTGTCCGGGTCGTCGGCGTCCGGGTAGAAGCCGGAGAAGTGCCGGACCACCTCGGCCACGGTCAGCTCGTCGAACTCGCCGGTGCCCTGGAGCACGATGCCGACCCGGGACCGCCAGTGCGCCTCCGGACGGGCCGGATCGCTGCCCAGCACCGAGACCTCGCCGGCGTCGCGCTGCCGGTAGCCCTCGAGGATCTCCACGGTGGTGGTCTTGCCCGCGCCGTTCGGGCCGAGCAGGGCGAACACCTCGCCGCGCCGGACGTCGAGGTCGACCCCCGCCACCGCGACGGTGTCGCCGTACGCCTTGCGCAGTCCCCGTACGGAGATCGCGAGCTCGTCATCCATGACGTCCAGTGTGCGACCTGGGACGCCGTCCCGGCCGGCCGGGGTGTGGTGGTGTCGGCCATGTCGCGTCGGCCGTGCCCGGTGGTCCGCTCCATGGACCTGTGTGGTTTTCCACAGCCCGTTTTACTGAACGGTAACTTAAACTCCGGCCATGGACGAGAAGGCACTCCCGGGCCGGCTGCCGGAGCGCGACCGCCCCTGGGTGATGCGCACGTACGCCGGGCACTCCTCCGCCGCGGCCACCAACGCGCTCTTCCGGCGCAACCTGGCCAAGGGTCAGACCGGTCTGTCGGTCGCCTTCGACCTGCCGACCCAGACCGGGTACGACCCGGACCACGAACTGGCCGCCGGTGAGGTTGGCCGGGTCGGGGTGCCGGTGGCCCACCTGGGCGACATGCGGGCGCTCTTCGACGGCATCCCGCTCGCCGAGATGAACACCTCGATGACCATCAACGCGCCGGCGATGTGGCTGCTCGCCCTCTACGGCACGGTCGGCGCGGAGCAGGGCGCCGAGCTGTCGCGCTGCGCGGGGACGACGCAGAACGACATCATCAAGGAGTACCTGTCCCGCGGGACGTACATCTTCCCGCCGGCGGCGTCGCTGCGGCTGACCGCCGACGTCATCGCGTACACGCTGCGCGAGATGCCGCGCTGGAACCCGACGAACATCTGCTCGTACCACCTCCAGGAGGCCGGCGCGACGCCGGTGCAGGAGGTCGGCTTCGCGCTGGCCACCGCCGTCGCCGTGCTGGACGCGGTCCGCGACTCCGGCCAGGTGCCCGCCGAGCGGATGGGCGACGTGGTCCAGCGGATCTCGTTCTTCGTCAACGCCGGGGTGCGCTTCGTCGAGGAGATCGCCAAGATGCGCGCCTTCGGCGCGCTCTGGGACGAGATCACCCGCGAGCGCTACGGCGTCGAGAACCCCAAGCAGCGCCGCTTCCGCTACGGCGTGCAGGTCAACTCGCTCGGCCTGACCGAGGCGCAGCCGGAGAACAACATCCAGCGCATCGTGCTGGAGATGCTCGGCGTCACCTTCTCCCGGGACGCCCGGGCCCGTGCGGTGCAGCTGCCCGCCTGGAACGAGGCGCTCGGCCTGCCTCGGCCGTGGGACCAGCAGTGGTCGTTGCGGATGCAGCAGGTGCTCGCGTACGAGTCGGACCTGCTGGAGTACCCGGACCTCTTCGAGGGCTCGCACGTGATGACCGCGCTGGTCGACGAGATCGTCACCGGTGCGCGCGTCGAGCTGGAGAAGGTGCTGGAGATGGGCGGCGTGGTGGCCGCCGTGGAGACCGGCTACCTCAAGAGCGCGCTGGTCGCCTCGCTGGCCGACCGGCGCCGCCGGATCGAGTCCGGCGCCGACGTGGTGGTGGGCGTCAACCGGTTCACCGAGACCGAGGCGTCGCCGCTGACCGCGGCCGGCGCCGAAGCCGTCGAGCAGGTCGACCCGGCGGTCGAGGCGGCCGCCACCGCCTCCGTACGCGAATGGCGGGCCGGCCGGGACGACGCGGCGGTCGACGCGGCACTGGCCCGGCTCCGGGCGGACGCCGCGACCACGACGAACCTGATGCCGGCGACGCTGGAGTGCGTGCGGGCCGGGGTGACCACCGGCGAGTGGGCCGGCGCGCTGCGCCAGGTCTTCGGGGAGTACCGGGCGCCGACCGGGCTGACCGGCGCGGCCGGGGTCGGCGGGGACGCCACCCTCGTCGCGGTCCGGGAGCGGGTCGCCGCCACCGCCAGCGAGCTGGGCAGCGGCCGGCTGCGGCTGCTGGTCGGCAAGCCCGGCCTGGACGGGCACTCCAACGGCGCCGAGCAGATCGCGGTACGCGCCCGGGACGCCGGCTTCGAGGTGGTCTACCAGGGCATCCGGCTGACCGCCGGGCAGATCGTCGCCGCCGCCGTCGAGGAGGACGTGGACCTGGTCGGCCTCTCGGTGCTCTCCGGCTCGCACCTGGCGGCCGTGCCGGCGGTGCTGGACGGGCTGCGCGCGGCCGGGCGCGCTGACCTGCCGGTGGTCGTCGGCGGCATCATCCCCGCCGGGGACGCCGAGGCGCTGCGCGCCGCCGGGGTCGCCCGGGTCTTCACCCCGAAGGACTTCGCCCTGACCGGGATCATCGACGAACTGGTCGGCGTGATCCGCCAGGCCAACGGCCTCACCGCCTGACCACGGCCCACCGCCCGCGCGACCGCCCGGTCGCGCGGGCTCACACGGTCTGCGGCTGGTACGTCACGCAGTCGGCCATGTCCTGGTCCGGGGCGACGGTGATCGCCGGGGCGTGGCACTCCAGCTCCGAGTTGTGCCGGCAGTCCGACCGGCTGCACGCGCCCACCTGGGCGATGAGCTGCTCGATTCCGCCTCGCACCGGCATCTCGACGAAGGTGTGGCAGTGGGCGTGGTCGCTGCTGCCGACGGTGATGGCGAAGGCGTGGCAGTCGTTGGTGCGGTTGTAGGCGCAGGACGCGACGGTGCACTCCTGCACCCGGGGCATCTCGATCGATGCGGTCATGACGGCCTCCCTCTCGACTCCTGTACCGATGGTAGGCATTTGCCCGACTTCGGCGCGGAGTTCGGCGGGACCGTCACCCGCACAGGCGCCAGGCCCCGTCCTCCTTGACCAGCGTCAACACCTGGGTGCTCGCGCCGCCGGTCTCCGTCGTCAGCCGCACGGTGGCGGTGCCCCGGACCCGGCCGTTGGTGTTGTTGACCGTCAACCCGGCGACGTCGTAGTCGACCAGGCGCGGCTCGGCCTCCCACCGCCGGCGGAACTCGGCCAGCGACGTCCGCTCCCGCTCCTCACGGCAGAGCAGGCCGTACGCCCGCTGGTGGTCGCCGCTCCGGATGGCGTCCAGGTAGCTCGTGGTGGCCTCCCGGACCGGCCCGACCGCCTCCTTCGCCGCGCCGTAGACGAAGAAGCCGCCGACCGCGCCGCCGAGGCAGCAGAGTGCCAGCACCGCGCCCACCACGATCAGGACGATCCGCAGGGTACGGCGATTGTCGCGCGGGGGCACCGGGATCGGCTGGTACGTCATGGCCGCAGGCTAGGCGGGTCGTGCAAACCCGCCGCCCGCGCTCCGGCTCACCGGCCGAGCACCTCGGAGAGCGGGGCCGGTTCCAGACCTCGCTCGGCCAGCCCGGCCAGGATGCGGGGCAGCGCCTCGTCGGTCATCGCCGCGTTCGCCTCGGTGACGTGCAGGATGATCACCGAACCGGGCCGGACCTGGCTCAGCACCGCCCGGACGATCGGCTGCCAGGCGGTGGCGAACGGGTCGCCGCTGACCACGTCACCGTCCACCACGGTCAGTCCGAGCGGTGCCAGCTCGGCCAGCGCCGTCCGGTCGTGGCAGAGGCCGGGGAAGCGGAAGTAGCGGGTCTGCCGGCCGCCGTACCGGCCGATCACCTCGAAGGTCCGCGCCACGTCCCGGGTCATCTCCCGCCGGGGCAGCGGCGTCAGGTGGTAGCAGCGCGGGGTGAACGCCGCGTGCCCGTAGGTGTGGTTGGCCAGCTCGAAGCGCGGGTTGGCGGCCAGCCGGCGGGTCAGCTCCGGGTAGTCCTCGACCCACTTGCCGGTGAGGAAGAAGGTGGCCGGCACCCGCTCCCGCTCCAGCAGCTCGACGATGGCCAGGTTCGCGTACGAGGGCGGGTGCGGCCCGCGCAACTGCCGGCGCATGGTGTCGGTCATGTCGGCGTCGAAGGTGAGCGCCACCTTGTTGCCGGTACGCGGACCGTGGTCGACCACCGGCGGCAGCGTGCCCGGTGGCGTCGCTCCGGGCAGCCCATCGTTGCCGGGCTGCCCGCTCTGCACGGGGAGCCCACTCTGCCCGGGGGTCGGCGGTACGGCGGTCCCGCCCACCGTGGCGGGTCCGTTGCCGGCCGGCGCCTTCAGCACGACGGCCCGTACCGGGGCCGGGTGGGGCGTGGGACCGACGAGGAGCGCGACGACGGCGGCCAGCGCGAGGGTGGCGGCGGTGAGCAGGACGCGGGAGTTCTTCGCGAGCACCGGGTGATCATGGCAGTGGGTGCGGTGTCGTGGTGGCCCCCGAACGGCCCCTTCCGCCTGGCGGCCGGTCCGTCGGGGATCTGTCGCCCGCACCCGCGCTTCGGCCCGGCCACCGGCCGCGCGGTGTGCGACGTGCCCCAGGTGGTCGCACGGCGGGGCTAACCAGGTGTGGTGTCGGCGGGGAAGCGCTCGTGCCCCAGCACGGCGAGCAGCCGCAGCTTCTCGTCGCCCTCGCTGCGCGGTGGCGCGGTGAGCACGAGCAGCGCCTGGGACCGGTCCTCGGTGAACAGGACCTGGCAGTCCAGCTCGATCGCGCCGAGTTCGGGGTGGATGAGCGTCTTGTGGTCGGCGAAGCGCTGCGCGACCTCGTGCCGCTCCCACAGCTCGGCGAACTCCGGGCTCGCCTTCTGCAGCGCCCGCACCAGCTCACCGGCGCGGGACCGCGGGCCCATCGACCCGTACGCGGCGCGCAGGTTGGCGACCTGGGCGCGGCTCTGCCGGGGGCGGTCGTCCTCCGGGTAGCGCAGCCGCTCGGCCGGGTCGGTGAACCACCGGTAGATCTCGCTGCGGGCGAGGCCCGTGTGGCCCGACCGGTCCCCGAAGAGGGCTTCGGCCATCCGGTTCTGCACGAGGGTCTCGCCGAGGTTGGACAGGATGAGCGCCGGGGTGTCGTCGAGCCGGTCCAGCACGCGCAGCAGCGCCGGGGCGACGTGCGTCGCCGTCGTCACCCCCGCCGGGGCGTTCTGTCCCGCCACCCGGAACAGGTAGTCGCGCTCACCGGTCGTCAGCCGCAGCGCCCGGGCCAGCGCGGCGAGCATCTGCGGGCTCGGCTGCGGGCCGCGCTGCTGCTCCAGCCGGGTGTAGTAGTCGGTCGACATGGCGGCCAGGGCGGCCACCTCCTCGCGCCGCAGGCCCGGCGCGCGCCGCCGCGCGCCGGCTGCCAGCCCGACGTCCCCGGGCTGCAGCGCCTCCCGGCGGCGGCGGAGGAAGTCGGCCAGGGCTGCACGGTCCATGATCCGAGTATCCGCCTGCCACCGGGACGAACCAGGGATTGCCGATCCCCCGATGAGCGCTCTCTTCATCCACCTCGGCGGACCGGCGAAGGTGGGTGCATGAACATCTCCGGAAACACCGTCTTCATTCCCGGCTCCACCAGCGGGATCGGCCTCGCCCTCGCCCTCGAACTGCAGGCCAGGGGGAACACCGTCATCGTCGGCGGCCGCCGCACCGATCTGCTGAAGGAGATCGCCGCCGAGCACCCGGGCATCGACACGGTCACGATCGACACGGCGGACCCGGCGAGCATCGCTTCGGCCGCGCGGGAGGTGCTGGCGAGGCACCCGGACCTCAACGTCCTCGTCACCATGGCCGGCATCATGCGCGTCGAGGACTGGCACCAGCCCGAGACGTTCCTCGGCTCCGCCGAGGCCGTGGTGAACACCAACGTGCTCGGCCCGATCCGGCTCATCGCCGCGTTCATCGAGCACCTGCGGGCGCAGCCGGATGCCACGATCATGACGGTCTCGTCGGGCCTCGCGTTCGCGCCGCTCAAGGTCACCCCGAGCTACAACGCGTCCAAGGCCGCGATCCACATGCTCAGCGAGTCGATCCGGCTGCAGCTCGCCGACACGACCGTGAAGGTCGTGGAGCTCGAACCGCCGGCCGTGCGGACCTCGCTGCTGCCCGGGCAGGAGAACAGCGAGTTCGCGGTGCCGCTGGACGAGTTCGTGGCGGAGGTGGTCGGGCTGCTGGAGGCGCAGCCCGAGGCGAAGGAGATCCAGGTCGAGCGGGTCAAGTTCCTCCGGTACGGCGAGGCGCGCGGCGACTACGACCAGGTGGTCGAGACGCTGAACGCGGCCGACCCGCACGGGAAGTAGCGTCGCCGGGGCGTTCCTCTCCCGGTCCTGGCCTGCTCGCCGCGACTTCGGTACCTGCCGGTCCAAGCGGGGCCTGCGGGCCGGGACCCTTCCGGCCCGGCTCGGTGTGCCTGGATGTCCGGTTCCCGCCCGGATCACCGGGTCCGGATGTCCGGCTCCGGTGCGGCATCCGCGTGCCGGATGTCCGGTTACCTGGTCCGCTGGCGTGCCCCGATGTCCGGGTCTGGGCAGGCCGGTGGCGGTCGTCCCGTGACCGGCGGCACCCTGGCGGCGGAATGGTGGCCGGGCCGGGGTCGTTACATCACCTGGACGACCGCAGCAGCACCCGCTGGCCTGGCCCGAACGCGTGGCCGGCCCGGGATGCGGGGCCCCGGAATGATGGTGGGCCGCGGGTCGTTGCACATGGACCCGGCGCCGAGCCCCCGCTCGTGAAGCCTGCCGGACAGAAGACTTCCCCCCTTGTGTGTGAGCGCCTGCTAGTGGTGCTTACGCCGCCTGTCATGTCGATCCCCCGGTCGACCGGCGGCGTCAACCCCCTGAAGGAGCTTCCCCCATGAACACCACCATTCTGCGTAAGAGCGTTCTGGGTATCGCTGGTCTGGCCTTCGCCGGTGGCGTCTTCGCCGGCCCGGTCACCGAGGCTCACGCCGCTCCGGCGGTGGACGCCAAGGCCGTTGCCGTGGTGCAGGCCGACAAGAGCAAGCTGATCCCGCACGGCGTGCAGGGCAAGCAGTCGCACATCGACCTGGACAGCGAGCAGACGAAAAACGTGAAGGCGATCATCGCGGCGACGAAGAAGTCGGGCATGGACGAGCGGGCCGCCGTGGTCGCGATCGCGACCAGCCTGCAGGAGTCGAAGCTGGAGAACCTGGGTCACCTGGGTGCCCGTAACGACCACGACTCGCAGGGCCTGTTCCAGCAGCGCCCGTCCAGCGGTTGGGGCACGGTTGAGCAGATCACCGACCCGGAGTACTCCACGATGGCGTTCCTGAAGGGTCTGAAGCAGGTCGACGGTTGGAAGGACATGCCGCTGACCAAGGCCGCGCAGACCGTGCAGGTCTCGGCCTACCCGGACCACTACGCCCAGTGGGAGAAGCAGGCCGCCGACCTGGTCGCCAAGCACTGGAACAGCTGACCGCATCTGAACACTCACGCTGGCCGGCACCCCCGAGCGGGGTGCCGGCCAGCGGCATATCCACCCCGTCCGACCGAATCTTGGACACTTACCGTTCGAGTGGGGCGCGGCCCACCGCGCGGGAAGGGGTGGGCGGGGGTGTGGGCGTACCCGGGGTCAGACGCGGAAGCCGGCGGCGCGGGCCGCCTGGCGCTCCCGGCGGCGGTCGGAGCGGCGGCGCAGGAACCAGAAGAGGAAGGCCACCAGCCCCAGCAGGAAGGCCAGCACCAGCACCGGCAGGACGATTGCCACCAGGGACATGACCACGCTGGTCGCGTCCTCGGCGGTGCTGGCCACCGGCGCGCCGAAGCCCGCGGTGGTGGCGTTGACGACCGGCCGGGCGGCCGACTTCAGCAGGTGCACGCCGAGCGCGATGACGACGCCGCTCACCACCGGCACCCACTGGTGGGACGAGAAGAAGCTCCCGGGGTCGCTGACCGTCACGGTCTCCGAACTGGCGCCGGCGCCGAACGCCAGGCCGCCGGCGGTCGGGCGGACGACGGTCTGCACCAGGTCGTTGACGTGGTCGACCACCGGCACCTTGTCGGCGACGACCTCGACGGCGAGCAGCACCGCCAGGATCAGCACGACCCAGCCGTTGCCCAGCCACTGCCAGCCGCTCGGCAGCTCGATCAGGTCGGTGTAACGGGCGAGCAATCCCATGATGATCAGGGGGATGTAGGCGTTCAGGCCGGCCGATGCGGCCAGGCCGGTACCCGTGAGAACTTCGAACACCATCTCAGCATCGCACCGGCACGCCAGAGCCGCTCGGTGGCGAAGGTCCGGTTCTCGGCTACCCTCACCGGGTGCGGCTGGTGATTGCGAAGTGCTCGGTGGACTATGTCGGACGGCTCTCGGCTCACCTGCCGCTGGCCACGCGGTTGCTGATGGTCAAGGCGGACGGCTCCGTGTCGATCCACGCCGACGACCGGGCGTACAAGCCGCTGAACTGGATGAGCCCGCCCTGCCGGCTCGAGGAGGCCCCGGGCGTCTGGCGGGTGGTCAACAAGGCCGGCGAGGAGCTGCGGATCACCCTGGAGGAGATCTTCCAGGACACCTCGTACGAGCTGGGTGTCGACCCGGGCCTGCGCAAGGACGGCGTCGAGGCGCACCTGCAGGAGCTGCTCGCCGCCAACCCGGAGACCCTCGGCGAGGGCTTCACCCTGGTCCGGCGCGAGTACATGACCGCCATCGGCCCGGTCGACCTGCTCTGCCGGGACGCCAACTCCGGCGCGGTGGCCGTCGAGGTGAAGCGGCGCGGCGAGATCGACGGCGTGGAGCAGCTCACCCGCTACCTGGAGCTGATGAACCGCGACCCGCTGCTCGCCCCGGTATCCGGCGTCTTCGCCGCGCAGGAGATCAAGCCGCAGGCCCGCGTGCTCGCCACCGACCGGGGGATCCGGTGCGTGGTGGTCGACTACGACAAGCTGCGCGGCATCGAACGCGACGAGCTGACCCTCTTCTGACCCGCCGCCCGCTCAGCGCCGGCCGTACATCACCTTGGCGGCCTTGACCAGGCGCGCCACGTCGGCGGGGGTCCGCTCGAAGGTCATCGAGGGCAGCAGCGACCGGGCCCGCCGTCGGGTGATCGACTTGGCCCGGCCGAACTCGCGCAGCCCATCCTCGCCGTGGATCCGCCCGAAGCCGGAGTCACCCACCCCGCCGAACGGCAGCGTGGACATGCCGGCGAAGGTGAGCGCCGAGTTGACCGAGGCCATCCCCGAGCGCAGCCGCCGGGCGATCGCCACCGCCCGCTTGCGACCGAAGACCGAACCCCCCAGGCCGTACGACAGCGCGTTGGCCCGGCGTACGGCCTCGTCGGCGTCGCTCACCCGGCTGATCGTCAGCGTCGGGCCGAAGGTCTCCTCGCGGACGGCGGCCGAGGTCTCGGGGACGTCCACCAGCACCGTCGGGTGCACGTACGGCGGCTGGACCGCGCCCGGCCCGCCGAGCACGGCGCGGCCGCCGGCGGCGACGGCGTCGTCGATGTGCCGCCGGATCACGTCGAGCTGGCTGGGCATGGTGATCGGGCCGATGTCGGCGCCCTCCGCGCCCACGGTCAGCCGGCCGGCGCGGGCGACCACCTTGTCGACGAAGGCGTCGTAGACCGGCTCGACGGCGTAGACCCGCTCGATGCCGATGCAGGTCTGGCCCGCGTTGGTCAGCGCGCCCCAGACGCACGCCTCGGCGGCGGCATCCAGGTCGGCGTCGGCGTCCACGATCATCGCGTCCTTGCCACCGGCCTCCAGCAGCACCGGGGTGAGCGACTCGGCGCAGGCCGCCATCACCTTCTTGGCGGTGGCGGTCGAGCCGGTGAAGGCCAGCTTGCCCACGCCCGAGCGGCACAGTGCCGCGCCGACGTCGCCGAGACCGTGCACCGCGGTCAGCACCGGCTGCTCCGGCACCACCTCGGCGAAGGCGTCCACCAGCCACTGCCCGACGGCCGGGGTGTACTCGCTGGGCTTGAGCACGACGGCGTTGCCGGCGGCGAGGGCGTACGCGGTGGAGCCGATCGGGGTGAAGACCGGATAGTTCCACGGGCCGATCACCCCGACCACCCCGTACGGCTGGTATTCGAGGTGGCCGGAGAACTCGGCCAGGATCAGCCGCGAGCGGACCCGGCGCGGCCCCAGCACCCGGCGGGCGTTGCGGGCGGCCCAGTCGATGTGCTCGATCGCGGTGAGGATCTCGACGATGGCGTCGGCGACCGGCTTGCCGCCCTCGACGTGCACCAGCTCCGCCAGCTCCTCGATCCGCCGGGCGAGCAGGCCGCGCCAGCGCAGCAGCCGCTCCCGGCGCCCGGTGAAGCCCAGACCGGCCCACCACTCGCCGGCGGCCCGGGCCCGCTCGACCGCGCGGGCGACGTCGTCGGGGGTGGCCACGGGGAAGCGGCCGGCTTCGGCGCCCGTCGCGGGGCTCGTCGAGACCAGCCGATCGCCCTCGATGACCGGGGTGCCGGGGACATGGACAGCCGTCATGGCGGAAGTCTAGACCCGGAGATTACCCACCGGTAGGGGTGACCGGAGGGTCCCCGGCGGCCCGTCCCGGATCGGCCGTCCCCGCGTGCCGCCGGCCCGCTGCCGGCGACGCGGACCCGTGCCGGCGCCGCCCGAATCGGTTAGCGGTAGTTGTCCGGCCGGGGTCGCGGAGGTGTCCGCGCGGGTGGTGAGGTGGGCGCGGGGAACTGGCACGCTGACGCGGGGGCGACGGTGGGTGGGGAGCTGACTGTCCATGGAGGATCATCCGGAACTGATGCCGCTGTTGACGGTGGCGGGCGGGGCGATGCGCGGGGCCAGCTTCCGGCTGAGCCCACGGCCGCAGGTGATCGGCCGCGCGCCGACCGCCGACATCGTGGTGACCGACCCGCACCTGAGCCGGCGGCACGCCGAGGTGCGGCTGACCGACGCCGGGGCGGTCCTGGTGGACCTGGGGTCCACCAACGGCACCTGGCTCAACGACCGGCGGATCAGCGGCCCGGAGCAGCTCTGCGACGGTGACGTGGTGCGGCTCGGCCGTACCGAACTGCGCTACTTCGACCCGGGCCTGGCCACCACCGACCCGGTGGGGCTGCGCTTCGCCGGCGGGGGCCCGGTCCGCCGGGACCACCGGCCGACCCTGCCGCTGCCGCTGGCTACCCCCGCCACCGCGCCGACCGACGCCTGGCCCGCCGGCGGCGAGCCGGTCGGGTCGGCGGCCGGGACCGACGGCGCCCCCTGACCTGCCGCCGCGTCCCTGACCTCCGGAGACCGTGCCGCCCCCCGGTCGTCGTGCGGGGCGCGGCACATCCGGCCGCGCCGGATCGTGGGCGGCCGGCCCATGGACCGGGGGACGCCGCCGTGGCAGCATGCCGCGGATGGAGATCGAGCAGCGGACCGTGACGGCGAACGGCATCACCCAGCAGGTACGGGTGGCCGGGCCGCCGGACGGCGTGCCGGTGCTGCTGGTGCACGGCAACGGCTCCTCCTCGGCGTTCTGGGAGCCGCTGGTCCGCCGGCTGCCCGCGACGCTCCGGGTCGTCGCGCCCGACCTGCGCGGGTACGGCGACACCGAGACCGCCCCGGTCGACGCGACCCGGGGACTGGCCGACTTCGCCGACGACGTGGCCGCCCTGCTCGACGAGCCGGGTCTCTTCGCCGCCGGCGCGCGCCCGGTCGTGGTCGGGCACTCCCTCGGTGGCGGGGTGGCGATGCGGCTGCTGATCGACCACCCGGACCGGGTGGCCGCCCTGCTGCTGGAGGCTCCGGTATCGCCGTACGGCTTCGGTGGCACCCGCGACCTCGACGGCACCCCGACCACGCCCGACTTCGCCGGCACCGGCGCCGGCTCGGTGAACCCGGACTTCGTGGCCAGGCTCGCCGCCGGCGACCGGAGCGCCGACGCCCCGACCAGCCCGCGCAGCGTGCTGCGGACGACCTACGTCGCCGACCCGGCCTCGCTGGGCGAGGACGAGGAGCTGCTGCTGGACAGCCTGCTCTCCACCGCCACCGGCGACGACAACTACCCCGGCACGGCCGGCACGTCGCCGCACTGGCCCGGTACCGCGCCCGGGTCGCGCGGTGTGCTCAACGCGCTCGCCCCGGCCCACTTCCGGCTCGCCGACGAGATGGTCGCCGTCGAGGTCAAGCCGCCGATCGCCTGGGTACGCGGCGACGCCGACGTGATCGTCTCGGACACCTCGCTGTTCGACCTGGCGTACCTGGGGTCGTTGGGGATGGTGCCGGGCTGGCCGGGGGAGCAGGCGTGCCCGCCGCAGCCGATGGTCGGGCAGACCCGGGCGGTGCTGGACCGGTACGCCGCGGCCGGCGGCACGTACCGGGAGGTGGTGCTTCCCGGCTGCGGGCACAGCCCGCACGTGGAACGGCCGGCCGAGTTCGTGGCCGAACTGCTGGCGCTGACGGGGGTGCCGGCGACGAACTGACCCGGTGCGTGAAATATCCCACGGCGTCTCGACAACGCAGCGTCGCGTGGCAGACTCCGGCGCATAACCTTAGTCGCCGTTCAAGTCGGCGGGGGTGCGGAGCAACCAGGGGAGGCCGGTCGTGGCGCGCGAGTTCACCAGTGTGGGTGTGGTGGGTCTGGGCACCATGGGTGCCGGCATCGTCGAGGTGTTCGCCCGCAACGGCATCGACGTCGTCGCGGTGGAGATCTCCGAGGCCGCCCTGGAGCGTGGCCGGACCACCCTCACCGGCTCCACCGACCGGGCCGTCGCCAAGGGCAAGCTCGCCGAGGCCGACCGGGACGCCCTGCTGTCCCGGGTGCACTTCCAGGTCGGGCTGGACGCCCTGCACTCGGTGGACCTGGTCATCGAGGCCGTCCCCGAGCACCTCGACCTGAAGCAGCGGATCTTCGCCGAGCTGGACCGGGTCTGCAAGCCCGAGGCCATCCTGGCCACCAACACCTCGTCGCTGAGCGTCACCGAGATTTCGGTCGCCACCACCCGGCCCAACCAGGTGATCGGCATCCACTTCTTCAACCCCGCCCCGGTGATGAAGCTGGTCGAGGTGGTCCGCACGGTGGTCACCTCCGCCGACGTGGTCGCCGACGTCGAGGCCCTCTGCGAGCGGCTCGGCAAGGTCGACGTCACCATCAGCGACCGGGCCGGCTTCATCGCCAACGCGCTGCTCTTCGGCTACCTCAACCACGCCGTCAGCATGTTCGAGTCGCGGTACGCCACCCGCGAGGACATCGACGCGGCCATGAAGCTCGGCTGCGGCCTGCCGATGGGCCCGCTCGCGCTGATGGACCTGATCGGCCTGGACACCGCGTACGAGATCCTGGACACCATGTACCGGCGGGGCGGTCGCGACCGCCGGCACGCGCCGGTGCCGCTGATCAAGCAGATGGTCACCGCGGGTCTGCTCGGCCGCAAGTCCGGCCGGGGCTTCTACACCTACGAGCGGCCGGGCTCCCCGGTGGTCGTACCCGACGAGCAGACGCCCGTGGCGTCGGAGTCGGCACTCGCCGACGGCGCCCGGGGGATCGCCAAGGTCGGCGTGGTCGGCTCCGGGACGATGGCCACCGGCATCATCGAGGTCTTCGCCAAGGCCGGCTACGAGGTCGTCTCGGTCACCCGGGGCGCGGAGAAGTCCGCCAAGGTCTTCGAGTCCGTCAAGACCTCGCTCAACAAGGGCGTGGTGCGGGGCAAGCTCAGCGAGGCCGACCGGGACGCGGCGCTGGGCCGGATCAACTGGTCCGCCACGCTGGAGCACCTGGCCGACGTCGACCTGGTGGTCGAGGCCGTGGTCGAGGAGCTGAGCGTCAAGAAGGCCCTCTTCGCCAGCCTCGACGAGATCTGCAAGCCGGGCGTCGTGCTCGCCACCACCACCTCCTCGCTGCCGGTGATCGACGTGGCGATGGCCACCCAGCGGCCGGCCGACGTGGTGGGGCTGCACTTCTTCAACCCGGCGCCGATCATGCCGCTGATCGAGGTGGTGCAGACGATCCGCACCTCGGCGGAGACCACCACCACCGCCAAGGCGGTCTGCGCGACGCTGGGCAAGACCGGTGTGGTCTGCGGTGACCGCTCCGGGTTCATCGTCAACGCGCTGCTCTTCCCGTACCTGAACGACGCGGTGAAGATGCTGGAGGCCAGCTACTCCACCGCCGACGACATCGACTACGCGATGAAGCTCGGCTGCGGCTACCCGATGGGCCCGTTCGAGCTGCTCGACGTGGTCGGGCTGGACGTCTCGCTGGCCATCCAGCGGGAGCTCTACCTGGAGCTGCGCGAGCCGGGCTTCGCCCCCGCGCCGCTGCTGGAGCACCTGGTCACCGCCGGTTACCTGGGTCGCAAGAGCGGCCGGGGCTTCCGCGACCACACCCGTCGCTGACCCCGGTCAACACACCGCGCCCGTGACGGCGTCTTGAGGGTGTGACGTTCGAGGAGTACGTCAGCAGCCGCGGCCCGGCGCTCGTCCGCCTGGCCCGGCTGCTGACCGGTGACGAGCACCGCGCCGAGGACCTCACCCAGGACGTGCTGGCGCGTGCCTACGTGCACTGGCGCAAGATCGCCCGTGTCGACCACCCGGACGTCTACGTGCGCCGGATGCTGGTCAACGCCAACACGTCCTGGTGGCGCCGGCGGTCCAGCCGTGAGCTGGCCACGGCGGAGTTCGCCGAGCTCCCGCACCGTGGCGACCTCGGCGGCGAGGCGGCCGAACGGGACGAGCTGTGGCGGATGATCCTCGCGCTGCCCGACCGCCAGCGGGCGGTGCTGGTGCTGCGCTACTACGAGGATCTCGACGACGGGACGATCGCACAGATCCTGGACTGCTCGCCGGTCACCGTCCGCACCCACGCGATGCGGGCGCTCACCCAGCTGCGGGGGCGCTACGGCGTCCCCACCACCAACGGGAGCCGGCCGTGACGGACCTGGACCAGCGGATCGCCAGCACACTGCGGGAGCGCGCCGAGGGCGCGGTGGACACCGACCTGTTGACCAGCCGGGCCGTCAGCGCGGGGCGGGCCCGGCGGCGACGTCGCCGGGTGGGCGCGGGTGCGGCGCTCGCGCTGGTGGCGGCGCTCGGATTCGGCGCCGCCACGGGCGGCGCGCTGCCGGTGCCCACGCCCTGGCCGCACGTGGCCCCGGCCGCCGCCCCGGTCGCCCCGCCGCCGGCCCCGGACGCGCCGGTCGCGGCCGTCTCGCCGGAACTGGTCGGCACCGACGCGGGCGTGCTGCACCTCGGGGTGGACACCACCCGCGCCCGCTACCTCGGTTGGGAGTCCGGGCGGGGGGTGGAGAGCGTCCTGGTGGAGGTCGCCGGCGGGCGGCGGGTGGCGATCGACGTGGCGCCCGGCCCGGCCGAGGTCGAGCAGGCCCGCCACGAGGGGATGATCTACGGCCCGGACCGGACGGCTTCGGCCGACTTCGATGGGCAGGTCGAACGCCTCCCGCCGGCCGGCCCCGGTGGCGAGCCGGGGTGGGTGGTACGCCTGCGGATCGGCCCGCTGCACGCCCGGGTCACCACCGTCGGCCCGGACGACACCGCCGTGCGGACGGCCGTCGGGGCGCTGCGGATGGACCGCGCCCACCGGTGCCCCGCCCCGCTGCGGCTCACCACGCTGCCGGCCGACGCGTTCCTGGCGCGCTGCGCGGTGAACGTGGTCAACTTCCCCGACTCGGTGGACGTCACCCTCACCGTCGGCGCGCCCGGGGAGAAGCTGATGGACGTCCGCCTGGAGCGTCACTCGGAATTCGACGGTGGCCGGGCCACGGGGAACCGGACGATCGGCGGCAGACCGGCCCACCTCCACCCCGGGGGCGAGGAGTTGGAGCTGCTCGGCATCCCCAAGGCGCACCTCACCGCCCGCTTCGGGCGGCCGGGCCAGGGGTTCACCGAGTCGGACGCGGCCTTGGTGCTGGGCGGGGCGCGGATCGCGGACGACCTCACCCGGCCGGAGAGCTGGGACTGACCGGGCACCGGCCGGCGAAAGGTCCCGGCCGCCGGACCGTACGCTGGAAAGCGTGAGCCCCCGTCGCAATCGTCCCCGCCGGGACGACGCCGCCCACCTGGAACCCGACCGCGTCCGCCAGGGCGTCGCCTCGGTCCAGCAGTGGCGCGACGGCGAGTGGCAGGTACGCGGGATCGGCGGCGGTGCGTCCACCAAGACGTACCGCTGCCCCGGCTGTGACCAGGAGATCCGCCCGGGCGTGGCGCACCTGGTGGCCTGGCCGGTGGACGGCACCGGCGACCTCACCGACCGCCGGCACTGGCACAGCGGCTGCTGGCGGGCCCGGGACCGGCGCGGCCCGGCGATCCAGCGGGGGCGCAGCGCCCCGAAGTACGGCTGAGCGATCTGGATCACCCTGTTTCCGCCCGAGCGGGCGGCGGCGGTGAAGTCGCGCCAGACTTGAGCGGTGAGCACACCGATCCGCGCGTCGTCGATCCTGCCCGGCCACCGGGAGGACATCGAGCTGCACACCGCCGACGGCCTGCGCCTGGTCGGTGAGCTGGCCCGGCCGGTCGACCGGGAGCCGGTGGCCACCCTGGTCTGCCTGCACCCGCTGCCCACCCACGGCGGGATGATGGACAGCCACGTCTTCCGCAAGGCGGCCTGGCGGCTGCCGGCCCTGGCCGACCTGGCCGTGCTCCGGTTCAACACGCGGGGCACCAGCAGCGTCCGCGGCACCAGCGAGGGCGCCTTCGACGCCGCGGTGGGGGAGCGGTTCGACGTCGCCGCCGCGATCGAGTACGCCGAGTTCCACGAGCTGCCCAACATCTGGCTGGTGGGCTGGTCGTTCGGCACCGACCTGGCCCTGAAGCACGGCTGTGATCCGGCGGTGGCCGGCGCCATCCTGCTCTCCCCGCCGCTGCGCTTCTCCGAGCCGGCGGATCTCGCGGCTTGGGCCGAGGCGGGCACCCCGCTCACCGCGCTGGTGCCCGAGTTCGACGACTACCTGCGGCCGGACGAGGCGCGGGAGCGCTTCGCCGCGGTGCCGCAGGCCGAGGTGGTCGGGGTGCCCGGCGCGAAGCACCTCTGGGTGGGCGACGCCGAGACGGTGCTGGACGAGATCGTCCGGCGGGTCAACCCGGCGGTGCCGCTGCCGCTGCCCACCACCTGGGACGGCCCGATGGAGACCGGCGACGTCAGCGCGTACGCCGACCGCACGGTGGCCTCCTTCGCCGACACGCCCGTCCCGGGGCCGGCGCGGGACTGAGGGTCAGCGGGCCTCCTGCCGGGGCAGCACCACCTCGCGCAGGATGAGCTGGAGCGCCGCCACCATCGGGATGGCGATCAGCGCACCGACCACGCCGATCAGCGCCACCCCCAGCAGCGCGGCGAGCAGGGCGGCCACCTCGTTGACCTCCACCGACCGCCGCATCACCTTCGGATAGATCAGGTAGTTCTCCACCTGCTGGTAGACCAGGAAGAAGGCCACGCAGGCGATCCCCGCCGGCAGCCCGGTGGCGAACCCGACCAGGGCGACGATCACCGCGCCGAGAGTGGCGCCGATCTGCGGGATCAGGTCCGTCACGGCGACGACCACGGCCAGCGCGAACGGGTACGGCAGCCCGACGACCAGCGCGAAGACGAAGGTGCTCACGCCGGCCAGCACGGCGATGCTCAGCGCGCCCACCATGTACGCCCCGACCTTGGTCAGGATCGCGTCGCCGATCAGGCTGACCCGCTGCCGCCGCGAGCGGGGGACCAGCCCGTACGCCAGGGCGCGCAGCTTGTCGAAGTAGACCAGGAAGTAGATGGTCAGCACCAGCACGGTGAGCGCCCGGAGCAGGGTGCCGAAGATGAGCTGGGCGCCGCCGAGCACACCGCCGAGCGCCCGGCCCACGGTGTCGGCGTTCGCCGCCGACTGCACGCGCTCCATCACGTCGTACCGTTCCACCAGGTCGTTGACCGTGCGGCTGCGCCGCAGCTCCTCGACGTAGCTGGGGATCTGGTCGACGAACTCCCCGGTCTGTGTCACCACCGGCGGCACGAGCGCCACCAGGCCGCCGGCGATCAGCAGCACCAGGGTGAGCACCACCGTCGCCACCGCGAGACCGTGCGGCACTCCCCAGGCGCGCAGCCGGACCACCGCCGGGTTGAGCCCGACCGCCAGGAAGAGCGCGATGACCACCAGGACGAGGATGCCGCCGGCGTTGCGGACGCCCAGATAGAGCGTGTACGCCAGCAGCACGCCGAGCGCCCCGGTGAAGCCGACCAGGAAGCTGCTCCGCCGCAGCGGCCGCCCCGGCTGGCCGTAGCGTCCTGAGGGGGTCGCCACCGGAGCGGCCGGCTCGAATTCCGTCGGGTCCGCGTCGGTCGGGGTGCCCGCGTACGCGCCGGCCGCGGGTCGTTCCCCGGTGGGCTCGAAGTCCGTCGGGTCGGCGTCGGTCGACGGGTGCTCTCCGTCGCGTGGGGTGCCTCTCCCGTCGGGCGTGGTGGGTCGGGTGCCGGCGTCGTCCCGAAATTCGCCCTCCACCGGTTCGTCCTGTCCCACCCGACCTCCCCGGATCGTGCGCCGGCGGTACGCCCGAACCTGTCGGACGTCCCGGCCCGGGCCCGGGCCGGCTCCCCTGCCCGGAGGGTAGTGGCCGGCAGGTGCCCCGAGCCAGCCCTGCCCGCGATGTCCGGCCGCCGTCCAGGCCTGCCGGACCAGCCACGCCCCGCCGCCAGCCGGGCCTCGGCTGGACGACCATCCACCCGGGCGGTCCGCCCGGGGTCGGGTGCTTGCCGACCGCTGGTCCGTCATTCCACCTGGAGCGTCGCACCGCGCCGGGGTCCCTTCGGCTCCTTTGCTCTGCTGCTCCGCCGGCAACACTGGGAGCGCTCCGCTGTTGCCGGGAGCGCAGCAGAGCAAAGCGTGTGGCGGAGGGGTGTCGTCGGGGCCGGGTCGCCACGACGCTGGCGGGTCGGCACCGCAGCGGGGGCGGGATTGTGAGTCGGCACCGTCGTGGGCGGCGACCGTGGCGGGCTGGGACGGTCGTGCGTCGCGACCATCGTGGGCCGCGATTGTGGTGGGGCTGGGACGGCTGTGGGTCGGCACCGTCGTGGGCCGCGACCGTGGCGGGCTGGGACGGCTGCGGAACGGGACCGTCGTGGGCCGCGTCGAGGCGGTTCAGGACCCGGGACAGCCTCAGGACCTCGGCGGCGCAGGGCGATCCGGTCCGGCCCGGTGGCGACGCGGACGGCCGGATCACCGCGCGGGGCCGGGCGAGTCCTGGCCCAGCTCAGCCGGGCGGCCGTTCCGGCGCTCGCCGCCGGAACGCCCCGGTCACTCCGACTCGGCGGTGACCTTGCTCGGCTTCGCGCCGCGCTCGTCGGTGGTCGGCTTGGTGGGCCGCTTGCCGTTTTCGCCGGTGCTGGTGATCTTGGTCGGGGTGGCCTCGCGGCCGCCCGTGCCGGGCACCGCGGCCACCGTCGGTTCCCCGTCGACACCGGCGCTGGCCGTGCCACCGTCCACGGTGGTCACCGGCTCGCCCACCGGACGTGCCTTGGGCTTCGCCCCGTCCGTGCCGGCGACCGGCTCGGCCTTCGGCCTGGCCCCGTCGGTGTCCGGCGCGGTCTTCGCGCCGTCGCCGGTGACTCGCGCACCGTCGGCGATGGCCTTCACGGCGTCGGCCTTGGGCTTCGCGCCGTCGCCGGTGGGCTTCGCGCCGTCGGTGCTCGGGGTGACGCCGGCGAGCGCCGGAGCGGCACCGTCGGTCGTCGGTACGGCCGCCGTCCCGGTGACCTTCTGGAGCTGGAGCTCGGTCATCTGCCGCTGGAGCTCGTCGGACTCCTGCCGCGCCTGCCAGGTCTCCTGCCGCAGGTCGGCGAGCTGCTGCTGGGCCTGCGCGATCTCCAGCATCACCTGGGCGAGCTGCTGCCGGCCCGCCGCCGCCTCCTGCTGCGTCGCGGCCAGGTGCTGCTGGGTGGTGGCCAGGTGCTGCTGGGTGGTGGCGGCGTACTCCTCGAACTGCCGGCGGGACGCCGCGACGTGCTCGTCGGCCTTGCGGCGCTTGTCGGCCGACTCCGTCTCGGCCCGCTGGAGCAGCGTGGTGGCCTCCTCCTCGGCCCGGCGGCGCATGGTGAGCGCGTCGACCTCGGCGGACCGACGGACCTCGGCGGCGCCCTGCTCGATCTCGTCGCGGCGCGCCGTCCACTCCCGCTCCAACTGGTCGTGGCGGGTCTTGTGCTGCTTCTCCAGCTCGTCGCGGCGCTTCGCGTACTCCTGCTCGATGGCGGCGCGACGCTGGGCCAGCTCCCGGTCGGCGGCCTCCCGCCGGCCGTTGACCTCCTTCTCGACGCCGGCCCGCCAGGCGCCCAGCTCCTGCTGCGTCTGAGCGCGGGCGTGCTGCACGTACGCCTCGGTCTCGCTGCGCATCCGCTGCACGTACGCCTCGGTCTCGGCGCGGCTGCGCTTGGCCGTCTCGGCGGCCTCCGTGGTCAGCCGGTGCGCCTCCTGCCGGGCCCGGCCACGGGTGCCCTTCGCGGCCTCCTCGGCGTCGTCGGTGATCCGCTTCGCCTCCTGGAGGGCCTTGGCGTGGGTGGCCCGCCCGGCCTCGGCCGCCGACTCGGTGAGCCGCTTGGCCTCCTGCTGGGCCTTGGCGTGCACCTCCTTGGCCGCCTCGCGCAGCTCGGTGGCCTCCTGCTGCGCCTTCGCCAGCGCCTCTTTGGCCGTCTCGCGCAGCTTGGTGGCCTCCTGCTGGGCCCGGCTGTGGATCTCCTTGGCCGTGTCGCGGAGCTGGGTGGCCTCCTGCTGCGCCTTCGTCAGCGCCTCCTGGGCGGCGGTGCGCAGCCGGGTCGACTCGTCCTGGGCGGTGGCGCGCAGCCGATTCGACTCGTCCTGGGCGGTGGCCCGCAGCCGGGCCGCGTCCTCCTTGGCGCTCTTGAGCGCGGCCGACGCCTCGGCCTTGCGGGCGGCGGTGTGCCGCTCCTCCTCGGCGCGCCGCGCCGCCAATGCGATCTCGAAGTCCTTCAGCGCCTGGGCGGCCTGCTCGCGGGCCTCGTCGATGATGTGCTCGGCGGCGGCCCGGCGGGCCTCGATCTCCTCGTTGGCGGCGCTCAGGATGGCGTCCGCCTGCTCCTCGGCGAGGGCGAGGATCTGCTCGACCCGGGGCCCCAGGTGCTTGAACGAGGCGCGGTCCACCACGCCGATCTGCTTGCGCACCTGCGCCAGGTCCCGCTGGAGGTGCTCGACCTGCCCGGCCAGCTTGTGGATCTGGGTGTACGCCTGTTCCCGCTCGGCCGTCAGGGTCGCGATCTCGTGCTCCGCACGAGCGACGTACCGGTCGACCTGTCGTTTCTCGTACCCCCGCAGGGCGGACTCGAAGCTGGGCTCCGTGGTCACGTCCCCGCCGAGAGCGAACAGTTCCTCGCCGTGCGACATGCCCCCATCCTCACACGCATCCGGTCCTGCTGGGGCGATACGGACGCCCCTGTTGCGACCTACTTCACTGCGGTCGTACCGGTCGTATCAGGGGTTGGGAAACGCATACGGCGCGGGGCGCCACCGGTCACCCGGTGTCACCCCGCGCCGTGATCTCATGCCCCGACGGTGCGGTGGGTCAGCTGGTCGTCTCCGCGGTCGCCCGCTGCTCGGTGCCGGCGGCCTTGGCGGCCTCCGGCTTCGCCGGCGCGGCGGCCGGCTGCTGCGCCGGCACACCCGGCACGATGCCGGCCAGGCCGGAGAGCATCTGGCCGAGCTGCGAGGTGACGGCGTCCTTCTGGCGGGTGAGGTCCTCGACCTCGCGGCGGGCCGCCTGGGTGGTCAGCTCCGCCTCGGTGCGCGCCTCGGTGAGCAGCCGCTTCGCCTCGGCCTTGGCCTCGTTGAGGGTCTTGTCGGCGAGCGCCTTGGCCTTGTCGACGGTCTCGTTGGCGGTGCGCTCCGACTCGACCCGGCGGGCCTCGGCGCGCTGCTCGATCTCCTTGGCGCGCTCCTGGGCGGCGCGAGCCCGCTGCTCGGCCTCGCCGACCAGCTTCTGGGTCTGCGCGACCTGCGCGGCGTGCCGCTCGGACTCCTCGCGCTCGGCCTTCTCGCGACGCTCGGCGAGCTGCAGCTCCAGGGCCTGGAGGTCCTTGTCCCGCTTGTCGCGGGCGTCGGTGAGCAGCTTGGTCGCCTCGGCCCGCTTCTCCTCGGCCTCACGCGCGGCCTTGGCCCGCTGCTGAGTGATCTCCCGCTCGGCGGTGGCGCGCAGGGTGGCGACCTCCCGCTCGACCGTGGACTTCAGCTCGGCCACCTCGTGCGCGGTGACCGTACGCAGCTGCTTGGTCTCCCGGTCGGCGTCGGCGCGCAGGGTGTCGGCCTCGCGGCGGGCCTGCACGCGGACCTCGGCGGCCTCCCGCTCGGCGGTGGTGCGGACGTTGCCGGCCTCCCGCTCGGCGGTGGCCTTCATCGCCGCCGCCTCGGCGCGCGCCTTGTCGGTGATCTCCCGGGCCTCCAGGCGGGCCGCGGAGAGGATGCCCTCCGACTCGCGCTTGGCCTCGTTGCGGTGGTCGTTGGCCTGCTCCTCGGCCAACCGCAGGATCTGCTCGACGCGAGTGCCCAGGCCGGAGAGGGTCGGCCGGCTGTTCTCCTCGAGCTGCTTGCTGGTGTCGGTGAGCTTCTGCTCGAGCGCGCTCTGGCGCTGCTCGGCCTGGCGGAGCCGACGCTGGGCGTCGTTCATCCGCTGCTCGGCCTCGGCGCGGGCCTGCTCGGACTGGGTCAGCGCGGCGGTCATCCGGCCGATGAAGTCATCGACCTGGTGAGTGTTGTATCCGCGCAGGCCGACGGTGAAATCTGGCTGCGAGTTCGCGTTATCGAAGAACGCGAGAGGGGAGGACTGCTGCTGGGGCATTGGGACATACTTGCAGACCCCCCGGGGTCGTTCGCAAGAGCGGTCCCGAGCTTTCGTGTCCTCATTACATGGTCAACTTCCGCACTCGGCGGACACCGGACCAATCGGCGATCTTGGCAGGTCCCGGGCGGGCCGAGGTCACGCCGAGTGAGCGGGAAAAGGGCCGCGGGGGATGCCCGCGGCCCTTTGCTCGTCGTCACTCGAATGGGGGTGCGCCACCCATGTGGAAAGGCAATGTGCGCCTCACCGCAATGGGCATGCCGGCATCACCCGGACGGCTCAGTGGCCGCGGAACCGGTTGATCGCACCCTCGTGGCGGGCCCGCAGCTCGGTGTCCCGGACGCCCAGCCCGTCGGTGGGGGCGAGGCAGCGCACGCCGACCTTGCCCTGGTGGGCGTTGCGGTGCACCTCGTACGCCGCCTGGCCGGTCTGCTCCAGCGGGTAGGTCCTCGACACCGTCGGGTGGATCAGGCCGAGGGACACCAGCCGGTTGGCCTCCCACGCTTCCCGGTAGTTGGCGAAGTGGCTGCCGATGATCCGCTTGAGGTGCATCCACAGGTAGCGGTTGTCGTACTGGTGCTGGTAGCCGCTGGTGGAGGCGCAGGTGACGATGGTGCCGCCCTTCTTGGCCACGAAGACGCTGGCGCCGAAGGTCTCCCGGCCGGGGTGCTCGAAGACGATGTCCGGGTCGTCGCCGCCGGTCAGCTCGCGGATCCGCTCGCCGAAGCGCCGCCACTCGTCCTGGTCCTGGGTGTGCTCGTCCTTCCAGAACCGGAAGCCCTCCGCGGAGCGGTCGATGACCAGCTCGGCCCCCATGGACCGGCACAGCTCGGCCTTCTCCGGCGAGGAGACCACGCAGACCGGGATCGCGCCGCCGTTGAGCGCCATCTGGGTGGCGTAGCCGCCCAGGCCGCCGGAGGCGCCCCAGATCAGCACCACGTCGCCCTGCTTCATGTTGGCGCCGTGGTGCGAGACCAGCTGCCGGTACGCGGTCGAGTTGACCAGCCCGGGGCTGGCCGCCTCCTCCCAGCTCAGGTGGCGCGGCTTGGGCATCAGCTGGTTGGCCTTGACCACGCACAGCTCGGCGAGACCGCCGAAGTTGGTCTCGAAGCCCCAGATCCGCTGCTGCGGGTCGAGCATGGTGTCGTCGTGGCCGGCCGCGTCCTCCAGCTCCACCGAGAGGCAGTGCGCGACGACCTCGTCGCCCGCCTTCCACTTGGTCACGCCGGGACCGGTGCGCAGCACCACGCCCGCCGCGTCCGAGCCCACCACGTGGTACGGCAGGTCGTGCCGGCGGGTCAGCTCGGAAAGCCGGCCGTAGCGCTGGAGGAACTTGAAGGTCGGCAGCGGCTCGAAGATGCTGGTCCAGACCGTGTTGTAGTTGATGGCGCTGGCCATCACCGCGACCAGGGCCTCGCCCGGGGCGAGCTCCGGGGTGGGCACCTCCTGCAGGTGCAGGGCCTTGCGCGGGTCCTTGTCGCGGGTGGCCATCCCGTCGAACATCCGGGTGTCCTCGGCCCGGACGACCATGCCGCGGTAGGTCTCCGGTACCGGCAGTCCGGCGAGACCAGCGAGTTCGCGCTCCGGTCGGTCGGAGCCTTCCGCCGCCATGATCGCTTCGAGGATGTCCTGCACGGTGACCTCCCGTTCGTCCGCACCCACGCCGGGGGGCAGGGGTGCTGCCATCGTCGGCGCCGGTGCGACCGACCGCCATGTCGGCAATCGACACATCCGGCACCGGTCGCGCTCCTTGTTGGGCCGGGACGTTACTGAACGGTAGCTAGGGCCGGAAGTCCTGTGTGAAAAACTGCATTGGCCGATGCGTGGAGGTGTGCGCGCCGCACCCGTACCGCGCACCCCCGCGCTCCGCCCCGTTGCGAGGCGGGCCGGCGGGTCCGCCGGCGCCGTTCGCGGCATGTCGCGGTGTCCGGCGACGGGGACACCGCGACACGCCGCGAACCGCGGAACGGCTGGCGGCGGTCAGTGGGCGTCGGCGGCCGGCTCGACCAGCTCGACCAGGACGCCGCCGGCGTCCTTGGGGTGCACGAAGTTGATCCGGGAGTCGGCGGTGCCGCGCTTCGGCTTCTCGTAGAGCAGCCGTACGCCCCGCTCGCGCAGCGCGGCGCAGGCGGCGTCGATGTCAGCCACCGTGTACGCCACCTGCTGCACGCCCGGCCCGTTGCGGTCCAGGAACTTCGCGATGGTCGACTCCGGGGTCAGCGGGGCGAGCAGCTGCACGCAGCCGCCCTCGGTGGTCGGGCCGACGGCCAGCATCGCCTCGCGTACGCCCTGCTCGGTGTTGGTTTCGACGTGCACGCAGCGCATGCCGAAGGTGCGCTGGTAGAAGTCGATCGCGGCGTCGAGGTCGGCGACCGCGACCCCGACATGGTCGATGCGGCGCAGGCCGATGTCTGTGACATAGTCGGCAGCGGGCTCGACGGGGGAGTTCTCAGCCATGGCGCTAGTCTGACCGAACAATCGTTAAGGCGTACAGGTCGGCACCCCCTCGGAGGCAGGCAATGGCTTCGGTGATCATCAGCGGCGCGCGGACCCCCATGGGGCGCCTGCTGGGCAACCTCAAGGATCTCCCGGCGACGAAGCTCGGCGGCGTCGCGATCAAGGCGGCGTTGGAGCGCGCCGGCGTCGCTCCGGACCAGGTGCAGTACGTGATCATGGGGCAGGTGCTCCAGGCCGGCGCCGGCCAGATCCCGGCCCGGCAGGCGGCGGTCGAGGCCGGCATCCCGATGTCCGTGCCGGCGCTGACCATCAACAAGGTCTGCCTCTCCGGCCTGGACGCGATCGCCCTGGCCGACCAGCTCATCCGGGCCGGTGAGTTCGACATCGTGGTGGCCGGCGGCATGGAGTCGATGACCAACGCCCCGCACCTGCTGCTCGGCCAGCGCTCCGGCTACAAGTACGGCGACGTCACGATCAAGGACCACATGGCGCTCGACGGGCTGACCGACGCCTGGGACTGCTGCGCGATGGGCGAGTCCACCGAGAAGCACGGCGTGCGGCACGGCATCACCCGCGAGGAGCAGGACGCGTTCGCCGCGACCAGCCACCAGCGGGCCGCCGCCGCGCAGAAGAACGGCCACTTCGCCGACGAGATCACCCCGGTGGTCATCCCGCAGCGCAAGGGCGAGCCGCTGGTGATCAGCGAGGACGAGGGCATCCGTCCCGACACCACGGCCGAGTCGCTGGCGAAGCTGCGCCCGGCGTTCACCAAGGACGGCACCATCACCGCCGGCAGCTCCTCGCCGATCTCCGACGGCGCCGCCGCCGTGGTCGTGATGAGCAAGGCCAAGGCCAAGGAGCTGGGGCTGACCTGGCTGGCCGAGATCGGCGCGCACGGCAACGTCGCGGGGCCGGACAACTCGCTGCACTCGCAGCCGTCCAACGCCATCCAGCACGCCCTCAAGAAGGGCGGGCTGAGCGTCTCCGACCTCGACCTGATCGAGATCAACGAGGCGTTCGCCCAGGTCGGCATCCAGTCGGCCCGCGACCTCGGGGTCAGCCCGGACAAGGTCAACGTCAACGGCGGCGCGATCGCGCTGGGCCACCCGATCGGCATGTCCGGCGCCCGGCTGGTGCTCACCCTCGCGCTGGAGCTCAAGCGCCGCGGCGGCGGCACCGGCGCGGCCGCGCTCTGCGGCGGTGGCGGTCAGGGTGACGCGCTGATCATCCACGTGCCGGCTGGAGCCGAGAGCCAGCAGTGAGCGCGCGGAGCGAGTCGGTGCTGCGAGCTTCGCAGCCGTGAACAAAGGGACCACAGTGAGCGACGCCGTCGATCACGTCCCGGCGACGGCCACCGGGCCGGTGCGCCGCAGCCGGGACGTACCGATGCTGGTGGAGCGGGCCCGCGCGGGTGACCCCCGCGCGGTGGCCCGGCTGATCACCCTGGTCGAGTCCGGTGACGAGGTGCTGCCGCAGGTGGCGGCGGCCCTCGCGCCGTACGCCGGTCAGGCCCAGGTGGTGGGCCTGACCGGCTCGCCCGGGGTGGGCAAGTCGACCACCACCAACGAGCTGGTGCGGGCGCTGCGGGCGCGCGGTCACCGGGTCGGTGTGCTGGCGATCGACCCGTCCAGCCCGTTCACCGGCGGCGCGATCCTGGGCGACCGGGTCCGGATGCAGGACCACGCCACCGACCCGGGGGTCTACATCCGCTCGATGTCCAGCCGCGGCCACCTGGGCGGGCTGTCCGCGGCCACCCCGCAGGCGGTGCGGGTGCTGGAGGGCGCCGGCTGCGACGTGGTGCTGGTGGAGACCGTCGGGGTCGGCCAGGCCGAGGTCGAGGTGGCCTCGCTCGCCGACACCACCCTGGTCCTGCTGGCCCCCGGTATGGGCGACGCCATCCAGGCGGTCAAGGCCGGCATCCTGGAGATCGCCGACGTCTTCGTGGTCAACAAGGCCGACCGGGACGGCGCCGACGCGACGGTCCGCGACATCCAGGGCATGATCGCCCTCGGCGAGCGCGGGCCCGGCGAGTGGCGTCCGCAGGTGGTCCGCGCGATCGCCGCGCGGGGCGAGGGGATCGACGACATCGCCGCCGCCATCGACAAGCACCGCGGCTGGCTGGAGCAGCACGACGAGCTGCGCCGTCGCCGGGAGACGCGGGCCGCCGCCGAGATCGAGGCGATCGCGCTCGGCGCGCTCCGCGCCCGGATCGGTTCACTGCGCGACGGTACGGAGCTGTCGACGCTCGCCGCCAAGGTGGCCGAGGGCGCGCTCGACCCGTACGCCGCCGCGGACGAGCTGCTGGCCCAGCTCGGCTCCTGACCGGTCCACTGCGGACCCGCCCGCCTAGTACGCTCGCACCGCTTCACGGCGAGCGTGAGGCTGGACGAGTGGGCGGGTAGACCATGGCTGACGAGGCGACGCAGGAGTTGTCGGTGACTCCGGACGCGGTGGCGGGCGGGACGACGCAGGTCTCCGACGAGGTGGTGGAGAAGATCGCGGTGGCCGCCGCGAAGTCCGTGCCCGGGGTGGCCGAGCTCGGTGGCGACGTCGCCCGGTTCTTCAACGCCGTGCTCGACCGGGTCGGCCTGGACCAGGTCGGCGACGCGCGGCGGGGCTGCTCGGCGCACGTGACTGACGGCGCGGCCGTGGTCAACCTGGTGCTGGTGATCTCCGCCGGGCACCCGGTGCCGCAGGTGACCGACGCGGTGCGGGCGGCGGTGACGGCGGCGGTCGAGGCGTACGGGCTGCGCGCCGACGAGATCAACATCCGGGTGGACGACGTCGCGCTCGACGCCCCGGCCTGATCAGGTTACCGATCGGTACGGACTTCCTTAGCGATCGTTCAGGACTCCGTTCTACACTCGGTGTTCAGTCGAGGACTCGAGGAGGAGCCCCGCGGATGAACGCCGACGAGATCGCAGCCGGACGGGCACGCTGGCAGGCCCGCTACGACGCCGCGCGAAAGCGGGACGCCGACTTCACCACGCTGTCCGGGATGACCGTCGACCCGGTCTACGGCCCGCCGGAGGGCACCGCGTACCCGGGCTTCGACCGGATCGGCTGGCCGGGCGAGTTCCCGTACACCCGGGGGCTCTACCCGACCGGCTACCGGGGGCGCACCTGGACGATCCGGCAGTTCGCCGGGTTCGGCAACGCCCAGCAGACCAACGAGCGCTACAAGATGATCCTGGGCGCCGGCGGCGGCGGGCTCTCCGTCGCCTTCGACATGCCGACCCTGATGGGGCGCGACTCCGACGACCCGCAGTCGCTCGGCGAGGTCGGCCACTGCGGCGTCGCGGTCGACAGCGCCGCCGACATGGAGACGCTCTTCGACGGCATCGACCTGGCCGGCGTCACCACCTCGATGACCATCTCCGGCCCGGCCGTGCCGGTCTTCTGCATGTACCTGGTCGCCGCCGAGCGGCAGGGCGTCGACCTGTCCAAGCTGGACGGGACGCTGCAGACGGACATCTTCAAGGAGTACATCGCGCAGAAGGAGTGGCTCTTCGACCCCGAGCCGCACCTGCGCCTGATCGGCGACCTGATGGAGTACTGCGCCCGGGAGATCCCGCGGTACAAGCCCCTCTCGGTCTCCGGCTACCACATCCGCGAGGCCGGGGCGACCGCCGCGCAGGAGCTGGCGTACACGCTGGCCGACGGGTTCGGCTACGTCGAGCTGGGGCTCAGCCGCGGGCTGGACGTCAACGTCTTCGCCCCGGGCCTGAGCTTCTTCTTCGACTCGCACGTCGACTTCTTCGAGGAGATCGCGAAGTTCCGCGCCGCCCGCCGGATCTGGGCCCGCTGGCTGCGCGACGTCTACGGCGCGACCAGCGAGAAGGCGCTCTGGCTGCGGTTCCACACCCAGACCGCCGGGGTGTCGCTGACCGCGCAGCAGCCGGTCAACAACGTGGTCCGGACCGCCGTGGAGGCGCTCGCCGCGGTGCTCGGCGGGACCAACTCGCTGCACACCAACGCCCTCGACGAGACCCTGGCCCTGCCCACCGACGAGTCCGCCGAGATCGCCCTGCGTACCCAGCAGGTGCTGATGGAGGAGACCGGCGTGGTCAACGTCGCCGACCCGCTCGGCGGCTCCTGGTACGTCGAGGCGCTCACCGACAAGATCGAGGCCGAGGCGGAGGAGATCTTCGCCCGGATCCGGCAGCTCGGCGGCGAGGGCCCGCACCAGATCGGCCCGATGACCTCCGGCATCCTGCGCGGCATCGAGGACGGCTGGTTCACCGGCCACATCGCCGAGTCGGCCTTCGTCTACCAGCAGGCGCTGGAGAAGGGCGACAAGCGGATCGTCGGCGTCAACTGCCACACCGGCACGGTCGCCAAGGAGCTGGAGATCCTGCGCATCTCGCACGAGGTGGAGCTGGAGCAGCGTCGGGTGCTCGCCGAGCGCAAGGCCGCCCGGGACGACGCCGCCGTCAAGGCCGCCGTCGCCCGGATGGTCGAGGTCGGCCGCACCGGCGAGAACATGATCCCGGCCATGCTGGACGCCGTGCGCGCCGAGGCCACCCTCGGCGAGATCTGCGACGCGCTGCGCGCCGAGTGGGGCATCTACCGCGAACCCGCCCGCTTCTGACCCCGTCCCCGCCCTCCGCGACCGGTGCCTCGCCGGTGGTCCCGAAAGCACCGCGAAAGGTGCGAACGGCCACCCGTGCGGGCGCGATCGCGGAGGGCGGTCGCGGCAGCGGCCGGGTGGGCGGTGAGCAGGGGTGAGAGTTGCAACTGTCGCCGTCGCGGTTGATCTGAGTTCCGCGGGACACGTGCGAGACTAGATAACCATGAGCGACCCACGGATCACCTCGTCGATCTTCACCCGCGGCGCGGTCGACCTCAGCGCGCTGCGCAGCACCGCACCGGCCAACACCCGCCCCAGCACACCGACCCAGGCCGGCCCGTCCGCCGGTCTCCCGGGCGGCCCCGCCACCGGTGGCGGCGGCCTCGCCGTGATCGACGTGACTGAGGCGACCCTCCAGTCCGAGGTGCTCGAGCGTTCGCTGACCACGCCCGTCGTCGTCTTCTTCGGCGCGGCCGGCTACCCGGAGAGCGACGAGTTCGCGCCGGTGTTGGAGCGGCTGGCGACCGAGGGCGCCGGCGCGTGGGTGCTGGCCCGGGTCGACGTCCAGGAGAACCCCCGAATCGCCCAGATGTTCCAGATCCAGGCGATCCCGACCGTCTACGCGGTCGTCGGCGGCCGTCCGATCGACGCGTTCCCCGGCGTGGTGCCGGAGCCGCAGCTGCGCCAGTGGATCGCGGCGGTGCTCAAGGCCGGCGGCGTGGCCGTGGCGGAGCCGGAGGACCCGCGCCTCGACGAGGCCGACGACGCCCTGATGAGCGGCGACCTGGACGCCGCCGAGCGGGCGTACAAGAAGATCCTCGCCGAGTCCCCGGCGGACGCCGCGGCGGAGGCCGGCCTGGCCCAGGTCGGGGTGGCCCGGCGGGTCGCCGGCGTCGACCCCCGGGCGGCGGTCGCCGCCGCGCAGGCCGCCCCCGACGACGTCGAGGCCCAGCTGCTCGCCGCCGACGTCGAGGTGCTCAGCGGCCTGGCCGAGCAGGCGTACGCCAGGCTGGTCAGCCTGGTCCGGCGGACGGCCGGCGACGACCGGGAGAAGGTACGCCAGCACCTGGTTTCGCTGTTCACCATCGCCGGCCCGGACGACCCCGCGGTCGCCTCGGCCCGGCGGGCCCTGGCCAGCGCCCTGTTCTGAGTTCGTAGCACGCCAGCGCGGGCCGGCGTTCCGGCCGGCCCGCCCGACCACCGAGGACGGGAGCCCATGATGCGCCGGATCGCCGTCCTCGACGCGCCGACAAACCTGGGACTGCGCCCACCCACGTCCACCTCCGTCCCCGGCTGCGGCAAAGCACCCGGCGCGCTGCGCGACCACGACCTGCTCGCCCGGCTGCGGGCCCGCGACGCCGGCTGCCTCACCCCACCCCGGTACGACCCGGGCGACTGGCGGCCCGGCGACGGCGTCTGCCACGCCCGGGAGATCTCCGGCTACTCGGTGGCCCTGGCGGACCGGATCGGCGCGATCATCGACCGGGGCGAGTTCCCGCTGGTGCTCGGCGGCGACTGCTCGGTGCTGCTCGGCTCGGCGCTGGCCATGCACCGGCTCGGCGAGGCGGTCGGCGGCCGGATCGGCCTGGTCTTCGTCGACGGCCACTCCGACTTCCGGCACCCCGGCAACGCCTCGTACGTGGGCGCGGCGGCGGGGGAGGACCTGGCGCTGGTGACCGGGCGCGGACAGGCCGACCTGGCCGCCATCGAGGGGCGGCGCCCCTACTTCCGCGACATCGACGTGGTGGTGCTCGGCATCCGCGCGCAGGACGAGTACCGCCTCGACCTGCAGGCCGCCGGCATCACCACCCGGCCGGTGCCCGCGCTGCGCGCCGAGGGCGCGGCCCGCACCGCCCAGTGGGCGCACGAGCAGCTCGCCGACTGCGCCGGCTACTGGGTGCACATCGACGTGGACGTGCTCGACCCGGCGGTGATGCCGGCGGTCGACGCGCCGGACCCGGGCGGGATCGCCTTCGCCGAACTGGAGATCCTGCTCGCCGGGCTGGTGGACACCCCGCACTGCCTCGGCGTCGAGCTGACCGTCTTCGACCCCGACTACGACCCGGACGGCTCGTACGCCGCCGAGATCGTCAACACCGTCGTGGCCGGCCTGGCCCCGGTGTCGGCGCCGGAGGCGGTGCCGCCCCGGCTGCTGCCGGCCGCCCCGCCGCCGCAGCGCGTCCGGTCCACCGGGCCGGCGATCCTCGCCGGTCTCGCCACCCCGCCCAACGGCGGCGCCGGGCCGGCCGGAGGGCCGGGGCCGGGCTCCCCGGTCGGCATCGCGCCGCTCGGGCCCGGCGAGCCGGCGGTGGACGAGCCGGAGGCCGTGAAGGGCCCGGCGACCGGCGGGCTCGCGTCGGCGCCGGTGGAGACGCCGGTGCCCGCCGTCGCCGTCGAGCCGGTCGGGCCGCCCGCCGGCGTCGGGCCCGGCCTGCTCCGCCGGGTGCCCCGTGCCGACGAGGACGGGGCGTCGGAGGACGGCCCGGCGCCGTCGTCCGCCGGCATCGCCTGACGGATCCGCCGCGGTGCGCCGGGTGCCGGGAGGCTGGGGTCGGGTCAGCGGAGGGCGCGGAGGAAGCGCTCGCTGATCGGGACCGCGCTGGACGTGCTCGATCCGCCCTGCTCGACGAAGACCGCGAACGCGACGTCACCCTGCCAGCCGACGAACCAGGCGTGGGTGTGCGCGGGGTTGTTGTCGTACTCGGCGGTGCCGGTCTTGCCGTACACCGGGCCGCCGGGGACGTCGGCCAGCGCCTTCGCCGTGCCGGCGGTGACCACCTCGCGCATCATCGCCTTGAGCGGCTCCACCGACTCGGCCTTGAGCTGCGGGCCGGGCTCCGCCGGCACGGCCGGGGCCGGGTCGAGCACCAGCTTCGGCTGCTCCCAGCGGCTGCGGGCGACCGCCGCGGTGGCCCCGGCCATGGCGAGCGGGCTGACCACGGTGGTGCCCTGGCCGATCGCGGCGGCGGCCTGCTCGACCGGCGAGCCGTTGGCCGAGACCTTGCCGGTGAAGGCGTCCGTGCCGAGGTCCCAGCTGCCCTCCAGGCCGAGGGTACGGCCGGTGACGGCCAGCCCGTCGGGGCCGAGCTTCGGCGCCAGGGACGTGAAGGCGGTGTTGCAGGATTTGGCGAAGTCGGTGCGGAACGGCACCTTGCCGAGGACGAAGTCGTCGGAGTTCTTGAAGGGTCGTCCGTCCACGGTGAACGTCTTCGGGCAGTCCACGACGGAGTCGGCGCCGACCGCGCCGCGGTCCAGCAGACCGAGGGCGCTGACCATCTTGAAGGTGGAGCCCGGCGGCACCTGGGCGGTGAAGGCCAGGTTCTCCCCGGCCGCGCCGGGCCCGTTGGCCGCGGCGAGCACCGCGCCGTCGCTGATCCGTACCGCCACCAGGGACGAGCGGCGCTTCTCGCCGCGCAGCGCGGCGTCGGCGGCGTTCTGGGTGGCCACGTCGAGGGTGGTCTTCAGCGGCTGGCCGGGCTGCGGCTCGTGCCGGAAAACCTCGGTCGGCTCCGGGGTGCCGTCGGGACCGGCCGGCCCCTGGACGAGCACGGTTAGCCCGGGAGTGCCGCGCAGGCGGTCGTCGTAGCGGCCCTGGAGGCCACCGTGCCCGACCAGGTCGCCCTTGGCGTACCTGTCGGGGTGGGCGGCCAGGTCGTCGGCCTGCGCCTCGTCGACGGAGCCGAGCAGCGCCCGGGCGAACTCCCGGGTGGGAGCCAGGTCCCGCTTCTCGGTGGGGAACCGGGTGCCGGGCAGGTGGTAGATGCGCGACCGGATCTGCCGGTACGCCTCGTCCCGCAGCGTCACCACCTCGACGAAGGCGCCCGGATCCGCCTCGCTGAGCCGTTTCGGCAGGTCGGCAAGGTCGACCGGGGGATTCAGCGCCGGCCGGATCGCCTTGAACGCCGCGTCGAGCTGCTTGACCAGCGCCTTCGCGTCGGTCACCTCGCTGGGCTGCACACCGACCCGGACCACCTGTCGGGGCGCCACGATCGGCTGCCCGGCGGCGTCCAGCACCCCGGCCCGGGGGCTGGCGGTCCGGCGTACGGTCAACCGGTCGCCCGCGCCGAGCTGCTCCTGCACCAGCTGCGGCTCCCAGATCACCTGCCACTGGTCGTCCCGGCCCTGGCGCAGCCGCACCGGTCGGTCGTACGCCCAGGTGGTCTTTCCCGGCAGCGTCCACTCCACCCGGACCTTGGCGGTGGCGATGTCCTTGGTGACCTCGGCGTCGCCGGAGCGGCGCAGGGTGGGCGGGGTGGCGGCCAGCTCGCCGGAGAGCTCCTTGATCTCCTTGGCGACCTCGGTGGCCGGCAGCCGGGCGCCGGTCGGGTCGATGAACCCGACCGCGCCGAGGTCGCCGGAGCGCCAGCCGGTCAGGAAGGCGTCGACGGTCCGCTCCGGTCCGTCACCGTCCGAACACCCGGTGAGCGCGCCGGCCGCCAGCACGGTGGCGGTCAGCGCCGCGAGGGCCGGCCGGATGCGCGTACGGGGACGGCGGAGCGGGTACGACACGGGCATGGAGCGGTACCTCCGGATCTCGGACTGCCCTGCACGCTAGTACGGCCGTGCTCCCCGTACCGCCCCGGCGTGGCCGCACGCTGCGTGAAGACCCCGACGGCGGTGTGATGAACATCGCGAGTCGGGGTACTCCGCAGCCGGCCGACCACGCATCTGCAACGGGTGAAAGGACAGAGTCCCGAACCGGACGTCCGGCCGGTGGTCCGCCGACGAACGGACAGAGTGGCAGGGCCTAGGCTGGGCGGCAGAGTGACCCACAACGCGGTGGGTCGAGGGGAGTGGCACCGATGGACCGGCGTCCGGCGATCAAACCGGGACCCGACCTCCGGCAGGCTGACACCGGCCGGGACGACAGCTTCGATTCGGCGACCGACGGGGACGGCTTCGGCCGACTCGACACAGGAGTTACCGGGATGACCGGTTCGAGTATCGACACCCTCTACGAACTGGGGCTTCCTAGCGAAGCGCTCGGTGACGACGTGGAGGACGCGGAGCTCGACGAGCCGGTACCCAACGCGGAGCGCCTGGTCGCCCAGGCGGTGGCGCTGGCCGGCGACGACCACGACGCGGCCACCCTGGTGGGCCGTTTCTGGCGGTTCGCGCCGGACGAGGAACTGATCGGATTCACCGCCGAGGAGATGCTCGACGCCGCCAGGGCGCACCGGGACCTGGCCCAGCAGCGGGTGCCGGGCGAGCTGAAACTGCGCATCCACGAGCCGGACGCCGAGCAGCACCACACGGTCATCGAGATCGTCACCGACGACATGCCGTTCCTGGTCGACTCGGTGACCGCGCTGCTCAACTCCCACCACCTCGACGTGCACCTGCTGGTGCACCCGCTGGTCGTGGTGCGGCGGGAGCCGCTCGGCCGGCTGACCGAGGTCTCCGCCGACGTCGAGCCGGACGACGCGATCGCCGGCGACCTGGTCGAGAGCTGGATGCGGATCGAGATCGACCCGGTCCGGGACGCGGGGGAGCGGGAGAAGCTGCGCCGCGAGCTGCAGCGGGTGCTCACCGACGTGCGCGAGGCGGTGGAGGACTGGCCGAAGATGCGGCAGCGCGCCCTGGCGCTGGCCGACGAACTGGCCTCGGCCCGGACCTCCGACAACCGTCCGCCCGTGCCTGAGAAGGACATCACCGACTCGGTGGAGCTGCTGCGCTGGCTGGCTCACGACCACTTCACCTTCCTCGGCTACCGGGAGTACCGGCTGGTCGAGAGCGACGGCGGCGACGGACCGGCGCTGGAGGCGGTGCTCGGCACCGGGCTGGGCATCCTGCGGTCGGACTCGCCGGAGGCCCGGGCGCTGTCGTCGATGACGCCGGAGGCGCACGAGAAGGTGATGGAGAAGCGCCTGCTGATCATCACCAAGGCGAACTCCCGGGCGACCGTGCACCGCTCGGCCTACCTGGACTACATCGGATTCAAGATCTTCAACGAGGCCGGCGAGGTGGTCGGGGAGCGGCGGTTCCTCGGCCTGTTCTCCACCGCCGCGTACCGGACCAGCGTCCGGGAGCTGCCGGTGGTCCGGCGCAAGGTCGCCGAGGTGCTGGACCGCTCCGGCCTGAGCCAGCGCAGCCACTCCGGCAAGGACCTGCTCCAGATCCTGGAGACCTACCCGCGCGACGAGCTGTTCCAGATCAAGACCGACGACCTGTACCACGCGGTGATCGGCGTGCTGCGGATGGCCGGTCGCCGGCAGCTGCGGGTCTTCCTGCGCCGGGACGCGTACGGGCGGTTCATCTCCTGCCTGATCTACCTGCCCCGGGACCGGTTCACCACCCAGAACCGGCTGCGCATGCAGGACATCCTGCTGCACGAGCTGAACGGCGTCGGGGTGGACTACACCACCCGGGTGACCGAGTCGATGCTGGCCCGGGTGCACTTCATCGTCCGGACCGACCCGACCAACCCGCCCGGCGAGGTCGACGCCGACCTGCTCGCCGAGGAGCTGGCCGACGCCACCCGGCTCTGGGACGACGACTACCGGCTGGTGCTGGAGCGCAAGCTCGGCGACGAGCAGGCCAAGCACCTGTTCAGCCGGTACGCCGACGCCTTCCCCGAGGGCTACAAGGACGGCCACACGCCGTACGAGGCGATGAAGGACCTGGCGAAGCTGGAGCTGCTGGAGGAGCCCGGCCAGCTGGAGATGCACCTGTTCCGCAAGCAGCTCGCTCCGCGCGGGGCCGGCGGGGACGCCGACGACGCCATGGACGTCCGCTTCAAGGTCTACCGGTACGGCGAGCCGATGATGCTCTCCGCCGTGCTGCCGGTGCTGCACTCGCTGGGCGTCGCGGTGGTCGACGAGCACCCGTACGAGGTGGACCGGGTCGACGGCCGGGTCTTCCTGTACGACTTCGGCCTGCGCCTGCCCGAGCGGCACCAGGAGCTGGCCGAGGTGCGTCCGCACGTGGAGAACGCCTTCGCCGCCGCCTGGCGGGGCGAGGCCGAGGTGGACGGCTTCAACGAGCTGGTCTTGCGCGGCGGTCTCACCTGGCGGCAGGTGGTGGTGCTGCGGGCGTACGCGAAGTACATGCGCCAGGCCGGCACCGTCTTCTCCCAGGACTACATGGAGCAGACCTTCATCGCGTACCCGAAGATCGCCGCCCTGCTGGTGGAGCTCTTCGAGACGCGGTTCGCCCCGGGTGCGGCGAGCATCGAGGAGCGCCGGCAGCGCACCGACGAGCTGGTCGGCGCCATCAGCGCGGCCCTGGACGACGTGGCCAGCCTGGACCAGGACCGGATCCTGCGGTCGTACCTGACGCTGATCCAGGCCACCCTGCGGACGAGCTTCTACCAGAAGCCGGTCGGCGGGCGACCCAAGTCGTACGTGGCGTTCAAGCTGGACCCGCAGGCCATCCCGGACCTGCCGGCCCCGCGGCCGAAGTTCGAGATCTTCGTGTACTCGCCCCGGTTCGAGGGCGTGCACCTGCGGTTCGGGCCGGTGGCCCGGGGCGGGCTGCGCTGGTCCGACCGGCGGGAGGACTTCCGCACCGAGGTGCTCGGCCTGGTCAAGGCGCAGATGGTGAAGAACGCCGTGATCGTGCCGGTGGGCGCCAAGGGCGGCTTCGTGCTCAAGCAGAAGCCGGGGGACCGCGACGAGGCGGTCGCCTGCTACAAGGAGTTCGTCGGCGCGATGCTCGACGTCACCGACAACATCGTCGGCGGCGAGATCGTGCCGCCGACCGACGTGGTGCGGCACGACGCCGACGACCCGTACCTGGTGGTGGCGGCGGACAAGGGCACCGCGACGTTCTCCGACATCGCCAACGAGATCTCGGCGGCGCACCAGTTCTGGCTGGGCGACGCGTTCGCCTCCGGCGGCTCCGCCGGGTACGACCACAAGAAGATGGGCATCACCGCCCGGGGCGCCTGGGAGTCGGTCAAGCGGCACTTCCGCGAGCTGGGCCACGACACCCAGACCCAGGACTTCACCGTGGTCGGCGTCGGCGACATGTCCGGTGACGTGTTCGGCAACGGGATGCTGCTCTCGGAGCACATCCGGCTGGTGGCCGCCTTCGACCACCGGCACATCTTCCTGGACCCCGACCCGGACGCGGCCACCTCGTACGCCGAGCGGAAGCGGCTGTTCGAGCTGCCCCGGTCGTCGTGGGAGGACTACGACCGGAAGCTGATCTCGGAGGGCGGCGGGATCTTCCCGCGTACCGCCAAGTCGATCCCGATCACGCCGCAGGTCCGGGCGGTGCTCGACCTCGACGAGGACACGACGCAGCTCAGCCCGCAGGAGCTGATGAAGGCGATCCTCACCGCGCCGGTCGACCTGTTCTGGAACGGCGGCATCGGCACCTACGTGAAGGCGTCGACGCAGACCAACGCCGAGGTGGGCGACAAGTCCAACGACGCGATCCGGGTGGACGGCAAGAGCCTGCGCTGCCGGGTGGTCGGCGAGGGTGGCAACCTGGGCTGCACGCAGCTCGGCCGGATCGAGTACGCCCTGGCGGGCGGACGGATCTACACCGACTTCATCGACAACGCGGCCGGGGTGGACTGCTCCGACCACGAGGTGAACATCAAGATCCTGCTCAACACGGCGGTCGCCGACGGCGCGCTGGACGTCCCCGAGCGGGACGAGCTGCTCGCCCAGATGACCGACGAGGTCGCCGAGCTGGTGCTGCGGGACAACTACGACCAGGCGCGGGCGATCAACAACGCCCAGGCCCAGGCCGCGTCGCTGCTCCCGGTGCACCGGCGGATGATCAACGAGCTGGAGCGGGCCGGTCAGCTCGACCGGGCCCTGGAGGCGCTGCCGCCGGACGAGGAACTGGCGGTCCGCACCGAGTCCGGGCTGACCGCGCCGGAGTTCGCGGTCCTGCTCGCGTACGTCAAGATCGTGCTGGAGCGGGAGATCCTGGCCGAGGGGCTGGCCGACGAGGAGTGGACGACCGAGGTCCTGGTCAACTACTTCCCGACGCCGATGCGCGAGCGCTTCGCCGACCGGATGGCGCAGCACCGGCTGCGCCGCGACATCGTCACCACGGTGCTGGTCAACGAGGCGATCAACCGGGGCGGCATCTCGTTCGTCTTCCGGGTCGTCGAGGAGACGGCCGCGTCGCCGGCGGACGTGATCCGGGCGTACGTGGTGGTCCGCGAGGTCTTCGGGCTGCGCGAGCTCTGGGACGCCGTCGAGGCGCTGGACAACAAGGTCTCCCCGGAGCTGCAGACCAGCGTCTACCTGGACACCCGGCGGCTGCTCGACCGCGCGGTGCGCTGGCTGGTCACCAACCGGCGCTCGCCGATCGACGTGCCGGCCGAGATCGCCCGGTTGCGCGACGGCGTGGCCCGGCTCCTGCCGGACCTGGAGGAGCGCTTCTACGGCAGCGAGCGGGAGTCGCTGGCGGCGCACATCGACTCGATGACCGAGCGGGGTCTGCCGCGCGACCTGGCCGAGCAGGCGACCCGCCTGATGTACAGCTTCGGCCTGCTCGACGTGGTGGAGACGGCCACCTCCAGCGGGCGGGACGTGGGCGAGGTGGCCTCGGTCTACTTCGTCCTGTCCGACCTGTTCCGGGTGGACTCCCTGTTGTCGAAGATCTCCCTGCTGCCGCGGGAGGACCGCTGGCAGACGCTGGCCCGGATGGCGCTGCGCTACGACCTGTACGCCGCGCTGGCCGCGCTCACCGCGGAGGTTCTCGACTCGACCCCGGACAACCTGCCCTCGAACGAGCGGGTGCTCCAGTGGGAGCAGTCGAACGCCACCTCGATCCACCGCGCCCGCCGGGCAATGGGGGAGTTCGACGAGTCGCGGGCCGACCTGGCCGCCCTGTCGGTGCTGCTGCGCCAGATCCGCACCCTGGTGCGGACCTCCGCCGCCGCCTGACGAGTACGCCGACGCGCCTCCGGCGGGACCCGGGTCCCACCGGAGGCGCGTCGCGTTCACGCGGTCATCGTGGCGAAGACGACGATGTTGTCGGGGTAGCTGCCAGCGGCCTGGTCGAATTCGCCGCCGCAGGTCACCACCCGCAGCGCGGGCTTGTCGTTCGGGCCGTACACCAGCTCGGTGGGGAAGGACACCTTCGGGTACGACCGGACCTCGTCGACGGCGAAGGTGGCCTTGACCCCGTCGGCGCGGGTGACGGTGATGGTGTCACCCTGCTGGAGGGCGCCGAGTTCGAAGAAGACGGCGGGGCCGAGCTTCGCCGAGTCGACGTGCCCGACGATCACCGCGTTGCCGACCTCGCCGGGGCTGGGCCCCGGGGAGTACCAGCCGGCGCGCTGGGCCTGGTCCAGCGGGGGGACCTGGACGGTGCCGTCCGGGTTGGTGCCCAAGGTCATGATCTCGGCGTCGACCCCGATGCGCGGGATCGAGATGGTGCCGGGGGCGGATCGGGACAATGCGGCGGGGGGTACCTCCACCGCCTCGACCGGGCCTTCGCCGGCTACGACGTCCGGCTCGGCGGCGGGGGTCTGCGGGGCGGACTGGGCCCGCGGCTGAGGGGGGCGGGGCGGGGGTTCGGTCCGCAGCGACGCGCCGATCATGCCGGCGCCCACCATGGCCAGCAGGACGACGACGGCGGCGCCGGCGGCGCGCCACGGTCTCCCGTGACGGCCGCCGGCCCGTGTCGCCGTCTGGTCAGACGAGGCCATCGGCCCGACGCCGACGCATCAGCACGATGCCACCCAGGGCGGCCGCGCCGATCATGCCCGCCCCGCCCAGGGCCATGCCGCGGTCGGTGCTGGTGCTGGTCATGCCACCGTCACCACCGTCGACGCCACCGCGCGGGAGGACCACCAGCTTGCCCTCGCCGCAGGAGCCCTTGAGCTCGTACTTGCCCGGACGGGCGTCCTCGGAGACCTTGGCCTCGCCGTAGTAGACGAAGTCCTTCTTGTGCTCCCAGCGGTCCTCGTCCTCGCCGTAGCCCGAGCGGTCGTCCCGGCCGTGGTCGTCGCGGCCGTTCTCGTCGTGGCCGTTCTTCCAGTCGCCCTTGTCGCCGTGCTCGTCGGACTTCTCGTCGTGGCCGTTACGGTCCCGGCCCTCTTCCTGGCCGTACCCGTCGTGGCCCTTCTTGTCGTCGTCCTTCTTGCCGTGGTCGTCCTTCTTGCCGTCGTCCTTCTTGCCGTGCTCGTCGTTCTTGCCGTGCTCGTCGTTCTTGCCGTGGTCGTCCTTCTTGCCGTGCTCGTCGCCGCGACCCTCCTCGTGGTTCTTGGCGTCGCGGTCCGGCCCGGAGTCGGCAGCGAAGCCGCCACCCGCACCGTTGGCCGGGGGCTGGCCGCCCTCGTTCGACCACTGGCCCTTGCCGTCCTCGCCCTTGCCGTGGTCGTCCTTGCCGCGCTCGTCGTCCTTGCCGTCCTTCTTGCCGTGGTCGTCCTTCTTGCCGTGCTCGTCGCCGCGGCGTTCGTCGTCCTTGCCGTCCTTCTTGCCGTGGTCGTCCTTCTTGCCGTGCTCGTCGTTCTTGCCGTGGTCGTCCTTCTTGCCGTGCTCGTCGCCCCGGCGCTCGTCGTCCTTACCGTGCTCCCAGTCGCCCTTGTCCTTGTCCTTGTCCTTCCAGTCCCCGTGCTCGCCGCCGCGGTCCTTGTCCCGGTCGTCATGCCGGTCCTTGTCCACCGGCTTCAGCTCCACCTTGCCGGTGACCTTGGACCAGACGAAGGCGTGCTCCTGCCGCTCCGGGCAGATCTCGAGGAGCTTGACCTTGTCGCCGGCCTTCACGACATGCGGCTTGGCGATGACCTTGCCGTCGCGGTCCTCGCTGTCGTGGTGGTTGTCCGCGAACGCGATCCCCGGCGCGAACACCAGGAGGGACGCGCCACCGAGGGCGGCACCCGCTACGACCTTCCCGAGCATCTTCTTTGCCATGACCTGCGTCACTCCATCCCTGTTGTCCTGAGCCCGACGACAGTCGAGCTATGACCGACGTTAGACCGTTTCGCGACTTATCCGGGGAAAGATTCGTGTTTAAGAGTTTCTAAGCAGTGCGGGCGATAGGGGTGCTACATGGCTTCTGTCCGCTTGGCGGCCGGATGTCGACCCACCGGGCGCTCTGGGCCTCGCTGCGACGGGAGGGGTCTCCGGTGCCCTTGCGTGCGGGTTTCCGGCAGGTATCGAGGCATTGCCATGGAAGCGCTCCCATGCAAGAATCGCTGCACGCGGTTCGGGGAGCCACACCGCGCAGGCAGACGTCGAGGGCAACCGGTCCGACCGGACGGCGTCGCCGCTGGACCGGTCCGCGTGACCGGTCGACGTCACCACCACCATGCCCGTCCGGGTCGGGCACCCCCCGAAATATCCCGTTGGCGCCGAGGACCGTCCCCCGTGGGGACGTCCACCCGGGCCATTCCGCCGGGCCGTACGCGGATCCGGTCTCGCCCAAGGAGTTCAGTGGCATGAATCTGTGGAGAAACCTGTCCGGCCGGCGCCGGGCGGTCGCGCTAGCCGGTGCGAGCGCCCTGGTCGCGGGCGGGATGGTGGCCATTCCGGTCACCGCGGCGCAGGCCGCGACCCAGTGCAGCGTCGACTACACCACCAGCGACTGGCCGGGCGGGTTCACCGCCACTGTCACCATCAAGAACCTCGGTGACCCGGTCAGCTCCTGGAACCTCGGCTTCACCTTCCCGAACAGCAGCCAGAAGGTGCAGCAGGGCTGGTCGGCGAAGTGGTCGCAGACGGGCCAGAACGTCACCGCGGCCAGCGAGTCCTGGAACGGGTCGCTCGGCACCGGCGCCAGCACCAGCATCGGGTTCAACGGCGCCTGGAGCGGCAGCAACCCGAAGCCGACCTCGTTCACCCTGAACGGGACGGTCTGCAACGGCGGCAACCCGACGCCGACGCCGACGAACCCCACGCCGACGCCCACCACCCCGACCCCCACGCCCACGGACCCGACCCCGACGCCGACCACGCCGGGGCAGAAGGTGGACAACCCGTACGTCGGGGTCAAGGGGTACGTGAATCCGGAGTGGAAGGCGAAGGCGGACGCCGAGCCCGGTGGCAGCCGGGTGTCGAACAACCCGACCGCCGTCTGGCTGGACCGGATCGCCGCCATCAACGGCACCACCGGCAGCAGCTCCAACGGCTCGATGGGCGTGCGTGACCACCTGGACAGGGCCTTGGCCCAGGGGGCCGGCTACATCCAGTTCGTCATCTACAACCTGCCCGGCCGGGACTGCGCGGCGCTCGCCTCCAACGGTGAGCTGGGTCCGGAGGAACTGCCCCGGTACAAGGCCGAGTACATCGACCCGATCGCGGCGATCCAGGGCGACCCGAAGTACGCCAGCCTGCGCATCGTCAACATCATCGAGATCGACTCGCTGCCGAACCTGGTGACCAACACCTCCGGCCAGCCCGGCGGCACCGCGATGTGCGACACGGTCAAGGCCAACGGCGCGTACGTCAACGGTGTCGGGTACGCCCTGGCCAAGCTGGGCGCCATCGGCAACGTCTACAACTACATCGACGCCGCCCACCACGGCTGGATCGGCTGGGACAGCAACCTCGGCCCGACCGCGACCCAGCTCCACCAGGCCGCCACCGCCTCCGGCAGCACGGTGAAGAACGTGCACGGCTTCATCGTCAACACCGCGAACTACTCGGCGCTACGTGAGCCGTACATCAAGATCACCGACACGGTGAACGGGCAGACCGTCCGCCAGTCCAAGTGGATCGACTGGAACCAGTACGTCGACGAGCTGTCGTTCGCCCAGGCGTTCCGCAGCAAGCTGGTCTCCGTCGGCTTCGACGCCAACATCGGCATGCTGATCGACACCTCCCGCAACGGCTGGGGCGGCACCGCCCGGCCCACCGGCCCGGGCGCGACGACCAGCGTGGACACCTACGTCAACGGTGGCCGCATCGACCGCCGCATCCACGCCGGCAACTGGTGCAACCAGGCCGGGGCGGGCCTCGGCGAGCGGCCCAAGGCCGCGCCGGAGCCGGGCATCGACGCGTACGTCTGGGTCAAGCCCCCGGGCGAGTCGGACGGCTCCAGCAGCCTGATCCCGAACAACGAGGGCAAGGGCTTCGACCGGATGTGCGACCCGACCTACACCGGCAACGCCCGCAACGGCAACAGCCTCAGCGGCGCCCTGCCGAACGCGCCGATCTCCGGCGCCTGGTTCTCCGCGCAGTTCCAGGAGCTCATGAGGAACGCCTACCCGGCGCTCTGAGCACCGGGGCGGACGGCCCACCCGCCGCGGCGGGAGTGAGGCACTGCCGCGGCGGGTTCCCCACGGGCCCCTGGCCCGACCGGTCGATCCGGTCGGGTCAGGGGCCCCCGCCGTACCCGCCGGTCGGGCGCGCGGGCCCGCTGCGGCGTGCCGGTCAGGGAACGGTCCGCTCGATCGCGGCCCGGCCGTGCTCGGCCAGGTCGCGGCGGGCCCGCTCGAGGTTCTCCGGCGTCATGTCCTGCCCACGGGCCATCACCAGGTCCTCCGGCTCCCAGGGCTGCTCGGCCCCGGTGCGGATGTTGTCCCCGCCGGCCCCCGTGCCGGTCCCGGTGGCGCCGGTGCCAGCCGCGTACGGGTCGCCGAGCAGGTCCTCGGTCGGTAGGCCGCCGCCCGCGCCGCCACCGGGCTCGGTGAAGGACGGGTTGTCCCGGTCGGGGCCGCCCCCGGTGGCCAACTGCGGCACGGTGGTCTCGTCGTCGACCGCGGCGGCCACCTCCGGGCTCTCCTCCAGCGGTCGGCGGTTCGGGTCACGATCCGTCATGGTGCTGACCTCCTGTCCCGGGCGCGTCCCTGATCTCGCGTACCCCGCTGGGACCGGCCCATGCCGGGGAGGTCACGCCTTCCGGTACGCACGCGAACGCCCCGGCCGGTGGTACGGCCGGGGCGTCCGCAGGTGGTCAGCGTCCGAGGACCCGGTCCAGGAAGTCGCGGTACTGGCGTACGGCCACCCGGAGCTGCTCGGTGTCCGTCGAGCCGGCCGTCTGCCAGCCGCCGAGCTTCTCCTTCTGCGCGGCGAGCGCGTCCGAGAGGGCCTGGATAGCCTCCTCGACCAGCGACTGGGCCTCGCCGACCGCCGCGCGGGGGTCGTCCACGAAGCGGAGCTGCACCTCCCGCCAGCGGTCCCGGAAGGCCTGCGCCGCGTCCGCCTCGAAGAGCGTCGCCGCGTGCGTTGGGACGTTCGCTCCGGACGGCCGGGCCGCCTCGGCCACCCCGGCCGCGCCGGCCGCTCCGGCGGCTCCGGCCGCGGCCGCCGCCGCACCGCCCTCCGGCGCCTCGGCGTCCGGGTCGACCATGGTCGGCTCGGCGCTGCCGTACCCGGCCGCGCCCTCCGCCGGCGCGTCGCCGTCGGGGCGTACCCCGCCCGGGGTGTGCTCGGCCTCCCACCGCTGGCGGTCGTGGATCCGGTCCGCGGCGGTCGGGTCGGCCCGCTCGTCGTCGAACGGCTCGGTCCGCCCGGGCGCGCCGTCACCCGGCGCCACGGTGTCCTCGCCCCGGGCGTCCCGCTCGTCCTCGGGACGGCCGCTGGCCAGCGCCGACGCGGCGACCGCGTCGCCCACGGAGGCCGCGCCGAAGGTGGTCGGCAGCGGGGCCGGCTCGTGGAACTCCGGCCGTCCGTCGCCGTCGGCGTCGTCGCGGTCGAGGTCACGCACGTCGTACGGGCGGGTGTCGTCGGGGTCGTCGGCGCGCCGGTCGGCGGTCACCCGCGGGTCGTCGAAGGTGCCCCGGTCGTCCAGCACGTCGTCGGGAATGTCGGCCCGGCCGTCCCGGTCGTCCCGGGGCGTCCGGGTTGCGGCGTTCGGATGGGGGACCGGCACCGGGGCGGAGCGGACCGCCTCCGGGTGGTCGGTGCTGCCCTGCGGCTCTTCCTGGCGCATCGTCGGCTCCTCAGTGGCTGGTGACGTCGTGCGGGCTGTCCGGGCGGCGCTGCTCCGGCGGCCGGTGCCCGACCGGCTCCTCGCCGAGCAGGTCGGCGAAGAGGGCGCGGTAGTGCACGACGGCCTGACGGAGTTCCTCGGTGCTGGCCTCACCGCGCTCGTTGCGTACCCGGATCTCGTGCGCGTCGCGGTAGTGGGTGAGGGTGCGGGCGTGGTCGACGGAGAGGTGGGCGATCTGGTCCGAGAAGTCCCCGGTGGGGTAGCCCCGCTCGGCGATCAGCCGGCTGACCAGCTCGTCGGCGTCGCCGACGGTCTCGCCGGGGGAGTCGACGAAGCGGACCTGCAGCTCCTCCCAGGCGGCGGCGTACCGGGCCCGGGACTCGGGGTCCAGCGGGGTGAGTTCGAGCTCCGCGTGCCGGCGTTCCCGGTCGCGCAGCTCCCGTTCGGCGGCGCCGCGGCTGTCCTGCTCCGCGACGACCCGGTCGTACTCAGGGCCGAAGCGGCGCTTGAGCGCGCGCCGCCGGCCGGCCACGACGGCCGCGGCGACCAGCGCCACGACCACCAGCACGACGAGAACCACAACGATTACCTGCGTGGGCGACATGGCTCCTCCTTCGCCACCTGGTATTCCCTCCGCGCGCTGGCTGCCAATCCCGATCCCGCGCACTTTCCTGGCCGATTCCCCCACCCGAGCATGGTCAGGCCCACAGGGTGAGCCGTCCCGAAAACTTGACCTATTCCAGAAGCGTGCTCGGGTGGGGTGATGCCGGTCCACTCGGACGCCGAACGCCTCCGGGCGGCCGGGCTGCGCGTCACGCTCAGCCGCAACAGCACCGACCACCACAACGAGAACGAGCGGATCGCCTTCGGCGCCGGCGTGCTGGTCGACGGCATGGACTTCTCCGACGACGAGGTGCTGGTCCGCCGGAGTTCTCCTACTCGGACACCCAGCGCCGCCGGGTCGGCCCGAACCACCTCCCGCCGGATCGCCGGCGGGGCGTCCGTCGTCCCAGCGTGGGTGTCCTCGGGGGACGGTCCACACCGGATTGGTAGTGACGGGCGAGACGGACGGTAGTGCTACGGCCCGGGATTACGTATCCTGCCCAAGGCGCCCGAGCCGGTGCCCGGCGCGGCCGGGACGCTGCCCGGCCGGTGCCGGCGCCACCGCTGCCACCCCTTCGGGCGAGGACTCATGGACACCCGCGACTGGCCGATCCGCGCCAAGCTGACCGCCCTGGTCGTCACCCCGGTGGCCGCCCTGCTCGCGCTCTGGATCTTCGCCACCACGCTGACCTTCGGCCCGGCGCTGGATCTGCTCTCCGCGCGGACCCTCCTGTACGACCTGGGCCGCCCCGGCGAGGTGGTGGTCACCGAGCTGCAACGCGAACGCCGGCTCTCGGTGGTGCAGCTCGCCGGCCCGGCGGCCCTGCCGGCCCTGGCCGACCAGCGCCGCCGCACCGACGCGGCGATCGCCGAGCTGCGGAACCGGGTCGGCGGGGACAAACTGCGCGACGCGGCCGGCGACCTGCTCGACGCCCGGCTCGACAAGCTGGTCGCCGCCCTCGACGCCCTGCCGGCCGGGCGGGGCTTCATCGACCGCCGGCAGGTGGACCGGGCCGGCGCCGTCGGGCTCTACAGCGGCATGATCTCCTTCGCCTTCCAGACCTTCGCGGCGATGGCCGCCCTACCCGACCCGGAGCTCAACCGGGAGGCGCTGGCGCTCACCGCGCTCGGCCGCTCCCGCGACCTGCTCGGCCAGGCCGACGCGCTGGTGGCCGGCGCGCTCGCCGGGGGGCGGTTCTCCGACGGCGAGCACCTGCTCCTGACCCAGACCATCGGCAACGAGCGGTTCCTGGTCGACACGGCCGTGGCCGACCTGCCGCCGGAGGCCCGCAGCGCCTACCAGCGGCTGACCGAGGACCCGGCCTTCGTCCAGCTGCGCACCCTTCAGGAGGGGCTGCTGCGGGCGGACCCGGCCGCCCCTCCGCCGGTCGACGCCCGCGGCTAGCAGAGCAGCCACGACGCTGTCCAGCAGGCGCTGCGGGACTTCGAGCTGAGCCAGGCCGACGGGCTGGCCGAGCGGTCCGTGCCGGTGGCCGTCGGCATCCTGGTCCGGCTCGCCGTCGCCGGGTTGCTCGGCCTGACCGCGATCGTGGTGTCGCTGCTGGTCGCGGTCCGGGTCGGGCGGACGCTGGCCCGCCGGCTGACCGGCGTGCGCAGCGCCGCGCTGGAGATGGCCGAGCAGCGGCTGCCCGACGTGGTGGCCCGGTTGCGCCGGGGCGAGCAGGTGGACGTGGCCCGGGAGGCGCCGCCGCTGGAGTACGGCGCCGACGAGATCGGCGACGTCGGGCGCGCCTTCAACGAGGTCCGGCGGACCGCCGTCCGGGCGGCCGTCGACGAGGTCACCCTGCGCCGCGGCCTCAACGAGGTGTTCCTGAACATCGCCCGGCGCAGCCAGGGCCTGGTGCACCGCCAGTTGGCGGTGCTCGACCGGATGGAACGGCGTACCGAGGACCCGGACGAGCTGGCCGAGCTGTTCCGGGTCGACCACCTGGCCACCCGGTTGCGCCGGCACGCCGAGGACCTGGTCATCCTGGCCGGCGCGGCCCCGGGGCGGGGCTGGCGGCAGCCGGTGGCCCTGCTGGACGTGGTGCGCGGCGCGGTCTCCGAGGTCGAGGCGTACGACCGGGTGGACATCGGGGCGGTGCAGCCGGCCGGGGTGGTCGGCCGGGCCGTCGCGGACGTCATCCACCTGCTCGCCGAGCTGATCGAGAACGCCACCGCCTACTCCCCGCCGGAGACCCGGGTGGAGGTCTCCGGCCAGCAGGTGCCCCGGGGCTACGTTGTGGAGATCACCGACCATGGCCTGGGCATGACCCCGCAGGCGGTGGAGAACGCCAACCGCCGGCTCGCCCGGCCGCCCGAGTTCGACCCGGCCGACAGCGCCCGGCTCGGCCTGTTCGTGGTGTCCCGGCTCGCCGCCCGGCACGGCGTCCGGGTCACCCTGCGCTCCGAGGCTCCCGGCGGGGTGACCGCCGTGGTCCTCGTCCCGTCCGACCTGGTCACCGAGGAGCCCCCGGCCGCGCCGGTCAACACCGGGCGGCCGGCCTCGCTGGTCACCCGGCTGGCCACCCTGCCCCGGACCCGCGCCGGCCGCGCCGGCCGGGACCGGGCCGAGCAGACCGTGCTGCCGTTCGCTCCGGCCCGCATCTCCTCGGTGGAGGCCGCCCCCGACGGCGACGGCCTGCCCCGCCGGGTCCGCCGGCGCGGGCCGGTCGCCCGCCCCCGCCCGCAGGTCGCCGAGGCCCCGGCCGCCCGCTCCCCGGAGGAGGTACGCCGGCAGATGTCCGCGCTCCAGGCCGGCACCGCCCGGGGCCGGCGCGACGGCGCGATCCGCTCCGTGCCGCCGGGGCGACCCGACGGCGCCGTACCCGCCCCGACCGGCGGCCGTACCGAGGGGCGGGGCGGGGATCCCGCGCCGTCCCCGCCGCCGGGTACGACGGCGGCGACCTCCGATTCCCCGACCGCGACTGAGAGGGACGCCTAGTGGTGGACACGACGAGGCAGAACGTCGACCTCGGCTGGTTGCTCGACGAGCTGGTCGACCGGGTACCGGCCGCCCGGGAGGCCGTGGTGCTCTCCGCCGACGGGCTGATGCTCGGCGCCTCCGCCGAGCTGGACCGCGCCGACGCCGAGCACCTCTGCGCCCTGGCCTCCGGCTTCTCCAGCCTGGCCAAGGGCGCCAGCCGGCACCTCGCCGGCGGCGGGGTGCGGCAGACCGTGGTGGAGATGGAGTCCGCGTACCTGTTCGTGACGGCCGCCGGGCGGGGCGCCTGCCTGGCGGTGGTCTGCGCGGCCGACGCGGACATCGGCCTGGTGGCGTACGAGATGGCGATGCTGGTCATCCGGGTCGGCGAGAACCTGACCGCCCCCGCCCGCGCGACGGTGGGGGCCGTCGATGCGGGCTGAGCCGCCGGGCGCCCAGCACGAGTGGCTGGACGCGGCGGCCGGCCCGGTGGTTCGTCCGTACACCCTCACCGGCGGCCGGGTGCGCCCGGCCGTCGACGGCTTCGACCTGGTCGCGTTCGTGCTGGCCGGCGCGGGCGCGGACCCGTCCGGGCAGCCGGGCCTCCAGCCGGAGCACCGGCGCCTGGTCGAGCTGGCCCGGCGTCCCGTCGCGGTGGCGGACCTCGCCGCCGACCTGGACCTCGCGGTGGGCGTGGTCCGGGTCCTCCTCGGTGACCTGCTCGCCCGGGGCCTGGTCTCGGTGCACGAGCCCCCGGCCGCCGGTCTTCCCGACAACGACATCCTCAAGGCGGTGGTCAGTGGACTACGTGCGCTCTGACCGGGAGTCCTCCGGGCCCCGGTTGCCGCTGGCTCTCAAGATCCTGATCGCCGGGGGGTTCGGCGCGGGCAAGACGACGTTGGTCAGCGCGCTGAGCGAGGTCCGCCCGTTGCAGACCGAGGAGGTGCTGACCGGGGCCGGCATCGGCACCGACGACCTCTCCGGGGTGGAGGCGAAGTCGACCACCACCGTGGCGATGGACTTCGGCCGGATCACGATCAACGAGGACCTCCAGGTCTACCTCTTCGGCACGCCCGGGCAGGACCGCTTCTGGTTCCTCTGGGACGAGCTGGCCTTCGGCGCGCTCGGCGCGGTGGTGCTGGCCGACACCCGGCGACTGGCCGACTGCTTCCCGTCGATCGACTACTTCGAGCAGCGGGGCATCCCGTTCGTGGTCGGGGTGAACTGCTTCGACGGGTCCCGCCGGTTCGGCATCGAGGCGGTACGCCAGGCGCTGGACATCGATCCGGACGTGCCGGTGGTGCTCTGCGACGCCCGGGACCGGCAGTCCGCCAAGCTGGTGCTGATCTCGCTGGTCGAGCACGTCGCCCGGCAGCGGGGTGAACCGGTCCCGGTCTCCTGACCGGCGGGCGGCGGCGCCGGGCGGTGGCGCCCGGAGCCCCCGCCGCCGGCGTTCGGAGGAAATTCCGGAAAACAGGGCTAACGCCCGGGTCGACCGGGAAGCCTCTGGTGGGAGCGACGGCAGGATCGGCGGAGGGTGCACCGGTGACGAACACGATCGTCCACATCGGCGGCTACACGGCGGCGAGCGGCGGGCGGGGGGACGGCATCGTCGCCGCCCGCCGGGATACCGAATCGGGGGAACTCACCCCGCTCGGCACCGTCGCGGTGACCGATTCGCCCTCCTTCCTCGTCCGGCATCCCGCCCTGCCCGTTCTCTACGCGGTCAACGAGCTGCCGGCGGGGCAGGTCAGCGCCTTCCGGGTGGGCGGCGACGGCGAGCTGACCCCGTTGGGCGTCCGGCCGACCGGCGGGGCCGACCCCTGCCACCTGGCGGTCGCGCCCGACGGGCGGCACCTCTTCGTGGCCAACTACGGCGGCGGGAGCGTGGCGGTCTTCCCGCTGGGCGCCGACGGCGCGCCCGCCGAGCGCAGCGACCTGGTCGTGCACCAGGGGCACGGCCTCGACCCGGAGCGCCAGGAGCAGGCGCACTGCCACATGGTCTCCCCGGCCCCGGGGGCCGGGCCGCTGCTCGCCGTCGACCTGGGCACCGACTCGATCTACCGGTACGACCTGGACGCCGACCCGGGCCGGCTGGTGCCCCGCGAGCCCCGGATCCGTACCGCGGCGGGCACCGGGCCCCGTCACCTCGCCCGCCACCCCGACGGGCGGCGCTGCTGGGTGGCCGGCGAGCTGGACGCGACCGTCACCGCGTACGAGTCGACCCCGGACGGGGCGTTGCACCAGCGGGGACGGGTGGACGCCAGCGGGCGGACCGGGCACGTCCAGCCCTCCGAGATCGCGGTGGGGCCGGACGGGCGTTTCCTCTACGTCGGCAATCGGGGCGTGGGCACGATCTCGGTCTTCGCGCTGGACGCGGAGCTGCCCCGGCTGGTCGCCGAGGTCGACACCGGGGGCGAGTGGCCCCGGCACTTCGTGCTGACCGGGCCGCACCTCTACGTGGCGGACGAGCGGGCCGACATGGTTCGGGTGTTCCGGGTCGACCCCGACTCGGGCGCGCCCGAGCCGCTCGGCGAACCGGTGCCGGTGCCGAGCCCGACCTGTGTCCTACCCTGAACGGCACTGTCCGGTGTGGATCGTGGCAACGGCGCGAGACTGACTGATTACTCACTGTGCCGAAAGAGCGATCATCTGTATCTCCTGCGTAACTTTCAACCGAACGGTTATGGCACTATCCGAACGAGATACGCAAGATGGTCAGCGTGTCTGGCCGCCATCGCATGCGTTCAAGTATCCGTGGAGCAGGAGCCGCTGCGGCGGCGACTGCGCTCGTCGTCGTGGTCGGGGGTACCTGGTTCGGTTACCAGCAGCTGGCCGGACCCTCCTGCTCCGGCGAGATCCAGCTGTCGGTGGCCGCCGCTCCCGAGCTCGCCCCGGCGGTGCAGAAGGCCTCGACGCAGTGGGTCGAGGACGGCGCCGCCGTGAGCGGCACCTGCATCGCGGTGAACGTGAGTGCCTCCGAGCCGGTGGACGTGGCAGCTGCGGTCGCCAGCAAGCACGGCGCCACCCTCGCGGGTGTCGGCCAGGCCAGCGGCACGGTGACCACGCCCGACGTCTGGATCCCGGACTCCTCCACCTGGCTGCTGCGGCTGAAGAACAACGGCGCCACCGCCTTCGCCCCGGGCAACGGCGCCTCCGTCGCCCGCAGCCCGGTGGTGGTGGCGATGCCGGAGCCGGTGGCCTCCCGCTTCGGCTGGCCGGACAAGAAGCTCGGCTGGACCGACCTGCTCAACGCGGTCAGCACCGGCAAGGGCCTGCGCGCCGGGATCGTCGAGCCGACGCAGGACGCCGCCGGCCTCTCCGGCCTGCTCTCCCTCACCGCCGCGGCGAGCGCCTCCGGCGGCGACACCGCGAAGGCGACCACCGGGGCGCTGCGGGCGCTGGCCACCGGCCGCTCCGCGCTGCGGCAGGACCTGCTCGCCCGCTTCCCGCGCTCCAACGACCCGACGTCCATCGCCAGCGGGCTCGGCGCCGCCGCGCTCTCCGAGGAAGACGTCATGGCGTACAACAGCACCAAGCCGCCGATCCCGCTGGCCGCGCTCTACCTGGAGCCGGCGCCGATGCCGCTGGACTACCCGTTCGCGGTGCTGCCGGGCATCGAGCCGGCCAAGCAGTCGGCCGCCCGGGTGCTCTTCGAACTGCTCACCACGCAGGGTTTCAAGAACCGGCTGGCCGCGCAGTCGCTGCGGGCGCCGGACGGCAACTGGGGTGACGGTTTCAAGGCGCCGCAGGGTGCGCCCAGCCCGGCCGGTGGTGCGGCGACCGCCCCGCCGGCAGGTGTCGGCGCGGTGGGTGGCCTGGACCCCTTCGCGATAGACCGTGCGGTCTCCGGCTGGTCCATCGCCACCCAGTCCGGCCGGATGCTCGCCGTCATCGACGTCTCGGGCTCGATGAAGGCGAAGGTGCCCTCCGCGGGCAACGCCACCCGGGAACAGGTCACCGTGTCGGCGGCGAGCCGGGGCCTGGGCCTGTTCGACGACTCCTGGTCGATCGGCCTCTGGACCTTCTCCACGGAGCTGGTGGGCTCGCGGGACTGGCGCGAGGTCGTGCCGATCAACCCGCTCTCCACCAACCGCGGCCGGCTGGAGCAGGGCCTCGCCGGAATCCGCCCGTCCAGCGGCAACACCGGTCTGTACGACACCGTGCTGGAGGCGTACAAGAGGGTGCAGCAGGACTGGGAGCCGGGTCGGGTGAACTCGATCGTGCTCTTCACCGACGGCAAGAACGACGACAAGAACGGCATCTCGCAGGCCTCGCTGATCAGCCAGCTCAAGCAGCTCAACGATCCGGAGCGCCCGGTGCAGGTGGTCATCATCGGCATCGGCAACGAGGTCTCCAAGACCGAGCTCCAGTCGATCACCAACGTCACCGGCGGCGGCACCTTCGTCACCGAGGACCCGAGCAAGATCGGTGACATCTTCCTGAAGGCGATCGCGCTGCGCCCGAACGCGCCGCGCTGAGTCTTCGGACAGTGCGGGGAACCGCCGCGCCGGAGGTTTCCGGTGCGGCGGTTCGCATTTCCGGTGTCCGGGCCGGAAGGCAAAGTGACGGCAATACGTCCGAATCAATCGGCGAGCATCATTGTCAGGCAGGATGTCCGGTACGCTCCGGCGTCGAGGTCCCGCCCGGGGCGGTCGTCGGCCGGAGCCGGTGCGCGCGATGTGGGGAGGCTGGGTGACCTCTGCGACGCTGTCCACGCCGGCACGGATCCCGCGTGCCCCGGCCGGCCCGCCCACCGGCCCGGTCGCCCGGGCCGACCAGCGGGCGTACGTCCGGATCCTGGTGGTGCTCGACACCGCCGTGCTCTCCCTCGCCGTCCTGGTCGGGTACATCGCCCGCTTCGGTGACCGGGTGCCGGTCGGCTCCGAGATCCCGTACGTGCTGGTGGCCCCCGGCCTGGTGCTCGCCTGGCTGCTCTCGCTGCGGATGCTGCGCTGCTACGACGACCGGGTGCTCGGCTACGGCGCGGACGAATACCGGCGGGTGAGCGCGGCCAGCCTGCGGCTCGCCGGTGGCATCGCCATCGTCGGCTACATCGCCGACGCCGACGTGTCCCGGGGTTTCCTGGGCATCTCGTTCGCCGTCGGCACCGTGGCGCTGGAGGTGAACCGGTTCGCCGCGCGCAAGCGGCTGCACCGGGCCCGATACCGGGGTGCCGGCTGGTCCCGCCGGGTGCTGGTGGTCGGCGACACCGCCCACGTGCTGGAACTCGTGCACACCCTGCGCCGCGAGCCGTACGCCGGCTATCAGGTGGTCGGTGCCTGCATCCCGGACGCGCTGCTCGCGCCGGTGCCGCAGCGGCTCAGCGACGTGCCGGTGGTCGGCTCGCTGCGCGGTGTGCCCGAGGCGGCCGCCGCGATCGGCGCGGACACGGTCGCCGTTACCGCCTCCGGCGAGCTGACCGCGGCCCGGCTGCGCCGGCTGGGCTGGCAGCTGGAGGGGACCGGCATCGACCTGGTCGTCGCGCCGGCGCTCACCGATGTGGCCGGCCCCCGCATCCACACCCGGCCGGTCGCCGGGCTGCCGCTGATCCACGTCGAGGCGCCCGAGTTCCGGGGCGCCCGCAAGCTGGTCAAGGAGTTCGTCGACCGGGCCGCCGCCGCGCTGGCGGTGCTGCTCCTGCTGCCCCTGGGGGCGGCGGTCGCGCTGGCCATCCGGCTGGACAGCCGCGGCCCGGTGCTGTTCCGGCAGACCCGGGTCGGGCGGGGCGGCCGGGAGTTCGGCGTGCTGAAGTTCCGCACCATGGTGGCCAACGCCGACGCCCTCCTCGACGAGCTGGCCGTGCGCAACGAGACCGACGGGTTGATGTTCAAGATGCGCGACGACCCGCGGGTGACCCGGGTCGGGCGGCTGCTGCGCAAGTGGTCCCTGGACGAGCTGCCGCAGCTGGTCAACGTGCTGCTGGGGCAGATGAGCCTGGTCGGCCCCCGGCCGCCGCTGCCCTCCGAGGTGGCCCGCTACGACGGCGACGTGGCCCGGCGACTGCTGGTCAAGCCCGGGATGACCGGGCTCTGGCAGGTCAGCGGCCGCTCCGACCTGAGCTGGGAGGACGGCATCCGGCTCGACCTGTACTACGTCGAGAACTGGTCGCTCGCCGCCGACCTGACCATCCTCTGGAAGACCTTCGGCGCGGTGCTGCGCGGGCGCGGGGCGTACTGACCCGTCAGGGCTGCGGGCCGGTCCAGTCCAGGCAGACCACCACCGCGTCGTCGATCAGGTCGCCGGCGACGAACGCCCGCAGGTCGCCCAGGAGCGACCGGACGGCGTCCAGCGGCTCCATCGGCCCGGTACGGCGCAGGAACCGATCCAGCGCGGTCTCCCCGTACCGGACGTTCTCGCCGGTCGCGTCGATCACGCCGTCGCTGAGTACGAAGAGCCGGTCGCCGCGGCGCAGCTCGAAACACTGCTCCTGGTAGTCGGTGCCCTCGAACATGCCGAGCGGGAACTGCTTCTCGAGCACCTGCTCGCTGATCTCCCCGTCGCGCAGCCGCACCAGACGGGGCGACCCGGCGTCCACCACCGTCAGCTTCCCGGAGGCGAGGTCCAGCTCCATCAGCAGCGCGGAGAGGTGCTGCTCGCCCCGGTGCAGGGCGTAGATCGCCTGGTCCGCCAGGGCGGCCTGGTCGGCCAGCCCGAGCCCGCCCCGGCGGGCGTTGCGCAGCGCGTAGGTGGCCAGCGAGGTGAGCAGCGCGGCGGCCACCCCCTCACCCGACCCGTTGATCGTGGCCAGCCAGACCCGGTGCCCGTCGTCGGACCAGTCGAAGCTGTCGCCGCGCACCGCGTACGCCGGCTCGAGCTGACCGGCCAGGCTGAACGACGGGCGGATTCGGCTGCGGCCGGGCAGCAGCTCCCACTGCATCTCGGCGGCGAGGGTGAGCCGACGGGCCCGGCGGGACGCCCGGTAGACGTCGGTCCCGGCGGAGACGGCGGCGAGTTCGTGCCCGAGGGCGGTGGCGATGGCGGCGAGTTCCTCGACCTGGGCGGGGTCGTCGGCGACCGGGGCCAGGCGCAGCACCCCGCGCCGTTCGCCGCGCATGCCGACCGGGAACCAGCCGATGCCGCCGGCCACGATCGGTTCCTGGTGGTCGAAGCAGCGCCAGGCCGGGTGGCCGGGTTCGGTGATGGGATCCGCGTCACCCAGCGGCAGCAGCACCGAGAGGCGGTAGTCGACCTGGAGGAGTTCGCTCTCCGTGATCCTGAACGTCCGTTCCAGCTCGGCGGTGAGCCGGTCGAGCAGGAGGTCGGCCGGTGCCTCGACCAGCACTCGCCGGGCGTGATCGTCCGGTCCGCTCATCATCACTCCTCCTGACAGGGGTCGACCACCCGGTACTCCGGGTAGTCTCGGGCCCACCATGGCCGACGAACATGGTCCCGCGGGACCGGAACTGAGTATGGCCGCCGAGCTCGACGGCGCGGCGGGTGCCCTGCTGTCCCTGTGGGAGGCGGCGCGGGAGGGCACCACCAGCCGCCTTTCCGCCGCTCAGCTGCGCGCGGTCATGGTCGTGGAGCGGCATGACGGGATCAACCTGCGCCGGCTCGCCACCCTGCTCGACATGCTGCTCTCCTCGGCCAGCCGGCTCTGCGACCGGCTGGTGGCAGCCGGCATGCTGGAGCGGGAGCCGGGCCGCCTCGACCGGCGGGAGATCTCCCTGCACCTGACCCCGGAGGCCCGGGGACTCCTCGCCGAGCTGCGCCGGGACCGGCGGCGGCGGTTGGCCGACGTGCTGGCCGGGATGAGCGACGAGGGCCGCCAGGCCCTGCTGCGGGGGGTCCGGGAGTTCGACCGGGCCGCCCGCGACCTGGAGGAGTCGGCGCCGCCGGTGGTGCCGTGGCAGGGCAGCGGCGTCCCGCCCCACGACGGCGAGATCGGCGACCCGTCGGCGGCCCGCTCCGCCTGATCCTGACCGCCGGGGCGCGTCACCGCCGGCCGTGGGTCAGCTCCGGGCCGGTCACGCCGGGGACGCGGCGCAGACGGCGAGCATGGCGATGTCGTCGTGGCTCTGCCCGTCCAGCCAGTCCTCCACCGCTTGGAGCAGGCGGTCGACCACCGCGCTCGGCGGCAGTCCCGCCGCCGAGGCGAGCGCCTCGCGCAGCCGTCGCTCGCCGAACATCTCCATCGCCGTCGGGCCGCCCCGCGCCTCGGTCACCCCGTTGGTGTACGCCAGCAGCAGCTCGCCCGGGGCGAGTCGCACCTCCGCCTCGGCGAAGGTCGCGGTGGTGAACGCCCCGATCGGCATGCCACCGACCGGCACCGGGGTGTTGGTGCCGTCGGCGCGTACCAGCAGCGGGGCGTGGTGCCCACCGCCGGCGACGCGTACCCGCGCCCCGCCGTCGGCATCCGGCTCGGCGGTGCCGAGCAGCAGGGTGGTGAACTGGGTGCGCCGGGCGGCGTCCGGTGCGTCGAAGAGGGCCCGGTTGAGCAGCCGCATCAGCTCCACGGGGCGCTGCTCGACCAGGCGGAGCGTCTGCAACGACTGGCGTACCCGGCCGGTGAGCACCGCCGCCCCGACGCCCCTGCCGCAGACGTCGCCGAGGGCGAACATCCCGCCCCGCTCGGTGCGGAACACGTCGTAGAAGTCGCCGCCGATGCGCAGGCTGTCCCCGGCGGCCCGGTAGCCGCCGGCCAGGGCGAGGCCGGGCAGGGGCGGAAGCTCCGGCGGCAGGAGGCTGTGCTGGAGCACCCGGGCCAGGTGGGCCTGCTCGCCGTAGAGCTGGGCGGCGGCGAGCGAGGCGCCGGCCCGGGCGGCGAACTCCCGGGCCAGCTCGACGTCGCGCTGGTCGAAGCCCGGGCGCTCGGCCCGGCGGACGAGGATCAGGGCGCCGCCCGGCCCGCCGGCGCCGGGCATCGGGCTGGTCAGCACGGCGCCGGGGCGGCCGAACGAGTCGGGCAGCACCTCGGCCAGCTCGGCCAGTTCGGCGTCGAGCCAGGTGGTGGGCTCGGTGGCGGCACCGTCGAGTGCCTCGGCGAGGCCGGGGACGGAGCCGGTCAGCTCAGCGGAGCCGATGCCGGTGACCGGGGCGGGGTCGCCCTCGGCGTACCGGACCCAGTGCGGCCGGTCGGCGGCGGGCGGCGGGTGGTGGACGACCAGCGCGGCGTCGGCCAGGTACGGCACCGGCAGCGTGGCCGTGGCCCGCAGTGCCTGGTCCCGGTGCAGGGAGAGGCCGAGCCGACTGCCGGCCTGGGCGAGGAAGGCGGTGCGGGAGCGTTCGGCGAGGAGGGCGTCGGCGCGGGCCTGCTCCTCGGTGACGTCCCGGACGTACCAGGCGCACCGGCCGGCGGCCAGCCGGCGGCAGACGCCCCGCAGCCGGCGGCCGCGGTGCTCGGTGTCGAAGGTCTCGGCTCCCCGCCGGACGGCGTTCGCCAGCGCCGGCACCGCGCAGCGCGCCAGGTCGGTCCCGGGGGTCAGCTCGGGCAGGAGTTCGCCCGCCGTCGCGTTGACCAGCGTGACGATCCCGGCATGGTCGGCGGTGACCACCGCCTCGGCGAGGCCGTCCAGCAGCTCGCGGGCGAGTCGGGGCTCGGCGGGCAGCGGCGCGTCGGAGGACGGTCGGCGCGGCGCGGGGGACAACTCCTCCCCGCTGCTGGCCGGTCCGGCGGGCCCACCGGGGCGGGTGGTCGTCACCGCCGGTCGCCGGTCGCCTCGGCCTGTCGACCTGTGCGCATGCTGGTAGCGGACTCCTCGGACGGGAACTTTGCCTCAGGGCAAGGGTACCGAGGCCGTCCGACGGGCGCCCAGCCAGCACAGTCGGCTCATTGCCGGCCGGCCAGCCAACCGGACGGCCGGGTGATGATCCGGCGGACCACCGACCCGGCCCCACCGACTGCGGCCGACGCCGGGCCGAGCGCCGCCGCGCGGACCGTCACCGGCGACCAGGCGGCGGTGAGCACTCGATCGGTCAGCTCGGCGAGGACCGGGGGGCGCAGCCACGGCGCGAGGGTGGCGTATCCGCCCCCGAGGACCACGGTGTCCAGGTCCAGCAGGTTGACCACGCCGGCCACCGCCACCCCGAGGGCGGTGCCGGCCGCGCGCAGCGCGTCGAGGGTGGCCGGGTCGCCCGCCTCGGCGAGGTCGGCCAGCCGGCGCGCCGCCGTGTCCGCCGGCAGGTCCGCCCCGGAGAGCCCGGCCGCGCCGAGGACGGCCTCCTGACCGGCGTACGTCTCCAGGCAGCCCTGCGCACCGCAGCGGCACCGTGGCCCGGCCGGGTCGACCGGTACGTGGCCCAGCTCGCCGCTCCAGCCCCGGGCGCCCCGGAACAGCGCGCCGTCGAGCACGATCCCGGCGCCGATGCCGATCTCGCCGGAGACGTGCAGGAAGCTGGCCGTCGTCGGGCCGGCGTGCAGCTCGCCGAGGGCGGCCAGGTTGGCCTCGTTGTCCACCACCAGCGCCGGCACCCCGTCGACCGGCTCGGCCAGCGGCGGATGCGCGGCGAGCAGGGCGGGGACGTCGACGTCGCGCCAGCCGAGGTTGGGCGCGAGCCGGACCAGGCCGTGGCCGTCGACCAGCCCGGGCACGGCCAGCGTGGCCCCGGCCAGGGTCAGCCCCTCCCGGTCGGCGGCGGCGCGGGCCCGCCCGGCCAGCTCGACCAGCCGGGCGAGCGCGTCGGCGGGGGCGACCGGGCGCAGGTCGGCCCGGCGTACCTCGTGGTGCCGGACGGTGCCGGCGAGGTCGACGACGCAGGCGGCCAGGTAGTCGACGTTGACCTCCAGCCCCAGCCCGGCCGGGCCGTCGGTGGCGAGCCGCAGCCCCCGGGCCGGGCGGCCCGCTCCGCCGCGCGGCGCGGGGTCGGCCTCGGTGACCAGGCGCCCGGTGATCAGGTCGTCCACCACGGCCGAGACGGTGGCCCGGGTGAGGCCGGTCTGGCCGGCGATGCCGGCCCGCGACGGCGGCTGGTCGGCGGCGGCGATCCGCCCGAGCACGACGGCGAGGTTGAGCTCGCGCAGGCTGCCCTGCCGGACCGCGCCCGCGGTGCTGGTGCTGCTCACCCCTTGACAGTGCCACAGCACGGTCATTTAATCCATCCATTGAACAAATTGCGGCGACACCACCGGAGGTCTGCCATGGCACCCCGTCCCACCCCCGCCGACAAGTTCTCCTTCGGGCTCTGGACGGTGGGCTGGCAGGCCCGCGATCCGTTCGGCGACGCCACCCGCGCTGAGCTGGACCCGGTGGAGGCGGTGCACCGCCTCGCCGAGCTGGGCGCGTACGGGATCACCTTCCACGACGACGACCTGGTCCCCTTCGGCGCGGACGCCGCCGCCCGCGAGGCCCACCTGGCCCGGTTCCGCAAGGCGCTCGACGAGACCGGCCTGGTCGTTCCGATGGTCACCACCAACCTCTTCACCCACCCCGTCTTCAAGGACGGCGGGTTCACCAGCAACGACCGGGACGTGCGCCGGTACGCGCTGCGCAAGGTGCTGCGCAACGTCGACCTCGCCGCCGAGCTGGGCGCCCGCACCTTCGTGATGTGGGGCGGCCGGGAGGGCGCCGAGTACGACCTGGCCAAGGACGTCCGGGCCGCGCTGGACCGCTACCGCGAGGCGGTCGACCTGCTCTGCCAGTACGTCGTGGACTCCGGCTACGACCTGCGCTTCGCCATCGAGCCCAAGCCCAACGAGCCGCGCGGCGACATCCTGCTGCCCACCATCGGGCACGCGCTGGCGTTCATCTCCACCCTGGCCCACCCGGACCGGGTCGGCCTCAACCCGGAGGTCGGGCACGAGCAGATGGCCGGGCTGAACTTCGCGCACGGCATCGCGCAGGCGCTCTGGCAGGGCAAACTGTTCCACATCGACCTCAACGGCCAGCGGAGCATCAAGTACGACCAGGACCTGGTCTTCGGCCACGGTGACCTGCTCAACGCCTTCGCCCTGGTCGACCTGCTGGAGCACGGCGGCCCGGACGGCGGCCCCGCGTACGACGGGCCCCGGCACTTCGACTACAAGCCCTCGCGCACCGAGGACTTCGCCGGCGTGTGGGCCTCGGCCGAGGCGAACATGCGCACGTACCTGCTGCTCAAGGAGCGGTCCGCGGCGTTCCGGGCCGACCCGGAGGTGGCCGAGGCGCTGGCCGCCAGCAAGGTCGCCGAGCTGTCCACCCCGACGTTGAGCCCGGGGGAGGGGTACGCCGAGCTGCTCGCCGACCGGTCCGCGTTCGAGGACGTGGACGTGGACGCGGTCGCGGCGCGGGGCTTCGGCTTCGTCCGGCTCAACCAGCTCGCCGTCGAGCACCTGCTCGGCGCGCGCTGAGGCGGGCCGCCGTGCCGCTCGTCGCCGGGGTCGACTCGTCCACCCAGTCCTGCAAGGTCGTGATCCGGGACGCGGCCACCGGTGCCCTGGTCCGGCAGGGCCGGGCGCCGCACCCGGACGGCACCGAGGTCGACCCGCGGGCCTGGTGGGACGCGCTGCGCACGGCCGTGGACGCCGCCGGCGGGCTGGCCGACGTCGCGGCGGTCTCGGTCGCCGGCCAGCAGCACGGCATGGTCTGCCTGGACGAGGCGGGCGAGGTGGTCCGGCCCGCCCTGCTCTGGAACGACACCCGCTCCGCCGACGCGGCCCGGGACCTCATCGACGAGGCCGGCGGCCCGGTGGCGGGCCGCCGGTTCTGGGCCGAGGCGGTGGGCAGCGTGCCGGTGGCGAGCTTCACCGGCACCAAGCTGCGCTGGCTGGCCCGGCACGAGCCGGAGCGCGCGGCCCGGGTCGCGGCCGTCTGCCTGCCCCACGACTGGCTCACCTGGCGGCTGGCCGGCGCGCCCGGCCTGGCCGCGCTGCGCACCGATCGGGGCGACGCCAGCGGCACCGGCTACTGGTCGCCCCGCACCGGCGAGTACCGCCTCGACCTGCTGGAACAGGCCTTCGGTCGGGTGGTGGCGGTGCCGACGGTGCTCGGTCCGGCCGAGGCCGCCTGCGTCCTGGACCCGGCCACGCTGGGCGGCCCGGCGCCGGCCGCCGGTCCCGGCGCGGTCCCGGGCTCCGGGGTCGGCCCGTCCGGTGCCGCGCCGGCCGGGATCGTGCTCGGCCCGGGTACCGGGGACAACGCGGCCGCCGCCCTCGGCGTCGGCGCCGGCCCGGGCGACGTGGTCGTCTCGATCGGCACCTCCGGCACCGTGTTCAGCGTGGCCGACGTGCCGGCCGCCGACCCGGGCGGCGCCGTCGCCGGGTTCGCCGACGCCACCGGCCGGTACCTGCCGCTGGTCTGCACCCTCAATGCCGCCCGGGTGCTGGACGCCGCCGCCGCGCTGCTGCGGGTCGGCCTCGACGAGCTGACCGAGCTGGCGCTGTCCGCCCCACCCGGCGCGGACGGGCTGGTCATGGTCCCCTACCTGGAAGGGGAGCGGACGCCCGACCGACCGCTGTCCACCGGCGCGCTGCACGGGCTCACCCTGCGTACCGCCACCCCGGCGCACCTGGCCCGGGCCGCCGTCGAGGGGATGCTCTGCGCGCTCGCCGACGGGCTGGACGCGCTGACCGCCCAGGGCGCCGACGCCCGGCGGGTGATCCTGGTCGGTGGCGGGGCCCGCTCGGCGGCCGTGCGCCGGATCGCCCCGCAGGTCTTCGGCCGGCCGGTGGTGGTGCCGCCGCCCGGCGAGTACGTCGCCGACGGGGCCGCTCGCCAGGCCGCCTGGGTCGCGCTGGGCGGCGCGGCGCCACCGCGGTGGGCCGACGCCGGCACCCGGGAGTACGACGCCGAGCCCGTCCCCGCCGTCCGTGAGCGGTACGCCCAGGCGCGGGACCGGACCGTCGACCGGACGCCGGGCTGAGCGGGCGGGGCCGACCCCGGTGACGCGACCGTGACCTCGCCCTGATTGGCTGCCGCACATGACCTTGACCAGGGGTGGGGCGGCGCGGACCTGGGGCGGCGGCACGGCGCACCGGTTCTACAGCGTCGTGGTCTTCGTGGTGCTCGCCTCGCTGGACAACGTGGCGATCGGCCTGGTCCCGCCCCTGTACGGGCCGATCTCCGGGGCGCTGGGCGTGTCGCAGCGGCTGCTCGGACTGGTCACCGCGGTCAGCTTCCTGGTCAGCGCGGTGGCGGCGGTGGCCTGGGCGTACGTGGGGGACCGGACGAACCGCAAGCCGCTGCTCATGGTCGGCACCCTGATCTGGGCGGCCGGCACCGGCGGCAGCGCGCTCGCCCAGGACTACCCGACCTTCCTGGCCGCGCAGCTGGTGGCCGCGGTCGGGCTCGGCGCGGTCGGCTCGGTCGGGTTCTCCGTGGTCACCGACCTGATCTCGCCCCGCCGCCGGGGGCTGGTGATGAGCTTCTGGGGACTGTCGCAGGGGGTGGGGACGCTGGCCGGCACGCTCACCGGCGGCCTGCTGGGGGCCACCGACTGGCGACGTCCGTTCCTGGCGCTCACCGTGGTCGGGCTGGCCGCCACCCTGGCCTATCTCTTCACGTACGACATCCGGCGCGGGCAGAGCGAGCCCGAGCTGGCCGGTGCGCTGAACGCCGGGGCCGAGTACGACTACCGGATCACCCGCGCCGACCTGCCCCGGATCCTGCACCGGCGGACCAACCGGTGGCTGATCCTGCAGGGCCTGACCGCGCAGGCGGCGTTCGGCTCGCTGGTCTGGCTGCCGGTGCTCTTCGCGCAACGGGCCGAGGCCCAGGGCTACTCGTCGGCGACCGCGGTGGTGGTGGGCAGCGTCTTCGCCACGCTGTTCCAGCTCGGCGGGGTGTTCTCCATCGTCGGCGGACTGGCCGGCGACGCGCTGCAACGGCGTACCCCGAGGGGGCGGGCCCTGGTCGCGGCGGTGGGCATCCTCGCGGCCGTGCCGTTCTACCTGGTCCTCTTCTTCGTGCCGATCCGCATCGTGGTGCCCGACGGGGCGGGCGGCGGGGCGGTGGTCCGGGCGGTACTGGCCAGCGTGCTGACCGAGCCGACGGTCGGGCTGAGCCTGCTCGCCGCCGTGGTCGCGCTGGCGCTGACCTCGGCGAACTCGCCGAACTGGTTCGCCCTGATCGCCGACGTCAACCCGCCCGAGCACCGGGGCACCGTCTACAGCCTGGGCAACCTGGTCAACGGGGTGGGCCGGGCGGCCGGCAACGGCCTGGTCGGGGTGGCCTTCCACGCCCTGCGGGCGGCCTTCCCACCGCCGCTGAACTACGCCGTCGGGCTGGCCGTCTTCCAGCTCTTCTTCATCCCGACCGGCCTGATGTACTGGCGCGCCTCCCGGTCCTCGCCGGAGGACATCGAGGCGGTGCACGACCTGCTGCACGCCCGCGCCGAGCGCCTCTGACCGCTCGCCGCCGGGCCTCGTCGGCCGCGCCGCGCCGTGGCATGCCAGGCCGGGCCGCGTCGGGCCGCGTCGGGCTGCGTCGGGCTGCGTCGGGCTGCGCCGGGCCGGTCCAGGCCGCGCCGGATCGGCTTCGCGGCGCTGGCGCTGGGCTGAGCCGGCGGATCCACTAGGCCGGGTGCCCCCAGGACGCTATGGACCTGATGACGTAAACGATTCAGGCCGGCCTGATGTCGGGCCGGTGGGTCCGGCGGGGAGCAGGGCTGAGTCGTTCACGACATCAGGTCCGTAGCGAGCCAACCGGGAGCTGGGGTGAACCGGCGACGGCCGCAGTCCCGCACGAGCCGGCCCGCCGGCCCCGCGGACGAGCGCGGGGCCGGCGGGAGCGGCATTGGTCAGGCGCGGACCCAGACCGTCACGTCGGTGGGGACCCGGCCGTCGGCGTCCAGCGGGGCGCTGCTGTGCAGCACCTCCCCGGCCGGCGCCGGGACGGCCGCCGCGCCGAAGTTGGTCAGCACGGTGAGCCCGCCGTTGCGGAAGATCAGCACCTCGTCGCCGGAGGAGAGCCACTGCAGCGGACCCCGGGCCAGCCCGTGCTCGCGCCGCAGCCGCAGCGCCGTCCGGTACATCTCGTACGTCGAGCCGGGCACCCCGCGCTGCCGGTCGAGGGCGTACTCGGCCCACAGCGGGGGCTGGGGCAGCCAGCTGGCGTCGGTCGGCCCGAAGCCGTACGACGGGGCGTCGGCCTCCCACGGGATCGGCACCCGGCAGCCGTCGCGGCCGCGCTGGGTGTGGCCGCTGCGCTCCCAGGTCGGGTCCTGCCGGACCTCGTCCGGCAGCGTGGTGTGCTCGGGCAGGCCCAGCTCCTCACCCTGGTAGAGGTAGGCGCTGCCGGGCAGGGCCAGCATCAGCAGGCTGGCCGCGCGGGCCCGGCGCAGGCCGAGCGCGGCGTCCGGCTGCGGGTCGCCGATGCCGATGCCGTTCGGCCGGCCGCCGCCGACGGTCAGGCCGAGCCGGGAGGCGTGCCGCACCACGTCGTGGTTGGAGAGCACCCAGGTGGTCGGCGCGCCGACGCTGTCGGTGGCCTCCAGCGAGCGGGTGATCACCGCGTACTGGGCGGGCGCGGTCCACGAGGCGAGCAGGTACTCGAAGTTGAACGCCTGGTGCATCTCGTCCGGGCGCACGTAGCGGGCCAGCCGCTCCGCCGGCTCCACCCACGCCTCGGCGACCAGGACCCGCTCGCCCGGGTACGAGTCGAGCAACCGGCGCCACTCGCGGTAGATCTCGTGCACGCCGTCCTGGTCCCACATCGGCGGCTGCGGCTTCGCCACCTCGCTGCCGGAGAGGATCTCCTGCGGCTCCTGCCAGTCGGCCAGGTCCGCCTGCTTGATCAGGCCGTGCGCCACGTCGACCCGGAAGCCGTCGACGCCCCGGTCCAGCCAGAACCGCAGCACGTCCAGGAACTCCTCGCGGACCTCCGGGTTGTCCCAGTTCAGGTCGGGCTGGCCGGTGTCGAACAGGTGCAGGTACCACTGGCCGGGCCGGCCGTCGGGATCGGTGACCCGGGTCCAGGCGGGGCCGCCGAAGACGCTCTGCCAGTCGTTCGGGGGCTGGTCGCCGTCCGGGCCGAGACCGTCCCGGAAGATGTAGCGGGCCCGCTCCGGGCTGCCCGGGGCGGCGGCCAGGGCGGCGGTGAACCACTGGTGCGCCGAGGAGGTGTGGTTGGGCACCAGGTCGACGATCACCCGCAGGCCCTTGGCGCGGGCCTCGGCGATCAGCTTGTCGGCGTCCTCCAGCCGCCCGAAGAGCGGGTCGACGTCCCGGTAGTCGGCCACGTCGTACCCGGCGTCGGCCTGCGGCGACGGGTAGAACGGCGACAGCCAGACGGCGTCCACGCCCAGCTCGGCGAGGTGGCCGAGCCGGGCGGTGATGCCCGGCAGGTCACCGACGCCGTCGCCGTCGGAGTCGGCGAACGAGCGCGGGTAGATCTGGTAGATGACGGCCTCGGTCCACCACCCGGTGGCCGGGCCACCGGACTGTTCCTGGTGCCTCGCGTCGGTGTTCAGAGCCTTCTCCCTGTGTCGAGCCGTGGTGCGGTCGAATCCGTGTCGAATCCGTTCAGTGTGCCCGCGGTGGTGCGGTCGATTCACGCACCACCAGCCGAGTGGGCAGGATCACCGGGGGGGCCGGCGTGTCGTCCCGGCCGCCGCCGACCCGCTGGTCGGGGACCCGGCCGGCGTACGGGCCGGTGGTGCGGGTGCCGAGCGGGTCGAGCAGCAGCCGGGCGGCAAGCTGGCCCTGCTCGGCGGCGGGCTGGGCGATGGTGCTGAGCCCGAGCACGCTGGCCAGGTCGTGGTCGTCGACGCCGATCACGCTGACGTCCTGCGGCACCCGCAGCCCGGCGTCGCGCAGCGCGGTGATCGCGCCCATCGCCATCTCGTCGCAGGCGGCGAAGATCGCGGTCGGCGGCTCGCCCCGGGCGAGCAGCTCGGCGGTGGCCCGGGTGCCGCCGTCGATGGTGAACTGCGACTCGACGTCGAGGCTGGGATCGGGGCGGATCCCGGCCGCCCGGAGCGCCTCCCGGTAGCCCCGGCGTCGGTCCAGGTGGGTGGTGAAGGCCAGTTCGTCGTCGGGGTCGCCGGAGATGTGGGCGATCCGGCGGTGCCCCAGGTCGAGCAGGTGCCGGGTGGCGGTACGGGCGGCGGCCACGTCGTCGATCCGGACGCAGGGCCAGCCGGGCACCACGGTGCCGGAGCTGATGATGATCCCGGGCAGGTCCAGCGCGGCCAGCGCGGTCAGCTCGGCCGGTCGCAGGGGCGTGGCGACCAGCATGATGGCGTCGACGCGCTTGTGCAGGTTGGCGGTGCGCAGCACCCGCTGCCGGATCTGCTCCCGGCCGCCCAGGTTGTACAGGAGCAGGTCGTACCCGGCCTGGTGGAGGAACTCCTCGACCGCCTCCACGACGGTGCCGAAGAACCAGCGGGTGATCCGGGGGACCACCACGGCCACCGTCCCGGTCCGGCCGCCGGCCAGCCGCGAGGCGCTCGGCGAGACGGCGTACTGGAGCTGCTCGGCGGCGGCGAGCACCCGGCGGCGCGTCGCGGCCGACACCGTCGGCAGGCCGCGCAGCGCCCGGGAGACGGTGGCGGTCGAGACCCCGGCGAGTCGGGCGACGTCATCAATCTTCGTCACGATGTTCCCCCGCTCCGTGGCCGTGGCCGCCGCCGCCCGGGGAACGGGCGGCGGCGGTACGAGGCCTCAGCCCTTGACGCTGCCAGCGAGCAGGCCGCGGACGAAGTAGCGCTGCAGGGACAGGAACACGATCAGCGGTACGACGATCGAGACGAACGCGCCCGCCGTCAGCCGCTGCCACTCGTTGCCCCGGGTGCCGGCCATCTCGGCCAGCCGGACGGTCAGCGGGGCGGTCTCGTTGCCGCCCCCGGCGAAGATCAGCGCGACCAGCAGGTCGTTCCAGACCCAGAGGAACTGGAAGATGCCGAAGGCCGCCAGGGCCGGGGTGATCAGCGGCAGGACGATGGTGCGGAAGATCTTGGGGTGGGTGGCCCCGTCGACCCGGGCCGCCTCCATCAGGTCCCTGGGCAGCTGCGAGATGAAGTTGTGCAGCAGGAACACCGCGAAGGGGAGCGCGAAGCAGGTGTGCGCGAACCACACCTGGGCGAACTTCTGCTCGTCCACCAGGTCCCAGGCCGGCATCAGGGTGACGCCGGCGACGGTGACGCCGGTGGAGAAGAACTTGAGCAGCGGCACCAGCGCCATCTGCAGCGGGACGATCTGCAACGCGAAGATCGCGATGTAGAGCCAGTCCCGGCCCTTGAAGTTGATCCAGGCCAGCGCGTACGCGGCGAGCGACGCGAAGGCGAGCGGGAACAGCACCGAGGGGATGGTGATGGCCAGCGAGTTGATGAAGTAGCTGGCGAGCTGACCCGAGGAGGAGGAACTGCCGAAGAGCACCTCCTGGTAGTTCTCCAGGGTGAACTGCGGGTTGGTGAAGAACGTCCACCAGCCCGTGCTCTTGATCTCGTCCTCCGGCCGGAACGAGGACACGAAGAGGCCGAAGGTCGGGATCGTCCAGAGCAGCGCGATGACGATCGAGATCAGCGTGGCCGTACGGCTGTTCAGCCGCTTGCGGACGCGTCCGGCGGTGGTGGTCTTCCCGGTGGCCTGGGTGCCGGCCGGGACCGTGGGCGTGGCGGTGCTCATCTCAGCCCTCCCGCTGCTGACGCAGGTTGCGGATCTGGTAGATCACGATCGGGACCACCAGGATGAACAGGAAGACGGCCAGCGCCGAGCCCTGCCCGTTCTGGCCGTACCGGAACGCCTGGTTGTACATCTCGTTGGCGATCACGCTGGTGTCGTAGTTGCCGTTGGTCGCGGTCCGGACGATGTCGAAGACCTTGAGCGTGGCGATCGACAGCGTCACCACCACCACGATCAGCGCGGGCCGGATGCTCGGCATGGTGATCTGCCAGAACATCTGCCAGGGGGTGACCCCGTCGAGGCGGGCGGCCTCGACGATGTCCGCCGGGATCGCCTTGATCGCGGCGGAGAGCACCACCATGGCGAAGCCGGCCTGGATCCACACCATGATCACGATCAGCAGCAGCGTGTTCAGCGGCGACTCCAGCAGCCACTGCTCCGGCTCGCCGCCGAGGCTGACCACGATCTGGTTCAGCAGGCCGATCTGCTCCTGGCCGTCGCCGCGGTAGGCGTAGACGAACTTCCAGATGATGCTGGCGCCGACGAACGAGATCGCCATCGGCAGGAAGATCAGCGACTTGGCGACCGCCTCGAACCTGGCCTTGTCCACCATCACCGCGTAGAGCAGGCCGAACGAGGTGGCCACCAGCGGGACCAGCAGCACCCAGACCAGGGTGTTGAGCAGGACCCGGACGATCGAGTCCTCGGAGAACATCCAGCCGTAGTTGCGCAGGCCCACCCAGTCGTTGCTGCCGGCGTCCATGAAGGAGAGCAGCGTGGTCCGGATCGCCGGCACCACCAGCCCGATGGCGAGCAGGAGCAGCGTCGGCAGCAGGAAGAACAGGGCGAACAGCCCCTCCCGCTGCTTGGGTCGGCGGGGCAGTGGGGCACCGCTCGCCGAGGCGGCGATCAGTTGCGCCTCCCGGCGGCGGGCGAACCAGGCGGGGACCACGTCGAGCAGCAGGAGCAGCCCGCCCACCACAATGACGAACGCGAGCAGCCCGTACCCCAGCATGAAGAACTTGGGCTGTTCCTCCAGCCAGTCCATCGACCCTCCTTCAAGGGCTCGGTTTGCGGTGGTGGCCCGGTCCGCGACGCGGACCGGGCCACCAACTCAGATCACTTCCAGCTGCCCTCGATGCCGTTGAGGACGGTCGCGGTGTCCTTGCCGTTCACCCAGTCGACCATGCCCTTCCAGAAGGTGCCCGCGCCGACCGCGGCCGGCATCAGGTCCGAGCCGTCGAAACGGAACACGGTCTTCGGGTCCTGGAGGATGCCGACGGAGAGCTTGTCCACCGGGTTCGGCACGTTGGCCAGGTCGAGCTTCTTGTTCGCCGACAGCCAGTCGCCGATCTTGGCGCGGCTGTTGACGTACTCGCCGGAGGCCAGGTAGGTCTGCACCGCCTGGACCTCGGGACGGTCGGCGAAGCCCGCGACGAACTCGCCGGCACCCAGCACCGGCTTGCCCTTGGCCGGGTCGATGGCCGGGAAGTAGAAGGCGAAGACGTCGCCGTCCTCGGCCACCTTGGTGCCCTGCGGCCACTGGTTGGCGTAGAAGGACGCCTGGCGGTGCAGCGCGCACTTGCCGGTGGTGATCGGGACGCCCGCCTCCTGGAAGGAGGTGGTGGCGATGCTCTTCACCCCGCCGAAGCCGCCGTTGACGTACTTCTCGTTCTTGAGGATGGTGCCGGCCTTGTTCACCGCGTCGGCGACCTTCGGGTCGTTGAACGGGATGCCGTGGGTGGTCCACTGGTCGTAGACCTCCGGACCCTGGGTCCGGAGCATGACGTCCTCGATCCAGTCGGTTGCCGGCCAGCCGGTGGCGTCACCGGACTCGATGCCGGCGCACCACGGCTTGGTGCCGCTGGCCGCGATCGTGTCGCTGAGCTTGATCAGGTCGTCCCAGGTGGTCGGGACCTGCCAGCCCTTCTCCTTGAAGGTCTTCGGCGAGTACCACACGTACGACTTGACGTTGGAGCCGAGCGGAACGCCGTAGAGCTTGCCGTCGACGGTGCTGTACTTCAGCCAGTCGGGGGTGAAGTTCTGCTCGGCCAGCGCCTTGGTGTCGGCGCCGACCGTCTTGACCTTGCCCGCGTCGACGAACCGCTTGAGCAGACCCGGCTGGGGGATGAAGGCCAGGTCGGGGGCGTTGCCACCGTCGACGCGGACGCCCAGCTGGGCCTCGAACTCGCCGCTGCCCTCGTGGTCGATCGTGATGCCGGTGCAGTCCTCGAACTGCTTCCAGGACTGCTCCAGGCGGTCGGCCTCGATGTCCCGGATCGACGAGTAGATCGTGACCTTCTTGCCGTCGTGGCCCTGGTACTTCTCATATGCGGCGCACTCGGGGGAGCTCGCCTTGTCGCTCTTCTTGTCGTTGCCGGTGCCGCAGGCGGTGGCGCCGAGCGCCAGCCCCAGTACGCCGGCGATCGCGAGAGCCTGGCGTGATCTGGCAAACGCCATGCCGTTCTCCTTCCTTGCCGGCGCGTGGAGGAGTCGAAGCCGCGCCGGTCCGATGGTCGTCTCCACATGTAAGCGCTTGCATCACCTCCGGTCCAGCCCTGGCCGGACACGGCCCGGTAACAATCCCGAAACCCGCTCACCGGCCGTGGGCGCGCTCCCGCGCAGTGGTCGCGACCTGCACCGCGCCACTTCCCATCGATGGAGGTTTCTGCCACGCTGTGCTCAGTAGATTGAAGAATCTCAACATTGGAGGTGCTGGATGCGTAGACGGTGGTGGAGCCTGGCCGCGGCCGCACTGCTCGCCTCGGTGGCCCTCGTGGCCCCGGCGAGCCCGGCGATGGCCGCGCCGACGTTCAAGGTGCCGTTCCCCTGCGGCCAGTCCTGGTCCGGGCAGACCCGGTCCGACCACAGCCCGGCGTACGCGATCGACTTCAACCGTACCGACGACCTCGGCGACCCGGTGGTGGCCAGCGCCCCCGGCACCGTCGACCGGGTCACCGACCTCGGCGGCACCAGCTACGGCAAGTACGTCCGGATCGACCACGGCGGCGGCTACACCAGCTACTACGCCCACCTCAACGGCTTCAACGTCTCGGTCGGCCAGACCGTCGGCTACGGCAAGGTGATCGGCTGGGTGGGCAGCACCGGCGGCTCCACCGGGCCGCACCTGCACTACGAGCAGCGGCTCAACGGCAACGACATCCAGGTGCGGTTCAACGGCGCGCTGGCGCTCTACTGGGGCACCAAGAGCTACACCAGCGACAACGCCTGCTCCGGCGGCACCGCCTCCGGCACGGTCAACACCGCCGGCGCGGACCTGACCGTGCGCTCCGGCCCCGGCACCGGCTACAGCGCGGTCGGCTCGGTCGCCGACGGCGCCAGGGTGACCATCTACTGCCAGACCACCGGTACCACCGTCACCGGCACGTACGGCACCAGCTCGATCTGGGACCGGATCGGCTCCGGCCGGTTCATCTCCGACGCGTACGTCTACACCGGCTACGACGGCTGGATCCCGAACGTGCCGCGCTGCTGAGGCGCGCGGACGCGTGGCGGGGCCCCGGCCGGGCCGGGGCCCCGCGACGTCGGGTCAGCTGTTGAGCTGCCAGATGGAGAAGTTCAGCGCGGCGGCGAAGGTGACCCAGGCCCAGTACGGCAGCAGCAGCGCCGCCGCCGGGCGGGAGACCCGCCGGAACAGCACGACGGTCACCCCGATGGCGAGCCACATCAGCACGATCTCGGCGAAGGCCAGGCCGTACCGCCCGGCGCCGAAGAAGAGCGGCGTCCAGATCGCGTTCAGCACGAGCTGGGCGGTCCACGCCCAGAGGGCCGGGCCGAAGCCGACCCGGCGCCAGACCAGCCAGCCGGCGATCGCGATCAGCGCGTAGAGCAGCGTCCAGACCGGGCCGAAGAGCCACGAGGGCGGCGCCCAGTCCGGCTGCCGGAGGCCGGCGTACTCCTCGGTGGTGCCGCGTACCCCCAGCCCGCCGATCGCGGCGGCGACCGTCACGGCCGCGCCGAAGCCGAGCAGCGCCCACCAGGTGCGCGCGCCGCGGGTCCGCGGGGTGCTCTGCGTTATCTCCATGGTCGAGATATTTCCGCCCGACCGGCGGCACAAACCCGACCCACGAACGGGCGCGACAGACCCCGGACGCGCGGCGCCGGGGTCGTCGCTGCCGGATCTCCAGGTCTGGGAGGACGGAGATTCCGGGAGCGACGACCCCGGCGGGTCCGGTGACGCGAAACCAGCGTCAATTGAAGATGCTGACACCACCCGGGCCGACCAGCAGGCCCACCACGATGAGGACGACGCCCCACAGGATCTGCCGGCGGAACAGCGCGAGGATGCCGGCGACCACGAGTACGACTGCGAGAATCCAGAGAATCAGCTCCATGGCGGCTGAATACCCGGCTCTCCGATCCCGGAAACCTGGGAGATCATTCGAGGTGATCGCCCAGATGGAAGATGCTGTACGCCTGCTTGATCACGGGGTGCGCGACGTTGCGGACGCGGACCCCGCCGGGGGTGGTGCCCCGCTCGGTGCCCGCGTGGGCGTGCCCGTGCAGGGCCAGCGCGGTCGGCGCCGAGTCGATCGCCTGACCCAGCTGGTACGACCCCAGGAACGGATAGATCTCCAGCGGTTCGCCGGCGAGCGTGTCCGGCACGGGGGAGTAGTGGGTGAGCGCGACCAGCCGGTCGCAGTCCAGCCCGCGCAGCGCCTTCCCCAGCGCCTCGGCGCTCTCGTTGGTCGTCCGGACGAAGGCCTTCATCTCCGGCTCCCCGAAGTCGCTGGCGCACCGGCCGGCGAACCCGCCGCCGAAGCCCTTGACCCCGGCCACGCCGAGCCGGCCGCCGGCGCACTCCAGCACCATGCCCGTCCCCTCCAGCACGGTGATCCCGGCGTCCTCCAGCACCTTGATGACCTGCGGCACCTGGTCGCACTGGTGGTCGTGGTTGCCGAGCACGGTGATCACCGGCACCCCGAGCCCGCCGAACTCCCGGGCCACGCAGCGCGCCTCGGACTCGGTGCCGTGCCGGGTCAGGTCCCCGGCGAGCAGCAGCACGTCGGCGCAGTCCGGCAACTCCTCCAACGCCGGGCGGAACCGGCCGACCACGTCCTCGTCCACGTGCACGTCGCCGACGGCGGCGATCCGGATCATCGTCGGGCCCTCCTCACGGCAGTTCCTCGACCTGGCTCGGCGCCTGCGCGCGGATCACCCCGATGTCGCTGGTGATCGGCAGGTCCGGGAAGCGCTCCGAGACCCGCCGGAGGATCTCCTCCCGCCGGTGCGGGGTCTCCACCTCGCCGTAGAGGACCAGGCCGCGTTCCCGGTGGACCACGGTGATGCCCTGCTCGGCGACGTCCGGATCCTCGGCGAGCAGCCGGTGGATCTCCGCCTCGACGTACTCGTCCGGCGGGCCGGCGCCATGCTCGGTCACGGTGTCTCCTCTCCCTCGGGGGTGCGGGCGTACGGCACGGGCGTGCCGCCGTACGGCACCACGTCGAGCCGGTCCAGCAGCACCAGGAACGCCTCGGCGTACGGCGAGTGCCGCGTCTCCTTCCGTACCCGTTCCCAGTCGATCTGTTCCCGCAGCGAGCGGGCCAGCGGCAGGCCGCGGGCGAAGTCGCAGTAGTGCTGCGAGAAGCTGAGCAGCTTGTGCACCATCAGCCGGGTCGCGGACAGCACCGGCATGTGGATGGCGTCCACCGGGCGCACCACGGTGTCGGCGAAGGTCTCCTCGGTCACCGGGGTCTCGATCGGCCGGTGGATCAGGTCCACCATGCGCCCCTCGTCGTAGACCTTGACCAGCCAGTCCTCCGGCGGGCGCTCGGCGTTGAAGCCCTCGGCGACCAGCGCCTCCAGCGCCCGTTCGATGTCCTCCTCGCAGAGCAGGAAGTCCACGTCGTGCTCGCTGGAGTGGCCGCCGTGCGCGTAGACGGCGAAGCTGCCGCCGAGGGCGAAGGGGATGTCGTTCTGCTTGAGCACGGCGGCGACCCGCTTGAGGGTGTGCAACAGGCTCTCGTCCCCGCGCTCGGCCATCTGGTTCTCCCGTCGTCGTGAAGGTGGACAGGCGGTCGGAAATGACGTTGCGTACCCGGCCCGCCCGCCGCCCACACCTGGGCGGCGATCAGAGACTGGTCACCCGGCCATCAACCGGGCAAACCGCCGGGAGGCGAGCGCCGGTCGGATAACCTGTGCAAGGTGGCCAGATCACTGCGGGCGACCGGCGGCACGGCCCGACTTCGCCGGGTCGCCCTGATCGGCATTGACGGCTCGGGCAAGACGACCCAGGCGCACCGGCTCGCCGACGCACTCACCGCGGCCGGCCGGCCCGCCACCTACCACCGCAACGCCGGCGGCCGGCGCTGGCTCGGCCGGCTCGCCAACCGGCTCGGCCGTCCCGACGCGCAGCGCCTGGTGGGGCGCAACGGCGTGCTGGCTGTGGAGTCGGTGCTGCGCTGGCTGGCGATCGCCGCCGCGCTGCTGAGCTGCCTGGTGACCGGCCGCACGGCCGTCATGGACCGCTACTCCGCCTGCCAGTACGCCAGCATCCGCGCGCACGGCGGGCAGCGCTGGGAACGGCTGGCCCGGATCGGCTACCGGGTCTTCCCGCCCCCGCAGGTCACCTTCCTGCTCACCGTGGACCCGGCGGAGGCGTACCGGCGGATCGAGCGGCGCGGCGACGACCACGAGACGATGGGCTGGCTGACCGCCGCCGACACCGCGTACCGCACCCTGCCCGAGTACCCGAGCTTCGTGCTGGTCGACGCCGGCGGTCCGCCGGAGGACGTGGAGCGGCGCATCCGCGCCCACCTGGCGGCCTGGCTAGCGTCCGAGGTCAACCCGCCGGCCGTCGACGCGTCGGCCGCCGACCGGCCGGTCGCCGCGGCGATCCCGGGGCGGTCGCCCGTTCAGGCCCGCCCGTAGACCGGGACGGCCGCGCCGCTGGTCGGCGCGGAGTCGTCCGAGGCGAGGAAGCGGACCACCGGTGCGATCTCGGCCGGGGTCACCCAGCGGCGGTGGTCGGCACCCGGCTGGGCGGCCCGGTTCGCCGGGGTGTCGATCACGCTGGGCAGCACCGTGTTGCAGCGGACGCCGGAGGCCCGGTACTCGACCGCCACCGCGTTGGCGAAGGCGAGCACGGCCGCCTTGGCGGTGGCGTACCCCGCCGCCCCGGGGAACGGCGCGAGCGCGGCCCGGGACGAGACGCAGACCACCGCGCCCCCGCCGGCCGCGATCAGGTGCGGCAGTGCCGCCTGGGTGATCAGGTAGGTGGGCCGCAGGTTGATCGAGAGCATCCGCTCGAACTCCTCGACCGGGGTCTCGTGCACCCGGCCGCCGCTGGCGTACCCGCCGACCAGGTTGACCACCGCGCGAAGCGGCGCGGCGTCGTCGTCGGCGGCGGCCCGCACGGCCCGGTCGACGCCCGCCGGGTCCATCAGGTCCGCGGTCACCCGGACCGGGCCGGACGCCGCCGGCCCCGCCCCGGTGGCGCTCTCCCGCTGGGGTACGACCACCCGCCAGCCCGCCTGGACGAAGGCGGCGGTGACCGCCCCGCCGAGTCCGCCCGTTCCGCCGGTGACCAGCACGCTGCGATCCGCCATGCGGGACACCGTAGCGTGGTGTTCGACCGCGGCGGACGCAAGCGTGATGCGGCGGTGACCGCACACGCTGCCGGAACGTGACGCGCGCGGGGGATACTTGTTGTCGGATACGCGCGGTGATGGTTGACGGGCCACCGTTCATGAAAGTAAGTTTCATCCGTGGCGAAGAGTACGAAGATTTCTGCGAGTCACGAGCCGGGTGGGCTGATCGTCCACATCAGCGGCCTGCTCCCCTCGCTGTCGCCCGCCGAGCAGCGGGTGGCCCGGCTGGTCGTCTCCGACCCGGCCGACGCCGCGCGGCGGACCATCACGGATCTCGCCACCGCCGCAGAGACATCCGAGGCCACCGTCATCCGGTTCTGCCGGTCGGTCGGCATGGACGGTTACCCGCAGTTGCGGATCCGGCTCGCCGCCGAGGCCGCCCGCCGGATCGAGCCGCCGGACGCCCGGGTCGTCGGTGGTGACATCCCGCCCGGCGCGGACCTGGCGCAGATCATCGCCACCATCGCGTTCAACGACGCCCGGGCCGTGGAGGAGACCGCCGAACAGCTCGACCCGGCGGTCTGCGAGCGGGTGGTCGACACCATCGCCGCCGCCGGCCGCATCGACGTCTACGGCGCCGCGGCCAGCGGCTTCGTCGCCTCGGACTTCCAGCAGAAGCTGCACCGCATCGGCCGCACCGCCTTCTACTTCCCGGACATCCACACCGCGCTGACCTCCGCCGCGCTCCTCGGCAAGGGCGACGTCGCCGTCGGCATCTCGCACACCGGCACCACCTCCGACGTCATCGAGGTGCTGGAGCAGGCCCGGGCGCGGGGCGCCGCGACCGTCGCGCTGACCAACTTCCCCCGCTCGCCCATCACCGAGGTGGCCGACTTCGTGCTCACCACCGCGGCCCGCGAGACGACCTACCGCTCCGGCGCGATGGCCAGCCGGCTCGCCCAGCTCACCGTCGTCGACGTGCTCTTCGTCGGGGTGGCCGCGCGCAACCGGGCGCGCGCCCGCAAGGCCCTGGAGGCGACCGCCGAGGCGGTCCAGTCGCACCGGGTCGGCCCGGGGCGGAGGCGCGGGTGACCGCCGGTCGGGTGGAGCCGGACGAGGCGGCGACCGTGGCCCGACCGGTGGTCCGGGTGGGCGCCCCGACCGAGCGTCGCAACCCGGACAGCGCCGACCTCGACCTGATGTCGACCCGGGACGTGCTCACCGTCATCAACGACGCCGACCGCAGGGTGCCGGCCGCCGTCGCGGCCGTCCTCGACGAGATCGCCGCGACCGTCGACCTGGCCGTGGCCGCCCTGCGCGGCGGGCACCGGGTGCACTACTTCGGCGCCGGCACCTCCGGCCGGCTCGGGGTGCTCGACGCCGCCGAACTGGCCCCCACCTTCAACTCCCCGCGGGACTGGTTCTGCGCCCACCTGGCCGGCGGCCCGGACGCGATGCTGCGCGCGGTCGAGGACGCCGAGGACGACGAGCGGGGCGGCGCCGCCGAGGCGGCCGAGTGCGTACGGCCGGGCGACCTGGTCGTCGGCCTGGCGGCCAGCGGGCGCACCCCGTACGTCCTCGGGGCGCTCGCCGCAGCCCGGGCGCAGGGTGCCGCCACGGTGCTGCTCTGTGCGAACCCGGAGGCGCAGGCCGCCTCCTCGGTCGACGTGTTCATCGGGGTGGACACGGGACCGGAGGTGGTCACCGGGTCGACCCGGATGAAGGCGGGCACCGCGCAGAAGCTGGTGCTGAACAGCTTCTCCACGGCCGTGATGGTGCGCCTCGGCCGGGTCTACTCGAACCTCATGATCGACATGGTGGCCACCAACGCGAAGCTGCGCGGGCGAATGATCTCCATCCTGATGGAGGCCACCAACTGCTCGGAGGAGATCTGCCGGCGGGCCCTGCACGAGGCCGCCGGCGATCTCAAGACCGCCCTGGTCTCGCTGGTCTCCGGGGCCGAGGTCTCCGCCGCCCGGGCGGCCCTGGCCCGCAGCGCGCACCAGGTGCGCGGCGCGCTCGCCCTGCTCGCCTCCTGACCCCCTCCGCCGCCCCCCGGTCCGCCCACGGCCGGGTGAGACGTGGAACACGTCGCGGATGGGACGTCCCGCACGCCCCGGATTGTTGTCCAGGGCGCGGGGTAATCAATCCCGGAGCGGATGAACCGACCGGTACACCGGCGCGTATCTGGCAGTGACCAGGATCGCAGCCGGGCGGTGACGAGGGTCGCTGCGTCGTTGGGGTCGCAATGGTGCGATTGCCAGGGGCGGAGGTCGATTTCCCCTGATCCGCCAGCCTGTTCGTGGTGCGGAGTCAGTGAGCCCCGAATGGGCGCTGACAGCAAACGTGGACGTGGCTTACAGCTGATACTCAGGCATTCGTGACACTTTCGACTCACGACATGGAATCCCCGACACGTCTCATCTGTTGTGTAGGTGTCAGCACCGACGGGCACAGCGGAGGTTACGGGGGAGGGCCGATGGACGTGGGGATGGCAAGGAACCGGGCAACCGGCGCGAGCGAGGGGACCGTGGGCAACGTGGACAAGAACATCGGCATGCGGACCGACGAGGTCGCCGAGGAGCGCGACCTGGTCGGCGTCTACCTTCACGAGATCTCCCGGACGCCGCTGCTGGACGCCGCCAAGGAGGTCGACCTCTCCAAGGCCATCGAGGCCGGCCTGTACGCCGAGCACCTGCTCGGCGAGGACCGCGTCCCCGAGGGCGTCGACCGGGACGACCTGGAGCGCCTGGTCGTCGAGGGCGAGCGCGCCAAGGATCTCTTCATCCGGGCCAACCTGCGGCTGGTCGTCTCGATCGCCCGCCGCTACGTCCGGTCCGGGATGCCCATGCTGGACCTGATCCAGGAGGGCAACACCGGCCTGGTCCGCGCGGTGGAGAAGTTCGACTACGAGCGTGGCTACAAGTTCTCGACGTACGCGACCTGGTGGATCCGTCAGGCCATCAGCCGGGCGATCGCCCAGCAGGAGCGGACCGTGCGGCTGCCGGTGCACCTGGTCGAGGACGTCAACCGGATGCGCAACGTGGCCCGGCAGCTCACCCGTGAGCTGGGCAGCGATCCGGAGCCGGAGCAGATCGCGGCGGCCCTCGGCGTCACCGTCGAGCGGGTCAACGAGCTGGTCCGCTGGTCGCAGGACACGGTGTCGCTGGACACCCCGGTCGGCGACGACGGCGACACCAAGCTCGGCGACCTGGTCGCCGACAGCGACGCCCCGTCGCCGGAGGAGATCGTCCTCACCGGCCTGGAGCGGCAGCGGATCGAGGGTCTGCTCAACCACCTCGACGACCGGTCGGCCGGCATCATGCGGGCCCGGTACGGGCTCGAGGACGGTCGGGAGCACTCGCTCACCGAGGTCGCGTCGCGCTTCTCGCTCTCCCGGGAGCGGATCCGCCAGCTGGAGATCCAGGCCCTCGGCCGGCTCCGCGAGCTGGCCCGCGCCGAAGGGCTGCAGGCAGCCTGACCTGGTAGTAATGACGGCGAACGGCCGGCGTCCGATAGGGGGACGCCGGCCGTTCGCCGTGTTCGGGCGACCTCAGCGGACCCGGCCGTAGCCCTGGATCGGCATGATGTCCATGTCCCGCTTGAGCACGTTGCGCCCGGCGCTGGGCGCGTCGATGATCTGGCCGCCACCGACGTACAGGGCCATGTGGCCCAGGCCGCTGTAGAAGACCAGGTCTCCCGGGCGCAGATCACTGCGGCCGATGTGGGTCACCACGCCCCACTGCATCCGGGTGTTGTGCGGCAGGGACCGGCCCGCCGCCCGCCAGGCGGCCGAGGTGAGGCCGGAACAGTCGTAACCGTTGGGACCGTCGGCGCCCCAGACGTACGGCTTGCCGATCGCCCCGTACGCGTAGCGCACGGCGACCCCCGCGCTGCCCGCCACGGCGGGTGCGTCGGGGGCGGAGCGGGCGGCCGGCCGTGGGCTCGGCGCCTCGGTGGCCCGGCCGTACGCCTCCCGGCGCAGCTCGTAGAGGCGGGCCAGGTCACCTTCGATCTTCTTCCTGGTGTTCGCCATGCTGCGCGCCTGTGCGGCCTCCCGGGCCAGCGTCGCGTCCAGCCGGTTCTTCTCGTCGACCAGCTTGCGTTGGCTGGTGGTGAAACCGGCGATGCGGTCCTGGCGTTCCCGGGTGAGCCGGTCGATCGTGCTGAGCCGGTCCAGCAGGGAGGCGGACCCGCCCGGTTCCAGCAGCGCCTGCGCGGTCCGCAGGCCGCCGGTCTTGTATGCGGTGACGGCCATCTGCCCGACGTCCGCCCGGCTCCGCGCGGTCTGTTCCTCCAGCGGGCCGATCCGCGCGTGCAGCGCGGCCGCGGTCTTCTTGTTGGCCTTGATCTCCTCGTTGAGCTTGTTGTAGGACTCGACGACCCGTTCCAGCTCGGTCGAGGACTTCTCGATCCGTGCGGTCAGCTCGGCCACCGACGGCTCGGCCCGAGCCACCGACGACGGGGCGATCAGCGCGGCCGTGAGGCCGGCGACCGTGAGCGTTCGCACCAGCATCCGTAAGGACGACAAGAGCGGAAGGCTCCTCTCCACGGGCCCTCGGGGGATGCTGACGCCCCCGACGGCACCGGCTCGGGGCCATCCGGACGGATGGCGGCCGACCGCGCCGGCCCGCCCAACGTAACCCGGGACGGGAGTGACGCGCAGGGGAAGCCGGGGCGAAAGTTGGCAAAGGGGCAGGAAAGGCCGCTGCGCAGCGTGACATCCCCTGACGCCGTTGTGGCGTGGCGTACGGCGTGTCGCGGGTGCTTCGTCGCTCTTGGCCGCTTGCGCCGGATTCGTCGTTCTGGGCGGATGTCGTGGCACGTGAGGGACGATCGCCGGACAAACCCGAAATGGATGCCAGATGCGGGCGGGCCTGATCCGCCGTGCGCGGCGGAGGCGGAAATCCGACCGGCACGGCTGGCGGGCGGGCAACAGAATGGAACCCGGTGCCGGGAATCCCGCCGTGAGCAGGCACGGGACGGTGGGAGAGCCGACGCCGCCGGCCCCTGGGAGGACGCCGTGCAGCAGGCAGACCGCTCCGCCACCCGCCCGCCGCGCTCGTCGCGCGGGACGACCCTGCTCTACGCGCGCCCGGGGATCGTGGTGACCACCGAACGGTTCACCGTCGGTCGGAACACCTTCGCCGTCGCCGACCTCACCCACCTGCGGGTGGGGCGCGGGCCGCACGACCGGCTGGCCGTGCGCGCCGTCGCGGTGACCGCCACCCTGATCACCGGCGTCGGCGTGCTGCTCGGCTTCACCGGCGGGCTGCAACGGCTCACCGCCGGGGCGTACCTGACCCTCGGGGTGGTGTTCCTGCTGCCGGTGCTCCTGGCGCTGGCCGGCGACCGCTGGCGGCCGCCGGCGTACGAGCTGTGGGGGCACTGCGGCGGTGCCGAGATGCTGCTGTTCAGCAGCGACGACGAGCGGCAGTTCGGCCAGGTCAGCCGGGCGCTGAACCGGGCCCGGGAGCTGCACCGGTATCCCGACGCGGAGGACCCGGCCGCCGCGGTCGGCTACTGGCGACCGCAGCCCCGACGGGCCTAGGTCGCCGCCCGCACGGGCCTAGCGCGCGGCGACCGGCTCCGGGGCCTGCGGCTGCCGGGCGATGAGCTCCCGGGTGACCTTGCGCTCGGCGACGAACGACACGAACGGCACCGTGCCGGCCAGCATCACCAGCAGCATCCGCTTGAGCGGCCAGTTCACCCGGCGGCCCAGGTCGAAGGTGGCGGCCAGGTACAGCATGTAGAGCCAGCCGTGCGCGGTGCCGACGACCGCCACCACGATCGGCTCGTCGAACGCGTACTTCAGCGGCATGCCGATCAGCACCAGCACGGCCAGCGCCACGCCCACGATCCAGGCGATCACGCGGTACCGGGTAAGGGCTCCGCCCACCGTCGTCCGTCCTTCCGCACCGGCCTCAGCCGGGATAGTCGCCGGGCCTCGCGCCCGGATTGGCGTTCAACCATGTCAGGTAGCGGTTGTACTCGGTCAGGTCCGCGTCGTCCGGGGCGTCGACCGCGGCCGGCACCCGGGCCACCCGCACCGGGCGGCGTACCGCCGGGGCGCCCGGATCCGGCGCGGGGTCACCGACCGTCTCCGGAGCGGCGGCGGCCGGGCCGCGCAGCGTGTGCCGGACCTCACGCCACCAGACGAAGACCACGAAGCCGGCGAAGATCGGCCACTCCACGGCGTACGCCCAGCTCAGCGTGTTGCCCGAGGCCGCCCGGCTGATCTGCCACCAGCCCAGCGCCAGGAACCCGACGACCAGCACGACCATGGCCACGTGGCGGGCGATCCACGCCGGTGTCCAGAGCCGCTTCATGGCATCGAGCGTACCGGGACGGCCGGGCGTCTCCGACGCGGTGTCGTAGGTAGGAGGGTTTGGTGACACCCCGGCTGGGCATCCGTCTAGATGCCAGCCCGAACGAGCCCGAGGGGGCGACATGACCGAATCAGTACGCCAGTCCGGTGACGTCAGCCCGGAGCAGCGGATGACGGAGTGGGACGGCGACCACGCCCGCGACACGTCGGCCTCCGGCGCGCACGTCGACGGAGAGCTGCTCGGGGTGGACCCGGCGGAGCTGGACGACGAGGACCTGATCCGGGAGCTGCAGAGCCTGCACCGCACCCGGCTGGACACGTTGCGCCACGCGGCCGACTCCGCGCTCGCCAACCACCTGCGCCGCACCGCCGAGCTGGAGACCGAGTACCTGGCCCGGCACCCGGGGCGCGAGGTGGATCCGAGCCGGCTGCGGGACGCCTGATGGGCACGCGCGTCGAGCGGGGGATGTCCGCGCCGCCCGAGGTGGTGTTCAACACCGCGACCGACCCGGACCGGGCCTCGGCCTGGCTGCCGGAGCCGCTGCGGTCCGACGGTGGGGAGCGCCCCCAGGCCAGCGCCGACGACCTGCGGGCCCGGTGGAGCAGCGACGTCGCCCCCGGGTGGGCGGCGGAGATCCAGGTGGAGCCGGCTGACGCCGGCGGGTCCCGGGTCCGCCTCGACCTCACCGGCGGGGACGACGGCCTGGCCGACGAGACCCTGGCCAACCTCGCCCGCGAGGTGGCCGACAACCTGACCGCGGGATGAGCGGAACGTGACGAACAACGAGGAGACGTGGTGACCCAGGGCGGCCTGAAGCAGAAGGTGGCGCGGCTGCGCCAGGCGTACGCGCCGCACGAGTACCGGCCGCTGGGCGGTTACCTGGCCGCGATGGGCACGTACGCCACGGTCACCGCGTCCCTGGCCGGCCTGGTGCGGGCGACCGGCAAGCCGGTGCCGGACCGGCCCGCCCCGGCCGACGTGGTGCTGCTCTCCATCGCCACGCACAAGCTCAGCCGGCTGCTCTCCAAGGACGCGATCACCAGCCCGTTGCGGGCCCCGTTCACCCGCTACGACCACCCGATCGGCAGCGGCGAGGTGATGGAACACGTCCGCGACCGGGGCAGCTCGACGCGGCACGCCATCGGCGAGCTGCTGAGCTGCCCGTTCTGCCTGGCCGTCTGGGTCGCCACCGGCCTCACCGGCGGCCTGGTGCTCGCGCCCCGGCTGACCCGGCTGGTGGCCACCGCGCTGACCGCGGTCGCCGCCTCGGACTTCCTCCAGATGGGGTACGCCGTCGCCCAGCGGGCCGCCGAGGGCGGGGACCCGGACGAAAAGTGAATTCGTACGCGCGAAGGGGGCCGGCGGTGCGCCGGCCCCCTTTCGCGTCGTCCCGCTCAGGTCGGGGTGGTGCCGCCATCCTCGCCGGCCCAGCCGCGCGACGCCTCCGGCTCACGCTCGTCGGCGTCCTCGTCGGTGATCACGTCGCGGTCGACCGCGGTGCGGTCGTGCTCGTTGGCGAAGTCCGGCTCGGGGGTGGTGTCCCGGCCCTCCGGCGGCTGGCCGAGCGCCGGCACGGACTCGTGCTCGTGCCCCTCGTGGTGCGTCATGCCGTCGTCCTCTCGTCGTCCTCGTCCACCCCGTGCGCCGCGCGCTCAGGCCACCGACCCGCCCAGCAGGTCGGCCGCCTCGTCCGCCGCGTACTCGCCCTGGGGGAGCGCGGCGATCCGGGAGAGCAGCGTCGGCGGCAGTTCCGCGGCGACCGCCCGGCGGTAGATGTCCGCCTGGCTGATCCGCTCCTGGCCGTGGTAGATGTCGTCGAGCAGCTCGTCGAGCTGCCGGGTGTCGACCTCGTCGGTCACCGGTGCGTCATCGGTCACTCCGCCCAGCTACCCCCACCCGAATCGCCCAAACCCGCGCAGAGGCTGTCGGGTCGCCCGACACCCGCTCAGGCGGGGGTGGGCAGGGCCGCCCGGCGGGCGCGCACGGCGGCGGCCAGGTGGTCCAGGACCTCGGCGGTGGTGTCCCAGCCGATGCAGGCGTCGGTGACCGAGCGGCCGTAGGTCAGCTCCCGGGTCGGGTCCAGGTCCTGGCGGCCTTCGAGCAGGAAGCTCTCCAGCATGATGCCGACGATCCCGCGCTGCCCGGCGGCGAGCTGGGCGGCCACGTCGGCGGCGACCTTCGGCTGGTTGCGGTGGTCCTTGCCGCTGTTGGCGTGGCTGGCGTCGACCACCAACCGCTCGGGCAGGCCGGCGGCCCGCAGCAGGTCCAGCGCGCCCGCCACCGACTCCGCGTCGTAGTTCGGCCGGTCGCCGCCGCCGCGCAGCACCAGGTGCCCGTCGGCGTTGCCCCGGGTGTGCATGATCGCCGGGGTGCCGGAGACGTCGATGCCGGGGAAGACGTGCGGCACACCAGCCGCCCGGATCGCGTCCACCGCCGTGCCGATGCTGCCGTCCGGGCGGTTCTTCATGCCGATCGGCATGGACAGCCCGGAGGCGAGCTGCCGGTGCACCTGGCTCTCCACCGTGCGGGCGCCGATCGCGCCCCAGGCCACCGTGTCGGCGATGTACTGCGGGGTGATCGGGTCCAGGAACTCGCAGCCCACCGGCAGGCCGAGCCGGAGCACGTCCAGCAGCAGCGCCCGGGCGGTCCGCAGGCCGAGGTTGACGTCGCCGGAGCCGTCCAGCGCCGGGTCGTTGATCAGGCCCTTCCAGCCCACCGTGGAACGCGGCTTCTCGAAGTAGACCCGCATCACCACCAGCAGGTCGTCGGCGTGCCGGTCGGCGGCCTCGCGCAGCAGGTGGGCGTACTCCAGGGCGGCGGCCGGGTCGTGCACCGAGCAGGGGCCGACCACCACCAGCAGGCGGTCGTCGGCGCGGTCCAGCACCCGGCCGACCGCGCGTCGGCCGGCCAGCACGGCCGAGGCGAGCGGGGCGCGCAGGGGCAGGTCGTGCAGAAGCAGGGCGGGCGTGGTCAACGGCACGACGCGGTCGATCCGTTGGTCGATGACCGCGTCGGTCTCCGGGGTGGTCACGGTGGGCATCCTTTCGCCGACCGTGCCCGGGGCCGGTGCCCGGGTGGAGCCGGCTGCTCGTACGCAGAAGGGCAGGAGCGGAAGCTCCTGCCCGGCCGGCTCGAAAACGACGGTGACGTCAGCTCATGGCGAGGTCACCGGCGTCGGAGCCGGCTGCCTAAACCATCGATACGAGCGCGTCACGTCGGCCAGCGTACCCGACCGGACGGGCAAGGCTCACCGGGGCGTCCGGAAAGTCTCGTCCGATGTTTACTTCCGTCGATGCAACCAGGGGTAATTTCATCGGCACCGCTCGCACCCTCCGGAGGTAACCGATGGACCGTCGTACCGTCCTGCGCGCCACCGCTGCCGGCGGGGCCGCCGCCTTCGCCGGCAGCCTCTGGTCCGGCGCCGCGCTCGCCGCCCCCGCCCAGCCGGGTGTCGGCCCGTACGGGCCGCTCGGCGCCGCCGACGCCCGTGGCCTCCAGCTGCCCGCCGGCTTCACCAGCCGGATCGTCGCCCGGTCCCGGCAGGTCGTGGCCGGCACGTCGTACACCTGGCACGACGCCCCGGACGGCGGCGCCTGCTTCGCCGCCGGCACCGGCTGGATCTACGTCTCGAACTCGGAGATCGCCACCACCGGCGGCGCCTCGGCGATCCGGTTCAACGCCGACGGCACGATCGCCTCGGCATACCGGATCCTGTCCAACACCAGCCGCAACTGCGCCGGTGGGTCGACCCCGTGGGGGACCTGGCTCTCCTGCGAGGAGGTCAGCCGGGGTTACGTCTACGAGACGTACCCGCAGGGCGGCCGGGCCGCGGTGCGCCGGCCGGCGCTGGGCCGCTTCAACCACGAGGCGGCGGCGGCCGACCCGGTCCGCCAGGTGATCTACCTGACCGAGGACGAGACCAGCGGCTGCTTCTACCGGTTCCGTCCCACGGTCTGGGGCGACCTCTCCGCCGGCACCCTGGAGGTGCTGGTCGCCGGCACCGCCACCAGCGGCCCGGTGAGCTGGGCGCGGGTGCCCGACCCGGACGGCTCGCCGACCTACACCCGCCAGCAGGTGTCCGGCGCGAAGAAGTTCAACGGCGGCGAGGGCTGCTGGTACGCCGACGGCACCTGCTGGTTCACCACCAAGGGCGACAACCGGGTGTGGGCGTACGACGCGGTCAACCAGCGGATCGACCTGGCGTACGACGACTCGCTGGTGACCGGCGGCGCGGCGCCGCTGACCGGGGTGGACAACATCACCGGCTCCCGCTCCGGCGACCTCTACGTCGCGGAGGACGGCGGCAACATGGAAATCAATCTGATCACCCCGGATGAGGTGGTCACGCCGTTCGTCCGGATCACCGGGCAGTCCTCGTCGGAGATCACCGGTCCGGCGTTCTCCCCGGACGGCAGCCGGCTCTACTTCTCGTCTCAGCGCGGCACCGCCGGCTCCTCCTCCGGCGGGATCACCTACGAGGTGCGCGGCCCGTTCCGCTGAGCCTCCGGCCCACGGGCGATCTTGTGGCGTGTCGGGCGGGCCGGCGGGGTATGAGGCTCGGCATGAGCCACGAGCAGAGCGACCAGGAACGGGTGGAGTCCCGGGCCCACCTGCTGCCCGAGGAGGCGGCGGTCGGCAGCGACGACCCGCAGGCGCAGGCCGACGCGATCCTCACCGAGTCCGACATCCGGGAGGAGGACCGCAACGCCGCCCCCGACACGGTGCTGGAGCACCGCACCTCCGATCAGACCGTGACCCCGATCGAGCCCCCCGACTGATCGACCGCCCCCCGGGCCCGGCGGGAACCCCGGTAGGTCTGCTCGCGCAACCAGGCGAGCGGACCCACCGCCCGCAGGCCCGCCGGCAGGTTCCGTACCGGGTCGAAGGCCAGCGCGGCGTCCGTCCGGGCGTCCAGTTGCCCGCCGAGGGTGACCTGGCCGAACGGCCGCCACGGCCCGACGGCGGACGCGACCGCGAGCACCAGTCGCGGGGCGTCCGCCCTGGTCGCCGCGGCCACCTCGGCCAGAGTCCGGCCCAGGTCGGGGGAGTCCGGGTCGGCCAGCGCCGCCAGCCACAGCCGCCGCGTCCCGGCCCGGAACGGCATGATCGTGCTGTACGTCCCGGCGAAGCGCCGCCGGGGCAGCGGCACGTTGCGCAGCACCGGGGCGGCCCCGCTGGAGCTGACCAGCAGGTCGAACGCCCGGGCGTCGGCCAGGTGCAGCCGGACCGCCAGGCCCAGCACGTCCGGCCAGCCGTCCGGGGTGGGCACGCCGCGGGAGAACCGCACGGTGGCGCGGTGCCGGCCCGGCTCGTCGAGCAGCGCGACGCCGGTCGGCGGTCCGGGCGTACCCCAGATCATCACCTCGGCGGTGAACGAGCGGCCGGTCGGGTGCAGCAGGCGGGCCCGGCGCCAGCGGGTCAGGACGGCGGCGGCCCCGGCGACGGCGACGGCCGCGCCGGCGGCGACGGACTCCGAGGGGGTCGGCATGCCCTCTGCGGTACCCCGCGCCGCCCGGTAGATGCCCGCCGCGCCGGGTGGGCTCGCCGACGGATGAGCTGTCCCCTTTCCGCCCCGGAGATCGGATAGCGTCGGGTCATGCCCGACAGCGGTTACCCCTGGCCCATCGAGACGACCCGACTGGACAACGGCCTGCGCGTGGTGGTGAGCGAGGACCGCACCGCTCCGGCGGTGGCGGTCAACCTCTGGTACGACGTGGGCTCCCGGCACGAGCCGACGGGGCAGACCGGTTTCGCCCACCTCTTCGAGCACCTGATGTTCGAGGGCTCGCTCAACGTCGCCAAGACCGAGCACATGAAGCTGATCCAGGGCTCCGGCGGCTCCCTCAACGCCACCACCAACCCGGACCGGACGAACTATTTCGAGACGGTCCCGGCCGAGCACCTGGAGCTGGCGCTCTGGCTGGAGGCCGACCGGATGGGCGGCCTGGTCCCGGCGCTCACCCAGGAGACGCTGGACAACCAGCGCGACGTGGTGAAGAACGAGCGCCGCCAGCGCTACGAGAACGTGCCGTACGGCGACGCCTGGCTGCGGCTGCTGCCGCTGCTGTATCCGCCCGGCCACCCGTACCACCACGCGACGATCGGCTCGATGGCCGACCTGAACGCCGCCGACCTGGCCACCTTCCAGACGTTCCACACCACCTACTACGCGCCCAACAACGCGGTCCTCACCGTCGTCGGCGACGCCTCCGCCGCCGAGGTCTTCGCGCTCGCCGACAAGTACTTCGGCGCGATCCCCCTGCGCGAGGAGATCCCGGCCGCGCCGGACGGCCGGACCGTCGCGGCCACCGGTCGGCCCGCCGTCGAGACCGTCACCAGCGACGTCCCCGCGCCCCGGGTGTACGTCGCGCACCGCACCCACCCCTTCGGCACCCCCGGGTACGACGTGACCACCGTGCTCGCCGCGGTGCTCGGCAGCGGCCGGGGCAGCCGCCTCTACCAGCGCCTCGCGGACGGGGAACGGATCGCCCAGCCGGACCTGGTCGGGGCGTACGGAGTGGACCTGGCGCACGCCCCGGCGCCGCTGATCGCCACCGCCACCGCCCGCCCCGGGGTGGGCGCCGAGCGGCTGGCCGCCGGGGTCGCCGAGGTGGTCGACGAGCTGGCCACCGTGCCGGTGACCCACGCCGAGCTGGACCGCGCCAAGGCGCTGCTGAGCACCGCCTGGTGGCGGCAGATGGCCACGGTGGACGGCCGGGCGGACACCCTCGGCCGGTACGCCACCCAGTTCGGCGACCCGGCCAAGGCCGCCGAGCGGTTGCCGGCCTGGCTGGCGGTGACCGCCGACCAGATCGCCGAGCAGGCCGCCGAGCTGCTCGGCGCCGACGACCGGGTGACCCTGACCTACCTGCCGGAGGAGACCCCATGACGCTGATCGCCGCCCGTCCCGGCGCGGGCACCCCCCGCCCGTACCGGTTCCCCGCCGTGGTCCGCCGGGAGGTAGCCGGCGGCCGGGTCGTCGCCGCGCACCTGCCCGGGCAGAACCTCGCCGTGGCGGTGCTGCTGCTCGACGCCGGGGCCGGCCGCGAACCGGTCGGCAAGGAGGGGCTCGGCGGGGTGCTGGCCAAGGCGTTGGAGGAGGGCACCGCCCAGCGGGACGCCACCACCTTCGCGCTCGCCGTCGAGGGGCTCGGCACCGAGCTGGTGACCGGGCTGGACTGGGACTCCTTCCAGGTCAGCGTGCAGGTCCCGGTGGACCGGTTGAGCGCGGCGGTGGAGCTGCTCGCCGAGGCGGTCCGTACGCCCCGGCTCGACCCCGACGACGTGCGCCGGGTCCGCGACGACGAGGCGACCGCGCTGCGGATGGACTGGGCCAACCCCGGCCCGCGCGCCGACGCGGCGCTGCGCGCCGACCTCTTCGGCGCCGACAACCGGTGGGGCCGCCCGATGTACGGCGACCCGGACTCGGTGGCCGCGCTGGACGTCGAGGACGTCACCGTCTTCCACTCGGAGTGGTTCCTGCGGCCCGGCACGCTGATCGTCGCCGGCGACCTGGACCGCCTCGACCTGGACGCACTCGCCGCGGCGGCGTTCGCCGGCACCGGCGGCGGCCCGGCCGAACGCGGTGGCCCGATCGAGGTGCCGCTGCACACCGGGCGGCGGATCCTCCTGGTGGACCGGCCCGGTTCGGTGCAGTCCACGCTGCGGCTCGGGCACCCGTCGCCGCACCGCGCCCACCCGGACCACGTGCCGATGACGCTCGCCGGCACGGTGCTCGGCGGGGCGTTCACCTCCCGCCTCAACCACCTGATCCGGGAGGTGCGCGGCTACACGTACGGCATCCGGGGCGACTTCGCCTCGTCGCGCCGCTTCGGCCGGTTCGCGGTCAGCTCCGGCGTGCAGAACGCCGTGACCGCGCCGGCCCTGGTGGAGGCGGTCGGGGAGATCACCCGTACCCAGGTCGGCGGGGTGACCGCCGACGAGCTGGCGGTGGCCAGCTCCTGGCGGGCCGGCCAGCTGTCGGTCGAGTTGCAGAGCCCGCGGGCGATCGCGTCGGCGCTGACCACCCTGGTGGTGCACGACCTGCCGGACGACTACCACGCCCGGCTGCGGGAGGCGCTGCTCGCCGCCGACGTGGCGGAGGTCTCCGCCGCGGCCGCCGCCCACCTGCACCCGGAGTCGCTGACCCTGGTGGTGGAGGGCGACGCGGCGGTGATCCGCGACGAACTCATCGCGACCGGGCTCGGCGAGGTGACGGACGCCACGCTCTGATCGGGGCGAATCCGGTCCGGGCGGTGGGAAAGCATTCCCGCCCGGACCGGCCGCCTGGGTAGCCTCGCGGGCATGAGGATCGGCATTGTGGGAGCCACCGGCCAGGTCGGTGGCGTGATGCGGCAGGTGCTGGCGGAGCGCGACTTCCCGGCGGAGCAGGTGCGGTTGTTCGCCTCCGCCCGGTCGGCCGGGCGCACGCTGCCCTGGCGCGACGGCGAGGTGACGGTCGAGGACGCGGCGACCGCCGACTACTCCGGGCTGGACATCGTGCTCTTCTCGGCGGGCAAGGGCACCGCGAAGGAGCTCGCCCCCCGGGTCGCCGCCGCCGGCGCCGTGGTCATCGACAACTCCTCGGCGTTCCGGATGGACCCGGAGGTGCCGCTGGTGGTGGCCGAGGTCAACCCGCACGCCGCCGCCGTCCGCCCGAAGGGCATCATCGCCAACCCGAACTGCACCACGATGGCCGCCATGCCGGTGCTGCGCCCGCTGCACGCCGAGGCGGAGCTGGTCGGCCTGGTCGTCTCGACGTACCAGGCGGTCTCCGGGGCCGGCCTGGCCGGGGTCGCCGAGCTGGACGAGCAGGTCCGCAAGGTCGCCGAGGACGCCAGCGCGCTCGCCTTCGACGGTGCCGCCGTGCAGTTCCCCACGCCGCGCTCCTTCGCCCGGCCGATCGCCTTCAACGTGCTCCCGCTCGCCGGCGCGATCGTCGACGACGGCTCGTTCGAGACCGACGAGGAGCAGAAGCTGCGCAACGAGAGCCGCAAGATCCTGGACATCCCGGGGCTGAAGGTCTCCGGCACCTGCGTCCGGGTGCCCGTCTTCACCGGTCACTCGCTGCAGATCAACGCCCGGTTCGCCCGGCCGCTCACCCCGCAGCGGGCCCGTGAGCTGCTCGACGGCGCGCCCGGCGTGGCCCTGTCCGAGGTACCGACCCCGCTGGAGGCCGCCGGCCAGGACCCGACGTACGTGGGCCGGATCCGCGCCGACGAGACCGTCGAGCACGGCCTGGCGCTGTTCTGCTCCAACGACAACCTGCGCAAGGGCGCCGCGCTGAACGCGGTGCAGATCGCCGAGCTGGTCGCCGCCGAACTCCGCTGAGCGGCCCGCCCGCCGTGCCGGTCCGGCCCACCGCCGGCCGGTGCGGCGGTCCGGTGGGCGGGCCGGCCCGGGCGGGCACGGCGGGACCGGTCGATCCGGGTGCGGGCGACCCGCCGGACGGGCATATTGGTGCCTCTCAGGTGTGTCGCCCGCGCGGCGTACCACGCCGACGTCGACGCGGAGGATCTGATGGCGGACGAACGGACCCGAGCGGCCCTGACCGATCTCATCGCCGGCCGCCGGGTCGGCGTGCTCGCCACCATCAAACGGGACGGCCGGCCACAGCTGTCCAACGTGCTCTACGCCTTCGACCGCGAGCGTGCGCTGATCCGGGTCTCGGTCACCGACGGCCGGGCCAAGACCGCCAACCTGCGCCGCGACCCCCGGGCCAGCTTCCACGTCAGCAGCGACGACGGCTGGGCGTACGCGGTGGCGGAGGCGCGGGCCGAGCTGACCCCGGTGGCGGCCGGACCGGACGACCCCACCGTCGAGGAACTGATCGGGCTCTACCGGGCGGTGCAGGGCGAACACCCCGACTGGGACGACTTCCGCGCCGCCATGGTCGCCGAGCGGCGCCTCGTGCTGCGGCTGCACGTCGAGCGGCTCTACGGCATGCCCCCGCCCGGCTAGGAGGCCGTCGGGGCGGCGGTGTGGCGGCGGCCCGGCGGGTATACCGGGCTCCTGCGTAACGCCGGCGACCGCACGGCCGGCGGGAACGGGGGAGCCGATGGGCGCCGAGCAGGCACGACCGGGACCGGTCGCGGCGCAGGAGGAGGCGGCGCTGCGGTCGGACACCGCACGGGCCGTCGGGTTCAGCGACGCCGTCTTCGCGATCATCATCACGGTGCTGGTCCTGGAGCTCAACCCGCCCGAGGTGCACCCCGGCGGCATGGGGCACCTCCTGCTCGAACAGTGGCCCACCTACCTGGCGTACGTGACGTCGTACCTCTGGGTCGCGGTGGGCTGGCTCAACCACAAGGGCACCTTCCACCGCATCCGCAGCACCGATCGCGGCCTGCACTGGTGGAACCTCGGGGTGCTCTTCAGCACCGCGCTGCTGCCGTTCGCCACGGTCGTCGTCTCCCGGTCGGTGCAGGCCGGCGACCGGGCCGACGAGACGGTGGCGGTGGTGCTGTACGCGGCGGTCGGGATGATCCTCTCCGCCGCCTGGCTCGGGCTCTACCACTACCTCAGCCGGCACGAGGACCTGTTGCAGGAGCGCGTCCCGGCCCGGTTCTTCGCCGTCGAACGCGGTCGGGCGGTGCTCGGCATCGGCGGGTACGCGGTCGCCGCGCTGGTCGGCCTGCTTGGCGCGGTGCCGGTGGCGCTGGTGATCTTCCTGCTGCTGCCGCTGTTCTACGCGCTGTCCAGCAACGGCTTCTACGACCTGCGGCGGCGGCTGCGGCGGCACCGGTGAGCACGCGTTACCTGCTGCGGCGTGGCGGGTAGACGGGGCCTGCCGACACCGAGAGGGGAGCACCATGACAACGGTCGGAGAGTTCATGACGACCCGGTTGGTGACGATGGACGGCAACGACACGCTCACCGCGGCGGCGCAGGAGATGCGCGACAGCGCGATCGGCGACGTGGTGGTGACCGCGGGAGACGACGTGGTCGGCATCGTCACGGATCGGGACATCACGGTCCGTGCGGTGGCCGAGAACATGGATCCGAACACCACCAGGCTCAACCAGGTCACCAGCAAGGACGTGGTGACGGTCAGCCAGTACGACGACGCAGTCGCCGCGGCCGACCTGATGCGCACCTACGCCGTCCGCCGGCTGCCGGTGATCGACGACGGCAAGCTGGTCGGCCTGGTGTCGATGGGTGACCTGGCGGTCGAGCGGGAGCCGCAGTCGGTGTTGGCCGACATCAGCGCCGACGAGCCCAACAACTGACCGGTCCGCCGCGGGTCGTGATGCCGGCTCCCCTCGGGGGGCCGGCGTCCGTCCTGCCCGGGGTGCCCTCAGGCGGACTCCACCCGAACCGTCACGACGGACGCCGCACGGGCCAGTCGTACCGTCTCGGCCTCCGCCTCGATCCGCTCGCCGGCCCGAGCCGACAGCCGGGTGAACGGGGTGACGGTCAGGTCGAGCCGACCCCGACCGGACTGCCGGGCCCGCCAGCTGCCGCTGATCTCGCCGTCGACCAGCAGCGCGCCCGGGTTGCCGAGCATCCGCCACAGCTCTCGCTGGTGCGCCGGGTTGGGGACCAGGACGTTCCGGTCCCGCGCCTGCAGGAACGGGTCGCCGGTCGGCAGAAGGCGGACGCCGTCCAGCGGCTCGGTGCCGCGCAGCGCGTCCAGTCGGTCGGTGGGCAGCCACGCCCGCCGGCCGTCCACCCGGACCTCGGTCAGCTCGGCCGCCGGCCACACCGCCCGCAGCTCGGTGGCGGAGGTGCCCAGGAAGCCGGCCACGTCCGCCACGGTGGCCGGCCCGAGCAGGCGGAGGTACGCCAGCACCAGGCCCGCCGTGCCCGCCGCCCGCGTGGGCAGGGTCGGCCGGTCGGCCAGCGGCGCCAGCCGGGCCCCCCGCCCGGACACCTCCAGCCGGACGCCGCCGGCCAGCCCGGCCTGCTGGAAGAGGGACCCGGAGACGTGCCGCGCCGCGCACGGCCCGCAGTCGTAGCTCAGCTCGGCGGGGATGCGATCGGTGACCGCCCGGCTCACCGCGCCCTTATCCATGGCGGTGGTGACCACCTCCCGGAAGGCCTGCGCGGTGCGCTGAAAGGCGACCGTGCCGAGCTTCGTCACCCCGGCGCGGATCCGCCCGGCCACCCGGCGCGCGGCGTCGGCGTCGCTGAGCGGCCAGAGCGCGGCGGCCAGCCCGGTCAGCTCGGCGCGTCGGTGCAGGTGCGGCGCTCCCCGGGCGGCCCAGACCAGCTCCAGGCGGTCGTCGTCGAGGTCGGCGGCACCGCGCGCGGCCAGCGCCAGCCGGGCCGAGCCGTAGGGAGTGTCCTGCACGCCCAGGTCGAGCACCGCCAGGTCGGCCGGGCGCAGCCCGGGCCGGTCGAGCTGCTGCGCCGCGGCCCGGTGAGCCAGCACCCGGCCGCGGTCGACCGTCGGCACCGCCGCCATCGGCCCTCCCGTCGTCGTCCGTCGAGCAGGCTACTGCGCCGGTACGACGCTCGCCCGGACTCACCCGATCCGGGCGAGGTTGACGGCGTGCCGGAGGGGGACCCGGTCGGCGTACGTCGTGATGCCGTGGATCGACGGGGGGAGTGGATGGTGGACCCGACCACGAGGTTCTTCGACGATCTCGACCGGCGGGGTTACGAGCCCCTGCTGGACAAGACCTCGGGGACGTTGCGCTTCGACCTGCACGAGGGGGCGCAGACGACGCACTGGCTGCTCCAGATCGACCGGGGCAGGCTCCGGGTGAACCAGGAGGACCGGGAGGCGGACACGGTGATCGGCACCAGTCCGGAGTTCTTCGGGGACATGGTCGCGGGCCGCGAGAACGCGATCGCCGCGGTGCTGCGGGGCGACATGACCGTCTCGGGCAACCCGCGACTGTTGCTCCAGGTGGAACGGATCTTCCCGGGTCCTGTCACCTCCAGCGGCCCCCGTCACGAATTCCGCAGGGAGGCCCGCTGATGGCGCAGAGCAACACGATCCGCATCCTGGACGGCAACACCTTCGTCGTCTCCGAGGACACCGGCGACATCGAGGCGACGCCGAGCGAACCGACCGGCCTGTTCTCCCTCGACACGCGCTTCCTGTCGAAGTGGGTGCTGACGGTCAACGGCGAGCGGCTCAACGCGCTCTCCTACGACGACCTGCAGTACTACGAGGCGCGGTTCTTCCTGGTGCCCGGCATGGCCACCCACTACATCGACGCCAAGCTGTCGATCATCCGGGAGCGCGCCGTGGGCGGGAGCTTCCGGGAGCAGGTGACCATCCTCAACCACGACGAGAAGCCGGTGGACCTGGAGATCCGGATGGACGCCGGCTCCGACTTCGCCGACCTGTTCCAGGTCAAGGACGAGATCCTGAACAAGAAGGGCGAGATCTACACGGAGGTGGAGGCGGACCGGCTGCGCCTGGGCTACCGGCGGGGCAACTTCCGGCGGGAGACGGTGATCTCGGCGTCCCGCCCGGCCCGCTACGACAAGAACGGGTTCGCGTTCAGCGTCCACCTGGAGCCCAACGAGCAGTGGGACACCGCCATCCAGGTGGACACGTCTGCACTCGGCCCGGGCGGTCGGGACCTGCGGATGGGTGTGCGGGCGCACGGCACCGAGCGGCTCGCCCTCCAGCACGACCTCCAGGAGTGGGTGGCCAAGGCTCCCAAGGTCAACAGCGAGCACCCGGACCTGGCGTCGACCTACCGGCGCAGTCTGATCGACCTGGCGGCGCTGCGCTTCTCGCCGCTGTCCCTCGGTGGCCAGGCCCTGCCCGCGGCCGGCCTGCCCTGGTTCATGACGATGTTCGGGCGGGACAGCATCCTGACCTGCCTGCAGGTGCTGCCGTTCGCCCCCGAGATGTCCAAGACCACGCTGCGCATCCTCGGCGCGTTGCAGGGCACCCGGTTCGACGACTTCCGGGACGAGGACCCGGGCCGGATCCTGCACGAGATGCGCTACGGCGAGACCGCCGCCTTCGAGGAGCAGCCGCACTCGCCGTACTACGGGTCGGTCGACGCCACGCCGCTCTTCGTGATCCTGCTCGACGAGTACGAGAAGTGGAGCGGCGACGTCGCCCTGGTACGCGAGCTGGAACGCGAGTGCCGGGCCGCGCTCAAGTGGGTCGACGACTACGCCGACCTGGTCGGCAGCGGCTACATCTGGTACGAGCGGCGCAACACCGAGACCGGCCTGGAGAACCAGTGCTGGAAGGACTCCTGGGACTCGATCCAGTACCGCGACGGCACCCTGCCGCCGTTCCCCCGGGCCACCTGTGAGGTGCAGGGCTACGCGTACGACGCGAAGCTCCGCGCCGCCCGGCTGGCCCGGGAGTTCTGGGACGACCCGGCGTACGCCGACCAGTTGGAGCAGGAGGCGGCGCAGCTCAAGGAGCGGTTCAACCGGGACTGGTGGGTGGAGGACGGCGAGTACTACGCCCTCGCCCTCGACCCGGAGGGGCGTCAGTGCGCCACGCTGAGTTCCAACATCGGGCACCTGCTGTGGAGCGGAATCGTCGACCAGGACCGGGCCGAGAAGATCGCCCACCACCTGGTCGGTCCCCGGCTCTTCTCCGGCTGGGGTGTGCGCACCCTGGCCGAGGGCGAGGTTCGGTACAACCCGATCGGCTACCACAACGGCACGATCTGGCCCTTCGACAACTCCTTCATCGCCTGGGGCCTGCGCCGGTACGGCTTCAACGAGGAGGCCGCCACCATCGCCAGCGGGATCCTCGACGCCGCCCGGTACTTCAACGGGCGGCTGCCGGAGGCGTTCGGCGGCTATCCCCGGGAGCAGACCAAGTTCCCGGTGGAGTACCCGACCGCGTGCAGCCCGCAGGCGTGGTCCACCGGCACCCCGCTGTTGCTGCTGCGCACCATGCTCGGGCTGGAGCCGCACGAGGGGCACCTGGCGGTCGAGCCGATGCTACCGGTGGGCATGGGGCGGATCGAGGTGCTGGACATCCCGGGCCGGTGGGGTCGGGTGGACGCCTTCGCCCGGGGCCGGTTGGACCTGGAGAAACTGGCCGAGTGAGCCGCGTTCCGCCTGCTCTCCCGCCGCCCGCTCAGGGCCGGTGGGGGAGCAGGCAGAACTCGTTGCCCTCGGGGTCGGCGAGGACCGTCCAGCCCGGCAGCTCCCGGACCACGGTGGCGCCGGCCTCCAGCACGTCGGCCCGCTCCTCGGCGTCGCCCACCAGGTCGAGGTGGATCCGACCGGGGGCGGGCAGGTCGGGCACGGGGGAGATCCAGACGTCGGGGCGGTGCCGGTGCGGGTCGCGCAGCAGCACCGACTCGCCCGGGGCGAGCGACCGGTCGGCGAGCTTCGCCTCGTCCTCCGGCACCACCGGCAGCCCGGTGACCACGCTCCAGAAGGGCGCCAGCAGGTACGGGTCGCGGCAGTGGATCACGATGGAGTGCAGCTCCGGCATGCGTCGACGGTAGCCCCGCCGACTCCCCGTGGGCGGATGATTTCTCCGCCGTCAGCGGGCCGGCAGGACGGTGTCGAGGAACGCGGCGGTGACCGCCCGGATGTCCGGCCGGTCCAGGGCCGGGGCGTGGCCGCCGTGGGTGATCCAGGTGTGGGTGGGATGGCCGGCGGCGACGAGCGCCCCGGTGAGGGCGACCGACTGGCCCACCGGGACGGCCGCGTCGCCGGTGCCGTGCACGAGCAGCACCGGCACCCGGTTGCCGAGGTGGCTGGCCACGGTCGAGTCGACGGTGGCGGGGTCACCGGCGATCGGCGGGTGGCCCAGCAGGTCGGCCCACGGGTCGTCGCGCGCCCGCGACCGGCGCCACTCGTCGTCCAGCGGGTCGCTCACCGGCCAGTACGCCAGCCCCGCCGCGACGTCGTCCGGCCGGTCGATCCCGCGCAGCGCCAGGTGCAGGGCCAGGGTGCCGCCGGCCGAGTCGCCGGCGACCAGCAGCGGCAGCCCGCCCGCCTCCTCGCGGGCGGCCCGCGCCGCCCGGCGTACGTCGTCGAGCTGCGCCGGCCAGTGCGCCTGGTGGGAGAAGCGGTAGGTCGCCGCCACCACCCGCAGCCCGAGCCGGGCCAGGGCCCCGCCGTCCTCGTCCGACCGGCCACGCCATCCGCCGCCGTGGATCCAGAGCAGCACCGCGCGTTCCGTCATCCCGCCATCCTGGGCCGCGGGCGCCGGCGGTGGCGAGCCCTTCTGCCAGCGGCAGAGCGACGGCCTCGAACCGGACCACGGAGCGCCCGATTCGGGCCCTACGGGTCCGTAACCTACGCGGGGTAAAGTTGGCGAATGTCGGAACTCGTGTACCCCCCTGTGATCGCCGCCGCCAAGACGATGTTCCGGGTCCTCGACCTGCGCCTGACCGTCGAGGGCAGCCACCACGTCCCGCGTACCGGCGGGGCCGTGCTGGCCAGCAACCACGTCAGCTACCTCGACTTCATCTTCTGCGGCTACGGGGCGCACGAATCCCGCCGGCTGGTCCGGTTCATGGCGAAGCACGAGGTCTTCGCGCACAAGGTCTCCGGCCCGCTGATGCGCGGCATGAAGCACATCCCGGTGGACCGCCGCGCCGGCGCCGGGTCGTACAACGCGGCGGTGGGCGCGCTGCGGCGCGGCGAGGTGGTCGGCGTCTTCCCCGAGGCGACGATCAGCCGCTCGCTCACCGTCAAGGAGCTCAAGAGCGGGGCCGCCCGGATGGCGCAGCAGGCCGGCGTGCCGCTGCTGCCGGTGGCGGTCTGGGGCACCCAGCGGCTCTGGACCAAGGGCCGGCCCAAGAACCTGACCCGCCGGCACACCCCGATCACCATCCTGCTCGGCGAGCCGATGGAACCGGCGGACTGGCCGGACGCCAACGCCATGACCGTCGAGCTGAAGAGCCGGCTGTCGGCCCTGGTCGACCGGGCCCAGCAGGAGTACCCGGACAAGCCGGCCGGCCCGGAGGACGCCTGGTGGCAGCCGGCCCACCTCGGCGGCACCGCCCCCACCCCGGAGGAGGCCGCGGAGCTGGACCGGCGCGGCCGCCGCACCGCCGCCTCCTGAGGCTTCCGCCCCGAACGACGCCAGGCTCCGCCCCGAACGACGCCCCGGCTCCGGTGGGCCGGGGCGGTGACCGGATCGTTCCGCATCCGGGCATGATGGTGTCTGCCGCCCCGGCAGCCACCCGGCCAGGATCTACAGCCATGAGCAGAGCAGCACTCGTCGTCATCGACGTCCAGGAGTCCTTCCGTCAGCGCCCGATCTGGGCCCACGCGTCGCAGCCCGACATCGTGCGCCAGGTCGACCGGCTGGTCGACGCCGCGCGTCGCCGGGGCGACCTGGTGGTGTGGGTCCTGCACGCCGAGCCGGGCAGCGGGACCGTCTTCGACCCGGCGCTCGGCCACGTCCGGCTGATCGAGGGGCTGACCCCGGTGGCCGGCGAGCCCACCCTGGTCAAGACGTCCCACAACGCCTTCACCACCACCAACCTCCAGCAGATCCTCACCATGGCCGGCATCCGCGACCTGACCGTCTGCGGCATCCGCACCGAGCAGTGCGTCGAGACCACCACCCGGGTCGGTTGCGATCTGGGGTACGAGATGACCTTCGTGACCGACGCGACGGTGACCTTCCCGACCCCGCACCGGGACCTGCCGCCGACCGCCACCGTCGAGGAGATCCTCGCCGACCCGCGCACCCTCTCCGGTGAGGAGATGACCGCCCGGACGGAGTACGCCCTCGCCGGCCGCTTCGCCACCGTCCGCACCGTCGACGAGGTGACCGGGGCGACCCCGGTCGGCGCGCGGAGCTGACCCGATGGCCCGGGTCGTCTTCCTGCTGGTCCCGCAGCTGCACCTGCTGGACCTGGCCGGCCCGGCCCAGGTCTTCTCCACCGCCGCCGACAACGGGTACGACTACCGGCTGCACTACGTCGCCGAACGGGACACCGTGCCGACCGTGCAGGGCGTACCGCTGGGGGCCGCCACCGGGTGGCCGGAGCTGGACGCGGACGACCTGGTGGTCGTACCCGGGTGGCGGCCGCGGGCGCACGGCCCGGCGGGGCCGGTCGGCCGGGACGACCTGCGGCGCCTGGCCGAGCACCACGCTCGCGGCGGCACGGTGGCCAGCATCTGCGCCGGCGCGTTCGCGCTCGGCCGGGCCGGCCTGCTGGACGGCCGGCGCTGCACCACCCACCACGAGGTGCAGGACGACCTGGCCCGGGTCTTCCCGGCCGCCCGGGTGGTCCGGGACGTGCTCTACGTGGTCGACGACCGGGTGGTGACCTCCGCCGGCATCGCCAGCGGCATCGACGTGGCGCTGCACCTGGTGGCCACCCGGCACGGCCCGGCCGCCGCCGCCCGGATCGCCCGCACCCTGGTGGTCTACGCCCGGCGCAACGGGCACGAGCAGCAGGCCAGCGCGATGATGCGGCACCGCTCGCACCTGTCCGACGCGGCCCACCGGGTGCAGGACCTCATCGACAGCCGGTTCTCCGAGCCGCTGCCGCTGGCCGACCTGGCCGCCGCCGGCGGGGTCGCGGAACGCACCCTGACCCGGCTGTTCCGCCAGGCCACCGGGCTCACGCCGCTCGGCTACCAGCAGCTGCTGCGGGTCGAGCGGGCCGAGCACCTGATCGGGCACGGGGCCACCGTCGAGTCCGCCGCCCGGGCCGTCGGGTTCACCGACGCCCGGATGCTGCGCCGGCTACGGGCCCGGGCTCACTCGCCGACCGCGTCCAACGCCGACGGCGTCGGCGTGCGGTAGTAGTCGTCCCGGGACAGGAACTCCACCGGCAGCGAGCCGGGCAGCGTCACCCGGGCCACCCCGTCCAGCGGGCCGGGCGCCGCCCGGCGGGCCAGCTCGTCGCGCTCCGGCGGGGAGAGTTCGACCAGCTCCGGGTGGCTCAGCCGGAAGGTGGCCACCGACCGGCGGACCAGCCGGGCCAGCTCCGTCACCGTGTCGGCCGGACCGCCGAGGGCGAGTGCCGGCTGCTGGATGGTCCGCAGCGCGTCGCAGACCACCAGCAGTTCCCCATCGGCCGTCGAGTCCGGGGCTTGCCCGCCCGCCGCCGGGCCGACGGGTGGCGGCAGCTCCAGCCGGGACGGCCACTGCCAGCGGATCTGCCCGCTGACCAGGCGGGACAGCCGAAGAGCGCGCCGGTGCCGGGCGTCGCCACGGCCGTCCCGCCCGGAGACCACGGCCAACTCGGCGCCGGCGCACACGTACGCCAGCCGCCGGTCGGTGACGGTGACGGTGGCCGGCGCGGGCAGCACCCACTGCCGCCGGGTGCCGGTGGGGCTGAGCAGGCAACCCGCCACCGGCGTACGCAGCCGCCGCAACACCCGCTCGCCCGGCTCGGGGACCAGCTCGTAGCGCCGGTCCAGCACCGGCCGGAGCTCGTCGTCCGGCGCGTCGAAGCGGTGCGGTGCGATGAAGAACGGGGACGCGTCCTCGCGCATCGTCACGACCTCCCGGCGGTTGACCTCCTGCCGGTAAGCCTCGCCCAGCCCGCCGGGCCTGTCATGACAGCCGTTAGGGGGTCGGCCGGTCGGCCGCCGCCTGCGACCGGTAGATGCCGATCTCCTCCGGTCGGACGAGGCCGTCCTCGATCGCCCGGGCCAGCAGCGCCGCCTTGGTCGCCGCCGGCCGGCCCGCCCGGGTGTACTTGATCCGCGCCCGGTCCACGTACTGCTTGACGGTGTGCTCGCTGATCCGCATCCGACGGGCCACCGACGCCTTCGACATCGACTGGAACCAGAGCAGCAGCGCCTCCCGTTCCTTGTCGGACAGGGCCGGGCGGTCGGGGCGGGGGTCACCCACCATCGCCCCGGCCAGCGCCGGTGGCACGTACGGGCGGTCGCTGGCGGCGGCCAGCACGGTCGCCACGCAGTGTTCCCGTCCCTCGTGCTTGGCCAGGAACGCCGCCGCCCCGGCGTCCAGCGCGGCGAGCATCGTCGCCGGGTCGGTGTGCTCGGAGTAGACCACCACCCGCCGACCGGCGGCGCTCAGCTCGGCCAGCTTGTCGATCACCATCCGCCCGTGCAGGCGCAGGTCCAGCAGGACCACGTCGGCGTCCGGCGCGTCCCGCAGCACCTGGTCCGAATCGTCCCCGGTGGCCAGGACGCGCAGCCGCGGCTCGGAGGCCAGCCACGCCCGCACCCCGTCGATCACCACCGGGTGGTCGTCCACGATGGCCACCCCGACGGGCCGGTCCCCGCTCACGTCCTGCGCCACCGGGTCTGCGTCCACCTGATCTCCCCGTCCCGCTCCTGCACGTGCTCCACCAGGCCGTCGTCCTCGACGTGGCTGGGCGGACCGGTTCCGGCGGAATCGTCCACCTCGGGGGCGACCAGGCTGACCACCACCTCGTCCGGCCCGGCGACCACGGTCAACCGGGCCCAGCGCCGCGCCTCGGCCAGCGCGGCGGTCGGCGGGTCCACCAGCCAGCGGCGGACCTCCACCGGCAGCGGCGGGGGCGTGCCGATGGCGACCAGGTCGATCGGCAGGCCGTTCCGTTCGGCCAGGTCGGCGGCGGCGCGCAGCTCGTGCAGCAGCGGGTCCGGCACGTCGTCCGACTCGGCGATCAGCCGGCGCAGCCGGGCTGCGGCGAGCACGCACCGGCGCTGCACCAGCGGGTCGGCCGGATCGGCGCGCCCGTCGGCCAGCTCGGCCAGCACCTCCTCGGCGGCGCCGCTGACCAGGGCGAGCCGGGCCTGCCGCTCCCGCCGGGCCCGCTCGGCCGCGTCCCGCTCGGCGGCCACCGCGAGGGCGGCCGCCGCCGTCGCGGCGCGTTGCCGGGCCAGGCCGGCGATCACCGCCGCGCCGGTGAAGACCGCGATGGGCAGCGACGACGTGCCGTAGACGTACATCGCGTACCGGGTCAGGTCGGCGGGGGCGGTCGCGCCGTGCCCGAGCAGCGCGGTCAGCGCGATCAGCGAGTGGGCGGCGAGCAGGGCGAGCAGCCAGGGGATCCGCCGCCCCCAGAGCACCACCACGAAGAACCAGCCGAGGGTGCCCCAGACCCAGTTGGCGGCGGTGAACAACAGCTCCCGCCCGCTGGCCGCGAAGACCGCCGCGTCCACCGCCAGCAGCACCGCGACCAGCGGCAGCGCCGGGGGCCGGGCCCCGCCCAGCAGCCGGGCCCCGGCGTACCCGCCGGTCGCGGCGACGACCAGCCAGCCGGCCGCGACCACCGCCGGGGCGGCCAGTTCGGACCACGACCCCAGCAGCGCCGGCAACCCGATCACCGCGTGCCAGACCAGCGCGATGGCGACGGCCGCGATCCGGGCGCCCCGGTCCGAGGCGCTGGCCACGTCGACCGCCGGGACGTCGTCCGGCGGCGGGAGGCTCGCCGGGGACGGATCGACCCGGGGTACGGCGACCGGGCCGGCGTCGAGGTCAGCCGACATGGGGCCATTCCAACCGGATCCGGGTGCCCTCGCCAGGGCCGGAGGTCACCTCCGCGTGCCCGCCGACCTCGGCCAGCCGCCCGCGTACCGACTCGCGCAGCCCGTACCGGTGGGCCGGGACGGCGGCCGGGTCGAAGCCGGGACCGTCGTCGACCACCTCGACCACGACGGTCTCCGCCTCGGTGGTCAGTCGCAGCGTCACGGCCGCGCCGGGCGCGTGCCGGGCCACGTTGGCCAGCGCGGCGGCGGTGGCGTCCGCGAGCGCGGTGGCGGCCGGGGCGGGGGCGGCGCAGGGCGCCAGCTCGGCGGTCACCGCCAGCTCCGGGTGGGCGTCGCGCACCGCCCGCAACCGCTCGTCGACCGCGACCCGGCCGCCGACCGGCGCGGACCGCGCGTCGGCGAGCCCGACGAGGGTACGCAGATCGGCCGCGGCCCGCCGGCGCAGCGCCGGCGACCCGTCGGGCACCGCACCGAGGCCGACCATGGTGAGCGTGCCGAGGACGGTGTCGTGCAGGTCGCGGTTCTGCCGTCGCTCCGCTTCCCGGGCGGTACGGGCGATCAGCGCGTCCCGGCGCAACCCCTGGTAGTCGGCGAAGGCCCGGTCGGCCCGGCCGATCCGCCGGCGCATCACGGCGGTCATCATCGCCGCCAGCCCGGTCTGCCCGAGCAGGGTCGCGGCGTGGGCGGTGGCCTCGGCCGGGTTGCCGGCGGCGGTGGCGCCGGTGGCATAGGCGGCGGTGAGCAGCAGGCCCGCCGGGACCGACCAGCGGGCGGCGGCGGTGGCCTGTGTGTTGATCACCGTGGTGCTGGCCAGCACCGCGATCCAGCTGCCCTCACCCGGCAGCACCTCCGGCGCGACCAGGTGGGGGATGAGCAGGCACGCCGCCGTGGTGAGCGCCACGTCCCCGGTGACCAGCGCGGCGCCGATCCCGGCGCGCAGTGCGCGGACGGCGTAGAGCACCGACCACGCCGTCAGCACCGCGACCGCCACGAGCAGCGCCCCGGTCCGCACCGGCGGGGTGCGCACCGCCAGCGCGGTGACCGCCCCGACCAGCCCGCAGGTGAGCCGCAGCAGGGCCGGCAGGGTGGTGAAGATGAGCGTGAACGCGCCACCGGCCGGCCGGTCCAACAGCGACGGCGGCGAGGTCGGAGCGGGTACGGCCGACATCGGGAGGCGTCCTTCGGGCAGCGACCCGTCCGGGTCCGCGCAGCGGTAGATCGACGACGGAGAATAGCACGGAACGTCCGTTCCGATCACCCTCGGTGCGCGTCGTGTCGCTGACAGCTCAACCGGCTCCCACCGTCGCGACGGCGAGCAGGTGGCAGCTGACCCCGATCACCGCCGGATCGCACTCGAACGCCCGCGCGCAGGCGACCGCCTCGCGGAACAGCGTGGACTCCTCGGCCGCGCCGAGCGTCTCCAGCACCGGCCAGAGCGGACCCTCGATGCCGTACACGGTGACCGCCGGCAGCCCGGCGGCGGTGAACTCGTCCACCAGTTGCTCGGGGCGGTGGAAGTAGGCGGTGGTGAAGCCGGTGGCCGGGTCGTTGACCCCCGTGTTGTACGCGGCCAGGATCGCCGGCCGGGTGCCGTCGTCCACCCGGCCCTGCCGGACCAGGTCGATCATCGGCGTGTTGCGGCTGATCGCGGCGGCCAGCACCGGCCCGCCCGGACGGGTGACCCGGGCGGCCTCCCGCAGCGCGGTGACCCGGTCGCCCCGCTCGGTCAGGTGGTAGAGCGGGCCGAGCAGCAGCGCGGCGTCCACACTGGCGTCCGCGTACGGCAGGTGCCGCGCGTCGCCCACGCTGGCGCTCGCCACCGGGTGGTCGCGCCGGGCCGCCGCCGCGTGCGCCGGCACCAGGTCGACCAGGTGCACCGGGTGGCCGGCGGCGGCCAACCAGCCCGCGTACGCCCCCGGGCCGCCACCCAGGTCGAGCACCGTCGCGGGCGGCGGCGGCAGCAGCCGGGCCAGCAACTCCCGGGTACGGGCTCGCTCCAGCCGTCCCTGCGGCGTGCGGTCCAGTCGGCCGGCCTCGCCGTAGACGTCGGTGTAGTAGCGGCGGATGTCCGGCTCGGGCGATCGGGTCGACGGCATCCGTCGATGGTGGGGCGTGGCCGCGCCGACGTCACCCGGGTTTCCGCGCCGCCTGGAGCGGTGTCCGTCGTCGCGAGCATGCAGGGCCGGTGTGACGTATCGGGGGAGGTCGGCGCTGAGGGGCACGGAAGGTGTGGCCCGGAAGGCGCCCCGGGGACACCGCCACTCCGTCATCCCCCCAAGACCGGAGACCCCATGTTGCACACCGCACTGGCGAAACTGCTCACCCTGAAGGTCGGGGCCACGGCACTCGCCGTGACCGCCACCGGTGGGGTGGCGCTCGCCGCCGCGAACCACGCCCTGCCGAACCCGCTGACCGGGGCGAGCGCCAAGCCCTCGGCGCACGCCACCGGCGCCCCCGCCGACAAGGCGAAGGGCGAGAAGTCGCCGGGCGCGAAGGGCACCCCCTCACCGTCCCTGGTCGGCCTCTGCCGCGCCTACACCGCCAAGGCTGGCGACAACCCGGGCAAGGCGCTGGAGAGCCCCGCCTTCACCGTGCTGATCACCACCGCCGGCGGCCGGGAACAGGTGGCCGGCTACTGCGCCACGCTGCTCACCGCCGAGAAGGGCAAGCCGTCCCACCGCCCCTCGGTCCCGCCCAGCCACCCGACCGGCAAGCCGGACGCGCGACCGAACCCGCAGGAGACCACCCGTACCGGAGGCCCGGGCGGCGGCCACAAGCCGGCCGCCCCGGCCGCCGGCTGAACTCCGACGCCGGGCGGGGCACCTCACCCCCATTCCCCCCTCCACCCCGCCCCGGCGTCGGTCAGGCCGCGTCGCACCGACCACCCACCCCCCCAGGTCGTCGGTGCGACGCGCGCCGCACCCCCGGACGGTCGGTCAGCTCGCCGCCCAGCCGGCGGCGTTGCTGGTGGACTCCCGCGAGATGCCGGAGCCGGTGTCCGGCCACTCCGCGAAGCGTTCCTCGTGCAGGTGGGCGAAGAAATAGCACATTTCCTCGCAGTCGGCGTCCAGCACGGCCATCGCCGGGTCGGCGCGCACGGCCTCGTAGAACTCCCGCCCCAGCGCGACGATCCAGCCCCGGCAGTAGAGGAACCCGTCGTCGGAGCCGTCGGTCACCTCGTGGACGTCCTCCCGGTCGATGTCGTGGAGCTTGCGCTCGACCACGCGGTCGAGGTCGGTCAGCTCCCGGCCGGTCAGCTCGGCACAGAGCGCCCGGAGACTGGCGAGGAAGGGGTCGAGCCAGTCGTCGATCGAGTACGGGTCGACGTCGTCAGCCTCCGGGTCGCGGATCGCCAGGGCCCGGCGCAGCGCCGCCGGCTCCGGGCCGAGCCGCTCCCAGGCGGCCTCGACCAGTGCCCAGAAGCGGGCCTCGTCCTCCACAGTGGGCACCCGGATCGGGTCAGCGGTGTCGGTCACCGGCGGAGGGTAGCGAGCCGGACCGACAACCGGCCGCCTGGAACTCGGTTGTCGCGCTCCTGCCGGTTCGCTGAGGATGGCCGCGATGAGCGCTCTCAAGATGCACGCCGACGAGATCGAGACCGACGTCGACCTGGTCCGTCGCCTCCTGGCCGGACAGTTCCCGCACTGGGCCGGGCTGCCGATCCGTCCGGTCCCGTCGTACGGCACCGACCACGACATCTACCGGCTCGGTGAGCACCTCGTCGTCCGGCTGCCGCGCATCGGCTGGGCCACCAGGCAGGCGGCAACGGAGGCGGAGTGGCTGCCGAAGCTCGCACCGCACCTGCCGCTGGCCCTGCCCGTGCCGGTGGCGATGGGGCGTCCCGCCGAGGGCTATCCCTTCGACTGGTCGGTGTGCGAGTGGCTGCCGGGCGAGAACGCGAACGGCACGATCGACGACCTGGACCGGGCGGCGGTCGATCTCGCCGCGTTCGTGGCCGCGCTGCGTCGGATCGACACCACCGGCGCCTTCCCGCGCCTTCCCGGCAAGCGGGGCGCAGCGCTCGCGGAGCTCGACGAGGGCGTCCGGCGGGCGGTCGCGCGGCTCGGCGACCGGATCGACGGTGCGGCGACGCTGCGGTCCTGGCAGGAGTCGCTCGACGCCCCGGCGTGGGACGCCCCGGAGGTCTGGGTGCACGGTGATCTGCTGCCGGGCAACCTGCTGGTCGTCGACGGCCGGCTGTCCGCGGTCATCGACTTCGGCGGGCTCAACGTCGGTGATCCCGCCTGCGACCTGCAACCGGCGTGGAACGTGTTCGCCGGCACCAGCCGCGAGCGGTTCCGCGCCGAACTCGACGTCGGCGACGCGTCGTGGCTGCGGGGGCGTGGCTGGGCGCTGTGCCAGGCCGTGATGGCGCTGCCCTACTACTGGGAGACCAACCCCGGCATGGTCCGGCAGGCCACGCACGCCCTGACGCAGGTCCTCGGCGACCACCGCTGACCTCCCGGTCCACCGACCGGCCACCCGTGATCCACGCCCTGATGTCACCTGACTGGCCGGTCGGTGGTGATCAGTCCGTTTTGCACGACCGGACCAGGGTACGGCCCAGGAGCCTGCTCACAGCCGCTCCATGGAGGTACCCGTCCAGATGGATTCCAGCAAGCCCGCCAAGGCGGTCAAGGATGTCGTGGAGGCCGCCGCAGAGAAGGTGGCCGGCGTCCTGACCCCGGATGTCCCCGGCGCTCCGGGCAGCGCCCCGCCCACCGTCGAGGAGCCGACGACGCCGCACGACCCGCTGCCGCCCAAGGCCGAGCAGGGGGCCCCGGAGACCCGTACCCCGACCGGCGCGAAGACCGACGCGCCTGCGATCGCCAAAGGTCAGCAGGGCGCCTTCCTCACCACCTCGCAGGGGGCGCGGCTGCGCGACACGGACCACTCCCTCAAGGCCGGTCCGCGCGGTCCCATCCTGCTCCAGGACCACCACTTCCGCGAGAAGATCACCCACTTCGACCACGAGCGCATCCCCGAGCGCGTCGTGCACGCACGCGGGGCCGGGGCGCACGGCCTCTTCACCGCCTACGGCACCGCCGAGAAGGTGACGAGGGCCGGCTTCCTCAAGAAGGGACGCGAGACCGAGGTCTTCGTGCGGTTCTCCACCGTCCTCGGCTCGCGCGGATCCGCCGACACGGTGCGCGACACCCGGGGCTTCGCGACGAAGTTCTACACCGACGAGGGCACCTTCGACCTGGTCGCCAACAACATGCCGGTCTTCTTCATCCAGGACGCCATCAAGTTCCCCGACATCATCCACGCCGCCAAGCCGCACCCCGACCGGGAGATCCCGCAGGCCCAGAGCGCGCACGACACCTTCTGGGACTTCGTCTCCCTGCACACCGAGGCGCAGCACCACACGATGTGGAACATGTCCGACCGGGGCATCCCGCGCTCGTACCGGACGATGGAGGGCTTCGGCGTCCACACCTTCCGGCTCGTCAACGCGGCCGACGAGACCGTGCTGGTCAAGTTCCACTGGAAGCCCAAGCTGGGCGTGCACTCCCTGACCTGGGAGGAGGCGCAGATGCTCGGCGGCATCGACCCGGACTTCCACCGGCGGGACCTGTACGACGCGATCGAGGCCGGCGCGTACCCCGAGTGGGAGCTCGGCATCCAGGTCTTCCCCGACACTCCCGAGGAGAGCTTCGCCGGCATCGACCTGCTCGACCCGACGAAGATCGTGCCGGAGGAACTGGCCCCGGTGCAGCCGATCGGCAGGTTGACGCTGAACCGGACGCCGAGGAACTTCTTCGCCGAGACCGAGCAGGTCGCCTTCCACCTCGGCCACCTGCCGCCGGGGATCGACGTCACCAACGACCCGCTGCTGCAGGGCCGGCTCTTCTCGTACGTCGACACGCAGCTCACCCGGCTGGGCGGGCCGAACTTCTCGCAGATCCCGATCAACCGGCCGCACGCCCCGGTCAACGACATGCTCCGCGACGGCTTCCACCAGCACGCCGTCCACGCGGGTGTCGCGCCGTACCGGCCGAACTCGCTCGACGGCGGCAACCCCTTCCCCGCCGGTGACGACGAGAACGCCTTCGTCGACGTGCCGGTCACCGTGGCGGAGGCGCCGAAGGTGCGCGCCAACCCGGTCTCGTTCGACGACCACTACAGCCAGGTCCGCCTGTTCTGGCTGAGCATGTCGCCGGTGGAGAAGGAGCACATCATCCGGGCCTACACGTTCGAGCTCGGCAAGTGCTACCACCAGGCCATCAAGGAACGGCAGCTCCAGTCCCTCGCCAACATCGACCCGGTGCTGTGCGCGGAGGTCGCCACCGGTCTGGGCCTTCCCGCACCGCAGCCGACCGTGCCGCTGGCCGAGGTCACGCCCAGCCCGGCGCTGTCGCAGGTCGGCAGGGAGTGGCCGAGCGACGGTCGCATGGTCGGCATCGTCGTCGATCCCGACGCCGACCTCGACGGCGTCGGCGAGGTGCGCCGCGCGGTGTTCGCCGCCGGCATGGTGCCGCTGCTGATCGCCCCGCACGGCGGGCTGGTGGGTGACCTGCCGGTGCAGCGGACCTTCGCCACCGGCCGGTCGGTCGAGTTCGACGTGCTCCTGCTCGCCGCAGCGCCGACCCCGACGCCGGACGCCATCCCGGCGCGCGACGCCAAGGTCGGGGCCGCCGACTCGGCGGCCGTGGACCCGCGGGTGCTGCTCATGGTCGAGGAGTGCTGGCGGCACGCCAAGGCGATCGGCGCGTGGGGCGGCGGCGTCACCGTGCTGGAGCGCGCGGGGGTGGCCGGCACGCCCGGCGTCGTCACTGGTGACTCCGGAGCCGAGGTGTTCACCGCCGTGCAGCAGTTGCTGGCGGCGCACCGGGTGTGGGAGAGGTTCCCCGCCTCGGTGGCCTGACGCACCGATCCGCTGACAAGGGCCGCCCTTCCGCTTCGGGAGGGCGGCCCTTGCGTGAGCGGTCCGGACGGTACGAGTCGCCCCGAACTTGTATCGTGCCGCCCGTGACGCGCTCCGACTGGTCAGATGTCCGTGAACGGCTCGCCCGGCTGGCCTCCGCGCCCGGCGCCGATGAGGTCTTCGGTTCATCGAGCCACCGTTGGGAACTTGAGCCGCCGCTGAGCGCGGAGGAGTTGGCCGAGGTGGAGACACAACTCCAGGTGGAGCTGCCGGGTGAGTACCGGTCGTTTCTGCTGGCGGCGGGGCGGGGCGGTGCAGGGCCGACCTACGGGCTCTTTCCCCTGCGTCGGCTGGACGGGCGGTGGCGGTGGGAGGGCGACGGCGCCGATCTCACCGACCTGGACGGGCTCACGCAGCCCTTTCCGCACGTCGAGGCGTTCAACCCGGCCGACGGTCTACCCGAGCCGCCGGACGAGGCGGACTACGACTCGGAGGAGCAGTTCAACGCGGCCGAGGACGCGTACTGGGAGCAGCACGACAGCATCGTCTTCAAGCCCGAGCACTCGATCGGTCTGCTGTACCTGTGTCACCTCGGCTGCGCGATGCGGGAGGCTCTTGTCGTGAGTGGCCCGGCGCGGGGGCAGATGTGGGCCGACGACACCGCCTCTGATGGCGGTTACCGGCCGCTGTGCGACGACGACGGAACGCCGCTCGGGTTCGCCCGGTGGTACCGGCGCTGGTTGGACGCGGCAGAGACGAATGCTCGCTCTTCTTCGGACCATGGCGCAGGCCTCTGAGACAGCTCAACTTGGGGGGAGCTGTCGCGACGAGCGGCGCTCGTCCCGTCACGAAGTGGCCGCGAGGGTCTCCGTTCGGGTAGCGGCGATGCGGCGGCGGCGGGTCGGAAGCATCAGCGTCGGGTGGGCGACGCCCCAGGCCGCGCCCTTGCAGATGATCTCCTTGTAGCGGGCTGCCAGCTTCCCCTTGATGAGGGACGGCTTGGCCTGGTCGTCGGCGGTCACGAACTGGATGATGCCGTCGCGGCGGCCGAGGCTGATGCACTGCTGGAAGTACCGGAGCGGGGCCTGGGGGATCTTCCGACCGGTCAGGCGCGCAGCGATGGCGTCGGCGGCCTGCCAGGCCATCGGGGCCCCCGAGGCGCAGGACATCCGCAGGGGCTTGCCGCCCGGCCCTTCGGCGAGTCCGGCGTCGCCGACGGCGTACACGTCGGGGTGCGAGACCGAGCGCATCGTGGCGTCGACGACGATCTGCCCGGTCTCGGCGACCTCCAGGGTCGTGGCGGCGGCGATGGGGTGGACGGCGAAACCCGCCGTCCACACGGTCACCTGGGCCGGGATCACCCGTGCGTCGCCGGTGACCGCGCCGGTCGCCTCGACCCGTGCGATGTCGGTGTGCTCGTGGACCGCGACGCCGAGCCGGTCGAAGACTCCGCGCAGGTGCCGCTGGGCCGTGTCGTTGAGCCAGTCGCCGAGGCCGCCGCGGGCGGCGATCGCGATGTCGAGGTCCGGCCGGGCCTCGGCGATCTCGGTGGCCGCTTCGATACCGGTGAGGCCCGCGCCGACGACCAGCACGGTGCCGCCCGCGGCGAGGTCGTTCAGGCGCTCGCGCAGCCGCAGCGCGGACTGTTTGCCCGCAACGTCGTAGGCGTGCTCGGCGACGCCGGGGACGCCGTGGTCGGCGGCCGCGCTGCCGAGGGCGTAGACGAGGGTGTCGTAGGCGATCTCGCCGGCACCGTGCCCGTCGACCAGCGCAACGGTCCTGCGGTCGGCGTCGACGGCGGTGACCCGTGCCAGTCGTACCTTCACGCCCGTGCCCGCGTAGATGTCGCTCAGCTTGCGGCGCTTGAGGTCCTGTCCGGTCGCGAGTTGGTGCATGCGGACCCGCTCGACGAAATCGGGATCGGCGTTGACGACGGTGATCTCGGTGTCGTCGGGGTGCAGCCGCTTGCCGAGGCGCCCGGCCGCGATGGCTCCGGTGTATCCAGCCCCGAGGACGACGATGCGGTGCTTCATGGCCTCACTCCTGTCTCGATGTGTTCGCTTCCTGAACCGGGCAGCGACGCGATTCCTGACAGGAGCCGTCCGTGTCGTGGGTCACAAGGCTTCGAGGAACGGTTCCCCGTGCTCGGATACGGCCCATTGGCGCGTGGCGCGTTCGAGCTTGTCGGGGTTGACCTGGATGCGGACGGCCGCGACGCCCTGGGAAGTCACCTCCAAGGACATGACGCCGACGACCCGGTCACCGACCACGACCACCACCGCAGGCGCGCCGTTGACGACGTCGACGTAGAGGGCGGGACTGCCGCCCACCAGGTCCCACTTGGCGTTGGTGGGCTTGAACAGGCCACGCAGGAACCTCGCCACCGCCAGCGCGCCGGTGATCGGCTTGGCACGGGCCGGGATCTTGCCGCCGCCGTCGCCGGCGCTCATCGCGTCGTCGGTCAGCAGCTTGACCAGCCGCTCGGTCTCGCCGCTGACGGCCGCGGCGAGGAACTCCTCGACGACCTTGCGCGCGGCGGCTCCGTCGACCTCCGCGCGGGTTCGGTCGCCGGCGACGTGCTGCTTGGCCCGCCGGTAGATCTGCTGGCAGTTCGCCTCGGTGATCTCGAGGATCTCGGCGATCTCCCCGTGTGAATGGCCGAAGGCCTCGCGCAGCACGTACACGACGCGTTCCCTGGCCGAGAGCCGCTCCATGAGGGTGAGCACCGCCATCGAGACCGATTCGCGCTGCTCGGCGGTATCGGCCGGGCCGAGCATCCGGTCGCCGGCGAGCACCGGCTCGGGCAGCCACGTACCCACGTAGGTCTCACGCCTGGCCCGCGCGGAGGTGAGCTGGTTGAGGCACAGGTTGGTGAGCACCTTCGTCAGCCACGCCCCGGGCGTCTCGACGCGCTCCCGGTCGGCGGCCTGCCAGCGCAGGAACGTGTCCTGGACCGCGTCCTCGGCGTCGCTCGTCGAGCCCAGCAGGCGATAGGCGATCGCCTCCAGGCGGGCCCTGGAGTCCTCGAACAGTTCGACCTCGTGCGGACTGAGCGGCATGGCTCGATAGTCAACCACGCGCGGCGCGGTTGACGGCGACCCAGCGCCACCGGCCCGCGCGGCTGACGGATCGACGCCGGCATGGAGCTGTGTCCATTCGAGGCCGTAGCTCGCTCGCACCACGAACAGCCTTACGCGAGCCGGCTGGGGAGCCGGCCGCGCGGCCTCGCGGATCTCTGAGGGGAGGCCAGGGTGTGGGGCGGAGTCTCACGTCTACCGAGTGGGGGGAAGAACACCGCTCGCCGTGTACCGCTCGCCGTGGTCGCCTTGAAGATTGGCCTGCAGGTCCTCGGCGATGCTTCCGAACTCGTGGTAGGCGTCGCCGTCGAAGTGTCCCTTGATCTCGATGGCACCCTCGAACCAGGTCAACGAGACCACGCTTCCGTCTGTGCAGGTCTGCTCGTAGATGGGCTGGCGGTCCTCGTCCCAGCCGAGCCATCCGCCTACGTTGAGCGTCGGCCTGCTCTCCGCGTAGGCCAGCCATTCGTCCAGTGCGATGGGGTGCCTGTCGCTGTCGTAGTACTCCGCGGCTCGGCTGATGTGCAGCTCGTATCCCACGCTTCCTCCACGCAGTCAGCTCTCTTGCCTGGAAGGAGCGCAGAATACCGGGCAAGCGGTCGGCGGCCGGCCCGGCCGATGTCGGCCGGAGGTCGCAGCAGGCCGGGGCCGAGCAGGCGCAGCTCGTCATACTGCTGTGGTGGCGGGGTTCGACCAGGCATCGGCGGAAGCGGCCGAAGCGCGCGGCGACTGGGCAATGGCAATCGCCATGGTCTCGAGCTTCTCCGAGTGCTACAGCCAGGACCACTACCGGCACAACGCGCACCTGTGGCATATGGAGCTACTCGTGAAGGCCGGGCTCTTCCCTGAGTTGGCAGAGCACGCCAAGACCGACGTTCACGCACGGCGCCGGTTGGACAGGTTCCTGTATGAGGAAGGCCGCGACAGCGAGCTACGGCAGCGTGCCCAGCGCGGTGACAGGACCGCCTTGCACTTTCTGGTGCGTCTGCTTCGCGCGAGAGGCGAGCGAACGGCCGCTCAGCAGGCGGTCGCCGACATCGACCCAGCCGACACCTACGCCATCGAACTGGCACATCAGCCACCGGCGGACGGGTAGGGCCGAGAGCGAGCTTTTCGCGGCCAGCAGCCTGGGTCGCGTGGACGATGAATCTCCGGGCGTCTTCACCGGTGCTGGCTTGGTGATCGTCTCGACCGGGAGCGGAAAGCCGCTGACCTGCGGTGGGGAGGGTGCGCCCGGCAGGATTCGAACCTGCGGCCTTGGGATTAGAAGTCCCCTGCTCTATCCGCTGAGCTACGGGCGCGCGGCGTGTGTGTCGCGCCAAGAGGGTACCGCCGCACCCCCGGGCCGCGGGGGAACGGGTGCCCGCTGCGGCGCGGTGATCAGCGTCGCACGTCGCCGCGCGTCCGGTCATCCGGGTTCCGGCCGGGCGCGCCCCGTACCCTCGGTTTCGTGCTGCTGGAACCGGACGCCGAGAACGAGGTCGCCTACGAGCTGTGCCAGCTCCTGGGGCGGGCGATCCTGCCGGTCCGCCCGGCCGGGCCGGCCGACGACGGGCCCGCCGGCACCGCGTTCTTCTTCGCGCATCCGACGGGGGAGTACCTGCTCACCGCCGACGTCGTGACCCGGGTCGAGGCCGGCGAGGTCGGGCTGCGGCCGAGTGTCACCGAGCCCGCCGGGGTGGCCCCCGACGCGCTGGTCCTGCCGCACTTCACCGACCGGTGGGGGCACCTGCCCGACCTCGGGGTGGCGGTGCTGCCGACCGCCGGGCTGCACGAGCGGGCGGCCGGGCAGGGCTGGGGCTGGCGTACCCAACCGGTGCCGGACGCGGTCGCGGCCGGCGCGGACGACGTCGCCCGGATCGGCGCGGAGCCGGTCACCGCGATCGTGCTGGCGCTGGGTGTCCGCGACGACGGGTCGCGGCCGCTGGAGGTCGCGGTCGAGCGGGCCGTCCGCGCGGGCGACGGCCTGCGGATCACCGGCGAGCTGCCCGCCGGGTACGTCGGCGCGCCCGTGTTCGGTGTGCAGGCCGACCCGGCGGGGGAGGTCGGGCTGCGCTGCCTCGGCCTGGTGCTGCCCGGCGAGGGCAGTCACCCGGTGGCCACCTTCGACCGGATCACCGCCGAGTTGCCGACCGGCGGCTGAGTGCCGGTCAGCCGGCCTGCGGCGCCCCCGCCGGTGCGGTGTCCGCGGCCGGCTCCCGGCTGCCCGGGACTGCGGCGCCGCCGGCGCCGGCCGGGTCCGTCGTGTCGGGGTCGGCGTTCGTCGGGCCCGCGCCGAGGAACGCCTCGGCCCACCGCCCGACCTCGGCGAAGACCTTCTCGCGTACGGCGGGGCCGGAGAGCGTCAGGTCGTGCAGGCCGCCGTCGAAGCGGGCCAGGGTGACGTGGCGGCCGAGCCGGGGTGCCCAGCGGACCATGTGCTCGACGTCCAGGACGGCGTCGGCCAGGGCCGCCGCATCCTGCCACTTGGTGCCCTTGAAGCTGCGGGTCGAGCAGGCCAGCAGCACGGGCACCGGGATCTCCAGGCCGGCGCGCAGCTGCCGCTGGGCGGTGCGGATGGCGTTGATCCAGCCGGCCCGGACGGGGAACCCGGCGAGCGGCTTCCAGGCCAGGTCGTACGTCCACTCGCCGCGGTGCTCGGCGTGCAGGCTCTCGCCGTACACGGTGCCCAGGCCGAAGGGGAGGATGCGCTGCGGCGCTCTGCGGCCCAGCCGGGAGACGGCGGCCGCGAGGGGTCGACGGACCAGCCAGGGGGCGTTGATGTCGAAGAACGGGCTGTTGAGGAAGAGCCCGTCGACCAGGCCGGCGTCGCGTCGGGCGTGCGCCCAGAGCGAGAGGATCAGGCCGCCGGTGGAGTGGCCCATGGCGAGCAGGGTGTCGTGCCCGTCGTCCTCGCGGATGATCTTCGCGGCGGCGTCCAGCTCCGGGAAGTAGTCGCCGAGGTCGCGGCAGAAGTTCGGGGTCTGGTGCGACAGCAGGCTGCGACCGTACTTGCGCAGGTCGAGCGCGTAGAAGTCCCAGCCGCGCTCGGCGAAGAAGTCGGCCACGTGGGTCTGGAAGAAGTAGTCGACGAAGCCGTGCACGTAGAGCACGGCCCGCCCGGTGGGGCGCTCGGCACGCCGCCGGACCAGGGTGGCGACCACCGGTCCCTCGTCGTCGGTGCCCAGGTCGATCGTCTGCCGCTCGTACGGCGGCCCCAGCACGTCCGGTTCCACGAAGGCGACGGTACGCCCGGAAGCTACCGGGCGGTAGCCCCCGTTGCCGTCCCCGTCCGACCGCACCGGTCGGGCGGGGACGGTCGGGGCGTGGCTCAGGCCGTCTCGGCGTCGACCCGTTCGAGGTCGGCGTCGGCGTCGGCCACCTGGTCGGGGCCCGGCTGGCCGATCTCCCGGACGTGCTTGTTGTGCCGGGGCTCCTGCCGCGTCTTGGCGTCGTTGAGCCGCCGGCGCAGGTCGTCGCGGACGTCGTGGAGCGCCGCGCGCAGGTCCTCCTCGCTGGAGGTGGTGACGATCTTCTGCCGACCGGCGATCCAGCACTCCAGCGTGACCTTCTGCCCGCGCGCCTCGCGGTCCTTCACCGACACCTCGAGCTCGGTGGCGTCGGCGTGGAACGCGGCCAGCCGCGCGTTCAGGGTCGCGAACTGCTCCACGATCCAGTTCCGGTCGCCCTGGAAGAAGCCGGCGCCGACGCGCAGGCACTCGACAACGGTCGCCGGGTTGGTCACCGCGCTCATCGCCGCACCTCCCGCTCGGTGCGGACGGGGCCGGTGGTACGCGAGCTGAGAATCATCGTCACTGACCTTTCTCATCGAACCTCGTGCCGTGCTGGCTCTCGGTTGATCAAATCCATACCCAGCCGGAGCCGATCCCACGCCGGGTGACCCCGCCTTCCGATCCTGGTCACACCCGGTACGGCCACCCAGGGCCGCTCGGCCCTAGCAGACCGGGCCCTTGATCAGGTTCTTGTCCACAGGCGGTCCCCTCGTCCACAGGCCGGGCCGGTCCGCTCCCCGCGCGGCGCCGACCCGGCCAGGCTCGGCACCGAGTCGACTCGCCACGGCAGGCCCTGGAACCCCTGGGAGGGGACGATGTTCGATACCTACGTCACGGTCGTCGGCAATGTGCTGACGGCACCCGAGTGGCGCCGTACCACGCAGAGCAACACCCTGGTCGCCAACTTCAAGGTCGCCTCGACCGCCCGCCGGCTCGACCGGGACAGCGGCCGGTGGGTGGACGGCAACAGCCTCCGCGTCCGGGTCAACTGCTGGCGCAAGCTGGCCGAGGGGGTGGCGGCCTCGGTGATGGTCGGCGACCCGGTGGTGGTGGCCGGCCGCCTCTACACCCGCGACTGGACCGACGACGCGGGCAACCACCGCACCGTCTACGAGTTGGAGGCGGTCGCCGTCGGGCACGACCTGTCCCGCGGGCGGGCCCGGTTCCTGCGCAACAAGCCGACCATGGCCACCAGCACCGTCGAGGACGCCGAGGCGGCCGGCCGGGTGCAGGGCGAGCCGACCGAGCCGGTGCCGTACGAGCAGGCGCCGGCCGCGCCGGACGACCGACCGTTCGACGAGGACTTCGAGTTCTCCGGCTTCGCCGTGCCCCGCGCCGGCCACGAAGTGCCCGGCACCGGACTGGCGGAGCTGACCGACCCGTTCGACGAGGAGGGCGACGACGCTCCGGCGTCCGGTGACGAGCTGGCCCCGGTGCCGGGGGACGGCGAACAGGGCGCCGGGGAGGGCGAGCTGGACGCCGCGCCGGAGGAGACCGCCGTCGCGCCGGCCGGGCGGGGTCGGCGCGGGCGCGGCCGGGTGCCGGTGCCGGCCTGACCCGGCGGGCCGGAGCGGTGAGCCGCGCCGATGGCGCCGCTGGGGCCCGACGGGGCGTACGGACGGGGGCGGGGTGGCGACGGCGGCGTCGGTCACCCCGCCGTACGGCTAGGCTGGCCGGCCGGAGGTGGTGCGAGGTGCGTCAGGCGACCGCCGTGGCGAACGCGGCAGGGCTGGTGGCGGGGTACGCCCTGGACTCCCTGCTCGGCGACCCGCGGCGCTGGCACCCGGTGGCCGGCTACGGCCGCGCGGCCGGTGCCCTGGAACGGCGGGTCTACCGCCCCGACCGGGCCGCCGGCGCAGTCTTCACCACGCTCGCCGTCGGCGCGCCGGTGCTGCTCGGCGCCGCCGCCACCGTGGCGACCCGGCGGCACCCGGTGCTGCGGGGGCTGCTCGTGGCCGCCGGCACCTGGACGGTGCTGGGCGGGCGCACGCTGCGGCACGAGGCCGGCGTGATGGGGTCCGCCCTGCGCGGTGGCGACCTGCCGGCGGCCCGGCGCCGCCTGGGCCACCTCTGCGGGCGGGACCCGTCCGCGCTCGACGAGTCCGAGCTGGCCCGGGCCACCGTCGAGTCGGTCGCCGAGAACACCTCGGACGCGGTGGTCGCCCCGCTGCTCTGGGGAGCGGTCGCCGGCCTGCCCGGCCTGCTCGGCTACCGTGCGGCCAACACGCTCGACGCCATGGTCGGCCACCGCTCGCCGCGCTACGCCCGCTTCGGCACCCCGTCCGCCCGCCTCGACGACGTGCTCAACCTGGTGCCGGCGCGGCTGACCGGGCTGCTCACCGTCGCCGTCGCCCCGACCGTGCACGGCGACCGGGCCCGCGCCTGGCACGTCTGGCGCCGCGACCGCGACGACCACCCCAGCCCCAACGCCGGTCAGTGCGAGGCGGCGATGGCCGGTGCCCTCGGCGTCCGGCTCGGCGGGCGCAACGTGTACTTCGGCCGCTCCGAGGTGCGGCCGTTCCTCGGCGACGGCCCCCGCCCCGAGGCGCGGCACCTCCGGCGGGCCGCCCGGATCTCCGGCGCCGTCGGGCTGGCCGCGCTCGGGATCGCGGCCGCCTGGCCCCTGACCGGCGGGCGGCTGGTGGCGGCGGTCGGCCGGCGGGGGCTGCGTGGCCTGGGCGCCGTCGGCCGGGGGAGTGGACGGTGAGCGGCGGGCTGCTGGTCGCCGGCACCACCTCCGACGCCGGCAAGAGCGTGCTCACCGCCGGCATCTGCCGCTGGCTGCACCGCCGGGGGGTCGCGGTGGCCCCGTTCAAGGCGCAGAACATGTCCAACAACTCCGCGGTGGTCGTCGGCCCCGACGGCCGCGGCGGGGAGATCGGCCGCGCCCAGGCGATGCAGGCCGCGGCCTGCGGGCTCGCCCCCGACCTGCGGTTCAATCCGGTGCTGCTCAAGCCCGGCAGCGACCTGGCCAGCCAGGTGGTGCTGCTCGGCGAGGCCGTCGACACCGTCACCGCCGGCAACTTCCGCGAGCTTCGGCCGAAGCTCGCCGAGACCGCGTACGCGGCCCTGGCCGAGCTGCGCGAGGCGTACGACGTGGTGATCTGCGAGGGCGCCGGCAGCCCGGCCGAGATCAACCTGCGGGCCGGCGACTACGTCAACATGGGGCTGGCCCGGCACGCCGGCCTGCCCACCATCGTCGTCGGCGACATCGACCGGGGCGGGGTGTTCGCCTCGATGTTCGGCACGGTCGCCCTGCTCGACCCGGCCGACCAGGCGCTGATCGCCGGCTTCGTGATCAACAAGTTCCGGGGTGACCTGGGGCTGCTCCAGCCGGGGCTGGACATGCTGCGGGGGGTCACCGGCCGCCCGACGTACGGGGTGCTGCCCTGGCACCTCGACCTCTGGCTCGACGCCGAGGACTCGCTCGCGTACGGGCGGGTGCTCGGCCGGCCCGCCGCACCACGCGGCACCGACTGGCTGGACGTCGCCGTGGTGCGGCTGCCCCGGATCAGCAACGCCACCGACGTCGAGGCGCTCGCCACCGAGCCGGGCGTGCGGGTCCGGCTGACCGTCGAGCCCGCCGAACTGGCCGCCGCCGACCTGATCGTCCTGCCCGGCTCCAAGTCCACCGTCGCCGACCTGGCCTGGCTGCGCGAGACCGGCCTCGCCGACGCCGTCACCGCGCACGCCGCCGCCGGCCGGCCGCTGCTCGGCATCTGCGGCGGCTTCCAGATGCTCGGCCGGGCCATCCACGACCCGGTGGAGAGCCGCCGGGGCAGCGTCCCCGGGCTGGGCCTGCTCCCCGTCGAGATCACCTTCGACCCGCGCAAGACCGTCCGGCAGGCGGTGGGCACCGCCGCCGGTGGCGTCACGGTGCGCGGCTACGAGATCCACCACGGGTACGTCTCGACCGCCGACCCGGGCCTGCCCCCGCTCCTGACGTACGCCGACGGCGACGGCGAGGGCGCGCGGCTCGGCGCGGTGTACGGCACCCACTGGCACGGCGCGTTCGAGTCCGACGAGTTCCGCCGCCGGTTCCTCACCGAGGTGGCCCGGACGGCCGGGCGGCACGGTTTCCGGGTGGCGCCGGACACCGCCTTCGCCGCCGCCCGGGAGCGCTCGCTCGACCTGCTCGGGGACCTGGTCGAGGAACACCTCGACACCGACGCGCTGTGGCGGCTGGTCGAGACCGGCGCGCCGGCCGACCTGCCGTTCATCCCGCCCGGGGCCCCGGCGGCGACCTGACCGGCCCGGGAACCGGCCGCGCCGCCGCCTGATCGACACCGGTTACGGGAAGTGGTGGTATCCCGTTCGCTGGGATACCGCAACCTCGCCGACATCGCTGAGCGGGCGCGGCCCGGCCCGGCTGGCGCGGCCCCGTCAGGGGCGGATGTCGGCGGGCTCGTCGGAGAACGGCAGTCCCGCCTCCCGCCACGCCTGCACCCCGCCGATCATGTCGGTCGCGTTGCGCAGCCCCAGCGCCTGCAGGCTCGCCGCGGCGAGGCTGGAGGCGTAGCCCTGCCGGCACACCACGACGATCTCCCGGTCGTACCCGGTCGCCTCGGGGATGCGCCACTCGCTCGCCGGGTCCAGCCGCCACTCCAGCACCGTCCGGTCGATGACGACCGCGCCGGGCAGCTCGCCCTGCTCGCGGCGCTGCGACTCGGTACGGGTGTCGACCAGCAGGGCGCCGGCCCGCACCGCCTCGACCGTCTCCTGCGGACTCAGCCGGCGCAGCCCGGCACGGGCCTGTTCCAGCAGGGCGTCCACGCCCGGACTCATCACGTCATGCAGCACATCCAGATCATGCCGCTCACCCGGAGCGACCGCCGGGCGAAACGGCCGGGCGGAAGACGGAACCAGGCTCACGGGGGACAACACCGCGATTACCCGGCGCGACCAGGGCAGACGGCCACCGGGCCGGGGGTCCGCGCGACTCCCGGCGGCGCTAGCGTCGGCCGGGTGACGGGAGACCGGGAGGACGCCGGCCAGGAGCTCGGCCGGCCGCGGGTGGCGGTGGTCGAGGCGTACGCGGTGCTGGCCCGCCGGGTGCTGGCCCGGCCGGCGCGGCTCGGGCGTACCCGACTGGTGGCGGTCGACGGGCCGAGCGGCGCGGGCAAGAGCGTGTTCGCCGCGCGGCTCGCGGACGCCCTCGCCGCGCTGCCCGGCGGCGAGCGGCCGCCGGTGGTGCACACCGACGACCTGCTCGACGGGTGGGACGACCAGTTCACCTTCTGGTCGCGGCTGGAGGAGCGGGTGCTGGCGCCGCTGCGGGCCGGGCGACCCGGCGCGTACCAGCGCTACAGCTGGGTGCGGCGGGGCTTTCTGCCCCGGGCGGTGCCGGTGCCGGTCGCGCCGGTGCTGGTGGTGGAGGGGGTGAGTGCGGCGCGGTCGGCGATCCGCCCCGAGCTGAGCCTCGCGGTGTTCGTCACCGCGCCGGCGCCGCTGCGACGGGCCCGGGCGCTGGACCGCGACGGCCCGCAGATCCTGCCGGAGCTGCGTCGCTGGCACGCCGGGGAACGTGCGCACTTCGCCGCCGACCGCACCGCCGCGCACGCGGACCTGGTGGTCGACGGCGCGCCGGCGCTGTCGCACGACGCCGCGCGCTACCTCGTGCGCCACCCCGCGAGCTGCGGCGACGCGGCCTCGCGAGGTGCGCCCAGGTAAGGCCGTCATACGATGCCGGTCATGACCACACCGACCATGTCCGAGTCCGAGGTGCGGGCCGCCGTCGAGCGTGAACTGCCCGGTGTCCGTGCCGATCTGGAACGACTCGTCCGCATCCCCGGCATCGCCTTCGAGGGCTTCGACCACTCGCACGTGGAGCGCTCCGCCGAGGCCGTCGCGGAGCTGCTGCGCGGCTGCGGCCTCGACACCCGGATCGTCCGCTCCGGCGGCCAGCCGGCGGTGATCGGGACGAAGCCGGCGCCGCCCGGGGCGCCCACCGTCATGCTGTACGCCCACCACGACGTGCAGCCGGTCGGCGACCTGTCGCTCTGGGAGTCCGACCCGTTCGAGCCGGTCGAGCGGGACGGCCGCCTCTACGGCCGGGGCGCCGCCGACGACAAGGCCGGCATCATGGCGCACGTCGCGGCGCTGCGCGCCTTCGGCGACCAGCTTCCGGTCGGCGTGGTCCTCTTCATCGAGGGCGAGGAGGAGTACGGCTCCGACTCCCTGGAGCGGCTGCTCGCCGAGCACCGCGACGAGATCGCCTCCGACGTGATCGTGATCGCCGACTCCACCAACTGGGACGTCGGCGTGCCGGCGCTGACCACCTCGCTGCGCGGCATCGTCAACTGCTTCGTCGAGGTGCGCACCCTCGACCACGCGGTGCACAGCGGCATGTTCGGCGGCGCGGTGCCGGACGCGCTGACCGCGCTGGTCCGGTTGCTGGCCACCCTGCACGACGACGCCGGTGACGTGGCCGTCGAGGGCCTCGTCGGGCGGGAGGGCGCCAGCGTCGACTACCCGGAGGACCGGTTCCGCGCCGAGGCCGGGCTGGTCGAGGGAGCCGCGCTCTTCGGCACCGGCCGGATCACCGACCGGCTCTGGACCAAGCCCGCGCTGGCGGTGCTCGGCATCGACGCCCCGGCCACCGGCGAGGCGCCGAACGCGCTGGTCCCGTCGGCCAAGGCCAAGCTGAGCGTACGGCTGGCGCCGGGCGACGACCCGAAGCGGGCGTACGACACGCTCCGCGCCCACCTGGAGAAGCACGCCCCGTGGGGCGCCCGCGTGACGGTCACCTTCGAACACGACGGCGACCCCTGCGTCATCGACGCCTCCGGGCCGATGTTCGACGCCGCCCGGGGCGCCTTCCGTACCGCCTGGGACGGCACCGACCCGGTGGACATCGGCGTCGGCGGCTCCATCCCGTTCATCGCCACCTTCCAGGAGATGTTCCCCCAGGCGGCGATCCTGGTCACCGGCGTCGAGGACCCGCACGCGCGGGCGCACGGCCCGAACGAGAGCCTGCACCTGGGCGAGTTCGCCCGGGTCTGCCTGGCCGAGGCGCTGCTGCTGGCCCGGGTCGCCCAGGCGGGGCGCCAGGTCGGTTAGGTGACGGAACCGTAACTTCGGGGCCGATGTCGGAGTTTGCGGTGTGTCGGGCGCAGGGCTGTTATAGCCTTTCGAACATGCGTACGAACGACGTGATGGCGCGGCTCGAAGCCGCCGTGAGTGCTCTGGGGGACGTCGACGTCTCCGCGTGGCCCGAGGACACGCTCAAGGAACAGCTCGGCGAGCTCTCGGCCGCGCTGGTCGCCCTCGACGGCGTCCTGTCCCGGGTCGCCGACGAGGTGCGGGCCCGGGGCCTGCGCATCGAGGAGCCCGTCTCCGCCTAAGAGGCTGTCGGGAAACCTCGCGGCCGCCTCGCTCGCCCCGGGGTTTCCCGACAGCCTCTGCCGCCCGCCGCCCACCAGGACGGCCCGGGCACGGCAATGCCCGGGTGGTGTCGGGGGTGGCTGGCAGGATGAGGCCGTGCGGTTCCTCGACCTGGCAGCCACCTCCGCGGCGGTCGGCGCCACCAGCGGCCGGCGGGCCAAGGTGGAGCTGCTCGCCGCCGCGCTGCGGGCGCTCGACCCGGCCGAGGTGCCGGCCGGCTCCGGCTACCTCGCCGGCGAGCTGCGCCAGCGGCAGACCGGCGTCGGCTGGGCCGCCCTGCGCGACCTGCCCGCACCGGCCGCCGAGCCGTCCCTGACCGTGGCCGCCGTGGACGCGGCGATCGACCGGATCGCGGCGGTCAGCGGCCCCGGCTCGCAGGCCCGCCGGCGGGAGCTGCTGGGCGCGCTCTTCGCCGCCGCGACCGCCGACGAGCAGCGGCTGCTGGTCGGGCTGTTCAGCGGGGAGCTACGCCAGGGTGCCCAGGCGGGGCTGCTCGCCGACGCCATCGCCCGGGCCGCCGAGGTGCCGGTCGCCGCCGTCCGCCGGGCCCTGCTGCTCGCCGGTGACCTGCGCGCGGTGGCGGTCGCCGCGCTCTCCGGGGGCGCCGCCGCGCTGGCCGAGTTCGGGCTCCAGGTCGGCCGACCGCTCGCCCCGATGCTGGCGCAGAGCGCCCCGTCGGTCGACGCGGCGCTCGACGCCACCGGCGTACCGGCGGTGGTGGACGTCAAGCTCGATGGCATCCGGATCCAGGTGCACCGCTCCGGCGACGACATCGCCGTCTTCACCCGCAGCCTCGACGAGTGCACCACCCGGGTCCCCGAGGTGGTCGCCGCCGTGCGCGCGCTCCCCGCCCGCGAGCTGGTGCTCGACGGAGAGGCCATCGGGCTGGACGCCACCGGCCGCCCGCTGCCGTTCCAGCAGACCTCCAGCCGGGCCGCCCGCCGCGCCACGCCGAGCACCACCGGCGGCGCTCCGGTCGCCCCGGCGGTGCTCGCCGCCGCCGAGACGACCGGCGAGACGGTGCTGACGCCGTACTTCTTCGACCTGCTGCACATCGACGGCGAGGATCTGATCGACCGGCCCGGCCGGGAGCGGTGGGCGGCGCTGGCCGGCGCGGTCGACGAGTCGCTGCTGGTCGGCCGGATGGAGGTGGAGGACGCCGAGCGGGCCGGCGTGGCCTTCGCCGCCGCCGTCGACGCCGGCCAGGAGGGCGTCGTGGTGAAGGCGCCGGACGCGCCCTACGACGCGGGCCGGCGCGGCGCGGCCTGGGTGAAGGTCAAGCCCCGGCACACCCTCGACCTGGTGGTGCTGGCGGTGGAGTGGGGCAGCGGGCGGCGGCAGGGCTGGCTCTCCAACCTGCACCTCGGCGCCCGGGATCCGCACACCGGCGACTTCGTGATGCTCGGCAAGACGTTCAAGGGCCTCACCGACGAGCTGCTGCGCTGGCAGACCGAGCGGTTCCTGTCGCTGGCGGTCGAGCGCGGCGACTGGGTCGTCCGGGTCCGCCCCGAGCAGGTGGTGGAGATCGCCTTCGACGGGGTGCAGACCAGTTCCCGCTACCCGGGCGGGATGGCGCTGCGCTTCGCCCGGGTGGTGCGCTACCGCGAGGACAAGTCCGCCGCTGAGGCGGACACCATCGACATGGTCCGGGCGATCCACGCCGGGCGGCCCGGCGGCTGACCCACGCGCCGCCGGGATCAGAGCGTCGACAGCGACCGGGCGTAGTTCACCTGGTTGTTGATGTGCTGCACCTGGCCCTGGTCCAGCACCGGGATCCGGGCCACGTACTGGTGCATGCCGTTGACGACCGTCACCTGGACCGTGCCGTGGTGGCGGGTCTCCTTGATCAGCAGGAAGAGCAGGCTGAAGAAGGTCAGGCAGAAGAAGCCCACGATGGCGCAGACCAGCGCCCAGGTGGCGATCTTCTCCTCCTTCTGCCAGAAGTCCGTCACCTGCCAGGAGGCGCCGGCCAGCGGCAGCACCCCGGCCGGCGTCCGGATCACCGGCGGGGTGACCACGATCTCGCCGATCTGCACCGCCACCACGTCCGGCCGGGCCGGCGGGTAGCCGGCGGGCAGCAGCGCCGGCGCGGGCACCGGCGGATGCGGCCCCGGCCGGGCCGGCGGGGCGGAGAACTGGCCCGGCACCGGGAACGGCGCCGGCGGCGCCGAGAAGTGGGCCGGCGGCGCGGAGAACTGCGCCGTCGCGGGCGGCGCGGAGTACGCCACGGGCAGGTGCGCGGTCGGCGGCGACTGCGGGGGTACGTGTGCGACCGGTCCCGCCGGCGGCATGGCGTAGGGCGCGGTCGGGCCGGCGGGGTGCGGCGCCGGGAACTGCGCGGTGGGTGCGGGGTGCGGTGCCGGCGGCGCGGAGAACCGCGCGGTCGGCTCCTCGTGCCCGGCCGGCGGCGCGGGGACGTGCGCGGTGGACGGCGCGGCCGGCGGGGCGGAGAACGGCGCGGTGGGGGCCGGGTGCGGTGCCGGCGGCGCGGAGAACTCGGCGGTGGCCGGCGGGGTGTCCGAGGGCGGCATGGCGCTCCACGGGTCGTGGGCCGGGTACGCCGCCGTCGCCGGCTCCGACGGGGCGGTGATGGGATCAGGGGTCGCCGGCTCGTTGATCACGGGCGGACCCTACAACGTCCTCCGCTGTCCCGTGGCCCGCCCGACTGTCCGGTTTCGTCCGGCCGAGGAGACCGTCGATCGCGCCGTCAGGCCGGGGTGGCCGGTTCCGCTGCCCGGTCGACCGGCCTCTTCGGCGCGTCCAGCCCCGCCGCCCGCCGGGCCTCCCGGCGGGCCACCCAGCCGTAGCCGAAGAGCGACATCGCCGCGAAGAGCCACCACTGGATCACGTAGCCGAAGTTCTGCCAGTTGTTGGCGTGCCCGATCGGTACCGCGCGGAAGGCCGGGTCGTTCGCCGGGGTCTGTTCGTCCAGCAGCAGGTACGCCCCGTGCACCGGGTACGGCAGCTCGCGGGCGATCTTGTCGACGGTGACCCGGCGGGTCTCCAGCCGGCCGTCGCGCCGGTCCACGCCGGCCCCGCCGGTCTCGGTGGGGTGCACCCGGCCCACCACCGTCACCTCGCCGGTGGGCAGGGCGGGCACCTGCGGCATGGCCATCGCGCCACCCGGCGCGGGCGGGACCCAGCCCCGGTCGACCAGCACGGCCGTGCCGTCGGTCAGCACCAGCGGGGCGAGCACCTCGAATCCGACCTTGCTGTCGACCGTCCGGCCACGGATCAGGACCACGTTCGCGGCGTCGTACCGGCCGGTGGCGGTGACCCGGCTCCACTCGACCTGCTCGGCGGGGGCCGGGCCGACCGAGCCCGCCCCGCCGGTGGGTGCGGGCAGCGCGTCGCGCAGCGGCGCGGGGGTGCCCCGGCTACCGGCGTCGATGCGCTCGTTGACCGCCGTGCGCTGCTCGTAGCGGTCCAGCTGCCAGTTGCCGAGCAGCACCATCACCGCGGCGGCGACCAGGGTCAGCGCGAGGATGCCCAGCCAGCGTGGGGTCAGCAGGAACCGGTACACGCCACGAGGCTACCCGTATGACCGGGACCACCGACCGCGACGGCCCGGTGCACCGACCGGTCGGCGGCCGCCACGTGTCGGTCTGGGCGGGTATGGTCACGCGAGCGGATCTCCGGTCGGAGATCTTCCCGGTCGTCCGCTTGCCACCACCCGTCGCCCGCGAGGAGTCGATGATGACCGCCGTGCCGCGCCTCGTGCTCAGCGCGCCGTCCTCCGGACACGGCACCAACGCGCTGGCCATCGGGCTGCTCGCCGCCCTCGCCGAACGCGGCCTGGACGTCGCCGGCTTCAAGGTCGGCCCGGACCACGTCGACGCCGCGTACCTCGGCCTCGCCGCCGGTCGACCCGGGCGCACCCTCGACGCGAGGCTGGTCGGCGCGGACCGGCTCGGCCCGCTCTTCGCGCACGGCGCGGCCGGCGCCGAGCTGGCCGTGGTGCAGGGCACCATGGGGCTGTACGACTCGGTCGCCGGGCGCCCCGAGGCGGAGTCCACGGCGGCCGTGGCCACCGCCCTGCGCAGCCCGGTCGTGCTGGTGGTGGACGTGGCGGCGATGGGGCAGTCGGTGGCCGCCCTGGTGCACGGCTTCCGCTCCTACGACGAGCAGCTCTGGCTCGGCGGGGTGATCCTCACCCAGGTCGCGTCCCCACGCCACGAGGCGATGCTGCGGCAGGCGCTCGACGACGTCGACGTCCCCGTCTACGGCGCGCTGCGTCGGCACGAGCTACCCCCGGTGCTGCCGGCCCGACGGCACGGCGTGCTGCCGGTGGTCGGCGGCGACGCCGAGGCAACCCGCGCGGTGCGGCGCCTCGGCGAGGCGGTGGCCGGCACCGTCGAGCTGGACCGGCTGCTCGCGCTGGCCCGCTCCGCGCCCGCGCTGACGGTCGAGCCGTGGTCGCCGTCGCCGGCCGCCCCGGTCGAGGGCCGGCCGCTGGTCGCGCTGGCCGGTGGGCCGGGCGGCAGCTACAGCTACGCCGAGACGGCCGAGCTGCTGCGCGCGGCGGGCGCCGAGGTGGTCACCGTCGACCCGCTGCGCGACGAGGCGCTGCCCGCCGGCACCCGGGCGCTGGTCGTCGGCGCGGGCCTGCCCGAGTCGTACGCCGCCGAACTCTCCGCCAACCGCCGGCTCTGCATCGCGGTGGCCGAGCTGGCCCGCACCGGCCGCCCGGTGCTCGCCGAGGGGGCGGGTCTGCTCTGGCTGGCCCGCGAGCTGGACGGCCGGCCGATGTGCGGGGTGCTGGACGCGATCGGCGCCAGCCGCGACGGCCTGGTCGTCGGCTACCGCGAGGCGACCGCGCGCACCGCCAGCGTGGTGGCCGAGGCCGGAGCGGCCGTGGTCGGCTACAAGCAGCACAGCGCGGTGCTCACCCCCCGGGCCGGTGAGCGCCCGGCGTGGAGCTGGGAGGGCGGCGCTCCCGAGGGTTTCGTCTGGCGGGGCGTGCACGCCTCGCAGTTGGGCCTGCACTGGGCGGCCGATCCGGCCATCGCGACCCGACTGGTGTCGGCGGCCGGGGTTGCCGAGGGCGTCGGAGCACCGGCGTGATCGGGCAGGTGGCCGTCCGCCGCTTTCCGGCGCTGACCGTCTCCACCCCGCGTACGGAGGTGCGCCAGCTGCGGGCGGCGGACGCCGACGCGGTGGACGAGGTCTTCGCCGACCGGCAGACCCAGCGCTGGCTGCCGCTGGCCGACGCCAACGGGCAGATCGACGGGCCGGCCTGGTGCACGGATCTGGCCCGGCAGCGGCGCGACAGCGGCGACGGCGACCACTACGCGGTGGTGCGCCGGGAGGACGCCCGGGTGGTCGGCTGCCTGTGGACCCGGCGCACGGACTGGGGCGCCCGCCTCACCGAGGTGTCGTACGCCCTCGCCCCGCACGCCCGTGGGTTCGGGCTGGCCGCCGAGGCGGTGGACGCGCTGGCCATCGCGCTGATCCTGGAGCACGGCTTCCAGCGGGTCGAGCTGCGGGTGGCCCCGGGCAACGTGGCCTCCCGCCGGGTCGCGGAGAAGGCCGGCTTCAGCTACGAGGGCCTGCTGCGCAACGCCGGCTTCGTCCGGGGCGCCCGGGTCGACCTGGAACTCTGGTCCCTGGTCGCCGCCGACCTGCACTGAACGCCCCGCCCGTCACCGCAGCCGGCCCGCGACCCGCCGGCCCGTGAGCGGGGCCGGCGCCCATGACCTCCGCCGGCCGCGACCGGGGGCACCGGGGCGGACAGAAGCGCTGCGCCAGGAACCGCACCGTTCCTGACGCAGCGCTCCCGGTCATCCGGGCGGGCGGCCCGGTCTCACCCCACGATGCGGTCCGACGGTGGGGTGAACTGGCGGGGGGCTGTGCCCTTGAGGCCGTCGCGCAGCGTCTGGGCGACCGCGACGACGGGGACCTGGGACTGGCCGTCACCCACCGCGTTGAACGGGTTGTCGGGGTCGGCGATGAAGCTCGCCGCCGCCAGTTCGGGCGTGTAGCCGACGAACCAGGCCGACCGGGTGCTGTCCGTGGTACCGGTCTTGCCGGCCACCGGGCGGCCCACCGTGCCCCGGACGCTGTCCGCCGTCGACCAGCCCCCGCAGCTCCCCTTCGCCGGGGTGTCCCCGGTCGGGCAGCGGGCGGCGTCGGTGGCGGCCCGGGCCGCGTCCGCGCTCACCACCTGCCGGCAGCGCGGCTTGGCCACCTCCCGCTGAATGCCGGACGCCGTCCGGTACGTCGCCGGCGTGCCGTCCCGGTTGGTGATCGACATGACCGGCATCGCCTCGCAGTACCGCCCGTCGGCGGCGATCGCGGCGTACGCGTTGGCCAGCTCCAGCGGGGTGGCGTCGGAGACGCCCAGGGTGAACGCGCCCCACTTCTTGGCCTTGGCCGGGGAGGCGTGGTCCCGGTCCACGTCGGTACGCCAGCGCAGCCCGAGCTGCTCGGCGAGCCGAACCCCCTTGTCCGCGCCGATCTGCTCCTCCAGCTGGACGAAGTAGGTGTTCACCGACTTGCCGAAGCCGGACCACATGGTCTGCCGGCCGGTCATCGCCCCGCTGGCGTTGGACGGGGCCCAGCCGTCGTAGACCCTCGACTGGTACCGGTGCGGCGAGTTGTACTCGGTGGACAGCGGCATCCCGGCGTCCAGCGCCGCGAGCATGGGGAACATCTTGAACGTCGATCCGGCCTGGTAGCCGGGGAGGCTGCCGCCGCCGAGCAGGGGTGCCACCGTGTTCGGGTAGTTCGCCTTGACCTTGGGGCCGGCCTCCGGGTTGGAGCTGGGCGGGTTCTCGCCGAGGTCCAGCGAGTACGTCCGGTTCACCGCCATCGCCTTCACCCGGCCGGTGCCCGGTTCGGCCACCACGATGCCGTTGGCGAAGGGGCTGCCGACGCCGTCCTTCGCGCCGACGTTCTTCTCCGCCGCCGACTGGATCTTCGGGTCGAGGCTGAGCACGATCCGGTAGCCGCCCCGGCGCAGCTTGTCCATCCGCTCCAGCCGGTTCTCGCCGAACGCGGACTGCGCGCTCCACCAGTTCTTGACGTAGTCGCAGGCGAAGCCCCAGGTCTGGTACTGGCTGGGCAGTGAGGTGCAGTCGTTGGCCGGGGTCGTCACCCGGGTCCGGATGGGCTCCGACCGGGCCGTCGCCGCGGCGTCCGGGGAGAGGTAGCCGAGCTGGGCCATCCGGTCGAGCACGTAGTTGCGCCGGCCGGTGGCGTCCTTCTGGTCCGAGGTGATCGGGTCGTACTCGGAGGGGGACTTGACCAGCCCGGCGAGGGTGGCCGCCTCGACCGGGGTGAGGGTGGCCGGGGTCTTGGAGAAGAAGATCTGCGCGGCGGCGTAGATGCCGTACGCCCGGTGGCCGAAGTACGCCGAGTTGAGGTAGCGCTCCAGGATCTCCTCCTTGGTCAGCTCCTTTTCGATGTCCAGGGCCATCCGCATCTCCTTGACCTTGCGCAGGCTGGTCTGCTGGGTGGCCTCCTGGACCTCCTTCGGGGTCTTGGCGCTGTCCCGCAGCGCCATCCGGACGTACTGCATGGTCAGGGTCGAGGCGCCCTGGGAGACGCCGCTGGAGCGGGCGTTGGCCACGAAGGCGCGGGCGACGCCCTTCGGGTCGACGCCGTGGTGCTGGTAGAAGCGGTTGTCCTCGGCGGCGACGATCGCCTGCTGGATGTTCGGCGACATGTCCGACAGCTTCGTGTACTGCCGGTACTCCTCGTAGAACATGGTCAGGATCGTCTTGCCGTCGGGGGCGTAGAGGTACGACGTCTCGGCGGGCAGCGCGGTGCGCAGGATGCTCGTCTTCTGCTCCACGGCGTGCGCGGTGGCCTTGGCGCCGAGGCCGGTGAACGCGGCCAACGGGTAGGCCACGGCGGCGACGACGATGCCGGCGATGAGCCCGGCGCGGAGGAGCGGAACGGTACGACCAGCGGCAGCAAGGGGTCGGTTGCTCACAGGGTCAAGTTATGACATTTCCGATTCGGAAATGAGAAGAATTCATAAACGGGCGAGGCTGTCGCCGGGCGGTGACGCGACCCACGTCGGGATCCGCTGTCCCGTACGGCGGCTTCCCGGCAGGATCACGGACATGCATGGTCAGCTGATCGAGGTGCCGCCGGGCACCGGGAAAGAACCGGACCTGGGGCACCACGGGGACGCCGAGGCGACCCCGGGCCTGGTCGACCTGGCCGTCAACGTCCGCCGGGACACCATGCCGGACTGGCTGGCCGACCCGCTCACCGCCTCGCTGGCCGAGCTGGCCGCGTACCCGGATCCGGGGCCGGCCCGGGCGGCCGTCGCCGCCCGGCACGGGCGTCCCCCGGCGGAGGTACTGCTCACCGCCGGCGCCGCCGAGGGCTTCGTGCTGCTGGCCCGCGCGCTGGCCGGGGTGCGCCGCCCGGTGGTGGTGCACCCGCAGTTCACCGAGCCGGAGGCCGCGCTGCGCGCCGCCGGTCACCAGGTGGAACGGGTGCTGCTCGACCCGGCCGACGGCTTCCGGCTCGACCCGGCGCGGGTGCCCGCCGACGCCGACCTGGTCATGATCGGCAACCCGACCAACCCCACCTCGGTGCTGCACCCCGCCGCCGACCTGGCCGCCCTGGCCCGGCCGGGCCGGGTACTGGTCGTCGACGAGGCGTTCGCCGACACCACCCTGGCCCCCGGCGTGGCCGGCGAGCCCGAGTCGCTGGCCGGCCGCCGTGACCTGCCCGGCCTGGTGGTGGTGCGCAGCCTCACCAAGACGTGGGGGCTGGCCGGCCTGCGGATCGGCTACCTGCTCGGCGAGGCCGCGCTGCTGGACCGGCTGGCCGCCGTCCAGCCGCTCTGGGCCGTCTCCACCCCGGCGCTGGCCGCCGCCACCGCCTGCGCGTCGCCCCCCGCCGTCGCGGCCGAGCGCGAGATCGCCGCGCGGCTCGCCGCCGACCGCGACCACCTGGTCGCCCGCCTGTCGGCCCTGCCCGGGGTACGCGTCGCGGGCCGCCCGGCCAGCGCCTTCGTCCTGCTGCACCTGGCCGGCGCCGACCGGGTGCGGGAGACCCTGCGCGAGCGCGGCTGGGCCGTGCGACGCGGGGACACCTTCCCCGGTCTCGGGCCGGACTGGCTGCGGGTGGCGGTACGCGACCCGGCGACCACCGACGCGTTCACCGACGTACTCGCCGAGATCCTGGAGGCATGATGCTGGAGACCACCATCGCGGCGATCGGGCCGCTCGACGAGCCGGCGATGGCCGCCGCGCGCGACCTCCAGGCCCGGCTGACCAAGCCGGCCGGTTCCCTCGGCGCCCTGGAGGAACTCTCCGTACGCCTCGCCGGGCTGGCCGGCGCCTGCCCGCCGCCGCTGCCCGAGCCGGCGGCGGTGGCGATCTTCGCCGGTGACCACGGCGTGCACGCCCAGGGGGTGACCCCCTGGCCGCAGGAGGTCACCGCCCAGATGATCGCCAACTTCCTGGCCGGTGGGGCGGTGGTCAACGCGTTCGCCCGCCAGGCCGGCGCCTCGGTCACCGTGGTCGACGTCGGCGTGGCCACTCCGCTCCCGGTCGACCCGGACGCCACCGACGAGACGGCGATCGGCCCCCGCCTGGTCGCCGCGAACGTCCGCCGGGGCACCCGGGACCTGACCGTCACCGCGGCGCTCACCCGCGACGAGGCCCGCGCGGCGCTGGAGACCGGCATCCGGATCGCCGGCGACCTGGTCGACGCCGGAGCGGGCATCCTGCTCACCGGCGACATGGGCATCGGCAACACCACCCCGGCCGCGGCGCTGATCGCCGCGCTCACCGGCACCGACCCGGCCGAGGCCACCGGGCGCGGCACCGGGGTGGACGACGAGACGTACCGGCGCAAGGTCGGCGTGGTGCGGACCGCGCTGGACCGGCACCGGCCCGACCCGGCCGACCCGCTCGGCGTGCTGGCCGCCGTCGGTGGCCTGGAGCACGCGGCGCTGGCCGGCCTGATCCTCGGCGCCGCCGCCCGCCGCGTCCCGGTGCTGCTGGACGGGGTGATCGCGGCCAGCGCCGCCCTGGTCGCCGCTGCCCTGGCCCCGGACGCGGTCGGCGCGATGGTCGCCGGGCACCGCTCCGCCGAGCCGGGGGCCACGGTGGCGCTGCGCCACCTCGGCCTGGACCCGCTGATCGACCTCGGCCTGCGCCTCGGCGAGGGCACCGGCGCGCTGCTGGCGCTGCCGGTGGTCACCGGCGCGGTCCGGGTGCTGCACGAGGTCGCCACCTTCGACTCGGCGGGGGTCTCCGAGAAGTGATCGGGAACCCCTACCCCCTCGGCCTGCGGCTCGCCGGCCGGCGGGTGGTCGTGGTGGGCGGGGGAGCGGTGGCCACCCGGCGGGTGCCCGCGCTGCTGGACGCCGGGGCGGACGTCTTCCTCGTCTCGCCGGAGCTGACCCCCGCGCTGCACGCCCACGTCGACGCCGGACGGCTGCACTGGGCGCCGCGCCGGTTCGTCCCGGCCGACCTGGACGGCGCCTGGCTGGTCCAGGTCGCCGTCGACGACCCGCTCGCCGCCGCGTCGGTCAGCGCCGCCGCCGCCGAGCGCCGGATCTTCTGCGTACGCGCCGACGACCGCTCCGCCGCCACCGCGTGGACGCCGGCGGTGACCCGGCACGGCCCGGTCACCGTGGCGGTGTTCGGCGGTGGCGACCCGCGTCGCGCGATGAGCGTCCGGGACGCCGTGCGCGACCTGCTGAACGTGCGCACCGGTCTGGCCGCCGCGGGGCGGGGCGTGCCGCCGGGCGGGGCCGCACCCGGTCGGGTGGCGCTGGTGGGTGCCGGGCCGGGCGATCCGGAGCTGATCACCGTCAAGGGCTGGCGGCTGCTCACCGAGGCGGACGTGGTGGTCGCCGACCGGCTGGTGCCCGGGCTGCTCCTGGACGAGCTGCGTCCCGACGTCGAGCTGGTGGACGCTTCCAAGATCCCGTACGGCCCGTCGCGCGCCCAGGAGGAGATCAACCGGATCCTGGTGGACCGGGCCCTGGCCGGGAAGGTCGTGGTCCGGCTCAAGGGCGGCGACCCGTACGTCTTCGGCCGGGGCGGCGAGGAACTGCTGGCCTGCGCCGAGGCGGGCGTACCGGTGACCGTGGTGCCGGGCGTGACCAGCGCGATCGCCGTGCCGGCGGTGGCCGGCGTCCCGGTCACCCACCGGGCGGTGGCGCACGAGTTCACCGTCGTCTCCGGGCACGTCGCGCCGGACTCGCCGGACTCGCTGGTGCGCTGGCCGGCCCTGGCCGGGCTGCGCGGCACCCTGGTCGTCCTGATGGGACTGAAGAACCTCGCCGCGATCACCGCGACGCTCACCGCGCACGGCAGGGACCCGGCCACCCCGGTCGCCGTGATCCAGGAGGGCACCACCGGCGCCCAGCGGACGCTGCGCTCGACGCTCGGCGCGGTCGCGGCGGACGTGGTGGCGGCGGGCCTGCGCCCGCCCGCCATCGTGGTGATCGGCGACGTGGTGGGCACGCTCGACGTCTGACCGGCGTCGGCCCCCTGACCAACCCCGCTCGCGGTCCCCGCGCCGGGCTCCCGACCCGTTTGCGGCGGGTCGGGGTGTCCGCGCGCCACGAGACCCCGACCCGCCGCAAACGGGGTGGATCTTCGGCCGGCCGGCGTCTCCCGGGGCGCCAGACGCGACGGCGGCCGGAGAGGTCTCTCTCCGGCCGCCGTCGTCGCTTGGTCAGGTCACTGCTTGAGCATGTTGTCCAGCAGCAGCGCGCAGCGGATCAGGCCGAGGTGGCTGTAGGCCTGCGGGTGGTTGCCCAGGCCGCGCTCGGCGAGCGGGTCGTACTGCTCGGGGAGCAGCCCGGTCGGGCCCGCTGTGTCGATCATCTGCATGAACAGCTCCTCCGCGTCGGTGCGGCGGCCGGTGCGCAGGTACGCCTCGATCAGCCACGCCGTGCAGATGTGGAAGCCGCCCTCCCGGCCGGGCAGGCCGTCGTCCCAGTGGTACCGGTAGACGACCGGCCCGCTGCGCAGGTCCGCCTCGATCCGGAGCACGGTGGAGAGGAAGCGCGGGTCGTCGCCCGGCAGCAGCCCGGACAGGCCGATCCAGAGCGAGGAGGCGTCCATGTCCTCGTCGCCGTACGCGACGCTGTACGCCTCGACCGCCTCGTGCCAGCCGTTCTCCAGCACGTTGGCGCCGATCCGGTCGCGCAGCTCCACCCACTCTGGCCGGTCCTCGCCGCCGTGCTGGCGCATGATGTGCAGCGCGCGGTCGACGGTCATCCAGCACATCACCTTGGAGAAGATGTGGTGCCGTGGGGGGAGGCGGGCCTCCCAGATGCCGTGGTCGGGCTCGTGCCAGCGGCGGCGGACCGCCTCGACCATGTTCTCCAGCACCCGCCACTCGTCCTCGCGGACCGAGCCCCGGGCGTCGGCCACGGCGGCGATCAGGTCCGCGATCGGGCCGAAGACGTCGAGCTGGAGCTGGTGGTTGGCGAGGTTGCCCACCCGGACCGGCCGGGAGCCGGCGTACCCGGGGAGGGTGTCGATGACGGCCTCGGCGCCCAGCTCGTAGCCGTCGATGGTGTAGAGCGGGTGCAGCCGCTCCGGGTGGCCGCCGGTGCGCTCGACGCAGCCGTCCACCCAGCGCAGCAGCGCCTCGGCCTCCTCGAGGGAACCCAGGTCGACCAGCGCGCGGGCGGTCAGTGCCGCGTCGCGCAGCCAGCAGTAGCGGTAGTCCCAGTTTCGGACCCCGCCCAGCTCCTCCGGCAGCGAGGTGGTCGCGGCGGCCAGGATCGAGCCGGTCGCCTCGTGGCAGAGGCCGCGCAGCGTGAGCGCGCTGCGGGCGACCAGGTCGCGGGCGGTGGTGGGCAGCCGCAGCGAGGCCACCCAGTCCTTCCACGGCTGCTCGGCCCTGGCCTGCCGCTCGTGGATCGCGACGGCGTGGTGCTCCAGGCTGTGCGTGCCGAAGCGCAGCTCCAGCACGACCTGGCCGCCGGCGGCGGAGAGGTCGACCATCGCCTCCGCGCTCTCGTTCACTCCGTCGCTTCTGACTTCCCAGGTCACACCCGGGGCGTAGAGCGCGACCGGCTCGTTGGAGCCGAGCACCAGCAGGCCGTCGTCGAGCGGTTGCAGCTGGACGGCGACCTGGCCGAACTCCGGGCGCGGGGCGAAGTCGATGCGGGCCTTGCCGGAGCCGGTCAGCACCCGGACCAGGGTCGAGTCGCCGGTGATGATCGCCGGGCCGTCGGGGGTGGTCTCCCGGGCCGGCAGGTCGAGCCAGTCGGTGACGGTGAGCCCGGACCAGCGGGTCTCCACGGTCATGGTGCCGCTGCGGTAACGCTGCCCCAGCGGGATGCCGCCGCGCTCCGGGGCGACGCTGAAGTGGCCGGCCGGGCTGCCGCCGACCAGGTCGGCGAAGATCGCCGCCGAGTCCGGCTTGGGGTGACAGAGCCAGGTGACCTTGGCGTCGGGGGTGAGCAGGGCGACCGTCCGGCCGTTGGAGAGCATCGAGTGCCGCTCGATCGGGACGGCCCGCTCGCCGAAGAGCCAGTGCCGCCGGGTCTCCAGCAGCAGCCCGAGCGCCCGAGCCGCCTCGATCGGCTCGGCGACCCGGTAGCCGGCCTGGGTGTCACCCGGGCCGATCTTGATGCCGACGTCCGGGCCGTGCAGGTTGCCGAAGGCGTTCTCGTCGGTGACGTCGTCGCCGATGAAGAGCACGGCGCTGGCCGAGAGCTGGGTGCGCAGCTGGTCGACCGCGGTGCCCTTGTGGGTGGCGACCACCGACAGCTCGATGACCTCCTTGCCCTGGGTGACCGTGACGTCGTCCCACTTCGCGGGGCCGTTGCGGACCGCCTCGATGGCGGCCGCCGCGACCTGCGGGTCGACCCCGCGGGTGTGCACGGCGACGCTGGCCGGCTTGCGCTCCAGCCGGACACCCGGGTGGGCCGCGGCGATCTCGCGCAGCGCGTCGCGCAGCCGGGTGCGGACGGCGATCAGCTCGGGGGTGAGCCGCTCGACGAAGCCGATGTCGAACTCGGAGCCGTGGCTGCCGACCAGGTGGACCTCGCTGGGCAGCCGGGAGAGCGCGGCCAGGTCGCGCAGCGCCCGACCGGAGACCACCGCGACGGTGGTCTGCGGCAGCGCGGCGAGCGCCCGGACCGCGGCGACCGACTCCGGCAGCGGCACGGCCTTGCTCGGGTCCTCGACGATCGGCGCGAGCGTGCCGTCGTAGTCGCAGGCGACCAGGAGCTGGGGGACCCGGGCGATCCGGCCGATGGCCGCGCGGAGCTCGGGGTCCATCGTCCCCGCGGGCGGGGTCACGATGTCGGTGGGGACGTTCACGCGGCCTCCACCCCGGACGTGCCGAGCTCGGTGAGGAACGATTTCGCCCAGTGCCCCACGTCGTGGGTGCGCAGATGACGTTGCATGATCCGCATGCGTCGACGGGCCTCCGGCTTCTCCACGTGTACGGCCCGCAGCAGGGCGTCCTTGACCGCGTCCGGGTCGTGCGGGTTGCACAGGAATGCCTGGCGCAGCTCCGTGGCCGCGCCGGCGAACTCGCTGAGCACGAGCGCGCCGCCCTGGTCGGCGCGCGATGCCACGTACTCCTTGGCCACCAGATTCATTCCGTCTCGCAGGGGGGTCACCATCATCACGTCGGCCGCGACGTACATCGCGGCCAGTTCGGAGCGACTGTACGACTGATGCAGATAATGCACCGCCGGCACACCCACCCGTCCGAATTCGCCATTAATCCGACCAACCTCGCGCTCCACCTTGACGCGAAGTGCCTGGTAGTGCTCCACCCGCTCGCGGCTGGGCGTCGCGACCTGCACCATAACCGCGTCCGGCACTGTCAGCTTTCCGTCAGCGAGGAGTTCGCGGAAGGCTTTCAGCCGAAGTTCGATGCCCTTGGTGTAGTCGAGCCGGTCGACGCCCAGGATGATCGTCTTCGGGTTGCCCAGCTCCTCGCGGATCTGCTTGGCCCGGGCCTGGATCGCCGGGTCGGCGGCCATCCGCTCCATCTCCTGGGTGTCGATCGAGATGGGGAAGGCGCCGGCCTTCACCTGCCGGCCGTCCACCTGGATCATCTGGCCCTCGTAGCGCAGGCCGAGCAGGTGCCGGGCCAGCCGGACGAAGTTCTGCGCGGCCAGTCGCTGCTGGAACCCGACCAGGTCCGCGCCGAGCAGCCCGCGCAGGATCTCGGTGCGGAACGGCATCTGCATGAACAGCTCGATCGGCGGGAACGGGATGTGCAGGAAGAAGCCGATCTTCAGGTCCGGCCGCAGCTCGCGCAGCATCGCCGGGACCAGTTGGAGCTGGTAGTCCTGGATCCAGACCGTGGCGCCCTCGGCCGCCACGTCCGCCGCCGCCTCCGCGAACCGGGCGTTGACCAGGCGGTACGCCTCGCGCCACCGGCGCTTGTACGCCGGGGTCTCGACCGCGTCGTGGTAGAGCGGCCAGATGGTGGCGTTGGACTGGCCCTCGTAGTAGCGCTCCAGTTCCTCGGCGCTCAGCGGCACCGGGTGCAGGCGGATGCCCTCCAGGTCGAACGGCTCCGGAGCGGCGCCGGTTCCGCCGGCCCAGCCGACCCAGGTGCCCTGGTGCTCGGCGAGGACGGGGTGCAGGGCGGTCACCAGCCCGCCCGGGCTGCGTCGCCACTGCCGTCCCTCGGGTGTGCTCACCTCGTCGACCGGCAATCGGTTCGCCACAACGACAAAGGAGCTACGGACGGTCACGATCGGCCACCTCCGGGTACTGACGGGTCCACCGCGATGAGAGTCTGAGCCTAGCTGCGGCGTCTGGCGCCCCGTGCCGGAGTCACCTACCCGTCCCACGGTCGCTGAACCGTACCCGTGATCATGGTGACAGCCTCGGGCGGAGGTCGGCGATCGGGCGGTCCTCCGGCTCGCCGGAAGCCCGGGAAAGCGAGCCGCGGCGTACTGCTCGGGCGGGGTGATGTGGGCGCGGCGCGCCGTACCTGTCAGGATTGACGACGGCGTGCGCGCGGCCGGCTCCCGGCCGGCGGCGGCGGGCGGCGGACGCAGCCCGTGCCGTGCCCGCCAATCGGCGACAGCAACCGACGGAGGTAGCCCGCACCGTGGCCCAGTTCATCTACGTCCTGGAAAAGGCGCGCAAGGCGCACGGCGACAAGGTCGTGCTCGACAACGTGACGCTGAACTTCCTGCCGGGGGCCAAGATCGGTGTGGTCGGCCCGAACGGCGCCGGTAAGTCCAGCCTCCTCAAGATCATGGCAGGCTGGGACCGGCCGAGCAACGGCGAGGCCCGGCTGATGCCCGGCTACACCGTCGGCATGCTCGCCCAGGAGCCCCCGCTCAACGACAGCAAGACCGTCCTCGGCAACGTCGAGGAGGCGGTGGCCGAGACCAAGGCCAAGCTGGAGCGGTTCAACTCCATCGCCGAGCAGATGGCCACGGACTACTCCGACGAGCTGATGGAGGAGATGGGCAAGCTCCAGGAGGAGCTGGACCACGCCGACGCCTGGGACATCGACTCCAAGCTCGAACTGGCCATGGACGCGCTGCGCTGCCCGCCGCCGGACGCCGACGTCACCCAGCTCTCCGGTGGTGAGCGCCGCCGGGTCGCGCTGTGCAAGCTGCTGCTGGAGGCCCCCGACCTGCTGCTGCTCGACGAGCCCACCAACCACCTGGACGCGGAGAGCGTGCAGTGGCTGGAGCAGCACCTGGCCAAGTACGCCGGCACCGTCATCGCCATCACCCACGACCGGTACTTCCTGGACAACGTGGCCAACTGGATCCTGGAGCTGGACCGGGGCCGGGCCTACCCGTACGAGGGCAACTACTCCACCTACCTGGAGAAGAAGGCCGCCCGGCTGGCCGTCGAGGGCCGCCGCGACGCCAAGATGAAGAAGCGCCTCTCCGATGAGCTGGAGTGGGTCCGCTCCAACGCCAAGGCGCGGCAGACCAAGTCCAAGGCCCGACTGGACCGGTACGACGAGATGGCCGCCGAGGCGGAGAAGACCCGGAAGCTGGACTTCGAGGAGATCCAGATCCCGCCGGGCCCGCGCCTGGGCAGCACCGTCATCGAGGCCAACAGCCTCAGCAAGGGCTTCGGCGAACGGCTGCTGATCGACAACCTGTCGTTCTCGCTACCGCGCAACGGCATCGTCGGCATCATCGGCCCGAACGGCGTCGGCAAGACCACGCTGTTCAAGACCATCGTCGGGCTGGAGCAGCCGACCGGTGGCGAGGTCCGGGTCGGCCCCACCGTCTCGCTGTCCTACGTCGACCAGGCCCGGCAGGGCCTCGACGGCGACAAGACCGTCTGGGAGGTCGTCTCCGACGGGCTGGACCACCTCATGGTGGGCAAGGTCGAGATGCCGTCGCGGGCGTACATCGCCGCGTTCGGCTTCAAGGGGCCGGACCAGCAGAAGCCCACCAAGGTGCTCTCCGGCGGCGAGCGCAACCGGCTCAACCTGGCGCTGACCCTGAAGATCGGCGGCAACGTCATCCTGCTCGACGAGCCGACCAACGACCTGGACGTGGAGACCCTCTCCAGCCTGGAGAACGCGCTGCTGGAGTTCCCCGGCTGTGCCGTGGTCATCTCCCACGACCGGATGTTCCTGGACCGGGTCGCCACGCACATCCTGGCCTGGGAGGGCGACGACGAGAACCCCTCCAAGTGGTTCTGGTTCGAGGGCAACTTCGATGCCTACGAGAAGAACAAGGTCGACCGGCTCGGCGCCGAGGCGGCCCGCCCGCACCGGGTGACCTACCGCAAGCTCACCCGCGACTGAGCATGGCGGACCGCTTCGTCTACGACTGCACGCTGCGCTGGTCCGACCTGGACGCGTACGGGCACGTCAACAACTCGCGCTTCCTCACCCTCTACGAGGAGGCGCGGGTGGCGTTGATGTTCGCCGGCGGCCGGGCGTGGGGGGTGGGCTCGTTCGTCGACGGAGTGGTCATCCGCCGGCACGAGGTCGACTACCTGCGCCCGGTCGACTACGCGCTGGGCCGGGCCACCGCGGAGGCCGCCCCGACCGTCCGGATCGAACTCTGGGTGGAGGAGATCCGGGCCTCCCGGTTCACCGTCGCCTACGAGCTGTACGACGGCGACGTGCTGGCCAGCACCGCCCGGTCGGTGCTGGTGCCGTTCGACCTGGTGGCCAAGCGGCCCCGCCGGATCACCGAGGACGAGCGGGCCTTCCTGCTGGCGTACGCGCCCTCGGGCGGGGCGGCGTGAGTGGCGCGCGCGTCGTGACGCCGGGGCACGGGCTGGAGGGGGTCGCCGACGCGGGGGCCTTCCTGGCCCGGCTGGTCCGCTTCGACCCGGCCGCCGTGGTCCGGCTCCGCCCGGTCGGCGGGGCCGGGCGTACGGCGCTCTGGGCCCGGTTGCCCTGGGACGTGCTGGTGGTCCGCACGGTGGCCGGCGCCGGCCCGGGTGACGTCACGGTCGCCGCCGCCGACCTGCTGGCCGAGCTGGAGTCCGCCGGCGGGGCGCTGCCGAGCCGACGCGACGACCAATGGCGCTGGCCGCTGCCGCCGGCGGCGAGCCGCCGGGTGGAGGCGTTGCCCGCCGGGGAGCTGCGGCGGATCGCCGAGGCGGCGGCGGGCACCCTGCGGACCGCGGCCACCGAGGGCGTGGGCGGCCGGGCGGTGGGTCAGCGGGTGCTGCGCGACGCGCTGCTCGACCACGTGGCGGTGGTGGTCACCCCGGACGACCCGCCGGGCGAGCCGGTCGAAGTCACCCAGCGCCTGGTCCAGGGCGTGGTCCGGATGGGGTTCCTCGGGCCCGCCGACGCCCCGGGCGAGGTCCAGGTGCGCGTCGCGGGCCGCTGGATCGGCCTGGTGGGACCGTACGGAGCGGCATGGTCGCGCAAGGTCTCGGAGTTGGCGATCCGGCCGGTGAAGGATCATCCGAACGGATGACCCATGGTCATTCTTCTGGCCTGGGGCTGTCGTTGGGGGGGTGCTTCAACCCGGCTGTCCGGGTACCGTCCATCCTCGGATCCAACGCACCGTAGGCGTCCGGATCCGCTGGGGAGTGAGGTGCGCGAGCGATGCCGTGGTGGTCATGGCGCCCTGGTCCCGCCGCTGGCGGCGGCGACCCGGAAACTCGAACCGGGATCACAGTGGACAGCACCGTCCGGGTCGGACCACCGTCCCCCCGGCAGCCGGGGGACGACTGCAAGGCCGCCGACCGGCCGGTGATCGCCGACATGCCGGTCAGTGTGGAGCCGGTCACCCTGCGCCGGGTCTGTGAGGCCCTCGACCTGCTCGACGTTCGGTACCTGGCCGACGGCGACGGGAACCTGCTGGCCATGTGGGAGCGGCACGCGGTGCTGGTCACCCTGGAGGGCCCCGAGGACGAGATCCTGGTGATGCGGGCCCGTCCACACGCGACGGTCCCGCCGGACTGGGCGGACCGGGCCTACCGGGTGGTCAACGAGTGGAACCACACCCGCCGGTTCTGCAAGGCGTACATCGGCGACCCCACCGAGCGGGGCCAGTTGCCGATCTACGCCGAGCTGCAGGTGCCGCTGGGCGCGGGTACCCACGACGCGCTCCTGGTCGAGATGCTCGACTGCGGGGCGGCCGTGGCGACCACCTTCGTGGACTGGCTGCACGACGAGGGCGCCCTGCTCTGAGCCCGACGGGCGGGGCCGGCCCGGCCGGTCGCGACCGCCGGGCCGTCAGGCGTCCCCGGCCGGCTCCTCCATCACGTTGACCATGAAGTACGCGGCGCGCTCCAGGTAGTCCCAGAGCGCCTTGGCGACCTCCGGCGGCAGGTCCAGCCGGTCGACCGCCCGCCGCATGTGGTGCAGCCAGGCGTCCCGCTCGGCCGCACCGATCCGGAACGGCGCGTGCCGCATCCGCAGCCGCGGGTGCCCCCGCTGGGCGGAGTAGGTGTTGGGGCCACCCCAGTACTGCATGAGGAACAGCGTCAGCCGGTCGGCGGCCGGCCCGAGGTCCTCCTCCGGGTACATCGGGCGCAGCAGCGGGTCGGTGGCGACGCCGACGTAGAACTCGTCGACCAGCTTGCGGAAGGTGGGCTCGCCGCCGACCGCTTCGAAGAGGGTCGTCGGCGCACCGGGCCGGTCGGACTCAGCTGCGGAATTCACCGTTCCATCCTGCCAGGTGCCCCGGCGCACCGGCCGTCGCGTACCGGCCGGGCGGGCTGCCGATCACGTCACAGCGTGGCTGCGCCGGCCCCCGGAGCGGCCGTCCGTCGCCCGGCCGGCGCGCGGCCGGCCACCGGGTCCGTGCGCGCTGTCCCGGGCCGCGGCGTCGTCCCGGTTGGCCCGGTCGGCCGCCGCGACGGCCGCGTCGATGGTCTCGCCGTCCGGCCAACGCAGGGCCGTCACCAGCATCAGCACCACGCCGGCGGCGCTCCACAGGCCGACCACCAGCGGGATGGAGAAGCGGTCGGCGAGCAGCCCGGTGACCAGCACCGAGGCGCCCTGGATCACCTGCATGCCGGTGGCCATCACGCCGAAGGCGCGGGCCCGGTAGCCGTTGGGCAGGGCGCGGACGAAGAGCCCGTTGGCGGTCGGCAGCAGGCCGGCGGCGGCGAAGCCGCAGGCGGCCGCGAGCAGGGCCACCACCACCGGTGGCGGGTCGAGGAGCGTGGGCACCAGGACCAGCGGGGCGATCACCGCCAGCGGCCGCATCAGGGCGAGCCGGCGGGCCGGCGCGACCGCCCGCCCCACCACCAGCCCGCCCAGGATGAACCCGACCGGGTTGGCGGCCATGATGACGGCCTGCGCGACGCCGCTGTCCAGCCCGTCACCGGAGCGCTCGCCGGCCCAGGCGGCGGCCAGCCCCTCGGGGACGATCGAGAAGAGCATGGCGCTGAAGACCAGCACGGCGATGGCCCGCAGCACCGGGGTGCCGAAGACGATCTGGAAGCCCTGCCCCGTCTCGCGCAACAGGTGGCTGCGGTGCGCGGCGGTCATCGCCGGTTCCCGGTCGCGGACGCCGAAGCGGGTCAGCGCGGCGGACCCGGCGAAGGTGGCTGCGTTGATCAGCAGCGCGACGGTCGGGTTCACCGCGGCCAACGCGGCACCGAGGAGGTATCCGACCACCTGGGCCGCCTGGGCCGAGCTGGCGTTCAGCGACAGGCCGAGGACCAGCCGGTCCCCGGTGAGGATGGCCGGCATGAGCGCGGACCGGGCGGCCTGGCTGGGCGGGTTGGCGAGCGTGGTGGCGAAGAGCAGGGTCAGGATCACCCACACCGGCACGCCCGGCAGGGCGATCAGCGCCATCAGCGCCATCCGGATCAGGTCGCAGACGACCATGACCTGCCGGTAGCGGTAGCGCTCGGCGAGCGCCGCGAGCAGCGGACCGCCGACCAGCCAGGGCAGGTAGCTGACCGCGAACGCGGCGGCGGAGAGGGCGATCGACTCGCTCTGCCGGTAGACCAGCACGGTGACCGCGGCCTTGGCCACGTAGTCGCCCACCCAGGAGAACACGGTGGCGACGAAGATCGCCCGGTACTCGGACTGGCCGAACACCTCCCGGAATGTGGCCGGCCCGTCCGGAGAGGGTCGCTCGTCGGACACCGTCGCCTCCATCGTGCCCCGCGAAACGGCCACTCGTGACGGCCTGACGGGGACCCCGTCGTCAGATCTACGGATCAGCGAGGACATGATCACGCTCCGGCGGGAGCGCGTGCACCGGATTCTGCCCGATCGTCTGACAACTGGCTAGGGCGAACGGATTGGTCGTCGCATCTCCGACTGAACGAACGGACGATACCCGAGGGGCCGCACGGTCCGCGACCCCCAGATTTCGGACTCCCCGATTCCGTCCTGCGTGGCAGGTCAGGTGGCCCCACCCTGACCGGTACCCGGGGTGCCCACCGTCCCGGGCGCCCCGGCCGGGCCGACCCCGCCGGTCTGCGGCAGCCCCGGGTAGAGCCGGGCGGCCGCGATCTTCGCGGTGATGCCGGAGTTCTCCAGCGCCTCGGCCAGCCGGCGGCGCAGCTCCCGGCCCACCGCGAACTGCCCGTCCGCGGTCGTCTTGACCACCGTCCGGATCACCGCGCCGTCCACGGTCATCTGCTCGACGCCCAGCACCTCGGGCGCCTCGACGATCTCCGGGGCCAGCTCCGGGTCCACCGCGATCGAGGCCGCCGCCGTACGCAGCACGGCGCTCGCCTCCTCGGTGCCGGCGAAGCCGATCGGCAGGTCCACCACCACCAGGGCCCAGCCCTGGCTCTTGTTGCCCACTCGGACGATCTCGCCGTTGCGGATGTACCAGAGCACCCCGCGACCGTCGCGGACGGTGGTCACCCGCAACCCCACCGACTCCACCACGCCGGTCGCCTCACCCAGGTCCACCGTGTCGCCGACGCCGTACTGGTCCTCGATGAGCATGAACAGACCCGCGATCAGGTCCTTCACCAGGCTCTGCGCGCCGAAGCCCAGCGCGACGCCGGCGATGCCCGCGCTGGCCAGCAGCGGAGCCAGGTCGAAGCTGAACTCCTTGAGCACCATCAGCAGCGCGATGCCGAAGACGAACGCGGTGACCAGGCTGCGCAGCACCGAGCCGATCGCCTCGGCGCGCTGGCGGCGCCGCTCGGGGATGAACTCGGTGGGATCGAGCGCGGCCGACGGGATGCGCTCGCGCAGCGGCCGGAGCATGGTCGGCACCGCGCCGACGGTGGTGGTCCGGACCAGTCGGTTGATCGTCCGGTGCAACGCCCAGCGGGCGGCGAACGCCAGCAGCAGGATCAGCGCGACCCGCAGCGGCTTGAGCAGGATCCAGTAGCTGCCCTCGGCGAACCAGACCGAGTCGGTCACCTCGAACACGCCCTTGCACCAGGTGTCCTGGAGGCAGTCGGCCGAGGGTGACGGGTCGGGGGTCGGGGCGGCTACGGGGAAGGTCGGGCTGCTGGCACTCACCCTGTCTTCGTACCGCAACACCGTCGGCGGCCCGTCGCCGACCCACCGTCGGGCGACCCCGCCCGCCGGACGGCGGCCCGCGAACCGGACATCTTCACACGCGCCGAAAAAGCTTCACGAGGGAGCCCGGATTAGTACGTGCAATCGCGGGTCTTATCAGGGACGATGGGCGCAACGGACGTCGGTGATCCCGCCGGCGTCGGTCGTGGTTCCCCGCTGCGCGGGGCGCGGCCGGCGTGGCCAGTGGTGGGCAGCTGGACCGGGAGGGTGAGCACGATGCCTGACATACGACCCACGGTGGGCTCCGGCGCGCTGGTTCTCAACGCCACCTACGAGCCGCTGTGTGTCGTGTCGGTGCGTCGCGCCGCCATCCTCGTGCTCTCCGCCAAGGCGGTCTGCGTCGCCGACGGCGACGGCGTCCTGCACAGCGCCCGCGACGCCCTCCCGGTGCCCTCCGTGGTCCGGCTGACCCGCTTCGTCCGGGTGCCGTACCGCACCCACGTCGGGCTGTCCCGGCGGGCGATCTTCGCCCGGGACGGCTGGCGCTGCGCCTACTGCCGGGGGCCCGCGGAGACCATCGACCACGTCTTCCCGCGCAGCCGGGGTGGCCGGCACGCCTGGGAGAACGTGGTCGCCGCCTGCGCCCGGTGCAACCACACCAAGGGCGACAAGACCCCGGCCGAGCTGGGCTGGCGGCTGCACTCCCTGCCCGCCGCCCCCAAGGGCACCGCTTGGCGGGTGCTGGGTCACCGGGCGCCCGACCCGCGTTGGGCGGACTGGCTCGACCTGCGCGAGCCCGAGGCCGCCTGAGCGCCGGCGCCGCCGGGTCACCGGTCGCGCGCCTTCACCAGCGAGGCGTACACCACCACGTTGTCGGCGTAGCCGGTGTCGCCGCCCACCCACCGGCCGCCGCAGGTGATCAGGCGCAGGTTCGGGCGGCTGAAGTCGCCGAACACCTCGTCCACCGGCAGGTCCTCCTTGCCGTAGCGCTGCACCTGGTTCACCTCGAAGACCGCCACCTTCCGGTCCTCCCGGGTCACCTCGACCGTGTCGCCGTCGCGCAGGTCCCGCAGCCCGTGGAAGACCGCCGGGCCGGTGGTGGTGTCGACGTGCCCGACGATCACCGCCGGGCCGTACTGGCCGGGGGTGGGGCCCTGGTCGTACCAGCCGGCCTCCTGGGCGCGGGCGGCGTCGGGCACCCCGATGCTGCCGTCCGGGGCGATCCCGACGTGGTGCACCGGGGCCTGCACGTCGATCCGGGAGATCGAGATCAGGGTCGGTGGGCTGCCCGGTAGCACCGGGAACTTCTTCGGCGGCGGGCGCAGGCCGGCGATGAACCGGTCCGGCAGGACGCTGAGGCCGGTCACCTGTTCGACGCCGAGCATCGCGACGATCAGCGCCATCAGGGTGGCGATCACCATGAACGCGACGCCCGGTCCCCGGCTCCGGTAGCCGCCGTACCGGGCCGGCCGCGCCGCCGGCCGTACCGGACGGGCGTGGGCGACCGGGTCGGTCGTGGTCACGCTGGCGGTGATGGCCTGGCCGGCCACCCGGCGGAAGCGGCCGGCCGCACGGGCCGCCAGCCGGGCCGCGGCGCGGACCCGGTCCCGACCCGACCGCGGGGTGCGTCTGCGTGTGCGGGTCATGGCGACGTGGGGTCAGGAGCTCGTCCCGGCCCGCCGGCGGCTCCCGCCGAACATTCCGAGCCCGGCCACCACGGTCACCACGGCCAGGCCGCCGACCAGGAGCAGCGAACCCGCGCCCCGGTCGCCGGCGGTGCCGCCGGCCCCGGTCGCCGGGCCCTTGGTCGGCTGGGCCATGTTCAGCACGGTCAGGGTGGTCGACGCGGTGTTGCCGTTGGCGCACCGCAGGTCGACCGGATAGTCGCCCGGCTGCTTGTTGCCCGGGATGGTCACCGCCCCGGTCAGGAAGCCGTTGTCCGGCCGCAGCACCACCCGGCCGAAGGCGTCCGACTGCACGGTGGCCTGCTGGTTGTTGGCGTTGTCGCAACTGGCCCGGATGCTGACCCGGGTGCCGGCCTGCGCGGTGTTCGGCGTGACCTCGACGAAGGTGTTCTCCCCGGCGCGGGCCGGTGTGGCCGTTACCAGGACGAACGCCGCGACCAGGGCGAACATCGCCAGGACGACGGAAAAGGCACGATGGTACGCGCTGAGCCCCCGCATGATTCTCCCCTCCCGGCCAGGTGCGCCGGAATCCTGCGACGGGTGTCCGGGCCTGCATTCCCGCTCGCCGTGGGGCAAACCCGCCCGGTCAGCGGCGGCGGGTGCCCGGCGCCCCGGCCGGCGGGTTCGGCAGCGGGGTGACCGGGTGCCAGTCCAGCGGGGTGGAGAGCACCATCGTGCTGGACGGCTGGCCGTACGGGGCGAGCCGGTCGATGACCGCCTCGAACTCGGTGATCGAGCCGGCCGCGACCTTGAGCATGCTGCACGCGTCCCCGGTGATCCGGTGGATCTCCCGGATCTCCGGCCAGCCGGCGACGTCCGGGTCGTGCAGGATGCAGCGCGAGCCGTAGCAGGACATCCGGATCATCGCGACCACGCCGCGACCGGCCCGGGTCAGGTCCACGTGGGCGTGGTAGCCGGTGATCACGCCGGACTCCTCCAGCCGGCGGACCCGCTCGGCCACCGCCGGCGGAGACAGGTGCACCCGCCGGGACAGCTCGCTGTACGACAGCCGCGCGTCGGTCTGCAGCTCACGCAGCAGGGCCCAGTCCATCTCATCCACGCGTGGACCTTACCTTCCGCAGGTCCAACGGCAGAAGAGCCTTCCGCGCCGAAGGTGAAACCCCGGATCGCCGTCGAATCGGCATTCCGTATGCCGTTGTGACCAGGGCATCATGTCGTCACCCGGCTCACGGAGGAGACGACAAGGTGGATCAGACGGATCTGCGGGCGCCCACCCGGACCGCCGTGGTGCGCCCGGTCACGCCGCAGCAGCGCACCGCGCGGGCGGCCCGCAACGGCGGCGAACCCACGCTGGAGTTCGCCGACCGGGTGCCGTACGACGCGTACGTGCAGGCCAGCACGCTGCACACCCTGCAGCAGCCGCTCAGCACGGACCCCGGTGAGATGTCCTTCCTGATGGTCAGCCAGATCATGGAGCTGTACTTCGGGTTGACCTGCCACGAGCTGCGCCAGGCCCAGCAGGACCTGCGCGCCGACCGGGTGTGGGAGGCGCTGGCGCCGCTGCGCCGGGCCGCGCTGCACCTGGAGGGGCTCAACGCCGCCTGGCGCGGGCTGCGCTGGATGACCCCGGCGGACTTCAACCGGTTCCGCAACCTGCTCGGCGAGGGCTCCGGCTTCCAGTCCGCCATGTACCGGCACCTGGAGTTCCTGCTCGGCCTGCGCGACCCGGCGCTGATCCGGCCGTTCCGCCGTCAGGAGCAGGTCTACGACGAGCTGCGCGCGGCGCTCGACGTGCCGAGCCTCTGGGACGACGTGATCGCCCTGCTCGCCCGGCACGGCCACGACCTCCCCGCCGACCTGCTGGCGCGGGACGTCACCGTCGAGCACCTGCCGCACCCGTCGGTCGAGGCGGCCTGGGTCGAGATCTACGACGACGGCGGGCCGCAGAACCACCTCCGCCTGCTCGGCGAGGCGCTGACCGAGGTGGCCGAGCAGTTCGGCGACTGGCGGTGGAACCACGTCAAGGCCGTGCAGCGCACCATGGGCGCGAAGGTCGGCAGCGGCGGCTCGGCCGGACTGGCCTGGCTGCAACGCAGCATGGCCCGGGTGGTCTTCCCGGAGCTGTGGTCGGCCCGGACGGCGATGTGAGCGGGGAGCGGGACATGACCACCTCGGAGCGGGAGGCGCACCGCCTCGACGCCGCCGACCCCGGGCACCGGCACCTCTTCCACGTGCCGCCCGCCGACGGCGGACGCTACCCGGAGACCGCCTACCTGGCCGGCAACTCCCTCGGGCTGCAACCCCGGGCGACCCGCGCGGAACTCCTCGCCGACCTGGACGCCTGGAGCCGGCTCGGTGTCGAGGGGCACCTGGAGGCGGAGCGGCCGTGGCTGCCGTACCACGAGCTGTTGACGGCGCCCGCCGCGCGACTGGTCGGCGCCCGGCCCGCGGAGACCGTGGTGATGAACTCCCTCACCGTCAACCTGCACCTGCTGATGGTGAGCTTCTACCGGCCCGCCGGGGAGCGGACCCGGATCGTCATCGAGGACAGCGCCTTCCCCTCGGACAGCTACGCGGTGCGCAGCCAGGCCCGCTTCCACGGCCTGGACCCGGACGACACCGTGGTCCGGCTGACGCCGCGCGCCGGCGAGGACACCCTGCGCACCGAGGACGTGACCGACTACCTGGCCGCCGAGGGCGAGCGGGTGGCGCTGGTGCTGCTCGGCGGGGTCAACTACCTCACCGGCGAGCTGATGGACATCCCGGCGATCACCGCCGCCGGCCGGGCGGCCGGCGCCATCGTCGGCTGGGACCTGGCCCACGCCGCCGGCAACGTGCCGCTGGCGCTGCACGACTGGGACGTCGACTTCGCCGCCTGGTGCTCCTACAAGTACCTCAACTCCGGGCCCGGCGCGCTGGGCGGGGTCTTCGTCCACGAGCGGCACCTCGGCGATCCCCGGCTGCCCCGCTTCGAGGGCTGGTGGAGCACCGAGGCGACCACCCGGTTCGAGATGACGCCGGTCTCCCGGCCGCCGGCCACCGTGGAGGCCTGGCAGATCTCCAACCCGCCGATCTTCGCGATGGGCCCGGTGCGTACCTCGCTGGAGCTCTTCGACAGCGTCGGCATGCCGGCCCTGCGGGAGCGCAGCGTCCGGCTCACCGGCTACCTGGAACGGCTGCTCGACGAGGTGACCCCCGGCCGGCCGCTGACCGTGGTCACCCCGCGCGATCCCGCCCGGCGGGGCTGCCAGCTCTCGGTGCGCATCGGCGCCGGCAGCGCGGCCGAGCTGACCAAGCGGCTGCGGCACGAGCACGGCGTGGTCGCCGACGCCCGGGAGCCGGACATCGTCCGGTTCGCCCCGGTGCCGCTCTACTCCACGTACCACGACTGCTGGCGGGTCGCCGACGCGCTGGCGGCGACCGTTTCCGAGGTGCACGGGTGAGCGCGAGGAGTGAGCCGGGTTTGCGAGCCCCGCAGTCGCGAACGAAAGGCAGGCACTGATGAGAGCGGAACGCGACGAGATCGCGGTGGTCGGGGCCGGCCTGGCCGGCTGTTTGCTCGCCTGCTACCTGGCCCGACGCGGCTACCCGGTGGCCCTCTACGAGCGGCGGCCGGACCCGAGGACCGGGCGGGTCGAGCGCGGCCGGTCGATCAACCTGGCGCTCTCCGAGCGCGGCCTGGACGCGCTGCGCCGCATCGGCCTGGCCGAGCAGGTGATGGCGGACGCCCTGCCGATGCGCGGGCGGATGATCCACCCGGTCGCCGGTGAGCCGCAGTTCCAGTCGTACAGCGGCTCCGGGGACCGGGCGATCAACTCGATCAGCCGGGGCGCGCTGAACAACGCCCTGCTCAACGCCGCCGCCGCGCTGCCCGGGGTGCGGCTCGCCTTCGACCACCGGCTGGTCGGCCTCGACCCGACCAGCGGCGAGATGACCTTCGAGACCCCGCAGGGCAAGGTCGCCGCCACCGCGTCGGTCGTCCTCGGCGCCGACGGCGCCGGCTCCGCCGTGCGCGGGCAACTGCTCGGGTACGGGGTGCTGACCGAGAGCCTGGACTTCCTCGACTACGGCTACAAGGAACTCACCATCCCGCCGCTCGGCGGGGACTTCGCCCTCGATCCGTCGGCGCTGCACATCTGGCCGCGCGGCACCTCCATGATGATCGCGCTGCCCAACCCGGACCGCTCGTTCACCTGCACGCTCTTCTGGCCCACCCACGGCACCGCCAGTTTCGCCTCGCTGGGCAGCCCGGCGGCGATCGAGCGGCACTTCGCCACCCACTACCCGGACCTGATCCCGCTCGCGCCCAACCTGGTCGACGACTACCAGCACAACCCGGTCGGGGTGCTGGGCACGGTCCGCTGCGCGCCCTGGCAGGTCGACGGGAAGGTGGCGCTGCTCGGCGACGCGGCGCACGCCATCGTGCCGTTCTACGGCCAGGGCGCCAACTGCGCCATGGAGGACGTCGTCGAACTGGACCGCTGCCTGGACGAGTGCGACGACGACTGGTCCGCCGCGCTGCCGCTCTATGAGAGGCGCCGGCAAGACAACGCCGAGGCGATCGCCCGGATGGCGCTGGCCAACTTCGTGGAGATGCGGGACAAGGTCGCCTCGCCGGTGTTCCAGACCCGCAAGCGGGTCGAGCATGCCCTGGAACGGGCGCTGCCCGGCCGGTACGTTTCGCAGTACGAACTGGTCTCCTTCTCCACCACCCCGTACGCGCAGGTGCGCCGCCGGGTGCGCCGCCAGTACGCGGTGGTGGGGGCGGTGGCCGCGGGCGGGCTGGCGTTGCTGGTCGGCGCGGTGGGTGCGGCGATCGGCCGGGGGAGGCGCGGATGACGCTCTGGGACGCGCGGCTGATGGCCGGGAGCGCGCCGGACGGGCCGGGGTTGCTGCGCCACTTCGTCGGCGGCGAGTTCGTCGACGCGGGGCCGCGCTTCACCAAGCGCAGCCCGGTGACCGGCGAGCCGGTCTTCGAGGTGGTCGAGGCGTCGAGGTCCACGGTGGACGACGCGGTGGCCGCCGCCCGGGCGGCGCTGCGCGGGCCGTGGGGCCGGATGGGGGAGCGGGAGCGCGCCGAGGTGCTGCGCCGGGTCGCCGACGAGCTGGAACGCCGCTTCGACGACCTGGTCACCGCCGAGGTCGCCGACACCGGCAAGGCCATCTCGCAGGCCCGCACCCTGGACATCCCGCGCGGCGCGGCGAACTTCCGGGCCTTCGCCGAGATCGTGGCGACCGCGCCGACCGAGTCGTTCACCACGGTCACCCCGGCCGGTGGCCGGGCGCTGAACTACGCCGTCCGCAAGCCGGTCGGCGTGGTCGCCGTGATCGTGCCGTGGAACCTGCCGCTGCTGCTGCTCACCTGGAAGGTGGCCCCGGCGCTGGCCTGCGGCAACGCCGTGGTGGTCAAGCCCAGCGAGGAGACGCCCGCCTCGGCGACGCTGCTGGCCGAGGTGATGGCCGCCGCCGGCGTGCCGGACGGGGTGTTCAACCTGGTGCACGGCTTCGGCCCGGACTCGGCCGGTGAGTTCCTCACCCGGCACCCGGGGGTCGACGCGATCACCTTCACCGGCGAGTCGGCCACCGGCGGCGCCATCATGCGGGCCGCCGCGGACGGGGTGAAGGCCGTCTCGTTCGAGCTGGGCGGCAAGAACGCCGGGCTGGTCTTCGCCGACGCCGACCTGGACGCGGCGGTGGCCGGCTCGGTGCGCTCCAGCTTCACCAACGGCGGGCAGGTCTGCCTCTGTACCGAGCGGATCTACGTGCAGCGCCCGGTCTTCGAGGAGTTCACCGCCCGGCTGGCCAAGCGGGCCGGGGAGCTGGCGTACGGGTGGCCGGCCGACGAGGCCACCGCGAACATGCCGCTGATCTCGCACGGCCACCGGGACAAGGTGCTCGGCCACTACGCGCTGGCCCGGACCGAGGGCGCCGAGGTGCTCACCGGGGGCGGTGTGCCGCGCTTCGGCGACGGCCGCGACGGTGGGGCGTACGTGCAGCCGACGGTGCTGACCGGGCTCGGCCCGCGGGCGCGGACCAACACCGAGGAGATCTTCGGCCCGGTCGTGCACGTGGCTCCGTTCGACGACGAGGACGAGGCGTACGCGCTGGCCAACGGCACCGAGTACGGCCTGGCGGCGACGGTCTGGACCCGGGACGTCGGCCGGGCGCACCGGGCCGGCGCCCGGCTGGACGCCGGCATCGTCTGGGTGAACACCTGGTTCCTGCGCGACCTGCGCACCCCGTTCGGCGGCGTGAAGGCCTCCGGCATCGGCCGGGAGGGTGGCGTGCACTCGCTGGACTTCTACTCGGAACTGACCAATGTCTGCGTGGACCTGTCGTGAGCGGGCGAGGAGCCGGCGTGAGAGCTGACATCGAAGCGGCGAACCGGGAGCTGGCCGAGGCCCGCACCAGCGGGAAGCCCTGCCCACCGCTGCGCGGGCGGCTGCTGCCGGAGGGCGACGTCGAGTCGGCGTACCGGGTGCAGCAGTTGCAGGCGCGGGCGTGGCAGGGCCGGGGCGAGCGCCGGGTGGGCGCGAAGATCGGGCTGACCTCCCGGGCGGTGCAGGAGAGCTTCGGCGTCTTCCAGCCGGACTTCGGGGTGCTGACCGACGCGATGGCGGTCGGCGACGGCGTCGAGGTGCCGATCGAGCGCCTGCTCCAGCCCCGGGTGGAGGCGGAGATCGCCTTCGTGCTCGGCGCGGACCTGACCGACGAGCGGGTCACCACGGTGGACCTGCTCCGGGCGGTCGACCACGTGCTCCCGGCCATCGAGATCGTCGACTCGCGGATCGCCGGCTGGGACATCTCCATCGTGGACACCGTCGCCGACAACGCCTCCAGCGGGATGTTCGTGCTCGGCACCACGCCCCGCCGGCTGGCCGACGTGGACCTGCGGCTGTGCGGGATGGTGCTGGAGCACGCCGGTGAGCCGGTCTCGGTGGGCGCCGGGGCGGCCTGCCTCGGCAATCCGTTGCACGCGCTGGAGTGGCTGGTGCGGACGATGGCCCGGGCCGGGGACCCGCTGCGCGCCGGCGACGTGGTGCTCTCCGGGGCGCTCGGCCCGATGGTGCCGGTCACCCCCGGCGCCGCGTACGAGGCCCGGATCTCCGGACTCGGTTCGGTGCGGACCTGTTTTTCGAAGGAGGCCCGGGCATGACCACGGGTGTGGCGGTGATCGGGTCCGGCAACATCGGCACCGATCTGATGATCAAGGTGTTGCGGCTCAGCGACAGCCTCCGGATGGTGGCGATGGCCGGCATCGACCCGGAGTCCGACGGCCTGGCCCGGGCCCGGCGGCTCGGCGTGGCCACCACCGCTGGCGGCGTGGACGGGCTCGTCGCCATGCCCGAGTTCGCCGCCGTGGAGCTGGTCTTCGACGCCACCTCGGCGGGCGCGCACCGGCACAACGACGCGGTGCTGCGGGCGCACGGCCGGACGGTGGTCGACCTGACCCCGGCGGCCATCGGCCCGTACGTGGTGCCCCCGGTCAACCTGGACGAGCACCTGCACGAGAGCAACGTCAACATGGTCACCTGCGGCGGGCAGGCCACCGTGCCGATCGTCGCCGCCGTCGGCCGGGTCACCCCGGTGGCGTACGCGGAGATCGTCGCCTCGATCGCCTCGAAGTCGGCCGGCCCGGGCACCCGGGCCAACATCGACGAGTTCACCGAGACCACCGCCCGGGCGATCGAGGTGGTCGGCGGCGCCGAGCGCGGCAAGGCGATCATCGTGCTCAACCCGGCCGACCCGCCGCTGCTGATGCGCGACACCGTCTACTGCCTCTGCCCGGACACCGACGCCGACCGGGCCGCCATCGCCGCCTCGGTGGCCGACATGGTGGCCACGGTCCAGGAGTACGTCCCCGGCTACCGGCTCAAGCAGGACGTGCAGTTCGACCGGGTCGACACCTACGTGCCGTCGCTCGGGCGGCACCTGACCGGCTGGCAGGTCTCGGTCTTCCTGGAGGTCTCCGGGGCCGGGCACTACCTGCCGGCGTACGCCGGGAACCTGGACATCATGACCTCCGCCGCGCTGCGCACCGCGGAGCGACTGGTGGCCCGCCGCACGAGCAGCACGGAGGTGCCGGCGTGACCGACCTGTACATCCAGGACGTGACGCTCCGCGACGGCATGCACGCCATCGCCCACCGCTACACCGTCGACCAGGTGCGCACCATCGCCGCGGCGCTGGACGCCGCCGGGGTGGCCGCGATCGAGGTGGCGCACGGCGACGGGCTGGCCGGCTCCAGCGTCAACTACGGCCACGGCGCGGCCAGCGACGCCGACTGGATCTCCGCCGCCGCCGAGGTGATGACCACCGCGAAGCTGACCACCCTGCTGCTGCCCGGGATCGGCACCATCGCCGACCTGAAGGCGGCAAAGGCGCTCGGGGTGACCAGCGTGCGGATCGCCACCCACTGCACCGAGGCGGACATCTCCGCCCAGCACATCTCCTGGGCTCGGGAGAACGGCATGGACGTCTCCGGGTTCCTGATGATGTCGCACATGAACGACCCGGCCGGGCTGGCCGCCCAGGCCAGGCTGATGGAGTCGTACGGGGCGCACTGCGTCTACGTCACCGACTCCGGTGGCCGGCTGCTGATGTCCGACGTGGCGCAGCGGGTCGACGCGTACCGGCAGGTGCTCCGGCCGGAGACGCAGATCGGCATCCACGCCCACCACAACCTGTCGCTCGGGGTGGCCAACAGCGTGCTCGCCGTCGAGCACGGCCGGATCGCCGGCGACGGGCCGGCCGGCCCGGACGCCCCGCACGGCCGTACCGTCCGGGTGGACGCGTCGCTGGCCGGGATGGGCGCCGGGGCCGGCAACGCCCCGCTGGAGGTCTTCGTCGCGGTCGCCGAGCTGCACGGCTGGAAGCACGGCTGCGACGTCTTCGCGCTGATGGACGCGGCCGACGACATCGTCCGGCCGCTGCAGGACCGCCCGGTCCAGGTCGACCGGGAGACGCTCTCCCTCGGGTACGCCGGGGTCTACTCCAGCTTCCTGCGGCACGCCGAGCGCGCCTCGGCGAAGTACGGCGTGGACGTCCGCTCGATCCTGGTCGAGCTGGGCCGGCGGCGGATGGTCGGCGGCCAGGAGGACATGATCGTGGACGTGGCGCTGGACCTGGCCGGCCGCGACGAGCAGTTGACCGGCCGCGGCGAGCAGTTGACCGGCCGCGACGAGCAGGGGGAGGCCGCATGATCGGGGTGGACGTCGCGGGGATCGCCGAGCGGCTGGGCGTGGCGGCGGACTCGGCCACCGCTATCCCGCAGTTGGCCGCCGAGACCGGCCTGGACGTCGACGCCGCGTACGCGGTGCAGACCGCGCTGCTGCAGCGCCGGCTCGACCGGGGCGAGCGGCTGGTCGGGCTCAAGATGGGGCTGACCAGCAAGGCGAAGATGGCCCAGATGGGTGTGGACGAGGTGATCTGGGGCCGGCTCACCGACGTGATGCGGGTCCCCGACGGCGGCACGGTCGACGTGGCCGACTTCATCCACCCACGGGTCGAGCCGGAGGTCGCGTTCCTGCTGGACCGGCTCCCCGACCCGGGCGAGCCGGTCGGCGCCTTCGCCGACGCGGTCCGCGCGGTCGCCCCGGCGATCGAGCTGATCGACTCCCGCTACGCGAACTTCAGCTTCTCCCTGCCGGACGTGGTCGCGGACAACACCTCGGCGGCGGCGTTCGTGGTCGGGCCGTGGTCGCCGGTGCCCGACGGGCTGGACAACCTGGGCGTGCTGCTGGAAATCGACGGGCGGGTGGCGCAGGTCGGCTCGACGGCGGCGATCCTCGGCGACCCGCGCCGGGCGCTGGACGAGGGCATCCGGCTGGCCGGCCGGCACGGGGTGCGGATGCACTCCGGGTGGGTCTTCCTCGCCGGCGCCGCCACCGCGGCTGTCCCGCTGCGTCCCGGTGCCCAGGTGCGTGCCGTCGTGGAGAAGCTCGGCACCGCCTCGCTTCGGGCCTCCTCGTGACCGCCCGGGTGGTGGCCGGCAAGGCCGTGCCGCGGGGGGCGTTTCCGCATGTCAAGGTGGCGGGCGGGTTCGTCTTCGTCTCGGGTACGTCGTCGCGGCGGCCGGACAACACCTTCGCGGGTGTGTCGGTGGACGAGTTCGGCACCACGGACCTCGACATCCGGGTGCAGACCCGGGCGGTCATTGAGAACATCCGTGATCTGCTGCGGTCGGTCGGTGCGGACCTGTCCGACCTCGTCCAGGTGACCTCGTATCTGGTCAACATGAACGACTTCGGTGGTTACAACGAGGTGTGGGCGGAGTTCTTCGACGCGTCCGGGCCGACCCGGACGACGGTTGCCGTGCACCAGTTGCCGCACCCGCACCTGCTGATCGAGATCCAGGCCGTCGCCCTGCTTCCCCAAGGAGGTCAGTCGTGAGTGAGATCGCCGAGCCGTTCAGCTTCCCGGGCTGGATCGCGGAGAACCAGCACCTGCTGAAGCCGCCGGTGGGCAACAAGGAGATGTTCCCGGGCGGGGACGACTTCATCGTGATGGTGGTGGGCGGGCCCAACCAGCGCACCGACTTCCACGTCGACCCGTACGAGGAGTTCTTCTACCAGGTCAAGGGCAACATGCACATCAACCTGATGACGCCCGACGGGCCGCGTACGGTGCACGTGCGCGAGGGTCAGATGTGGATGCTGCCGCGCAACACCCCGCACTCGCCGCAGCGTCCCGAGCCCGGCTCGATCGGCGTGGTGGTGGAGCGGGTCCGCGAGGAGGGCACGCTGGAGAAGTTCCAGTGGTACTGCCCGGAGTGCGGGCACCAGGTGCACGAGGTGGAGCTGCAGGTGCGCGACATCGCCGCCGACCTGCCCCCGGTCTTCCAGGCGTTCTACGCCGACGAGTCCGCGCGCACCTGCGACAAGTGCGGCACGCTACACCCGGGCAAGGGCTGATGCGCCCACCGGTTGTCGACGTGCACACGCACGTCGTACCCAGGGGGTGGCCGGACCTCGCCGCGGCGTGCGGCGGGTCCGGCTGGCCCTGGTTGCGGGTGGACTCCGAGCGCGCCGCCATGATCATGGTGGGCGAGACCGAGTTCCGCCCGGTCGGCGCGGAGTGCTGGGACGCGCCGACCCGGCTGGCCGACATGGCCACCGACGGCGTCGACGTGCAGGTGGTCTCCCCGACGCCGGTCTTCTTCTCCTACGACCGCCCCGCCGACCAGGCGGTCAAGGTGGCCCGGATCTTCAACGACCTCACCCTGGAGGTCACCGCCGCCGGTGGGGACCGGCTGGTGCCGTTCTGCCAGGTGCCGTTGCAGGACCCGGACGCGGCCTGCGCCGAACTGGACCGCTGCCTGGCGGCCGGGCACGTCGGCGTGGAGATCGGCAACCACGTCGGCGACCGCGACCTCGACGACGCCGGCATCGTGCAGTTCCTGGCCCACTGCGCGGCGGTGGGCGCGCCGGTCTTCGTGCACCCGTGGGACATGCCGGGCGGGCCCCGGCTGGACCGGTGGATGGCCCGCTGGCTCACCGGCATGCCCGCCGAGACGCACCTGTCGGTGCTGGCGCTCATCCTCGGCGGGGTCTTCGACCGGGTGCCGGAGACGCTGCGGATCTGCTTCGCGCACGGCGGCGGCAGCTTCCCGTTCTGGCTGGGCCGCGCCGACAACGCCTGGCACCGCCGTGGCGCCCTGGTGCGCGGCGCCTCGACCGCGCCGCCCAGCTCCTACACCGACCGGTTCAGCGTCGACTCGGTGGTCTTCGCCCCGGCCGCGCTGCGGCTGCTGGTGGACACCATGGGCGCCGACCGGGTGCTGGTGGGCAGCGACTACCCGTACCCGCTGGGGGAGCGGCCGGTCGGACGGGTGGTCCACGAGGCCGACTTCCTCAGCGGGGAGCAGCGCGACAAGCTGCTCGGCGGCAACGCGCTGCGCTTCCTCGGCATCGACCGGCAGCTCGCCGCCCATGACCTGCTCCCGGTCGATCGCGACTGGACCGGCCTGCTCGACGAGGACAGGACGCCGTCCTCCTGATCGGCCGGCTCCGCGTCCCGGCCGGCCGTGTCGACGGGCCAACCGGCCGCCGAGCGGGCAGGATGGCGGCATGGCCGAGCCGCACGACCTGACCGCGCTGGAGCAGGCCGCCGCCGTCGCCCGGGGCGAGCTCTCCAGCGTCGACCTGGTCAGGCACCATCTCGACCGGGTGGACGCGCTCGGCGACACCGTCGGCGCGTTCGTCACCGTCACGCCCGAACGCGCCCTCGCCGCCGCCCGGGCCGCCGACGCGGTGCCGGTCGCGGGGCGCGGGCCGCTGCACGGCGTGCCGACCGCGATCAAGGACCTGACCCTCACCGCCGGGGTGCGCACCACCTTCGGCTCGGCGGCGTTCGCCGACTTCGTCCCGCCGGTCGACGCCGACGTGGTCCGGCTGATGGCCGCCGCCGGGCTGGTCAGCCTCGGCAAGACCACCACCTCCGAGCTGGGCTGCTCGCTCTACTCCGAGGGGCTGGTCGCGCCGCCGGCCCGCAACCCGTGGGACCTGGCCTACACCGCCGGCGGCTCCAGCGGCGGCGCGGCGGCCGCGGTGGCCACCGGCCTGGTGCCGGTCGCCCAGGGCTCCGACGGCGGCGGGTCGGTGCGCATCCCGGCCGCCCTCTGCGGCCTGGTCGGCTACAAGCCGAGCCGCGGCCTGGTCTCCGGCGGACCGCTCGGCTCCGGCGCGTTCGGCCTGCCCACCAGCGGCCCGCTCGGGCGGACGGTCGCCGACGTCGCCGCGCTGCTCGACGCGATGGCGGTGCCGGTGCCCGGCGAGCCGTACCTGCCGCCGCCGCGACCCGACGGCGGCTACCTTGCCGTCGCCCGCCGGGCCGCCCCGGGCCGCCTGCGGATCGGCCGCTTCGACGCCCCGATGCTCGCCGAAGAGCCGGTCCACCCCGACTGCGTCGCCGCGGTGGACCGGGCCGCCGCGCTGCTCACCGCGGCCGGCCACGAGGTGGTCGAGGTCGACCGGCCGCTCGGCCCCGCGGTGTGGCCGCTCTTCGAGACCCTCTGGTACGTGCTGGCGCTGGCCCCGGTGCCGCCGGAGCGGGAGTCCGACCTGCTGCCGCTGACCCGGTTCCTCCGCGCCCGGGGCGCCACCGTCGGCGCCGGCGCGCTGATGGCCACCCTCGGCGAGATCCAGGCCCAGGTACGCCTCGGTGCCCGCCGCACCGCCGACTGCGACCTGCTGCTCTGCCCCACCCTGGCCGCACCCCAGGCGCCGGTCGGTTGGTTCACCGCCGACGCCGACCCGGCGGCCGATTTCGACCGGCAGCGCCGGTTCTCGCCGTACTGCGCGGTGTTCAACGTGACGGGAGATCCGTCCGTCTCGCTACCGCTCGGGCGCACCGCGACCGATCTGCCCGTCGGGGTGCTGCTGACCGGTCGCTACGGCGACGACGCCCGACTGATCGCCACCGCAGCGCAACTGGAACACTGCAGTGACGGATGGGATCGGCACCCCGCAATCTGGCGGGGCGTCGACTCCGCTAACGTGAATGGCAGCGGAGTCGGGCGGTCGGCGCCATGATCGTCCACCCGACCCGGATGCTCTGGTCTCTATCTTCCGCCTGGGGGCGTTGGGATTGTCTGTCACTGAGACGTTGCTGATCTTCGTCGGCATCCCGGCGGCGGTGATGCTGGTGATCGTCGGTCTGGTGTTCGCCAGCAACCGCCGTGGTGGCGGCGGGTCCAAGCGCTACCGGCCGGGCCGCCGCTTCGACTTCACCCCGGTCTGGTTCCTGGGCCGCCCGGAGCAGCTGGCCGACTCGGCCGGCACCGCCCTGTCCGCGGGCGCGCAGGCGCCGGCGCTGACCAGCCACAAGCTCGAGCAGGCCGGCATCGAGGCGCCGGCCGGTGGAACCGGAGGCGCAAGTGACCGTTGGTGAGATGCAGACCGGGACGGGTAACCCGCCCGACGTGCTGGACGGGCCGTTCACGACCCGCCAGCTGCTGCGCATCGACGAGGCGCTCCGCCTGGCCGACCAGGGCACCGGCCTGGTCTTCTCGGTCTACGTGGGCGGCCTCGACGAGCCGATCCGCGAGCACGCCGAGCGCCTGCACCGCCAGCTCGCCGAGCCCGACCGGTCCGTCCTGATCGCGGTGTCGCCCAACCAGCGCCAGCTGGAGGTGGTCACCGGCCGGCACGCGCGCAAGCGCATCCCCGACACCTACGCCCGGCTCGCCGCGCTGTCGATGGTGGCGGCGTTCGGCGGCGGCGACCTGACCGGTGGCATCATCAACGGCCTCGACCAGCTCGCCAGCCACGCCGGCAGGGCCTGAGCCCCTACCCGTACGACGAAGCCCGGCCCGCGTCACGCGGGCCGGGCTTCGTGTTTTCGATGACGGCGCGGGGCCGGCGTGGGCTCTCGCCCGCGCCGGCCCGGGGCCGCGTACTCCTCGGTCAGGCGCTCTGGGCGTCCTTGGCGCGGGCCTTCAGCGAGCGGACCACCCCGTCGCGGCCCTCGGCGACCAGCCGGCGCAGCGGCGCCGGGTGCCCGTCCTGCGCCAGCCAGGCGTCGGTGGCCGCCACCGTCTCCTCCTCGACCAGGTACGCCGGGTAGGCGAGCTGGACGAACTCCTGCGCCGGCTCGCTGTCCCGCTGCGCCCAGACCTGCGCCACGCTGGCGAAGTACTTCTCCCGGTACGGCGCGGTGAGCTCCACCTGCGCCGGGTGGGTGAAGCCCTGCAGCAGCGCCCGGTTGCGCCAGTTCGGCAGCGACTGCGGGCCGGTCAGCTCGGCCCAGACCGCCGCCTTGTTCTCGGCGGTCGGCACCAGCGCGTGTGCGTACGCGGCCTCCCGCTCGCCGCTGGCCGTCCGGTCGGCGGCCAGCTCGGCCTCGACCTCGGCGGCGCCGGCCGCCCCGTTGGCCACCAGCGACTGCAGGACCGTCCAGCGCAGCTCGGTGTCGATGGTCAGCCCGGCCGGCACGCCGCTGCCGTCCAGCCAGCCGCGCAGGGTCGCCAGGTCCTCGGCGGAGCGGGCCGCCGAGGCGTACGCGCGGGCCCAGGCGAGCTGGAAGCCGCTGCCCGGCTCGGCGGCGGCCAGCGCCGTCTTCGCGGTACGGGCCAGCTCCGCCCAGCCGGTCGGCGCCCAGGCCGGGTCGGCGTAGACGGTGATCGTGGTGCTCGCCTGGCGCAGGGTGGCGGTGATCAGGTTGATGTCGGTCTCGGCGGGGAGCCCGGCCAGCACCAGCGCCACGTAGTCGCGGGCGGCGAGCTCGGCGTCGCGGGTCATGTCCCAGGCGGCCGTCCAGCACAGGGCCCGGGCCAGCGAGGACTCCAGCCCGGCGATGTGCTGCACCACGGTGGCCATCGACCGCTCGTCCAGCCGCAGCTTGGTGTACGTCAGGTCGTCGTCGTTGAGCAGCAGCACGTCGGCGGCCCGCGTGCCGTGCAGCGCGGAGAGCTCGGTCTGCTCGCCGGTCACGTCGACCTCGATCCGCTCCCGGCGGACCAGCCGGCCGTCGGTGAGGTCGTAGAGGCCCACGCCGATGCGGTGGGTACGCAGGGTCGGGTGTCCCGCCGGCGCCTCCTGGCGGACCAGCACCCGCTGGTACGTCCCGTCGTCGTCGATGGTCACCTCGGGGCGCAGCGTGTTGACCTGGGCGGTCTCCAGCCACTGCGCGGCGAACTTGCGCAGCTCCCGGCCGGAGGCGGTCTCCAGCTCGGAGAGCAGGTCGTCGAAGGTGGCGTTGCCCCAGGCGTGTTTGCCGAAGTACGCCCGCAGGCCGGCCACGAACGGCTCCTCGCCGACGTACGCGACGAGCTGCTTGAGCACGCTGGCGCCCTTGGCGTAGGTAATGCCGTCGAAGTTGACCTCGACCGCCTCCAGGTCCGGCATCTCGCAGTACACCGGGTGGGTGGAGGAGAGCTGGTCCTGCCGGTAGCCCCAGTTCTTCCGGATCGACAGGAAGGTCGTCCAGGCTTCGGAGAACCGGGTGGCGTGGGTGTTGCACCAGTGGCTGGCCCACTCGGCGAACGACTCGTTGAGCCACAGGTCGTTCCACCAGCGCATGGTGACCAGGTCACCGAACCACATGTGCGCCAGCTCGTGCAGGATCGTGTTGGCCCGCTGCTCGTACTCGAAGTCGGTGACCTGCGAGCGGAACAGGTAGTGCGACTCGGCGTGCGTGACGCAACCGAAGTTCTCCATCGCGCCGGCGTTGAAGTCCGGCACCCAGAGCTGGTCGTACTTGGGCAGCGGGTAGCGCACCCCGAACTGCTCGTGGAAGAAGTCGAAGCCCTGCTTGGTGATCAGGAACAGGTCGTCGGAGTCCAGGTGCGGCGCCATCGAGGCCCGGCAGAAGACCCCCAGGTCGATGCCGTCGTGGCTGTCCCGCACCTCGTGGTACGGCCCGGCGCAGAGCGCGGTGATGTAGGTGCTCATCCGGGCCGACTCCACGAAGTGGACGGTCTTGAGCGCCTCGCCGGCCGGCTCCTCGCGCTCCACCGGCATGTTGGACACCACGCGCCAGTGGTCGGGGACGGTGGCGTGCCAGGTGTAGACGCTCTTCAGGTCGGGCTGGTCGAAGCAGGCGAAGACCCGCTGCGCGTCGGCCGTCTCGAACTGGCTGTAGAGGTAGGTCTCGCCGTCGACCGGGTCCACCGTGCGGTGCAGGCCCTGCCCACTGTTGGAGTACGCGAAGTCGGCGTCCACGACGAGCGTGTTCTCCGCGGCCAGCCCGGACAGCGCCAGGCCCTTCTCGGCCGACCAGCCGGAGAGGTCGACCGGCGCGCCGTTGAGCGTCGCCGACCGCACCGACTCGGCGGCGGTCTCGATGAAGGTGCCGGCACCCGGCTCGGTGCAGCGGAACCGGACCTCGGTCACCGACCGGAACGTACGGCCCTCGGCCTGCACGGCGGTCGACAGGTCCAGGCTGATGTCGTACCCGGTCACCTCCAGCAGGCGGGCCCGCTCGGTGGCCTCCACCTGGGTCAGGTTGCGCACTCCCGGCACTTTCGTCTCCATCCCACTCTCGCCGCCTCGCGGCTGCGCCAGCCCAGTCGGCCGCTCGTGACGGCCGGCCAGAGCCGAGTCTTCCATGCACCGACGCCCCGCGGTGGTCGAGGTCACGCTCTCATTCCGCTACCAGTCGATGCCCTGCGGGGTGAGGATCGAGGCAGCGGCGCCGGGGGCTGCCCGGCGCGTCACCAGTCGTGAAGGGACCTCACCGTGACCGATCGTGTCACCGTCGACATGTGGTTCGACCCCCTGTGCCCCTGGGCGTGGATCACCTCCCGCTGGCTGCTGGAGGTCGAGAAGGTCCGGGACGTGGACATCCGCTTCCACGTGATGAGCCTCTCGGTGCTCAACGAGGGTCGGGACCTGCCCGAGGAGTACCAGGAGCTGATGAACAAGGGCTGGGGCCCGGTACGCGTCTGCGTGGCCGTCGAGCAGCAGCACGGGCAGGAGGCGGTGGCGAAGCTCTACACCGCCATGGGCACCCGGATCCACCTGGGTAAGGAGCAGTTCGGCCCGGAGTTGTTCAAGGCCGCGCTCACCGACGTCGGCCTGGACCCGGCGCTGGCCGGCGTCGCCGACACCACCGAGTACGACGAGGCGCTGCGGGCCAGCCACGAGGCCGGGATGCGCCCCGTCGGCACCGACGTCGGCACCCCGGTCATCCACGCCCCGGGCCCGGACGGCCGCCAGGTGGCCTTCTTCGGTCCGGTGATCACGCCGGCCCCGAAGGGCGAGGCCGCTGGGCGGCTCTGGGACGGCGTCCTGCTGGTCGCCGGCACCCCGGGCTTCTACGAGCTCAAGCGCTCCCGCGAGCTCGGCCCGATCTTCGACTGAACCGCGGCCGCCGCCCCGGGCCCGCTCGTCCGGTCCGGGACGACGACCCGGCCCGGGGGCGAGGAGACGGTGTGGCGCTCCTGTCGAGCTGATGACGTGGACGATTCGCCGGCGTCGCTGGTTGGTGATTCGTTCACGACATCAGCTCCACAGCGTCCGCGCACCGGCCTCGCCCCTCGAGGGACCCGCTGGCCGCGCCGGGCCGCGTCCGACTCCGACTCCGACTCCGACGCCCGTCGCCGTGCCGGCCCCGGGCCGACGCCGACGCTGCGTCACCCTCCCGGGCACGGTGTCGTTTTTCCGGTTGTCCAGCGCAGCGGCCGCAGCGGCCGCACCCGGCCGACCCGGAGGCTTTCCCGATGGCCAAGCACCGCCGTCCGTCCGCTGACGACCTGTCGACGGGGCAGGAGGTGGCCGACCCCACCACGTACTGGTCGGTCGACGACTGCCACTGGCCGACGGTCAGCCCCGAGCTTCCCGTCGAGATGGTCGACCTGCTCGCCCCGCCGATCGTGGTCGGCGTCGCCCGGGTCCCGGTCACCTGCCGGGCCACACCGCCCGGCGCCCGGCCGGGCGGCCCGGGTGGCTCCGCGCCCGCGGGCCGGGGCGCGCCCGTTCCCAGCCAGACCGGACGGCACCGCCGCGTCAAGGAGCCGGCCGAGCGGGGATGACCGGTTCATCTGGTGGACCCGGCGCGGGGTCCGCGTCGTCCGGGCGGCCGACGCCGGTAGCGTCAACGGGCATGACGGTCGTGCATCCGATCGCCCGGGCCTGGATCACCACTGGCGGCACCGGCGCGCAGAACTACGACGAGTTCGCCGACGACGCGGAGATCACCGCGATCATCGAGGCGAACCCGCACAGTGCCCTCGGCATCGAGATGCCCCACCGGGCGCCGGAGAGTCTCGGCAAGTCCTTCCTCGACGCGCTCGGCGACGCGGTGGCCCGCCTCGCCGAGGCCAAGGCCGACGGCAGCTACACCCCGGCCGAGCAGGTCGTGGTGCTCTACCGGATCAGCGCGCCCGGCGAGGAGTCGGCGTACGGGCTCTTCGCCATGGTGGACACCGACCAGATCTCCACCAGCGCCGACGAGCCCGGCCTGGTCATCCGCAACGAGGACGTCTTCATCGCCAAGGTGCGCGAGCGGGTGGCCCTCGCCGAGGCGCTGGGGCATCTGCTCTCACCCGTACTCCTGCTCCAGACCGGGCGGGGCGACGAGCTGCACGCCGCGCTCGCGGCGGCGACCGAGTCCGCCGGCGCGCCCGCCGCGACCGACACCGACCAGGCCGGCCGGACGCACGCCATCTGGCTGCTCGGCCCCGGCCCGCAGCAGGACGAGCTGACCGCGCTGGCCGGCGGCGGCGAGCTGGTGGTCGCCGACGGCAACCACCGCAGCCTGGCCGCGCAGACCGGCGGCCTGCCCCGCTTCCTGTCGGTGGTCACCACCCCGGCGTCGGTCGCCATCCAGCCCTACAACCGGCTGGTCAGCGAGCTGACCACCACCGGAGACGAGCTGCTCGACCGGCTGCGCGCCGCCGGCGCGACGATCACCCCGATCGACGGGCCGGTCGAGGTCCCGCCGGCCGGCGGCACCGTCCACCTCCGGCTGTCCGGCCAGGGGTACGCGGTCACGCTGCCGCACGACGAGGGCGCCGCCCGGCTGGAGAACCTGGACCACGCGCTGGTCGAGCGGCTGCTGCTGCGCGACGCGCTCGGCCTCGACCCGGGCGACAAGCGGATCACCTACGTCGGCGGCGACTACCCGGCGAGCTGGCTCACCGGCGAGGTCGACGCCGGCCGGGCCGAGCTGGCGATCCTCATCGCCCCGGTGACCGTGGACGACTTCGTCGCGGTGAACCTGGCCCGGGAGAAGATGCCCCGCAAGAGCACCTGGTTCACCCCGAAGGCGCGCGGCGGCCTGGTCGTCGCCGAGCTGCCCCGGTGACGCTGTGACGAATCCGCCCCGGTTCGCCGCCCGCGCGACGTGCCGGGGCGGGGCCTGACAGACTGCGCGGTATGCGCGTCTACCTGGGATCCGACCACGCCGGTTTCGAGTTGAAGGTGCACCTGGCCAACCACCTGGCCAAGCAGGGCTACGAGCTGGTCGACGTCGGGCCGCACGCCTTCGACCCGGACGACGACTACCCCGCCTTCTGCCTGCACACCGGTGACCGGGTGGTCAACGACCCGGGCAGCCTCGGGGTGGTCATCGGCGGCTCCGGCAACGGCGAGCAGATCGCCGCCAACAAGATCGCCGGCGTCCGGGCGGCGCTGGCCTGGAACGTCGAGACCGCCCAGCTCGGCCGGGAGCACAACGACGCCAACGTGGTGGCCGTCGGCGCCCGCCAGCACACCCTGGACGAGGCGACCGCCATCGTCGAGGCGTTCCTCACCACGCCCTTCTCGGGCAACCCGCGGCACTCCCGCCGGATCGCCCAGATGGCCGAGTACGAGCGCACCCGCCAGCTCCCCGAGCTGCCCTGACCGTCGACTGACCCCGGCCCCACCGGGCCGGTCCCCGTGTTCGAGGCCGGCCCGTGCGGGCCGGCCTCGACCGTCACCGGCCGGAGCGGGGCAGGTCCTCGCGGGGCACCCAGTTGCGGCGGACGATCACCAGCCGGGCCTCCGCCTCGGCCAGGTCCTCGTCGGTCGGCCGGGCGGCGTCCCGGGCCCGCAGCGCCGCGCCGACCCCCACCTGCGAGGAACCGGAACCGACCAGCCCCCGCAGGCCGCGCTCGCTCTCGTCGGCCCCGCCGCCGCGCCGCGCCCGGGGCGCGGGCGTGCCGTCGTGCACCTCGGCCGTGGCCGCCGTCGGGCCGTCGCCGTCCCCGGCCACCCCGTCCGGCTGGTGCCGCAGCCGGCGTCGCCGTCGCTCCGCATCCGCCATCAGCCGACCGTACCGCCCGCACCGGCCCCGGTGACCCCGCCGGCGCTCAGAAGACCTCCATCGCCCCCGGGGCGCGGTGCCAGCCGAAGGCCGGGCCGGCGGCGGCGAGCGCGCCGGGACGCAGCTCGCGGAGCCGGCCCGTGGCGGCCAGCGCGGCCGGCGCCACGCCGCCGAGGTACAGCTCGCCGAGGCCGCGTACGTCACAGGCCAGCTCCGCCGGGTCGTCGGTGCGGACGCACACCGCGCCGGTGGGACCGCCGGTGAGGCGCCAGCGTCCGGTGTTCTCCGGCAGCAGCTCGTCGGTGACCTCGATCACCACGTCGACGGCGGTCGCGTACCGGCGGGCGGCCAGCGCGGCCGGGACGTCCACCACCCGCACCCAGAGCGCGTCGACCAACTGGGCGCCGAGCCGGCGGGGCTCGTCCACCAGGCGCAGCAGTGGCTCGTCCACGGCGACCCGGCCGCAGGAGAGCTGCCGGGTCAGGTCGATCGAGAAGAGCGTCCGCCACAGCGCCAGGTACGCCTCGGGGTCGGCGGCGACCACCTCGTCCACCCGTACCTGCCCGCGCGGCCCGCGCTGGTCCCACTCCTCCCGGGTCCGCCAGAGCGCGTACCCGTCCACGCCGTCCGGCCCCTCGTGCAGCAACGCCCGGCGCGGGGTCGCCCCGCCCCGCCAGGCGGTCGGGTCGGCCAGCACGTACCGCCACCAGCGCTCGTCCCGGTCCGACCAGCCGGGGCGGTCCGGGCGCACCCGGTCGTACACCCGGGCCAGCTCGGGTTGCGACGCGACCGGGTCGGCCAGCCGGAGGGTGCCCGCCGCGGACGCCGGTTCCGGCAGCCGCAGCTCGGCGGTGGCCGGGCACTCGACGGCGAGGCGCTGCGCGGCCAGGCCGTAACCGAACCGGGGGTAGATCCGTCCCTCGCTGGCCCACAGCACCGCGACCGGCTCCCGGCCGGTGTCGTGGATCTCCCGAAGCTGGCGACCCATCAGCGTGCTGAGCAGGCCCCGCCGGCGGTGGGTGACGGCCACCGCGACCATGGTGACGTGCGCCGCCGCCACCGTCGCCCCGGGGACGGTGAGCGTCCGGGTGAAGGCGGAGGCGTGCGCCACCGGTCGGCCCCCGTCGCGGACCAGCAGCGACCGGTCCGGCTCGAAGATGCCCCGCTCGACCTCGCGGACGTCGGTGTCGAACGCGCTGTGGAACGCGTCACCCATCAGGTCGGCGATCTCGTCGAAGTCGGACGCGGCCGGGACCTGCACGTCGGCGAGGGGGTGGGTCATCGCCCCTGTCTAGCCCATCGTCGGCGGGGCGGCGACCGATTTGCCGGCTGGCTACCCTCGAAGACGGCGGGCCGGCCGGAGGCCGGCACCGGTCAGGGGAGGACACGAGATGGCAGACCAGACACAACCATGGGCGGAGCGGACAGTCGAGGTGCCGCCGCAGCCCGGTGTCGGGGTGCCGCCGCAGCGGGACGCGTTCCGCCCCGGCGTCGCCTCCGTCGGGCGGCCGCGCACCCCACGCACCGAGCAGTTCCCCACCGTGGGCGCCGACGAGCACACCTGGAACGAGCCGGCCGAGCCGCGCCGGCCGATGAGCTGGCACCTGGCGCAGCTGCGCCAGGGCCGCGAGTGGAGCATGGCGGGGGCGCTCTTCGCCTTCGTCTGCTGGGGGATCTGGGCCATCTCCGGGCGGGGCGACCTGGGCGCGCCGCTGCTCACCTTCGTGCTGAGCCTGCTGGTGGCGGTCGGCCTGTTCGCGCTGTCCCGCCTGATCGGTCGGGTGATCTGGGAGCGTCAGCTGGGCCGGGTCCGGCGCGGCGCGCGCGGCGCGCACCTGGTGACCGCGGTCTTCCTGGTCGGCGTCGGGGTCGCCTACCTTCAGCAGACCGAGTGGGTCGTGTCGGTCTGGAACTTCGTCACCGGCAACTGACGTACGTCGCGGGCGGATCGGCCGGGGCCGACCCGCCCGCGCGTCCGGTCGCGGGAGGCCGCGACAACGGGTCGTTCTCCACCAGGCCGGCGGTGCTTACCCCGCCGGCCGCGGTTCATCCGCGCCCCGGCCGCGCCGTCACGCCGTGCCGCCGTGCCCCTCCGCGTCCGCCTTGGGGGAGGCGACCCGGGCCGCCGGGTCCTCGACGCCGGGCTGCCCGCCGTCCGGCGCGACCATGCCGTCGTAGTTGTAGACCGTGCCGTCCTCGCCGTGCTGCTTCGTGGTGCGCACGTAGCGGTGGATCATGCCGTCCAGCTCGATCTCCAACAGGGCGCTCTCCGCCTGCTGAGTGTTGCCGTCACGGGGGCCACCGACCAGGTACGCGTTCGTGTTCGTCTCCATGCCGACTGCCCTACCCAGGGCGAACCGGGGGAAAACGACTCGCCCGCCGTCCGTCCGCCGCAGTGAACCCCGGCCGTGGGGCTCAGTCGTCCCCGGCGAAGCGGTACAGCACGAAGTCCTGCTCCCGGCCGCAGGCGATCATCGAGGCGTTCCACGAGCAGGACTCGCTGCGGACGTCCTTGAGCTCACCCATCTCGAACGGCGCCTTTCCGCCCACCGCCATGCCGGCGAGGCTGCGGTCGTCCTCGGCGGTGCTCAGCGGCTCCGCGAAGAGCAGCACGTTGCCCGCGTCCAACCGGACCGCCACGCCGTCCCGGTCGGCCAGCACCGCCCTGCCGTCGGCGTCGAAGAGGGTGACGGCGTACTGCGGGGAGTCCCGCCGGGCCAGCAGGTGCTCGCCGACCGGCACCAGCCCGTCGGCCTCCGGCGCCGGCCAGTGCCGGCTGCCCTTGCCCTCGGTCGCCGCCACCACCTCGGTGCGCGCGGTCTCGCCGTCCGGCACCTCCAGCAGGCAGGCCCGGTGCTCGCCGCAGGCGACCAGCGACTGCGGCCGTCGCCCGTCGTCGGGGGCGGTGTAGAGCACGTCCGGCTCGCCGAGACTCGCCAGGTCGTACCCGAGCAGCCGGTAACCGCGCTCGTTCTCGGTGACGTACAGCCGGTCGGCGTGCGCCACCACCAGGTCGTCGACGTCGGCCACGTTGGGCCGGCTGCGCAGCACCTCACCGCTGTCCATGTCGATCAGCCGGACCGACCGGTCGGCGCCCACCTGCACCAGCCGGCCGCCGGTACCGAGCCAGGGTGCCGTCGGCGCGCCGGTGACGAAGCCGACACCGCCCCACGCCTCGGGGGTGCCGACCCGCACCACCCGGGTCCGGTTGCTGCCGTACTCGTCGCGCGGACTGTCCCGGCGCCACGTCTCGTGGCCGTCGCGCATCCGCAGGCCGACCAGGCGGTCGCCGGTCCGGTCGACCCAGACCACCGTGTCCCGGGTGTAGTGCAGGTCGTCGTCGCCGTGCACGGCGAGCCGCCAGCGTTGGTCGCCAGAGCCGGCGTCGAGCACCAGCAGGTCGCGCGGTGTGCTGTCGCCGGACGCGTCCGCGAGGACCGCGACGCCGCCGGGCAGCGCGCGGATCCCGGCCCACCGCTGCGCGCCGACCGGGGTGGCCTTGCGCCACAGCTCGTCCCCGCTGCCGGCGTCGACCGCCACCACCTCCAGCCGGTCGTCGGCCAGCTGGTGGGCGAGATAGGCGCGGTCGCCGAGGACCGAGGTGAACACGGCGGCCGCGCGCTCCGCGCCGGCCTTCGGCGTGGCCACCACGCCCAGGGTCCGGAACTCCAGCGCCGGGTAGCGGTCCCGGGTCAGCCAGAGCACGGTCGCGGCCAGCACCCCGACCACCGCGAGGCCCGCGCCGAGCGCGATCCAGAGCCCCCGCCGGGGCCGTCCCGGCCCGGTCGGACCGCCGCCGGGCGCCGGCGACACCGGCGGGGCCGACCGGGGTACGCCCGCCCAACCCGCCCCCGTCCCGGCTGCCGGCGACACCGCCTGCCCGGGCAGGTACGGGTCGGGCCGGGTCGGCGCCGGCCGGGGCAGCGTCGCCGCCGTCGCCGTCTTCGCCGCCGGGTCGGCCACCCCCGCCGCGTCGCCGGCCGACCCGTGCGTCGCCGGCGCGTGCCCCGGCGTCTGATGCGGCGTCGCCGGTTGGCCCGGCGTTCCGTGCGCCGCCGCGTCGCCGGCTGACGCGGGCGCCCCCGCTGGTGTGTGCCCCGGCCTCTGATGCGGCGTCGCCGGTTGGCCCGGCGTTCCGTGCGGCGCCGCGTGCCCGGGTGCTCCGGGTGCCGCGGCCGGGGCGTGGCCGGGTGCTCCGGCGGCGACCGGTGCCGGCCGGGACTGCGGGCGGGGCATCGGCAGGTCGGTCAGCGCCCCCTCGGCGACCGGCAGCTCGGGCTGTTCCAGCACCGTCGGCGCGATGCCCAGCTCGGCGTGCAGCATCCGGGCCACCAGCGGTATCCGCGACGATCCGCCGACCAGGAAGAGCCCGGCCAGCCGCTCCGGGGTGAGCCCCGCGGCGGCGATCACCTCGCGGGTCTCCGCCACCGCCCGGGCCAGCAGGGGAGTGGCGAGCCGTTCCAGGTCGGCCCGGTCCAGCCGCGCCGCCGTCTCCACCCCCGGTACGGCGACCGGGGCGACGGTGGCCCGCGACAGCATCTCCTTCGCCCCGCGCACGTTGTCCCAGAGCTGCTGCCGGTCCCGCCACTGGGTGGTCGTCTCCGGCGTGGTCAGCCGGGCCCACCGTGCCGGGTCGGCGTCGGCGACCAGTTCCCCGAGCCGACCCACCAGGGCGGCGTCCAGGTCCAGACCGCCCAGGTCGGCCACCCCGCCCGTGGAGATCACCGTGAAGCCCGAGTCCCCCCACGGGTCGGCGCCCTCGTTGCGGACCACGGCGACGTCCAGCGTGCCGCCGCCGAAGTCGAAGACCGCGACCGCGTCGCCGACCGGCACCGGCCGGCGCAGCACGTCGGTGTAGTACCGGGCGGCGGCCACCGGCTCCCGCAGCAGGCGGGTCCCGGGTGGGATCGGCCCGGACATGGTGTGCTCGGCGGCCGTGGGCCAGCCGGCGAGCGCCAGCGCCTCGTGCAGCACCTGCCGTCGGGGCGCCTCCCAGGCCGCCGGGTAGGTGACCACCGCCGGGGGCAGGAAACCGGCCGCCGCGACCGCCGACTCCGCCACCGCGCGCAGGGTCGCCGCCAGCAGCTCCGCCGGGGGGTACGCCCGCCCGCCCAGCGACACGCTCGGCTCGTCCACCCGCCGCTTCGGGTTCGGCTCGTACCCGGCCGGGTCGGCCTGCGCCAGCCGCTGCGCGTCCCGGCCGACGTGCAGCCGCCCGTCGGCGTCGGCGTACACGCCGGAGGGGAGGATCGGCTGGCCGTCGACGAGCAGCGGCCGGGTCCGCCCGTCCGGCCAGCGCAGCACGGCCACGGTGTTGGACGTGCCGAGGTCGACGCCGAGGGCGAACTCGTCCTGCTGGCCTGCCATCGGTCGATACCTCCACGCCCACGAGTTGCCCGGCCCCGCATCGTACGCAGCCGATGCAGCAGACCCGATCGACCGCCCGGCTCCGTCCGCCGGCCGAAACGGGAGTGCGCGACGGACCACCCTGGCCGGAGGAACGCCGAGCGCCCGGCTCGACACCGAGCATGTCCTGGCGGACGGCCCCCCCGACGTCGGCCCGCAGGCCGAGGGTTAGTCGACGAGCCAGGTGTACAGAGTGGTCATCGGCGGGCTCACCCCGGCGGCGACGACGAGGGCGGCAAGGACCGTGCTCACCAGCAGGCCGCGCCACCGGACGGATTCGCTACGCATCCGGCGGGAGGCGAGCCGGGCGACGGCGACCAGCGCCGTGCCCGCCGCGGCCAGGGGCACCATGCCGATCACGACGACCAGCACCAGCCACACCCCGCCCCACGGTCCGGGCCAAAGGTCGGCGTTGCCGGTGGCGTCGTCACCCTGGCGGGGCAGGTAGAGGTGCCCGGAGAAGGCGGCAGCCCGCCCCAGCGCGACGCCGACGGCGACGACGTACGCGCCGACCAGCAGGAACTGCGTACGGGCCAGGGCGCGCCCGGGCCCGCGCGGTGCGGCGGCGGGATCTACCTGCGCGTTTCGGTCCATGGAGGACCTAGCCCTTCCAGTCCTGCACGAGGAGCCCGAGCAGCACCTCGTCAAGAAACTCGCCCATCACCCAGGCCGAGGAGCGCAGCACGCCCTCGCGGACGAAGCCGTTGCGCTCGGCTGAGCGCAGCATCGCGGCGTTGTCCGACAGCGTCTCGATCTGCAGCCGCTGCAGGCCGCGCACGATGAAACCGTAGTGGCACAGCACCGCGACCACGTCGGTGCCGTAGCCCTTGCCGCGAGAGGACGGCCGCAGTCCAAGGCCGATGTGCGCGGATCGGTTGTGGTTGTCGATGTTCCACAGCACCGCGGTGCCGACCAGCGCGCCGCCGTCCAGTTCCACGACAGAGAACGGGACGTGCCCTTCCTCCTTGTCGTCCACCACGAGCCGCGAGTCCTTCGAGCCGGGCGAGATCGGCCGCCACGGCCGGCCTTCGGCCCGCGAGGAGTTGACCACGTCGTCGTAGAGCTCGGCCCGCAGGATCGGGATGTCGTCCTCGTGCCGCGCCCTGAGCCCGACCTTGGTGCCTCGAAGCATGCAGGCTTCCTATCCGACCGGGTTCGCCGACGGCAAACCAATAAGGCATCTGCATTGGCACCTCCCAGGCCTCCGGGCCTGGAGGCGCGTCGCTGGGCCCCAGAAGATCCGCCGCCGAGTGGCCGGCGAACTCGCCGCGGCCATGCCCGCGCACCTGACCGACGACCACCCGCACGCGCCTTGAGGCCGCTGCCGGTCTCGCTCCACGCGAGGATCCGCACGGCAAGTGCTACGGCAGACAGGGGCTGGAGTCGGGTACGAAACCCCGGTCGGACAGCGGGCGGACGCGGTGAGCCTAGAGGCAGATCCAGCAGTAGATGCTTTCCCCGCTCGTGCGTGCTCTGCGGGCCAGCCCAACGAATTCCCGCAAACGCGACAGCATGACCTCCGGCTGCGTGTCGCTGTAGTGGGACAGCTCCTCGATGTGTGACCACCGATCGGCCAGGCCCGGCAAGCGGTCGTCGGAGATTTCGGCAAGCGCGTCCCGGACGCGCTCGCTCAGTACGACAACCCAGGGGCCTTCGTACTCAGGGTCCTGACCAGCGCCGTCCGGCCAGATGAGTCGTTCCCCGATCAGGTTGGCGGCCCATGGCACGCCGAGAGCGAACGAAACGACCTTGCCGAGGACTACGGGCGGATCGATCCCCTTGCCGTCCACGGCATCCACGACGGGAGACTCTCCCTCTCGCACCACCGGCCCGCCGTCCGTAGCGGCCATCAGCTTTGCGACAGCCTCCTGGTCAGGGAACGCGGAAGTAGTCGTACAGAACACCCACAGGAGCCTCCCGATCGGCTGCCATGCCGCCGTCTGCAGGGCGACCGAGGGAACATAACCCGGCCGCCGGGGGAGGTGGATCTCCTCGTCGGGCAGTCGCAGACCGTCCAGCCTCCCAGAACGGGGGCGGTGCGATCGGGCAGCCTCAGTCAAGCGGTCGGCTGGGCGGCGGCGCGGCGGGCGCATCAGACGCGCGCGCCCGTCCTGAGCAGCTCAGGCTCGCAGAGCCCGCACCGCAGTGGACGACATCGTCGCCAACTCCGGCCGGGCAGGCATGAACAACGTCGTGACGCCCAGCGCTTCATTCATCGCGGCGAGTTCGTACTCACGCAAGAAATCGGTCGAGTTCCTGACCCCGCGGATGATCAGCCCGCACCCATTCAGCCGGCAATAGTCGGCGGTCAACCCATGCCATGCGGCCACCGCGACGTTCTCCCAGCCCGCCGGAAGCAAACCCCGGATCTCCCTTGCCCGCGCAACAGTCGTCCCAGACGGCCGCTTGCCGTCGTTAACGGCAACGAGGACTGTGACCTGATCAAACATGCGGCGCGCACGGTCAACAACATCCAGATGACCCGGCGTGAACGGATCGAACGTCCCGGGATAGACCGCTTGGGCCGACCCGAGACTGCCATCAGCCGCGCGAGTCACCAAGCCAGACTAAGCCAGCGGCAAACCCGAGCACGCCCCACGCCGAGCCTCGTTGGACCAACCTAAGTGACAAACACGGCGCCGACCCCCCCGGCGCCGGAGGCCCGGCCCAGGTTCGGCGGCGCGCGCGGCCTGCGAAGCGGGCCGCCTTGGCCGACCTCATGGCGCGCACGGGCCACAGCTCCACCCGCGCGGCGATGATCTACCAACACGCCACAGCGCAGCGCGACCGGGGGATTGCCGATGCGCTCAGCGCCAGCATCGCCGAGGAGAGGGATCGGGCACGTAACGGGCACGAGCCGTCCGGCTGACTCCGCTGCTGCGATCTGGCCCAGGACGAGAAAACGCCTCCCGACCTGGGCCGGAAGGCGGTGGAGCGGGCGACGGGAATCGAACCCGCACCGTCAGTTTGGAAGACTGAAGCTCTGCCATTGAGCTACGCCCGCAGTCGCCCCGCCACGACGGGACGCGCCGACAGCCTACCCGGTCCCCCCACCCACCGCGCACAGGCATATCCACGCGACCCCTCCCGTGCCCCGCGCACTTTCCGGGAAAGAGTGGCCTCGCAGCGCCCGGAGGCCACTCTTTCTCGGAAAGTGCGGCCAGGGCGGCGACCGCCCGGTGGGGTGGCGGGGGCGTCCGGTTGGTGGGGGTTCGGCGGGTTGGGGGCCTCCCCGGCACCTCCGCCGGGTGCCGACGGCATACACTTCTCGTCGCCACGGGGTGTGGCGCAGCTTGGTAGCGCACTCGCTTTGGGAGCGAGGGGCCGTGGGTTCAAATCCCGCCACCCCGACTGTCGTCCGCCGGCCGGGTCGCCCGGGCCGTCGCCGATTTTTGTCGCGCGGTACCCGGGCGCTGCCGGAGCAGCAGCCCGGCTCGCCTACACTCGATGCGCGCAAACACGCCCAGACTCAAACTGAGATCCGTCAAGGAGTACGCCTGTGAAGAGCACCGTCGAGACTCTGAGCCCGACGCGCGTGCGGCTCGCCATCGAGGTGCCGTTCGTCGAGCTCGAGCCGAGCCTCAAGAAGGCGTACCGGGAGATCGGTTCGCAGGTGCAGGTTCCCGGCTTCCGCCGGGGCAAGGTGCCGGCCGCCGTCATCGACCAGCGGGTGGGCCGGGGCACCGTCCTCAACGAGGCGGTGCAGGAGGCCATTCCGCAGAACATCCTCGCGGCGGTCCGTGAGCACGACCTGAAGACCCTCGGCCGCCCGGAGGTCGAGATCACCGAGTTCAACGACGGTGACTCGCTCAACTTCACCGCCGAGGTCGACGTTCGCCCGGAGATCACCCTGCCTGACCCGGCCACCGTCGAGGTGACCGTGGACGAGCTGCAGATCGACGACAGCGAAATCGACGAGCAGGTGAAGAGCCTGCGCGAGCGGTTCGCCACCCTCAAGACGGTCGAGCGGGCCGCCCAGGAGGGTGACTACGTCCAGATCGACCTGAACGCCACCGTCGACGGCGAGGAGGTGCCGGGCGGCTCGGCCAGCAACATCTCGCACGAGGTCGGCAGCAAGCAGCTCCTGCCGGGGCTGGACGAGGCCGTGGTCGGCCTCGCCGCCGGCGAGAGCACCACCTTCACCACCCAGCTCGTGGGCGGCGACTTCGCCGGCCGGGACGCCGAGGTGGCGGTGACCGTCCGCACGGTCAAGGAGAAGGAGCTGCCGGAGCTGGACGACGACTTCGCCCAGATGGCCAGCGAGTTCGACACCATCGCCGAGCTCCGTGACGACCTGCGCGAGCGGGTCACCCGGGGCAAGCGGGTCGAGCAGATCTACGCCGCCCGGGACAAGGCCCTGGAGCAGCTCGTCGCGGCCGCCGAGGTGCCGGCGCCGGAGGGTGTCGTCCGCGAGGAGGTCGAGAGCCGCAAGGCTGCGATGATCGATCAGCTGGAGCGGATCGGCGCCTCGCTGGAGGAGTACCTCGCCGCCGAGGAGAAGACCGAGGAGCAGATCGACGCCGAGCTGAACGAGGCGGCGACCGAGGGCGTCAAGATCCAGCTCCTGCTGGACACGCTGGCCGACGCCGAGGACGTCCAGGTCTCCGACGACGAGTTCGGCCACGAGATCGTCCACCGCGCGCAGCGGGCCGGCATGGCGCCGCAGCAGTACTACGACCAGCTGGTGCGCTCCGGCGCGGCCGCCGCCGTCTTCGGTGACGTGCGTCGCGGCAAGGCCCTCGCCGCGGTCATGGAGAAGATCAAGATCAAGGACTCCGCCGGCAACGAGGTCACCCTCGACGCCCTGCGGGCCGAGAGCGAGCAGGCTCACGAGCACGACCACGAGCACTGATCTTCCCCGGTAGGCCGCCGTCCGCCCGTTGCGGTGGACGGCGGCCGAAACCGTTTTCCGGGTACGTCGGAGCACAACTGCGCTGAGAGCGAACAGTGCCCCGACCGGGAGTCGATCACCCGGCTGAGCGGTTAGTGTCGGGGAGGACGGTACGGAGAGCGAAGGGCTGCCATGACCGACATGCACATCCCCAAGAAGTCGCTCCGGGCGATCGAGGCCCGCGGTGGCGACTCCATTGGCAACCTCGACGACTCGGTCTACAACCGGTTGCTCAAGGAGCGGATCATCTTCCTGGGCAGCGAGGTGACCGACCAGGTCGCCAACCGCATCTGCGCGCAGCTGCTGCTGCTCGCGGCGGAGGACCCGGACCGCGACATCAACCTCTGGATCAACTCGCCGGGTGGCTCGGTCTACTCCGGCATGGCGATCTACGACACCATGCAGTTCATCGACAACGACGTGTCGACCGTGGCGATGGGCATGGCTGCCTCCATGGGCCAGCTGCTGCTCTGCGCCGGCACGAAGGGCAAGCGGTACGCCCTCCCGCACGCGCGGATCATGATGCATCAGCCGTCCGGTGGTCTCGGCGGCACGGCCTCCGACATCGCGATCCAGGCCGAGCAGATGCTCTACACCAAGCGGATGTTCCAGGAGCGGGTCGCGCACCACACCGGCCAGAGCCAGGCGCAGATCGAGGCGGACTCGGACCGGGACCGTTGGTTCACCGCCCAGGAGGCCATGGACTACGGCTTCATCGACAAGGTGATCATCGGGGCCGCTCAGGTTCCGGATGGCGCCGGGACCCTGAGCTGAGGAGCTGACGATGACCGATCTGAGCCTGCCGCCCCAGTTCGCGGCCGTGCACAACCGCTACGTGCTGCCGTCGTTCGTCGAGCGCACGTCGTACGGGGTCAAGGAGTCCAACCCGTACAACAAGCTCTTCGAGGACCGGATCATCTTCCTCGGCGTCCAGGTGGACGACGCGTCCGCCAACGACGTGATGGCGCAGCTGCTGACGCTCGAGGGCACCGACCCGGACCGCGACATCATCATGTACATCAACTCGCCGGGTGGCTCGTTCACCGCGATGACGGCGATCTACGACACCATGCAGTACGTCCGTCCGGACATCTCCACCGTCTGCCTGGGTCAGGCGGCCAGCGCGGCGGCGGTCCTGCTGTCGGCTGGCACCCCGGGCAAGCGGATGGCGCTGCCGAACTCGCGGATCATCATCCACCAGCCGGCCACCGAGGGCGGCTACGGGCAGGGCTCGGACATCGAGATCCAGGCCCGGGAGATCCTGCGGATGCGGACCCAGCTGGAGGACATGCTCTCCCGGCACTGCAACCGCCCGATCGAGCAGGTCCGCAAGGACATCGACCGGGACAAGATCATGACGGCCGAGGAGGCCAAGGAGTACGGGCTGGTCGACACGATCCTGACCAGCCGCAAGAAGGGTCTCCTGGCGGCCAACGCCGCCAGCTGACGCAGCACGGGTCGGAGGTCGGTCGGGAAGTCGTTCCTGGCCGACCTCTGACACACCCGTTTTGGGGGTCGGAGAAACCTCCGTCAGCGGGTAACGTCGGTTCCGTACCGCTGGGCCGGGTCGGGCCGGCGGCAGGGATCGAGACGGACGGGCGCGCGGCGCCCGCAGGTCAGGGCCGGCGTTCCGGCCGACGAGTGCAGGGAGAACGTAGGTGGCACGGATCGGTGACGGCGGCGACCTACTGAAGTGCTCCTTCTGTGGCAAGTCGCAGAAGCAGGTCAAGAAACTCATCGCGGGCCCCGGGGTCTACATCTGCGACGAGTGCATCGATCTCTGCAACGAGATCATCGAGGAGGAGCTGGCCGAGTCCGGCGAGGTGAAGTGGGAAGAGCTTCCCAAGCCGATGGAGATCTGCCAGTTCCTCGACAACTACGTCGTCGGTCAGGACCAGGCCAAGAAGGCGCTCGCCGTCGCGGTCTACAACCACTACAAGCGGATCCAGGCCGAGGCGGCCGGCGCGCCGGGTTCCGGCAGCGACGCCGTCGAGCTGGCCAAGTCCAACATCCTGCTGCTCGGCCCGACGGGTTGCGGCAAGACCCACCTGGCGCAGACGCTGGCCCGGATGCTGAACGTCCCGTTCGCCATCGCCGACGCCACCGCGCTGACCGAGGCCGGGTACGTCGGCGAGGACGTGGAGAACATCCTCCTCAAGCTGATCCAGGCCGCGGACTACGACATCAAGCGCGCCGAGACCGGCATCATCTACATCGACGAGGTCGACAAGATCGCCCGTAAGTCGGAGAACCCGTCGATCACCCGGGACGTCTCCGGCGAGGGCGTGCAGCAGGCGCTGCTGAAGATGCTCGAGGGCACGGTGGCCAACGTGCCGCCGCAGGGCGGGCGCAAGCACCCGCACCAGGAGTTCATCCAGATCGACACCACCAACGTGCTGTTCATCTGCGGTGGCGCCTTCGCCGGGCTCGACCAGATCATCGAGGCCCGCACCGGCCACGGCGGCACCGGCTTCGGCGCCCGGCTCCGGTCGGTCTCCGAGCGGTCGACCGACGACATCTTCAGCCAGGTGATGCCGGAGGACATGCTCAAGTTCGGGCTGATCCCCGAGTTCGTCGGTCGGCTGCCCGTGATCACCAACGTGCGCAGCCTGGACCGCACCGCCCTGGTCCGGATCCTCACCGAGCCGCGCAACGCGCTGGTCAAGCAGTACCAGCGGCTCTTCGAGCTGGACGGGGTCGAGCTGGAGTTCGACGAGCCGGCGCTGGAGGCGATCGCCGACCAGGCGATGCTGCGCGGCACCGGCGCCCGTGGCCTGCGCGCCATCATCGAGGAGGTCCTGCTCTCCGCGATGTACGAGGTGCCGAGCAACCCGGACGCCGCCCGCGTGCTGATCACCCGCGAGGTGGTCCTGGAGAACGTCAACCCGACCATCGTCCCGCGGGAGTTCACCGGCCGCCGGGCCCGCCGGGAGCGCGAGGAGAAGTCCGCCTGACCGGCGCACCACACTGACGACGACGGCACGGCCACCACTGGTGGCCGTGCCGTCGTTCGGTACGGGATCACACTGGCCGGGTCCACCCGTCGTCTGGTAGGACCGTCCGGTGTTCCCCATCATGCTCGCGGCGGTGTCCGCGGTCGCCTTCGGTACGGCCGACTTCTCCGGCGGCAAGGCGTCCCGCCGCGCCGACCCGGTCGCCGTCACCGTGGTCTCCCAGGTGCTGAGCGTGCCGCTGCTGCTCCTGCTGGTGCTGGTGGTACCCGGCACCCCCACCGCCGCCGACCTGGCGTGGGGGCTCGGTGCGGGCGTCGCCGGCGCCGCCGGGGTGATGCTGCTCTACCGGGCCCTCGCCGCCGGGATGATGGCCGTGGTGGCGCCGGTCACGGCGATCACCGCCGCGGTGGTGCCGATCGTCGCCGGGCTGCTGACCGCCCGCTGGCCGGGCACCCTCGCGCTCTGCGGGGCGGGGCTGGCCGTGCTCGCCATCGCCCTGGTCAGCCTCGGCGAGGGTGGCGCGCGCGGCGCGGTGTCCACCCGACTGATCGGGCTGGCCCTCACCGCCGGGGCGCTCTTCGGGGTCTTCTTCGCCCTGCTCGGCCAGGCCGGTCCGGCCGCCGGCATGTGGCCGGTGCTGGCGCTGCGGCTCAGCTCCATCGCCTTCGGTGTCGCGCTCGCGGTCACCACCGGCGTGCGTCTGCGCATCGGCCCGCGGGTACTCGGCTGGGCGGCCGCCGCCGGCCTGCTCGACAGCGCCGCCAACGCGCTCTACCTGGCCGCCGCGGCCCGTGGCCACCTGAGCGTGGTCGCCGCGATCGCGGCGCTCTACCCGGCCAGTACCGTGCTGCTCGCGCTGGCGGTGGACCGGGAACGGCTCCGACCGGTGCAGCTGGCCGGTCTCGGGTTCGCCGCCGGCGCCCTGGTGCTCGCCAGCGTCTGACGCTGTCCCCGGCCGTGGTCCGCCCGTACCCTCATCTTCATGCGCGTCGCCGTCTGCCAGCTCAACGCCCGCGACGACCGGGCGGCCAACCTGGCCGCCGCCGAGGCCCTGCTGGTCAGGGCCGCCGCGGCCGGTGCGGATCTGGCGGTCCTCCCGGAGTACGTCGACTACCTCGGCCCCGCCAAGGCGATGCCGGAGCCGGAGCCGGTGGACGGCACGGTGGGCACCTTCTTCGCCGGCGTCGCCGAGCGGCTCGGCATCTGGGTGGTGGCGGGCTCCTTCCACGAGGCCGGCCCGGATCCGGCACACACCTGGAACACCTCCCTGGTGTTCGACCGCTCCGGCGCGCTCGCCGCCAGCTACCGCAAGATCCACCTGTACGACGTGGAGATCCCGGGGCGGGTGTCGTACCTCGAATCGGCGACGGTCGCCCCGGGCGACCAGCCGGTGGTGGTCGACGTCGAGGGTCTGCGGGTCGGTCTGTCGATCTGCTACGACCTGCGCTTCCCGGAGCTCTACCGGCTGCTGGCCGTCGACGGGGGAGCGCAGCTCCTGGTCGTGCCGGCCGCGTTCATGATGCACACCGGCCGGGACCACTGGGAGGTGCTGCTGCGGGCGCGGGCCATCGAGAACCAGTGCTTCGTGGCCGCCGCCGGCCAGATCGGTGACCACGAGCCGGAGCGCACCTGCTTCGGGCGCAGCATGGTGGTCGACCCGTGGGGGACGGTGCTCGGTCAGGTGCCCGACGGCCCCGGGCTGAGCGTGGTCGACCTGGACCTCGACCGCCTGCACACCATCCGCACCGAGCTACCCAGCCTCGCCAACCGGCGGCTCTGAGCGCCGGTCATCCCTGGACGAGCACACCGATCACGGTCAGGCCGACGATCGCCGCGACGGTGACGAGCAACGCGGTGGTCATCCGGGAACGGCCGCGTCGGGCCAGCCGGGCGGCGGAGAGCACGACGACGGCGAGCACGACCGCGGCGATCACCAGCTGCCAGAAGGGCGCCAGGAGTCCGAGCAGCGCCTCGTCGGCGAGGGTGACCGCCGGGGATCGGGACACGGGATCCATGGCAGCCACTCTGGCACGCCGCCGGCCGGCCGGCGCGCCGATCCGATCGGGTACGCCGGCGCGGCGCCCGGACCGCACGCCGGATCCGGCAATGACGATCATTGATTTGCCTTCGCCGGGGCAGTCCGCGTAACTTTCTCTCTGCACGCGGGAGGCCGGACAAACCGGCCGAGAGCGGGCCCCAGGTTCGTGGCGGAGACGCCGAGCGAGGCTGAGGAGCGGGCGGTGCGAGACACTCCGGAAGACGGGGTTGCGATCGCGAGACCGACCGGGTAGAGTTCGAAAGCCGGCAGGGAGCCGGGCGGGTGGCCGCGAAGCGGCGATCGGCCGGTCTGCCGACTTCCCACGACAGAAACGACCACCGGATACGGTGAGCGTCAGCGTGGATCGGGCCGTACCAAGTTGATCACCTCAACACGAGGTTGACAGCGAAAGTCGGACCGGGTAAGTTAGAGAGGTTGCCCCGGACGGGGGTTCCACGGTGTGGAGCTCTCGGATGGTGTGTGGTTGTTCTTTGAGAACTCAACAGGGTGCTTGATAAGCCAGTGCCAATTATGATTTATACCCCGGACTGGCAGTTCTTCTTCGGGAGTGCTGTTGGTTGGGATTCCTTTGGCAACACTTTTGTTGTCAGGACAGTTTTTCGACAAGTTTTTGTTGGAGAGTTTGATCCTGGCTCAGGACGAACGCTGGCGGCGTGCTTAACACATGCAAGTCGAGCGGAAAGGCCCTTCGGGGTACTCGAGCGGCGAACGGGTGAGTAACACGTGAGCAACCTGCCCTAGGCTTTGGGATAACCCCGGGAAACCGGGGCTAATACCGAATATGACCTGGCCTCGCATGAGGCTTGGTGGAAAGTTTTTCGGCCTGGGATGGGCTCGCGGCCTATCAGCTTGTTGGTGGGGTGATGGCCTACCAAGGCGACGACGGGTAGCCGGCCTGAGAGGGCGACCGGCCACACTGGGACTGAGACACGGCCCAGACTCCTACGGGAGGCAGCAGTGGGGAATATTGCACAATGGGCGGAAGCCTGATGCAGCGACGCCGCGTGAGGGATGACGGCCTTCGGGTTGTAAACCTCTTTCAGCAGGGACGAAGCGTAAGTGACGGTACCTGCAGAAGAAGCGCCGGCCAACTACGTGCCAGCAGCCGCGGTAAGACGTAGGGCGCGAGCGTTGTCCGGATTTATTGGGCGTAAAGAGCTCGTAGGCGGCTTGTCACGTCGACCGTGAAAACTTGGGGCTCAACCCCAAGCCTGCGGTCGATACGGGCAGGCTAGAGTTCGGTAGGGGAGACTGGAATTCCTGGTGTAGCGGTGAAATGCGCAGATATCAGGAGGAACACCGGTGGCGAAGGCGGGTCTCTGGGCCGATACTGACGCTGAGGAGCGAAAGCGTGGGGAGCGAACAGGATTAGATACCCTGGTAGTCCACGCTGTAAACGTTGGGCGCTAGGTGTGGGGGGCCTCTCCGGTTCCCTGTGCCGCAGCTAACGCATTAAGCGCCCCGCCTGGGGAGTACGGCCGCAAGGCTAAAACTCAAAGGAATTGACGGGGGCCCGCACAAGCGGCGGAGCATGCGGATTAATTCGATGCAACGCGAAGAACCTTACCTGGGTTTGACATGGCCGCAAAACTCACAGAGATGTGAGGTCCTTCGGGGGCGGTCACAGGTGGTGCATGGCTGTCGTCAGCTCGTGTCGTGAGATGTTGGGTTAAGTCCCGCAACGAGCGCAACCCTCGTTCGATGTTGCCAGCGCGTTATGGCGGGGACTCATCGAAGACTGCCGGGGTCAACTCGGAGGAAGGTGGGGATGACGTCAAGTCATCATGCCCCTTATGTCCAGGGCTTCACGCATGCTACAATGGCCGGTACAATGGGCTGCGATACCGTGAGGTGGAGCGAATCCCAAAAAGCCGGTCTCAGTTCGGATCGGGGTCTGCAACTCGACCCCGTGAAGTCGGAGTCGCTAGTAATCGCAGATCAGCAACGCTGCGGTGAATACGTTCCCGGGCCTTGTACACACCGCCCGTCACGTCACGAAAGTCGGCAACACCCGAAGCCGGTGGCCCAACCCCTTGTGGGAGGGAGCCGTCGAAGGTGGGGCTGGCGATTGGGACGAAGTCGTAACAAGGTAGCCGTACCGGAAGGTGCGGCTGGATCACCTCCTTTCTAAGGAGCACCTTCACCCGAAAGGGTGCAAGGAGCCCGCGCCATCCGAATGTGGTGGCGGGGTGCTCAATGGCGGAGACACTGGCGAGTCTGGTCCTGGCAACGGCCGGGTTCCTCCTAGTACGACCACCTTGGTGGTAGGGAACGGGGTCCTGGTGCGGCTGGGCACGGATGTAGAGCACCCTGTTGGGTCCTGAAGGAACAACCTCGGTTGTCTTTCAGAACCATGACCCCACCTTGGTGGGGGACGGTTGCCAGGCATGACCTGGCCTCGCATACCGCCGGCGTTGGTCGGGCTGGTGTGGGGTGGATCTGGTTGTGGGTTGGTCGTTTGTTGAGAATTGCACAGTGGACGCGAGCATCTTTGTGGTCAAGTTGTCAAGGGCGAACGGTGGATGCCTTGGCACCAGGAGCCGATGAAGGACGTGGGAGGCCGCGATAGGCCTGGGGGAGCTGTCAACCAAGCTGTGATCCCAGGGTGTCCGAATGGGGAAACCCGGCACCAGTCATGTGGTGTCACCTGCACCTGAACACATAGGGTGTATGGAGGGAACGCGGGGAAGTGAAACATCTCAGTACCCGTAGGAAGAGAAAACAAATAGTGATTCCGTGAGTAGTGGCGAGCGAAAGCGGATTGAGGCTAAACCGGCTGCGTGTGATACCTGTCAGGGGTTGCGTGGTCGGGGTTGTGGGACCCCGCTGAACAAGCTGACACTTGTTCGAGGAGTTACAAAGTCAGTGGCTAGCCGAATGGTGTGGAAAAGCCAACCGTAGACGGTGATAGTCCGGTACGTGAAAGTTGCTGACCTTCTGTGGGTGTTCCCGAGTAGCGGCGGACCCCTGAAATCTGCCGTGAATCTGCCAGGACCACCTGGTAAGCCTAAATACTTCCTGGTGACCGATAGCGGACGAGTACCGTGAGGGAATGGTGAAAAGTACCCCGGGAGGGGAGTGAAATAGTACCTGAAACCGTTCGCCTACAATCCGTCGGAGCCTTGCGGGGTGACGGCGTGCCTTTTGAAGAATGAGCCTGCGAGTTAGTGGCATGTGGCGAGGTTAACCCGTGTGGGGGAGCCGTAGCGAAAGCGAGTCTGAATAGGGCGATTCAGTCGCATGCTCTAGACCCGAAGCGGAGTGATCTAGCCATGGGCAGGCTGAAGCGCGGGTAAGACCGCGTGGAGGGCCGAACCCACCAACGTTGAAAAGTTGGGGGATGACCTGTGGTTAGGGGTGAAAGGCCAATCAAACTCCGTGATAGCTGGTTCTCCCCGAAATGCATTTAGGTGCAGCGTCGCGTGTTTCTTGCCGGAGGTAGAGCACTGGATGGTCTAGGGGGCCCACAAGCTTACCGAAATCAGCCAAACTCCGAATGCCGGTAAGTGAGAGCGCGGCAGTGAGACTGCGGGGGATAAGCTTCGTAGTCGAGAGGGAAACAGCCCAGATCACCAGCTAAGGCCCCTAAGCGTGTGCTAAGTGGAAAAGGATGTGGGGTCGCATAGACAACCAGGAGGTTGGCTTAGAAGCAGCCACCCTTTAAAGAGTGCGTAATAGCTCACTGGTCAAGTGGTTCCGCGCCGACAATGTAGCGGGGCTCAAGCACACCGCCGAAGCTGTGGCATTCACATTTCAACCTCGCTTGGACTTGATTCCTTGTGCAGGTGTGTGGATGGGTAGGGGAGCGTCGTGCCGCGGGTGAAGCAACGGGGTGACCCAGTTGTGGACGCGGCACGAGTGAGAATGCAGGCATGAGTAGCGAAAGAAGGGTGAGAAACCCTTCCGCCGGATGACCAAGGGTTCCAGGGCCAGGCTAATCCGCCCTGGGTGAGTCGGGACCTAAGGCGAGGCCGAGAGGCGTAGTCGATGGACAACGGGTTGATATTCCCGTACCCGCGAAAGAGCGACCCTGACGAACCTCGCTGTGCTAACCACCCAAACCGGCGGCGACCTTCGGGTCAATGTTGGGGAGCGTGGGAACCTGGCGGGTAGTAGTCAAGCGATGGGGTGACGCAGGAAGGTAGCTGAGCCCGGCCGGTGGTTGTGCCGGGGTAAGCGTGTAGGCCGCACCATAGGCAAATCCGTGGTGCACAGAGGCTGAGACGTGATGCCGAGCCGATTCAGGTGAAGTCAGTGATCCTATGCTGCCGAGAAAAGCCTCTAGCGAGTTCTTAGCGGCCCGTACCCCAAACCGACACAGGTGGTCAGGTAGAGAATACCGAGGCGATCGGGCGAACTGTGGTTAAGGAACTCGGCAAATTGCCCCCGTAACTTAGGGAGAAGGGGGGCCGGAGACGTGAAGCCCCACGCGGGTGGAGCGTTGTATGGCCGCAGAGAGCAGGGGGAAGCGACTGTTTACTAAAAACACAGGTCCATGCGAAGAAGTAATTCGATGTATATGGACTGACGCCTGCCCGGTGCTGGAACGTTAAGGGGACCTGTTAGCTCTTCGGGGCGAAGCGGAGAACTTAAGCGCCAGTAAACGGCGGTGGTAACTATAACCATCCTAAGGTAGCGAAATTCCTTGTCGGGTAAGTTCCGACCTGCACGAATGGCGTAACGACTTCCCCACTGTCTCAACCACAGGCCCGGCGAAATTGCATTACGAGTAAAGATGCTCGTTACGCGCGGCAGGACGGAAAGACCCCGGGACCTTTACTATAGCTTGACATTGGTATCCGAATTAGCTTGTGTAGGATAGGTGGGAGCCGGTGAAGTCCATACGCCAGTATGGGTGGAGGCAATCTTGAAATACCACTCTGGTTGATTTGGGTATCTAACTTCGGACCGTTATCCGGTTCAGGGACAGTGTCTGGTGGGTAGTTTAACTGGGGCGGTTGCCTCCTAAAGGGTAACGGAGGCGCCCAAAGGTTCCCTCAGCCTGGTTGGCAATCAGGTGTTGAGTGCAAGTACACAAGGGAGCTTGACTGTGAGACTGACAGGTCGAGCAGGGACGAAAGTCGGGACTAGTGATCCGGCACTTGCGAGTGGAAGCGGTGTCGCTCAACGGATAAAAGGTACCCCGGGGATAACAGGCTGATCTTCCCCAAGAGTCCATATCGACGGGATGGTTTGGCACCTCGATGTCGGCTCGTCGCATCCTGGGGCTGTAGCAGGTCCCAAGGGTTGGGCTGTTCGCCCATTAAAGCGGTACGCGAGCTGGGTTTAGAACGTCGTGAGACAGTTCGGTCCCTATCCGCCGTGCGCGTAGGATACTTGAGAAGGGCTGTCCCTAGTACGAGAGGACCGGGACGGACGAACCTCTGGTGTGCCAGTTGTCCCGCCAGGGGCACGGCTGGTTAGCTACGTTCGGAAGGGATAACCGCTGAAAGCATCTAAGCGGGAAGCTCGCTTCAAGATGAGGTATCCCACCATCCTTTGGATGGGTAAGGCCCCCAGCTAGACGACTGGGTTGATAGGCCGGAAATGTAAGCCCGGTAACGGGTTCAGTTGACCGGTACTAATAGGCCGAGGACTTGACTACAAAGCTGCTACGCGTCCACTGTGCAACTCCCGACAAACGAACAACACCCCAGCACTCTTGTGTTGGTCGAGTTGTTTGACATGTCGATAGAGTTACGGCGGTCATGGCGGAGGGGAAACGCCCGGTAACATTCCGAACCCGGAAGCTAAGCCCTCCAGCGCCGATGGTACTGCACTCGGGAGGGTGTGGGAGAGTAGGACACCGCCGGACAACCATTCGATCAGGGCCACCCCTTTCAAGGGGTGGCCCTGATTGGCATATCCACCCCCGGAAACCGTGCCGGGCGCGAGCCGTACACGAAGAAGGGCCGCGGCGTCGCCCGACGCCACGGCCCTTTCGGGACGGCTCAGTCGCGGGTCTGGACGCCCTCGCGGATCTGACGGAACAGGCCGGCGGCGTCGTCGACGGAGCGGCTGGGGAACATCGCCATCGCGGCGCTGCCGTGATCCGCCCAGCCGCAGATCGCGAAGTCACCGCCGTCCCCGCTGGTGGTCCCGCACTTCATCACCCCGCCCAGCTTGCCGGCGGGCACCTCGCGCAGCCCGGCCACCCGGCCGGTCTCGTCGGCCATCAGCCGGAAGAGGCTGTCCAGGTCGCGTTCCGGCTGCCACAGCAGCGTCGTGCCACCGAAGACCAGCACCGCCCGGGTCTCGTCCGCCGGGTCCCGGTAGACGGTGCCGAAGCTGGTGTCCAGGTCGATGTCCGCGGCGAACCCGCTGCGCAGGTAGTCCGCCGTGCTGCGGGCCCGCTCCGAGTCGTCCCGGGTCAGCCCGGCGACCTGCTCCGGGGCGCTCAGCCGGGTGTCCTTCTGCTGCGCCACCCGCCAGCCGGCGGTGCCCAGGGCGGCGGCACCGGCCAGGCCGACGGCGAGCGCCGCGGCCAGGACGATCCGCCGTCGGCGGGAGGCCGGCGCCCGGCGGGGCGGATCGCTCGCCGGGTCCCGGTGGCTCAGCTGGATCGGCTCGTCGGTCAGATCGACCGGGTCGGGCCCCTCGTCGAGCTGACGCTCGGTGAGATGTGCGTCGGACATGTCCGCCACCGTACGCGAATGACAGGTGGCGCACGTCGGGTCCGCGGAAGCGCTCCGTAGACTTTCAGGGTGACCGAGAGACTGGATGCCCGACGCCCCGACGCCCCGACCCTTGCCGGCCAGTACCAGCCCGGCGAGGTAGAGCAGCGACGGTACGAGCAGTGGGTAGCCGCCGGCCACTTCCGGGCGTCGGCGCAGAGCGACAAGCCGCCCTTCACCATCGTCATCCCGCCACCCAACGTCACCGGCTCCCTGCACATGGGGCACGCGTTCGAGCACACGTTGATGGATGCCCTGAACCGGCGCAAGCGGATGCAGGGGTACGAGGCGCTGTGGCTGCCCGGCATGGACCACGCCGGCATCGCCACCCAGAACCTGGTCGAGCGGCAGCTCGCCGGCGAGGGGCTGTCCCGGCACGACCTGGGCCGGGAGAAGTTCGTCGAGCGGGTCTGGCAGTGGAAGGCCGAGTCCGGCGGGGCCATCCTCGGCCAGATGCGCCGCCTCGGTGACGCGGTCGACTGGGACCGCGAGCGCTTCACCATGGACGAGGGCCTGTCCCGTGCCGTGCAGACCATGTTCAAGAAGCTCTTCGACGACGGCCTCATCTACCGGGCCAACCGGATCATCAACTGGTGCCCGCGCTGCCTGACCGCGCTCTCCGACATCGAGGTGGAGCACACCGACGACGAGGGTGAGCTCATCTCCATCCGGTACAGCGACGAGGTGGTGGTGGCCACCACCCGGGCCGAGACGATGCTCGGTGACACCGCGGTGGCCGTGCACCCCGACGACGCCCGCTACCAGCACCTCATCGGCACCGAGGTGGCCGTGCCGCTGACCGACCGGCGGATCCCGATCGTGGCCGACGAGCACGTCGACCCGAGCTTCGGCACCGGCATGGTGAAGGTGACTCCGGCGCACGACCCCAACGACTTCGAGATCGGCCAGCGGCACGACCTGCCCGCGCTGACGATCATGGACGAGCGTGGTGTCATCACCGCGCACGGCCCGTTCCAGGGACTGGACCGGTACGAGGCCCGCCCGGCGATCGTGGCCGCGCTGCGCGAGCAGGGCCGGATCGTCGCCGAGAAGCGGCCGTACGTGCACGCGGTGGGGCACTGTTCCCGGTGCAAGACCACCGTCGAGCCCCGGCTGTCGTTGCAGTGGTTCGTCAACACCGCCCCGCTGGCCAAGGCCGCCGGGGACGCGGTGCGGGACGGCCGGGTGAAGATCGAGCCCGCCGAGCTGGCCAAGCGCTACTTCGCGTGGGTCGACAACATGCACGACTGGTGCATCTCGCGGCAGCTCTGGTGGGGCCACCGCATCCCGGTCTGGTACGGCCCGGCCGGCGAGATCGTCTGCGTCGGCCCGGACGAGCAGCCGCCCACCGGCGAGGGCTGGCACCAGGACGAGGACGTCCTGGACACCTGGTTCTCCAGCGGCCTGTGGCCGTTCTCCACCCTCGGCTGGCCGGAGCAGACCCCGGACCTGGCGAAGTTCTACCCGACCAGCGTCCTGGTGACCGGCTACGACATCCTCTTCTTCTGGGTCGCCCGGATGATGATGTTCGGCCTGTACGCGATGGACGGCCGGCAGCCGTTCGACGTGGTCGCCCTGCACGGCATGGTCCGCGACGAGCACGGCAAGAAGATGTCCAAGTCGTTCGGCAACGTCGTCGACCCGCTGGACTGGATCGACCGGTTCGGTGCCGACGCCACCCGATTCACCCTGGCCCGGGGCGCCAACCCCGGCCAGGACGTGCCGGTGAGCGAGGAGTGGTGCCAGGGCTCGCGGAACTTCTGCAACAAGCTCTGGAACGCCACCCGGTTCGCGCTGATGAACGGCGCGCACACCGAGGGGGAGCTGCCGCCCGCCGCCGAGCTGTCGACGGTCGACCGGTGGATCCTGTCCCGGCTGGCGCACGTCACCGCCGAGGTGGACGAGCAGTTCGAGGCGTACGAGTTCGCGAAGGTCTGCGACCTGCTGTACCACTTCGCCTGGGACGACGTCTGCGACTGGTACGTCGAGCTGAGCAAGCCGGTGCTCGCCGAGGGCGGGCCGGCGGCCGAGGCCACCCGACGGGTCCTCGGGCACGTCCTGGACCAGCTGCTGCGGCTGCTGCACCCGGTCATCCCGTTCGTCACCGAGGAGCTGTGGATCGCGCTCACCGGCGGCGAGACGGTGATGACGGCCGCCTGGCCGGTGGCCGACCGTACCCGGGTCGACGACGCCGCGGAGGGTGAGGTCGGCACCGTTCAGCGGGTGGTGACCGAGATCCGGCGGTTCCGCTCCGACCAGGGGCTGCGCCCGACCCAGCGGGTCGCGGCCCGGCTCGACGGCCTGGCCGTGGCCGGGATCGCGGCGCACGAGCCGCTGATCCGCTCGCTGGTCCGGCTCGACGCGCCCGCCGGCGACTTCCAGGCCAGCGCCACCCTCGCCATGCCCGGCGAGGTCAGCGTCGAGCTGGACACCCGCGGCTCGATCGACGTAGCGGCCGAGCGGGCCCGGCTGACCAAGGACCGCGCGGCGGCCGAGAAGGAGGTCGCGCAGGCCCGGGCGAAGCTCGACAACCCCGCCTTCGTCGGCAAGGCCCCCGAACCGGTGGTCGCCAAGATCCGTGACCGGCTGGCGGTGGCCGAGGCGGACCTGACCCGCATCGACGCCGCCCTGGAGGCGCTTTCCTCGTGACCGACCGCACCGATCCCACCGAGTTCACCAACGTCGACGCCGAGCTGGCCGGGCGGGGCTTCACCCGCATGGTCTTCGAGCTGGACCGCATCGAGTCCCTGCTCGACCTGCTCGGCAGCCCGCAGCGGGCGTACCCGTCGATCCACCTGACCGGGACCAACGGCAAGACCTCCACGGCCCGGATGATCGACTCGCTGCTGCGCGCCTTCGGCCTGCACACCGGCCGCTACACCAGCCCGCACCTGGAGACGGTGCGGGAGCGGATCGCCCTGGACGGGGAGCCGGTCAGCGAGGAACGCTTCGTCGCCACGTACCGCGAGGTGAAGCCGCTGGCCGAGCTGGTCGACCAGCGCTCGTCCGAGCCGCTGACCTACTTCGACATGACCACCGCGCTGGCCTTCGCCACCTTCGCCGACGCGCCCGTTGACGTCGCGGTGGTCGAGGTGGGGCTCGGCGGGGCCGAGGACGCCACCAACGTGCTCCAGGCCGGGGTGGCCGTGCTGACCCCGATCGGGCTGGACCACACCGAGTGGCTGGGCGACACCCTGGAGGACATCGCCCTGCACAAGGCCGGAATCATCCACCCCGGCGCCACGGTGATCTGCGCCGCGCAGGACGACGAGGCGGCCCGCCCGATCCTGGAGCGCTGCGTCGAGGTCGGCGCGACCGTCGCCCGGGAGGGCACCGAGTTCGGGGTGCTGCGCCGGGCCGTCGCCGTCGGCGGGCAGGTGCTCACCATCCAGGGCCTCGGCGGCGTGTACGAGGAGGTGTTCATCCCGCTGCACGGCGCGCACCAGGCGCAGAACGCGGCGGTGGCGCTCGCCGCCGTCGAGGCGTTCTTGGGGGCCGGGACGAAGCGGCAGCTCGACGTGGAGGCCGTCCGGGAGGGCTTCGCCACGGCCAGCTCGCCGGGCCGACTGGAGAAGGTGCGTACCGCCCCGACGATCCTGCTGGACGGGGCGCACAACCCGCACGGGATGACCGCCACGGTCACCGCGCTGCAGGAGGAGTTCGCGTTCAGCAAGCTGGTCGGCGTGCTCGCCGTGCTGGCCGACAAGGACGCGGGCAGCCTGCTGGAGCTGCTGGAGCCGGTGCTCGACACGGTGGTGGTGACCCGCAACAGCTCGCCCCGGGCGATGCCGGCCGACGAGCTGGCCGCGCTGGCGCGCGAGGTGTTCGGGCCGGATCGGGTGGAGGTCGCCGACGAGATGCCGGACGCCATCGAGGCGGCCGTCGCCGAGGCCGAGTCCGACGTGCCCGGTGAGCTGTCCGGCGTCGGGGTGCTGGTCACCGGCTCGGTGGTGACCGTGGCCGACGCCCGACGGTTGCTCAAGCGATGAGCGCCCCCGACGAGGACCGCCGCGACCCGGTCGCCGACCCGGCCGTCGACCCGGGCGCGCCGGGGGAGCGGCGCTCCGGGCTGCGCAACCCCGACAAGGCGGTGCGCGGCCTGGGCGCCGGGACGCTGGCCCTGGAGGCGCTGGTGCTGCTGCTCGCCATCCAGCCGATCCGGGTGGTCGGCGGCGACCTGAGCGGGGCGGCCATCGCGGCGATCGTGGCGCTGGCCGTCGTCTGCGTGGTGCTGGCCGGCCGGATGGGGCGGCCCTGGGCCTGGCAGGCCGGCACGGTGGTGCAGGGCCTGCTGCTGCTCTCCGGGCTGCTGCACTGGTCGCTGCTGGCGCTGGGGATCATCTTCGGGCTGGTCTGGGCGTACGCCCTGCACGTCCGCCGGGTCATCCTCGGCTGAGCCGGGGGTCAGGCGTCGGCGCGCTCCCGCCACTGGGTCAGCGCGATGCCGTGCCCGTCCGGGTCGCGGAAGGCGGCCGCCCAGACCTCCAGCTTGGTGCCCCGGTTGACCACCCGGGGCGCGTAGGTGAACTTCACCCCGGAGTCCTTCAGCCGCCTGTAGGCCGCGTCGATGTCGTCCACCTCCAGGTTGACGTGCACCAGCCGGCGGCTGATCGGGGCGGCGCCGGTGACCTCGCGCAGCACCAGGCGGGTGGCGCCGGAGGCGAGCACCGCGTTGCCGGAGCCCCGGTCGATCTCGCCGAAGCCCAGCGACCGGTAGAACTCCAGCGACCGGGACAGGTCGGTGACCAGCAGGGTCAGCCCGACCCCGCTGATCGGGGCGCCTTCCTCGACCGGGTCCGCCGCCGGGTCGTACCCGAAGATCGCCTCGTCCAGCTCGTCGGGGTCGAGCCGGTCCCGGGGCTCCGGGTCGTCCAGCGGCACGTCCACCGGATCGACCACCGGGGCGTCGAAGCGCTCGTCCACGGGCGGGCGGGGGGACGGGGTGGTGGCTGCCCGGCGCGGCAGCCCGCCGGCCGGCGGGGGCTCGACCAGGGTGCCCTCGAGCACCACCGGACCGCCGGGGCGCTGGTGCACCACCACCGGTTCGCGCTCGTCGGGCAGCACCACCGGCTCGGGGCGCAGCGGGTCGGCCGGGGGCGGGTCGCGGAACTCGTCGCGCAGGTCGTCGTGGAAGTCGTCGTCGGGCGTACGGCCGGCCCACGGCGGGGCCTCCTGGACGATGAGCACCTCGTCGACCGGCTCGGCGTCGGCGTACTCGGGCGGCAGGTCGGCGCCGGCGGCGTTCTCCGCGTGGGTGGGCACCTCGTCCCAGAGCACCCGGACGTGCCGCTGGTCGTCCAGGGCCACCCGGATCGGCAGGGTCTGCCCCAGCGAGGGCCACTTGGACACCGGCACCCGCGGCTCGATGATCTTCTTGGACCGGGGCGGCAGGCCCGGCGCGTCGATCACCAGTTGCAGCTCGCAGCGGCCGAAGGCGTACTGGGTGGGTGGCTCGGAGGCGCTGTGCACGTGCCCGACGCCGATCACCCAGGTGCGCCCGCCGCCGCGGACGGTGGCCAGGGCGATCGCCAGCACCAGCAGGGCCACGCCGAGGGCCACGATCGCCCAGCTGGTCATGCCCAGACCGAACAGGACCACGAACGTCGCCACGGTGCCGAGGACCGCGGCGATGAGCTTGCGTACCGGCGCGATGGTGCGGTTCCCGCCATTCGCCACAGTGGACCTCCCAGGGGTCAGGACCAGGCTAGGCGGGATCGGCGGCCGCTGGAAGGAGCAGCCGCCGCGCCGACGCCGGGACCGGGTCGCTAGGCTGACCGTACCCAGCCCGGCCGTCTTCCGCGCACAGGAGGAACCCAGCGTGTCCAGCAGCAGCCCGGATGAGCGCACGCTCGTACTGATCAAGCCCGACGCGGTCCGCCGCGGCCTGGTCGGCGAGATCATCTCCCGCTTCGAGCGCAAGGGCCTGCGGATCGACGCCATGGTGACGCGGACGATGGACGCCGCGCTGGCCGACCAGCACTACGCCGAGCACGTCGACAAGGCGTTCTACCCGCCGCTGAAGGACTTCATGACCAGCGGTCCGCTGGTCGCCCTGATCCTCTCCGGCGACCAGGTGATCGACGTGGTGCGCGGCCTGGTCGGCGCCACCGACGGCCGTCGGGCCGTCGCCGGCACCATCCGCGGCGACCTCTCCCTGTCCAACCGGGAGAACCTGGTGCACGCCTCGGACTCCACCGACAGCGCCAAGCGCGAGATCGGCCTCTGGTTCCCCGAGCTGGGCTGACCGCCGCCGGCCCCGGACCCCGGACGGGGGTCGGGGCCGTTTGCTGTCTCAGGCGGGGATCCGGGACAGCTTCGTCGGGTTGCCGACCAGGTAGAACCCGGTGATCCGCCCGTCGGCCGTGGCCACGGTCAGCGTGTAGCGGGCCCCGTCGGACCAGCGGATCAGCAGTGCCGGCTGGCCGTTCAGCTCGGCGGGCGTCGCCGTCACGGCGCGCGGCCGGGCGTAGATGCCGGCGAAGAACCGGGCGATGCGGTCCGCGCCGTACACCGGGTTGCGCGCCGCCCGCGCCGCGCCGCCGCCGTCGGTCCAGGCGACCGCGTCGGTAGCCACCAGCTCGGTGAGCCGGGGCAGGTCGCCGTCGCGGGCGGCGGCCAGGAACGCCTCCAGCAGCCGCCGCTGCTCGGCCCGGTCGGCGTTGAACCGCCGACGGCCCTCGGCCAGCCGGGCGACCGCCCGATGGTGCAACTGCCGGCAGTCGGCCGCCGACCGGTCCAGGATGTCGCCGATCTCGGCGTACGGCAGGGCGAACGCGGTGTGCAGCACGTAGACCGCGCGCTCCGGCGGGGTGAGCCGTTCCAGCAGGTGCAGCAGCGCCATCGACACCGAGTCCCGCAGCTCGGCGCTGTCCAGTGGGCCGAACGGGGACGGCTCGGTCGGCACCGGCTCGGGCAGCCACGGCCCCACGTACGTCTCCCGGGCGGCCTGGCGGGCGCGCAGCCGGTCCACGGCCAGCCGGGTCACCACCCGGGACAGGTACCGGCGCGGCGCGGCCACCGACTCCCGGTCCACGTCGAGCCAGCGCAGGTACGCCTCCTGGAGCACGTCCTCCGCGTCGTGCAGGCTGCCCAGCAGCCGGTACGCCAGCCCGAGCAGCATCGGCCGGTGCGCGGTGAGCGCACCGGCCGCCTGCGCCGCTCCGCTGGTGGTCACACCTCGAGCGGCGGCTGCGTCTGGCTGGTCACGCTGATCCGGTTCCACACGTTGATTGTCGCAATCGCGATGATCAGGTCGGCCAGCTCCTTCTCCGACCACACCTTGGCGGCGGCGTCCCACACCTCGTCCGGCACGCCGTGCTGGCCGAGCTGGGTGACCGCGTCGGTCAGCGCCAGCGCGGTCCGCTCCCGCTCGTCGAAGAACGGCGCCTCCCGCCAGGCGGCGACGGCGAAGAGCCGGCGGCTGTCCTCGCCCGCGGCGAGCGCGTCCCGGCTGTGCATGTCCACGCAGAACGAGCAGCCGTTGAGCATCGACGCCCGCAGCTTCACCAGCTCCAGTACGGTGTGGTCGACGTTCGCCTGGGCGTACTTCTCCATCGCGAACACCGCCCGGTACGCCTCCGGCGCCACCTTTGCCATGTCGATCCGACTCATCTCGGCCTCCCTCAGCAGGTACGAATTCACCCGTACGACGGAACCCGGCGGCGGCGATGTGACGGCCTGCCCTGTGACGGTGGTCATGTCGCGGCGGGCCGGGACGGTGGGATTACTCGGCGGCGATCTCCCCCGCCGGTCGAGTATCCTTGCGACCGTAAGGCGATGACCCGGCCATCACCGGCGAGCCTCCGGAAGAACAGCCGGGTGACCGGCCCAGTAGAACCGGACGGGTCCGGCCCGTCACAGCCGGCAACGAGCGGGCGGTCGCACCTCGACCGCCAAGCGGGGTGGTACCGCGGGCCGCTCGGGCACGCCGTCGAGGCGTACCCGGAAGGCTCGTCCTCGCAGACCACAGATGAGTGAGCTGCGCGAGGAGAGCGACCCCCGATGGCCTATCCGATGCACGACCCGACCGCCGCCGGTGTCCCGGCGAGCCCGGACCTGCCCGCGGTCGAGCGCCGGGTCCTGGAGCACTGGACGGCCGACAAGACCTTCGAGGCGTCCGTCGAGGCCCGCCCGGCCGGCACCGACGGTAAGAACGAGTACGTCTTCTACGACGGCCCGCCGTTCGCCAACGGCCTGCCGCACTACGGCCACCTGTTCACCGGGTACGTCAAGGACGTGGTGCCGCGCTACCAGACCATGCGCGGCCGGCACGTCGAGCGGCGCTTCGGCTGGGACTGCCACGGCCTGCCCGCCGAGGTGGTGGCCGAGAAGCAGCTCGGCATCACCAGCAAGGCGGAGATCATCGACCTCGGCGTGGCCCGGTTCAACGAGGCCTGCCGCACCTCCGTGCTGGAGTTCACCCAGGACTGGGAGCGGTACGTCACCCGGCAGGCCCGCTGGGTCGACTTCGCCAACGACTACAAGACCCTCGACCTGGACTACATGGAAAGCGTCATGTGGGCCTTCAAGACCCTGCACGACAAGGGTCTGGTCTACGAGGGTTTCCGGGTGCTGGCGTACTGCTGGCGCTGCGAGACGCCGCTGTCGAACACCGAGACCCGGATGGACGACGTCTACCGGGACCGGCACGACCCGACCCTCTCGGTCTGGTTCGGGCTGACCCCCGACGAGTCCGCTCCCGAGCTGGTGCGTGGGCCGGTCCGGCTCGGCGTCTGGACCACCACGCCGTGGACCCTGCCGTCCAACCTGGCGCTCGCCGTCGGCCCGGACATCGAGTACGCGGTGCTGGAGCGCGACGGGGACCGCTACGTCGTGGGCGCCGCGCGGCTGGCCGCGTACGCCAAGGAGCTGGAGGGATACGAGCAGGTTGGCACGGTGTACGGCCGGGACCTGGTCGGGCGCCGGTACGTCCCGCTCTACGACTTCCTGGTCGAGCAGGCCGGGGAGAACGCGTACCAGGTGCTCGGCGCGGACTTCGTCACCACCGAGGACGGCACCGGGATCGTCCACCTGGCCCCGGCCTTCGGCGAGGACGACCAGAACGTCTGCAACGCCGCCGGCATCCCGACCGTCGTCACCGTGGACGACCACACCCGGTTCACCGCGCTGGTGCCGCCGTACCAGGGCGAGCAGGTCTTCGACGTCAACAAGCCGGTGATCCGCGAACTCAAGGAGCGGGGGGTGGTGCTCAAGCAGGACACCTACACCCACTCGTACCCGCACTGCTGGCGCTGCGACACCCCGCTGGTCTACAAGGCGGTGTCGTCGTGGTTCGTCGCGGTGACCACGTTCAAGGACCGGATGGTCGAGCTCAACCAGCAGATCAACTGGACGCCGGGGCACATCAAGGACGGCTCGTTCGGCAAGTGGCTGGCCAACGCCCGCGACTGGTCGATCAGCCGGAACCGGTTCTGGGGCTCGCCGATCCCGGTGTGGAAGTCCGACGACCCGAACTACCCGCGGCTGGACGTGTACGGCTCGCTGGCCGACATCGAGCGGGACTTCGGCGTACGCCTGACCGACCTGCACCGGCCGGCGGTGGACGAGCTGGTCCGCCCGAACCCGGACGACCCGACCGGGAAGTCCATGATGCGCCGGGTGCCGGAGGTGCTGGACTGCTGGTTCGAGTCCGGCTCGATGCCGTTCGCCCAGGTGCACTATCCGTTCGAGAACGCGGACTGGTTCGAGCACCACTACCCGGGTGACTTCATCGTCGAGTACATCGGGCAGACCCGCGGCTGGTTCTACACCATGCACGTGCTGGCCACCGCGCTGTTCGACCGGCCGGCGTTCCGCAACTGCCTCAGCCACGGCATCCTGCTCGGCTCGGACGGGCGCAAGATGTCCAAGAGCCTGCGCAACTACCCGGACGTCTACCACGTCTTCGACGCGTACGGCTCGGACGCGATGCGCTGGATGCTGATGTCCTCGCCGGTGCTGCGCGGCGGTGACATGCCGGTCACCGAGGCGGGCATCCGGGACGCTGTCCGGCAGGTGCTGCTGCCGCTGTGGAACGTCTGGTACTTCTTCTCGCTCTACGCCAACGCCGACGGCTACACCGCCCGGCGCCGTACCGACTCGACGCACCTGCTCGACCGGTACGTGCTGGCGAAGACGAACGAGCTGGTCGAGACGGTCCAGGGGCAGATGGAGGCGTACGACATCTCCGGCGCCTGCGCCACCGTCCGGTCCTACCTGGACGCGCTGACCAACTGGTACGTGCGTCGCTCCCGGGACCGGTTCTGGTCGGGTGACGCCGAGGCGTTCGACACCCTGTGGACGGTGCTGGAGACGCTCTGCCGGGTGGTGGCGCCGCTGGCGCCGCTGACCGCCGAGGAGATCTGGCGCGGCCTCACCGGCGAGCGGTCGGTGCACCTGACCGACTGGCCGTCGGCGCAGGATTTCCCGACCGACCACGAGCTGGTGTCCGCGATGGACAACGTGCGCGCGGTCGCCTCGGCGGCGCTGTCGCTGCGCAAGGCCAAGGGCCTGCGGGTGCGGCTGCCGCTGGCGAAGCTGACCGTGGCCTCCCCGGTCGCGGAGAAGCTGCGGCCCTTCGCCGACCTGGTCGCCGACGAGGTCAACGTGAAGGAGGTCGTCTTCTCCGACGAGGTGTCCGCGTACTGCCAGCAGGTGCTGACCGTGGTGCCGCGCGCGCTCGGCCCCCGGGTCGGCAAGGCGGTGCAGCAGGTGATCAAGGCGGTCAAGGCGGGGGAGTGGGAGCTGGTCGACGGCGCCCCGGTCGCCGCCGGCGTCACCCTGGCCGAGGGCGAGTACGAGCTGCGGCTGGTCGCCGCCGACGCCGAGCACTCCGCGCCGCTGCCCGGCGGCGAGGGCGTGGTCGTGCTGGACACCGAGGTCACCCCGGAGCTGGCCGCCGAGGGGCTGGCCCGGGACGTGGTCCGGGTGGTGCAGCAGGCCCGCCGGGACGCCGACCTGGACGTCTCGGACCGGATCGTGGTGTCGGTGTCGGCCTCCGACGAGGTGCGCGCGGCGGTGTCGGCGTACACCGACTTCGTGGCCCGCGAGGTGCTGGCCGACACGGTCGACTTCGCCGAGGGCGTCGACGGCTTCGCCGGCGAGGTCGGCGAGGGCGAGCGCGTGACGGTGGCCGTCCGCCGGGTATGAGGTAGTGCGGCGGTGGTGGTCCGGTGGTGTTCCGCCGGGCCGCCGCCACCGGCTCCGCCCGCGCCCCGACAGGCCCGCTCACCAGCCGGCCGGCCCGCCACCCGCGCGGGGCTCCGTGTACCCGTCCGCTACCGTGACACCGCCTGTTCACGTACGACCGCCGGAGGACCAGTGCCCCTGCTCTACACCATCGGCAAGCTCACCGTGGCGCCCGCGCTCCGGTTGGCCTTCCGTCCGACCGTGGAGGGGTTGGAGCACATCCCGGAAACCGGTGGTGCGATCTTCGCGGGCAACCACCTCTCGGTCGCCGACGAGCTCTTCCTCGGCACCGTGGTCCCGCGGCACCTGGCCTTCTGGGCCAAGTCGGAGTACTTCAAGGGCACCGGGCCCAAGGGCGCCTTCTCCAAGTTCGTGCTCACCGGCCTGGGTGCCATCCCGGTCGAGCGGGCCGGCGGCCGGGCGGCGCTGTCCGCGTTCGACGCCGCCATCCCCGCGTTGCAGGGTGGCGACCTGGTCGCGGTCTATCCGGAGGGGACCCGCTCGCCCGACGGGCGGCTCTACCGGGGGCGTACCGGCACGGTCCGGCTGGCGGTGGCGGCCGGCGTGCCGATCATCCCGGTCGGCATGATCGGCACGGACAAGGCCCAGCCGATCGGCGCCCGGGTGCCCCGGCCCGGCCGTGCGAAGATCACCGTACGGTTCGGCAAGCCGCTGGACTTCACCGGCCGGTCCGACGACCGGACCTCGCTGCGGGCGATGACCGACGAGCTGATGGCCGAGATCCAGAAGCTCACCGGCCAGGAGTACGTGCCGCGCTACGCCCCGCCGCGCGCCCACCCGCCGCTGGCCGGGGAGCCCGGCGCCGTCTGACGCCGAGGCGCCCGCGCGGGTGCTCGCCGAGGCGCTGCTCGGGGGGCGACAGCTCCCCGGCGGACCTCAGGGCTGCGCCGGCGCCGGCGTGACGATCTGTTCCCGCAGGGTGTCCAGCAGGCGGGCGCTGTCGTCGACGGAGAGCCGGGTGAAGACGGCGGTGGTGATGCTGCCGTAGTCGACCGAGGTGCAGACCACCACGTCGGCGCCGTCCGACCGGCCGGTGGCGCACCGCTCGTACCGGCCGCGCACACCGGTCTCGACCGTTTGAGGGGCGTCGAGCCGGTAGGTCTCGGTCAGCCGGGTCATCTCGTCGTCGGCGTCGGACTCGGGGTTGAACCGGAAGCCGGTGCCGCCGAACACGGTCACCCGCTTGCCGTCGCCGGTGCCGTAGACCCCGGCGAAGACATCCTCCGAGAGCAGGTTCGCCGCGCGTACCTCCGCCTTGAGCCGCTTGGCGGTGGCCTGGCTGCCGGCGTCCTGCCGCAGCGTCAGGTCGGCCACCTGGCCGGGCAGCGCGGCGTCGGCCGGGTACTGCTCCCACATCGGCTTGCCGAACCAGGCCGGGCAACCGCAGCAGCAGACCAGGGACAGCAGCAGCACCCAGGGCCAGCGCCGGCGACGCCGGACCGGCACCGGGACGTACCCGCGGGGCGCCTCCCACCCGGGTGGCGGGGTGACCGCCTTCGGCCGGCGGCCCCGGCGCTGCTTCGGCGGCGGGGCCGGCGCGGGCGGCGGGGGAGGTGGCGGCGCCGGCCGGGGCGGGGCGACCGGCGGCGGCGACACCGGGTGCGCGGCGTGCGGCGGGTACGGGCGGGACGGCGGCGGTGCGGCCTCGTAGGGCCGGGTGACCGGGGGCGTTGCCTCGTAGGGCCGGGTGACCGGCGGCGCGGGGTAGGGCAGGGTCGGCGGGAGCGCGGGGAGGTGGTGGTGCTCCAGCTCCCAGGAGCCGGTGTCCGCGCCGGCCCACGGGTCCACCGGGGTGCGGTGTTCGGGCAGCTCGACCGGGGTGGGCGGGACGGGCGTGGGCTCCGCCGACTCGCCCCAGACGCGGCGGCGCGGCGGCGGGGGCGGGACCGCCGCCGAGCCGGTCCAGCGCGGCGCGGGCGGCTCCGGCTCGACCCGGGTCGGCTCGGGAGCGGCGGGCACACCGGTGTCGACTCGGGTGGGGTCCGGGGTGGCGGGGGCGCGGGTGTCGGCCCGGGCGGGCTCCGGGGCGGCGGGCGCACCGGTGTCGACCCCGGTGGGCTCGGGTGCGTCCGGCGCACGGGTGTCGAGCCCGGCGGGCGGTGCGGTGTCGATCCGGGTGGGCGGAGGTGCGTCGTCTGTGGGGGCGGCGTCGGCCGGGGCGGGCTCCGGGTCGTCGGGCGTGCGGCCCTCGACGGGTGGGGCGGGTGAGGTCGGCGCGGTGGGCTCGTCCGGGGACGCGGTGGCCGGCTCGGCCGCCGTCCGCTCCGGGTCGCCCGGGGCGGTGGCCCGGTCGGCGGGCAGCTCACGGGTGCCCTCCGGGCCCGTGCGGGGCCCGGCATCGGCGGGTACGGGCGAGGGGGGCGGCTCCTCGGCGACGGCCGGCTCCCGGCCGACGTCGGTGACCGGGGGGCTCCCGTCGGCCGGCCGGTCCGCCCCCGGCTGCGGCTGCGGCATCGCGGCAATCTCCTCTCGCGCCGCTAGCGAGGTTAGTACCGGCATGCCACCAGCGACGAACCCGTCCACCGTCGGTCGCCCTCGGGCGACGCCAGGTGAGGGTGCCGTAACGGGTCAGACCGGGCGCTCCGGCGGGGGTAGCGGCGGGGCTTCAAGATCGGGTCGCATTTTCCGAGTCTGAGCACGGCGTGTCGTCTCGGTGAATGCGACTGGATCATGGGGATCGGGGTGGTGGCGGCGGGGGGCCTGCGCGGGGGGTGTTGAGCTGGGCGGGGCAGGGGGTGCAGTCCGGTCGGGTCCGTCGGGGGGTGGCGGGCGGTGCGGCGTGGTGGGTGGCTGGCGGGCGCGTACCCTTGGGCATCATGAGTGCCCCGTCCACGACGCCGCGCCCCGCCGCGGCCAATTCCGTCTGGCCCCAGCTGGAGCCGCTGCTGCCCCAGGTGACCAAGCCCATCCAGTACGTCGGTGGCGAGTTGGGCGCGGTGGTCAAGGACTGGGACGCGGCCACCGTGCGCTGGGCGCTGATGTATCCCGACGCGTACGAGGTCGGCCTGCCCAACCAGGGCGTGCAGATCCTCTACGAGGTGCTCAACGAGCTGCCCGACGTGCTCGCCGAGCGCACCTACGCGGTCTGGCCGGACCTGGAGAAGCTGATGCGCGCCCACGGCGTGCCGCAGTTCACCGTCGACGCGCACCGCTCGGTGCGCGACTTCGACGTGTTCGGCGTCTCGTTCTCCACCGAGCTGGGCTACACCAACCTGCTCACCGCGATCGACCTGGCCGGCATCCCGCTGCTCGCCGCCGACCGCACCGACGCCGACCCGGTGATCCTGGCCGGCGGGCACGCCGCGTTCAACCCGGAGCCGATCGCCGACTTCGTCGACGCCGCCGTGCTGGGTGACGGCGAGGAGGCGGTCCTGGAGATCACCACGATCGTCCGGCAGTGGAAGGCCGAGGGCTCCCCGGGCGGGCGCGACGAGCTGCTGCTGCGGCTGGCCCGCACCGAGAGCGTCTACGTGCCGCGCTTCTACGACGTGGACTACCTGCCCGACGGCCGGATCCAGCGGGTCGTGCCGAACCGGGCGGACGTGCCGTTCCGGGTGCACAAGCGCACGACGATGGACCTGGACGCCTGGCCGTACCCGAAGAAGCCCCTCGTGCCGCTCGCCGAGACCGTGCACGAGCGGTACGCGGTGGAGATCTTCCGGGGCTGCACCCGGGGCTGCCGGTTCTGCCAGGCCGGCATGATCACCCGCCCGGTGCGGGAGCGCTCGATCACCACCGTCGGCCAGATGGTCCGCGACGGGCTGGAGTTCTCCGGCTTCCACGAGGTGGGCCTGCTGTCGCTCTCCTCGGCCGACCACTCCGAGATCGGCGACATGTGCTCCGGCCTCGCCCAGCAGTACGAGGGCACCAACGTGTCCCTGTCGCTGCCGTCGACCCGGGTGGACGCGTTCAACATCGACCTGGCCCAGGAGCTGTCCCGCAACGGCCGGCGTACCGGCCTGACCTTCGCCCCGGAGGGCGGGTCGGAGCGGATCCGCAAGGTCATCAACAAGATGGTGTCGAAGGAAGACCTGATCCGCACCGTCGTCACCGCGTACACCAACGGCTGGCGGCAGGTGAAGCTGTACTTCATGTGCGGCCTGCCCACCGAGACCGACGAGGACGTCCTCGAGATCGCCGACATGGCGCACGAGGTCATCAAGGCCGGCCGAGCCGCCACCGGTTCCAAGGACATCCGCTGCACCGTCTCCATCGGCGGCTTCGTGCCGAAGCCGCACACCCCGTTCCAGTGGGCGCCGATGGAGCGTCCCGAGGTGATCGACCACCGGCTCAAGCTGCTCAAGCAGGCGATCAACTCGGACCGCTCGCTGGGCCGGGCGATCGGCTACCGCTACCACGACGGCGAGCCGTCGCTGATCGAGGGCCTGCTCAGCCGGGGCGACCGCCGGGTCGGCGCGGTGATCCGCAAGGTCTGGGAGAACGGCGGCCGGTTCGACGGCTGGAGCGAGCACTTCTCGTACCAGCGGTGGGTGGACGCCGCCGCCGAGGCGCTGCCGACCTTCGGCGTGGACCTCGACTGGTACACCACCCGGGAGCGCGACGAGCTGGAGGTCCTGCCCTGGGACCACCTCGACTCGGGTCTGGACAAGGACTGGCTCTGGCAGGACTGGCAGGACTCGCTCTCCGAGTACGAGCAGGACGACTGCCGCTGGACCCCGTGCTTCGACTGCGGCGTCTGCCCGTCGATGGACACCGAGATCCAGATCGGCCCCACCGGCCGGAAGTTGCTCCCGCTCACCCCGGTCAACGGCCTGAAGATCCCCACCGGCGCCCAGCAGTGACCGTACCGGGGCGGGTGCGCCGCGCGTGGGCGCGCCACCCGCCCCGCCCCGGCGATCATGAAGTTATTGTCACCGGCATCCGTGGCACCTTCATGACCGACCGGTCCTGACACCGAGGAGCACGACGATCAGCAGGAAACCACAGCCGGAGGGCGGGCAGGCGCCGGTCGTCCAGCGCGTCCGGATCCGGTACGCCAAGCGCGGCCCGCTCCGGTTCACCTCGCACCGCGACTTCGCCCGGGCCTTCGAGCGCGCACTGCGCCGGGCCGGCGTCCCGATCGCCTTCTCCCAGGGCTTCACCCCCCACCCCAAGATCTCCTACGCCAGCGCCGCCCCGACCGGCGTCGCCAGCGAGGCGGAGTACCTGGAGATCGGCCTGCGCGAGCAGGTCGACCCGGAGCAGCTGCGCGCGGCGCTGGACGCTGCGCTCTCGCCGGGGCTGGACGTGCTCGACGCGGTGGTCGCCGGGAGCGGCAGCCTGGCCGACCGGATCGAGGCCTCGCACTGGCGCATCGAGCTGCCCGAGGTCGAGCCGGCCGTACTGGAGGCGGCCGTCGCCGCGTTCACCGCCGCCGACGAGATCCAGGTCGAGCGGATGACCAAGCAGGGCCGGCGCACCTTCGACGCCCGGGCGGCCGTCATGCGCATCGATGTGGTGCCGCCCGCGGAGACGCCTTCCGGGGTGCCGGGCGTGTCGTGTGCGATACTCGAACTGGTCGTGCGGCAGGTCACCCCGTCCGTACGGCCCGATGACGTCCTTTCCGGCCTCCGCGTGGTGGCCGACCTGGTGCCGCCGGTTTCGCCGAGGGTGATCCGGCTGGCGCAGGGCACGCTGACCGCGCAGGGTGCGATCGTGGATCCGTTGGACGCGGACCGCGACGGGGCAACCATCGGTGAGCACTGACCGACGGTCGGTGCTCTAGGCAGGCAGACTTCGGCGGTCGCGCACCTCGCGCGCCCGGCGGAAACACTTTTGCGGCAACCCTGCGTGGCAGCGCTCACCCGCGCCCGGGGCGGCCAGAACTGGAGAACGTCCATGCTCGAGAACGAGCCCGAGGGCGGCGAACGGACCGGCGCACAGCCGGCCGGCCAGACCGCCGACGCCACCGACCGCACCAGCGCCGAGGGTGCCGCCACTGACAGCGCCGCCGAGGCCGCGCCGAAGCGCCGGCGCACCACCCGGCGCAAGGCGGCCCCGCTGAACCAGCCGGAGCAGGTCGAGGCGCCCGCCGAGGCGTCGGCGTCCGCCGCGTCCGCCACCGACGAGGCGCACCAGGGCGAGGTACTGGCCCCGGTCGCCGGTGAACTGGACACCCCGCCCAAGACCACCCGTCGCCGGCGCAAGGCGACGCCCGCCAAGGCCGCCGAGGAGCCGGAGGTGGCCACCGGCGCCGAGGATCACTCGGCGGAGGTCGTCCCGCCGGTGAAGGTCACCCGTACCCGGCGCAAGAAGGCCGCCGCCCCGGCGGCCGCCGAGCCGGCCGCCGAGATCCCGGCCGAGGCCCCCGCGCCCGCCGTGGCGGCCGCGCCGGTGGTCGAGCCGGTCGAGGAGGAGGAGCCCGCCGTCGAGGCGGCGGCGCCCACCGAGCCCACCGCGGTCGACGAGGCCGAGGCCGCCGAAGCCGCCACCGAGGAGGCCCGGCCGGGTGCCGCCGAGCCGGCCGTCGCCACCTCCGGCGCCGAGAGCCGGGCCGGCGAGGTCCCGCCCGGTGTCGCGGTGCCCGGCGCCGAGCCGGCGGAGGTCGCGCCGGAGCCGCGTACCCGCCGTCGGCGGGCCGCGCTCTCCGCGCCCACCGTGCTGTTCATGGCCCCGCTGCCCGAGGAGCTGCCGGCCGTCCGCGTGGTCGAGCCCGGCCCGGCGGCGGCCGAGGAGGCCGTCGAGGAGCCGGCCGAGACCGGTCGCCGGCGTCGCCGCGGTCGCCGCGAGGTCGAGCCGGTCGAGGTGCTCGAGGTCGAGGAGGAGCCCACCGGCGAGGCCGAGGAGGCCGTCGAGGGCGAGGAAGAGGACGAGGACGAGAGCGCCGCGGCCCGCCGTCGCCGTCGTCGTGGTCGCCGGGGCCGCGGTCGCGGCAAGGGCGGCGCCGAGGACAGCGACGAGGAGGAGGCCGAGGAGGCCGTCCAGGCCGAGGCCGAGGCCGAGGCCGAGGAGCCCGAGGAAGAGGAGGGCGAGGGCGACGGGCTGACCCGCCGCCGGCGCCGTCGTCGCCGCCGGGGCGCCGGGGACGTCGAGGGGGCCGCCGAGGACGGCGTGCCCACCGTGGTCAAGATCCGCGAGCCCCGCAAGGCCGTCGACGAGGTGCAGGGCGTCTCCGGCTCGACCCGGCTGGAGGCCAAGCGCCAGCGCCGTCGGGACGGCCGCGAGCAGCGCCGGACCCGGCCGCCGATCCTCAGCGAGTCGGAGTTCCTGGCCCGCCGGGAGGCGGTCGACCGGGTGATGGCGGTACGCCAGCGCGGCGACCGCACCCAGATCGCGGTCCTGGAGGACGGCGTGCTGGTCGAGCACTACGTCACCCGCAACTCCTCCGGCACCATGGCCGGCAACGTCTACCTCGGCAAGGTGCAGAACGTCCTGCCCAGCATGGAGGCGGCGTTCGTCGACGTCGGGCGCGGCCGCAACGCCGTGCTGTACGCCGGTGAGGTCAACTGGGACGTGAGCGGACTGGAGGGGCGGGCCCGCTCGATCGAGCAGGCGCTGCGCTCCGGCGACTCGGTGCTGGTGCAGGTGACCAAGGACCCGATCGGGCACAAGGGCGCCCGGCTGACCAGCCACATCGCGCTCTCCGGTCGGCACCTGGTCTACGTGCCGAACGGTAACGCCTCCGGCATCAGCCGCAAGCTGCCGGACACCGAGCGCAAGCGGCTGCGGGACGTGCTCAAGAAGCTGGTGCCGGACGGCGCCGGCGTGATCGTCCGGACCGCCGCCGAGGGGGCGAGCGAGGACGAGCTGGCCCGTGACGTCAAGCGGCTGCAGGCCCAGTGGGAGGACATCCAGGCCAAGGCCGCCGAGGGTGGCGCCCCGGTGCTGCTCTACGAGGAGCCGGACCTGGTCATCCGGGTCGTCCGGGACCTGTTCAACGAGGACTTCCGCGAGCTGGTCATCGAGGGCGAGCAGTCGTACGACATGGTCGAGTCGTACCTGTCGCACGTCTCGCCCGACCTGGTCGCCCGGCTGCGCCGGCACGTCGGCACCACCGACATCTTCGCCGAGTACCGGATCGACGAGCAGATCATCAAGGGGCTGGACCGGAAGGTCTTCCTCCCCTCCGGCGGGTCGCTGGTGATCGACCGCACCGAGGCGATGACCGTCATCGACGTCAACACCGGCAAGTACACCGGCTCCGGGGGCAACCTGGAGGAGACGGTCACCCGCAACAACCTGGAGGCGGCCGAGGAGATCGTGCGCCAGCTCCGGCTGCGCGACCTCGGCGGCATCGTGGTGATCGACTTCATCGACATGGTGCTGGAGTCGAACCGCGAGCTGGTGCTGCGCCGGCTGACCGAGTGCCTGGGCCGGGACCGGACCAAGCACCAGGTCACCGAGATCACCTCGCTCGGCCTGGTCCAGATGACCCGCAAGCGGATCGGCGCGGGCCTGCTGGAGGCGTTCAGCGAGACCTGCGAGTGCTGCAAGGGCCGCGGCCTGATCATCCACACCGAGCCGGTGCCGGAGAAGCCGCGCGCCGGCGCCGGCGCGGGGGAGAAGGTCAAGGCGGTCGCCTCCTCGGTGGCCGCCGCCCCGGCGACCGAGCAGGCCGGCGCTTCGTCGCGGCGGCGCTCGCGCAAGGCCGCCGCCGCGCCGGAGCGCACGGTGGTGGAGACCACCGAGGCCGCTGACGTGGACCGGGTGGCCGAGGCGGAGGCCGAGTACCACGACACGATGGGCTACGACCTGTCCCGGTACGAGGCGGAGACGCCGGCCGCGCCGGCGGTCGCCGACAGCCTGGAGGGCGAGTCGGCCCGGCTGGCCGGGGCGGACGACCCGGACGCGCTGGGCGAGACCGAGGAGGAGAGCGGCGAGGGCGGCACCGGCCGGCGCCGGTCCCGCCGCGGCGGTCCCCGTCGGCGGACCCGCCCGTGACGGGCTGACCAGCCCGACGTTTCGCGGGGCCCCTTCCCCGGCAACAGTGCCGGCGGGAGGGGCCCTGTCGCGTTCTCCGGCCCCGGCTACGATCGGTCACCCCCGGCTAGGAGAAGACAATGCGCCGCCTGCTCGCCGCCACCCTGGTGACCGCCGTCCTGCTGACCGGCTCCGGCTGCTCCGGCGACCGGTCCGACGAGGCCGCCCCGGCCACCACCGGCCCGTCCACCGGGCCGTCGGCCACCTCGACCGTGCTGCCGTCCGCCCCGGTCAGCGTCGCCCCGGCGGGAGGCAACGGGCCCGAGGTCTGCGCCGCCGCCGAGCAGGCCTCCTCGGCGGCCGTGCGGACGTACGTCGAGGAGCTGGGCAAGATGATCGCCGCAGTCGGCGCGAACGACAGCACCGGGGCGGAAACCGCCCGGAAACGGGCGGAGTCGGCGCTGACCAGCTGGCGGGCGGCGCTGCGTGAGCAGTCCGCCCGGGCCACCGACCCGCAGTTGAAGACCCTGCTCACCGACCTGGCCACCGAGGTCGGCAGGCTCGGCGCCGACGTCGAGTCGATCGACGAGACCGAGCTCGACCGCCTCCAGCAGCGCCTCGACCAGCTCTGCGGGCGCTGACCGGCGGGCCCGGTTTGGGCGTCACCCGGTCCATGGCGTACGCTTGCCTGCGGCGCACTTTGGTGTGCCGAGTTCCCGCGTGCCCGCGCCGCCGGTGTCACTGCTACCCGGCGAGTCGCCGTGGGAACGACCAGCCAGCAGCCTCAACGACAGGGAGTCCGCCTCCGATGTACGCGATCGTCAAGACCGGCGGCAAGCAGTACAAGGTCGCCGAGGGCGACGTGATCGAGGTCGAGAAGCTCGCCGGTGCCCCCGGCGACGCGGTGAAGCTCACCGCGGTGCTCCTCGTCGACGGTGACGACCTGGTGACCGACGCGGCGAAGCTTGCCTCGGTCGCGGTGTCCGGCGAGATCGCCGCGCACACCAAGGGCCCGAAGATCCGGATCCACAAGTTCAAGAACAAGACCGGCTACCACAAGCGCCAGGGTCACCGCCAGCCGCTGACCCAGGTCAAGGTGACCGGCATCTCCAGCGGGAAGTAGGTCGTCCTCCAATGGCTCACAAAAAGGGTGCGTCCAGCTCGCGTAACGGTCGTGACTCCGCGGCCCAGCGACTCGGCGTGAAGCGCTTCGGTGGTCAGGTCGTCAGCGCGGGTGAGATCCTCATCCGTCAGCGTGGCACCAAGTTCCACCCCGGTGACCTGGTCGGCCGCGGCGGAGACGACACGCTCTTCGCGCTGGCCGCCGGTGCGGTCCAGTTCGGCACCAAGCGCGGCCGCAAGACCGTCAGCATCGTGCCGCAGCAGTAATACGCAGGCGTTGCGGGCCGTGGACCTCGGGTCCCGGCCCGCTTCGTCTTTTCGCGCGCGGGGGCGTACCCCGCTGGAAGGATTGGCGTCGTGACGACGTTCGTTGACCGGGTCGTCCTGCACATGCAGGCCGGCGACGGCGGGCACGGCTGTGCCTCGATCCACCGGGAGAAGTTCAAGCCGTTCGGCGGCCCGGACGGGGGCAACGGCGGGCACGGCGGCAGCGTGTCGCTGGTGGTCGACCCGCAGGTGACGACGCTGCTGGACTTCCACTTCCGCCCGCACCTGAAGGCCGAGAACGGCAAGGGCGGGGCCGGATCGAACCGGGACGGCGCCAACGGCCACGACCTGGTGATCAAGGTGCCGAACGGCACCGTGGTGCAGACCCTCGACGGCGAGGTGCTGGCCGACCTGGTCGGCGTGGGCACCACCTTCGAGGCGGCCCGGGGCGGTCGCGGCGGTCGCGGCAACGCGTCGCTGGCCAACGCCCGGCGCAAGGCTCCCGGCTTCGCCGAGCTGGGCGAGCCGGGCGACCGGCTGGACGTGGTGCTGGAGCTCAAGAGCGTCGCCGACGTCGGCCTGGTGGGCTTCCCGTCCGCCGGCAAGTCGTCGCTGATCGCGGTGATCTCCGCCGCCAAGCCGAAGATCGCCGACTACCCGTTCACCACGCTGGTGCCGAACCTCGGCGTGGTCCGGGTCGACAACCACACCTTCACCGTCGCCGACGTGCCGGGCCTGATCCCGGGCGCGGCCACCGGCCGGGGGCTGGGGCTGGAGTTCCTCCGCCACGTCGAGCGCTGCGCCGTGCTGGTGCACGTGGTCGACACCGCGACGCTGGAGCCGGGCCGCGACCCGCTCGCCGACATCGACGCCATCGAGGCCGAGCTCACCCAGTACGGCGGCCTCGCCGACCGGCCGCGGCTGGTCGCCCTCAACAAGATCGACGTACCGGACGGGCGGGACCTCGCCGAGATCGTCCGGCCGGACCTGGAGGCGCGCGGCTTCCGGGTGTTCGAGGTCTCCACGGCCACCCGCGAGGGGCTCAAGGAGCTGATGTTCGCGATGGCCGAGGTGGTCGAGCAGAGCCGCCAGGCGGCTCCGCCGGCCGAGCCGACCCGGATCGTCATCCGCCCGAAGGCGGTGGACGACGCCGGCTTCACCATCGACGTGGAGGAGGACGGCTCCTTCACGGTGCGCGGTGTCCGGCCCGAGCGCTGGGTCCGGCAGACGAACTTCGACAACGACGAGGCGATCGGCTTCCTCGCCGACCGGCTCGCCCGCCTCGGCGTCGAGGACAAGCTCGCCAAGGTCGGCGCCAAGCCGGGCGACCTGGTGCGCATCGGCGAGCGGGAGTTCGACTGGCAGCCCACCCTCTACGCCGGCGTCGACTTCGTGCCCGGCAACCGGGGCACGGACGTGCGGCTGGAGGAGAAGTCGACCCGGGCCTCGGCCGCGGAGCGGCTGGCCGCCCGCAAGGCGCGCCGGCAGCGCCCCACCGACGAGCTGGAGGCCGGCGGCCTGGACGCGGACCTCTCCGACGACCTGGACGACGACGACCTCGAATAGCTCAATCATGTCCGTGTCCGGGTCGTTCGCCGGAAACCTCCGTGAAATCGACCCGGCATAGCGTGGTCGGATGCTGATCGAGTCCCGTCCTTCCACCGACCCGGAGATCGACGCCCTCGTCGTCGCCCAGCAGCGTGAGCTGCGCGAGGCCGACGGCGGACTGGACGGGCAGGTCACCGTCACGCACGACGACATCCGTTACCTCGCGGTGGTCGTCGACGGCCGGGCGGTGGCCTGCGGCGGGATCCAGTCGCTGGACGCCGCCACCGGGGAACTCAAGCGGATGTACGTCCGTCCCGCGTACCGGGGCAGGGGTATCGCCCGGCAGCTGCTGACCGCGCTGGAGGAGTTGGCCTTCCAGCAGGGCCACTCGGTGGTCTGCCTGGAGACCGGGGTCTACCTGCCGGCGGCGATCGGGCTCTACACCTCGTGCGGGTACGAGCCGATCCCGGTCTACGGCGAGTACGTGGACAACCCGTACAGCGTGTGCTTCGGCAAGCGCCTGCCGGTCGCCGCCTGAGGGTGGGTCAGGCGCCGGTCTGGGCGTGCTCCACGGTGACCGGCTTCGACTCCGGCGACCCGTGCTGGCGCAGGACGATGCTCAGCAGGATCAGCGCGCCCACGGCCAGGAACTCGCTCTGCCAGTTCTGCATGGACTGGAACCAGAAGTCGCTGGTGCCGAGGAACTGCCAGGCGCTGATCGGGGCGGCACCGCTCTGCAGCGCCTGCTCCTCGTTGTACTGGGCCACGCCGCCGAGCAGGTGGCCGACGAACGAGCCGGCGAAGATCAGCAGCAGGGCCAGCGAGAGGCTGTTGCGGTAGACCATCAGCGGCAGGCCGCCGACCCGGGCGGGCCAGGGTGATTCCGGCCCGGCCCGGCGCTCGTCGTCCTCCGGGCGGTCGGTCTGGCCCTCCGGCTTCGACTCGGCCGACCCCCGCTGCACCAGGTACGCGGTGAGCAGCACGTAGCCGCCCATCTGGAGGAACTCCGACTCCCAGTTCTCGAAGACGGACTCGGCGAAGTGCCCCGTGCCCAGGTACGCCAGCCAACTGATCGGCTGGGCCCCGTACTCGGCCAGCTCCTCGTTGTGGGTCTGCCACCCGAAGACGCTCTGCAGCGACAGGAAGACGAAGAAGGCGCCCAGCATGACGATGCTCAGCGCGTTGTTCCTGATCCACCGCGGCATGGTGACCTCCTCGTCCCTGTGCCTGAGGCTTCGGTGCCCCCTTCTGCCAAGGATCAAACTCGGACACGCCGGGCGCTCCGGGCGGCGTGCCTCAGGGGCGGTCGATCGGGTTGTCCAGCCGCCCGCCGGTGCCCGCGTCGTTGGAGAGCAGCAGCCCGAGGGCGAGCATGCCGAAGCCGAGCCCCAGGTGCAGCCAGTTGTCGGCGTCGTTGAGCGGGATGAAGTTGGCGACGGCGTCCCGGTCGAGCAGGAAGCCGTACAGCCACAGGCCCAGGTAGGCGGCGCCGCCGCCGGCCAGGAACAGCCGGGCCCCGCCCACCCGGCGGGCCATCACCAGCCCGAGCAGTCCGAAGAGCAGGTGCAGCAGGTTGTGCAGGATCGACACCTGGAACAGGCCGAGCAGCTTCGCGCCCGAGTGGTGACCGGCGAAGGCCAGGTCGCCGTACCGGGTGGTGACGCCCGGCACGAAGCCGAGCACCCCGAGCAGCAGGAAGACCGCGGCCACCACGAGCGCGACCAGCTGGACCCGGGGTTTCGGCCCGGCCGTGCCACGCCCGCGCACGTCTCGTGCCATCGATGTCACCTCCACGCAGCAGCTGCCGGTCGCAGCCGGACGATCCTCCATTCTGTAGCCATCCGGACACGGGCCGTAGAGAAATGGCGAATCAGGCATGGACCCGACGACCGGGGGTAGTCAAAGGCTGCGCCGATGTGACGGTCGGCGATCCCCCGAGCGCAGAGCCGCACAGTGCCGAGCGGAAGGAAAACCATGACTTACGATCTTTCATCCTCGTCCTCCACCTACGAGAGCGAGCAGAGCAACGGCGGTGGCGTCCGCGACCAGGCCCGCCAGGTCGGCGCCGAGGCCGCCAACGCGGGTGGCGCGGTCGCGCAGACCGCCAAGGAGCAGGGTCGCGAGGTGGTCGACGAGACCAAGCGGCAGGCCCGCAACCTCTACGGCGAGGCCCGCAACCAGCTCGCCAGCCAGACGGGCGCGCAGCAGCGCCGGGCGGCCGGCGGGCTCCGCTCGCTGGCCGACGAGATGCGCTCGATGGCGCAGAACGGCGGCGCGGGCGGCCCGGTGACCGACCTGGCCCACCAGGCGGCCGACCGGGTCCACGGCGTGGCCGGCTGGCTGGAGGAGCGCGAGCCGGGTGACCTGCTCAACGAGGTCAAGACCTACGCCCGCCGCAACCCGGGCACCTTCCTGGTCGGGGCGGCCCTGCTGGGCGTGCTCGCCGGCCGGCTGACCAAGGGCATCACCTCCGCCGGCGACGACCAGACCGGCAGCCAGGGCCTGTACGGCGGCGGCTACGCCGACCCGGACCGTACCGCGGTCATCCCGACGCCGCCCGTGCAGCGTGCGGTGCCGAACGGCGGCTACCTCGAGCCGACCCCGGGCTACTCCGGCACGGCCTACCCGGACAACGGCGGCACCACCAGCTACGCCGACCCGGCGGGCGGCACCGGCCAGCCGCTGCCCCCGGTGACCCAGACCGACCCGCTGCCGGGCGTGCCGTCCAGCGGCACCGGCACCCCGCGTCCGTGAGCGTACGAGTCATCCGAAGGGAGGCGGCGGCATGAGCATGCCGACGCAGGGGTCCGGACTGGACTCCGGGTACCACCCCGCGGGTGCGCCGCACACCGCGGACGAGGTCAGGGGCAGCTCCCTCGGTGAGCTGATGCGTCAGGTCACCACCGACCTGTCCACCCTGATGCGGCAGGAGGTGGAGCTGGCCAAGGCCGAGATCCGCCAGGAGGGGAAGAAGGCGGGCAAGGCCGCCGGTCTCTTCGGCGGCGCCGGCTTCGGCGGCTACATGGTGGCGCTGTTCCTGTCCATCGCGCTGTGGCAGGCCCTGGACAACGTGATGGATTCGGGCCTCGCCGCGCTGATCGTCGCCGTGATCTGGGCGGTCATCGCCGCCGTCCTCTACTCCATGGCCAAGAAGAACGCCGAGCGCATTCGCGGCCTCAAGCAGACCAACGACAGCGTGCAGCGCATCCCCGACGCGCTGAAGCCCCACCCGGAGGGAGTCACCCGATGAGCACCGATCCCGACCAGATCCGCCGGGAGATCGAGGCGACCCGCAACAGCCTGAGCTCCGACGTGGACGCGCTGGCATACAAGGTCAGCCCCGGCCGCATCGTCGACGACCGTAAGCAGCGGGTGCGCAGCGCGCTGCAGAATGTGAGGGAAAAGGTTATGGGTAGCGCTTCCGACCTCGGCCACAGCACCGGCCACGCCGCCCACTCGGTCGGCGACCGCGCCTCCTCGGCGGCCTCGACCGTCAGCGACAAGGCCCACTCCGCCGCCTCGACCGTCGGCGACAAGGCCCACTCGGCCGCCTCGACCGTCGGTGACGCCGCTCAGCGGGCGCCGCAGGTGATCCGGCAGAAGTCCGAGGGCAACCCGGTGGCCGCCGGCCTGATCGCCTTCGGTGTCGGCATGCTGGTGTCCTCGCTGATCCCGGCCACCCGCCGGGAGCAGGAGCTGGCCGCCCAGGTCAAGGAGAAGGCCACCGAGCACAGCGGGGTGGTGAAGGAGAAGCTGGGCGAGGTCGCCAGCGAGATCAAGGAGGAGCTGCGCGAGCCCGCGCAGCGCGCCACCGAGTCGGTGAAGTCCACCGCGCAGGACGCCGTCCACGCCGTCAAGGACGACAGCAAGTCGGCCGCCCAGGACGTCAAGGACCAGGCCCAGCAGTCCCGCGAACAGGTGCGGTACTGACCCGGGGCATCCACGTCGTACACCGCAGCTCGCGGCCACTCCCGGCTTCCGCCGGGACGTGGCCGCGAGTTGTGTGACGTCCGGACCCGCTCCGCGTACCGCGCCGGGTGCGGGGGATCAGCGCGCGGTGCGGCGGCGGAGGGTGTGTTCGAAGTGGGCGGCGCGGCGTACCCGGCCGTCGGCGTACCGGACGCCGCCGCGCAGGACCCGCCGGGCCAGCGCGAGCCAGGCACAGGTGCCGCGTTCCAGCAGCCACAGCGGGGCGGCCAGCGCGGTGGTCGGCGGGAAGACCGCCGCACCACCGGCCCGCCGCCGGCCCCGCTCGGCCAGGGCGACCGTCGCGGCGCCGGCCACGAGCAGCGCACCGGGCCGTCGGGCGGCCAGCGCGGCCAGCACGCCGGGCAGCACCGCCAGCGAGATGAGCAGCCGCACCGGCTGGGCCAGGTCGTCGTACGCCTGGCGGACCCGCTGGCCCCGGAAGTGCGCCGCGGTCGGTGGCAGCCGGCGTACGTAGAGCCCGGCCGGCGCCGCCTCGGTCCCGCCGTACGCCCGCACGGTGCGGATCAGCTCCAGGTTCTCGAAGAGCACGTCCGGGTCGTAGCCCCCCATGGCGCGGAAGGTGCTGCGGCGCACCGCCAGGGTGCCCGGGTAGTCGGCGCCGAGCGCCCGGTTGAGCAGGGTCCGACCGGAGTCCCACCAGGCGTGCCAGGGCAGCGGGTCGAAGTAGTTCTGCGGCCGGACCAGGTCGGCGGTGTCGAGCAGCCGATGCACGGCGCGCAGCCCCGGCCCGTCGTACCGGACGTCGTCGTCGGCGATCACCACGTGCTCGTGCCGGGCCATCGCGACGCCGGTCAGCACGCCGCGAACCTTGCCGTTGACGCCGCGTACCGCCGGGTCGGGGGCCGCGTGCCGGAGGATGCCGCGCCACGCGGCGGCGTGCCGGGCGAAGACCGCCGGCGGGGAGCCGTCCACCACGGTCACGTCGACCAGCGCGGCGATCGACCGCAGGTACCCGGTCAGCTCGGCCAGGTCGGCGTCGTCGGACCAGCGCAGCGGCAGGACGTACTCGACGGGGAGCCGATCGGGGCGGACGCCGCGCTGCGGCGCGCGGACCGCGGGCGGGTCCGCCGGGTCGGGCGGGACCGGACCGGCGGCGAGGGCCGACGGCTCGGGGGCGGCCACCGTCGCGCCGGCGATCGGCCGGCGCCGGGCCGGGGCGCTCACGCCGACTCCGGGCACCGGTACACGGACACGTGTTCCCGGCTGTCGTCGGTGAAGGGGCCACCGGACCAGTCGACCCACCGGTGTTCCCGGCTCATCCCCGCCAGTCGGGCCATCAGGTCCAGCTCGGCCGGCCAGGCGTAGCGGTGGTTGGCCGGCAGCAGCCGCACCCCGTCGTTGCCGAGCCGGATCTTGGTGGTGGTCATCCGCTGCTCGGCCGGGTGCAACCGGGCCGCCTCCAGCAGCACCGCGTCCTGCGCGACGTGCACCGGGCGCAGCGCCGTGCCGGCCCGGAACGCGCCCGGGTCGGGCACCCAGGCCTCCACCACGAACCGGCCCCCGGGCCGCAGGTGTGCGGCGGCGTTGCGGAAGCAGGCGACCTGGGCGTCCTGGTCGGGCAGCGCGAAGATCGTGTTGAACGCGAGCAGCACCAGGGCGAACTCGCCGGGAACGCGGGTCCGGGTGAAGTCGCCGATGGACACCTCGATCCGCTCGCCGCCCGGCTTGGCCCGCAGCCGGGCCGCCATCTCCGCCGACCCGTCGATCCCGGCGACGGTGAGCCCCCGTTCGCGCAGCGGCAGGGCCAGCCGGCCGGTGCCGATGCCGAACTCGCAGACCGGGCCGCCGTCGGCGAGCGCCGCCAGGCGGTCCACGGCCGAGTCGGGGGAGAGGTGGGCGAACGCCAGGTCGTAGACGTCCGCGGGAATGTGCCGGCCGTACTCGCTCGCGTCGAAGGGCAACGCTGCCTCCCGGAAACGGTGTTCGGGACGGCATGCCCGGAACCCGACGGATCAAACGGGGCGTTTCGACGCGTTCACGCCGGGTAGCGCACCGGGATGCGGGCGCCATCTCCGGGCGCTCGGGCGGAGGAGACGTGATGACCAGCAACGGAACGAGGTGGGTGCTGCTCGGCGCCACCACGGCGACCGCGGTCGGGGTCGGCCGGCTGGTGGCCCGGCGGCGTCGCCGGCACCAGCCGGACCGGCAGGGCGGCTGGTACGTGGTGCGCCGGGGGATCACCGTGGACCGGCCGATGGACGCCGTCATCGGCTTCTGGACCGACCGGGAACGACTGGACCGGGCCTTGGCCGAGTGGGCCACCCTCGAACAGCTTGACGAGAACCGGTGGCGCTGCGTGGCCAGCGACCCCGCCGGTGGCGGCACCGAATGGCGGGCCGAGATCAGCGTCGACGGTCCGGGCCGGCTCAGCTGGCGGGTCACCGACGGCCCGGTGCCGCAGGAGGGACACGTGGATCTGGCCCCCGCGCCGCAGGACCGGGGCACCGAGATCCGGGCCGAGCTGCGCTACCGCACCGGCGGCCCGCTGGGCCGGCTGCTGGGCCTGGCCCGCGGCGACGAACCCGACCTGGCGCTGCGCGACGCGCTGCGGCGGATCAAGTCGCTGATCGAGGCCGGCCAGGTGATCGACACCCGGCGCGACCCCTCCGGGCGCAACCCCGCGCAGGAGGCCGCGACCGACCAGGTCCGCGAGCGGCTGACGACGGGAGGACGGGCGTGAGGGCGCTGTGCTGGGAAGGGGTCGGCAAGCTGGCGGTCCGGGACGTGCCCGAGCCGCGCGTCCGGGCCGAGGGGGACATCATCGTCAAGGTCCGGGCCAGCAGCGTCTGCGGCTCCGACCTGCACCTGATCAACGGCTTCCTGCCGGCGATGCGGGCGGGCGACATCCTCGGCCACGAGTTCATGGGCGAGGTGGTGGAGACCGGGCCGGGCGTACGCCGGCTGCGCGTCGGCGACCGGGTGGTGGTCGGCTCGGTGGTGGCCTGCGGCGGCTGCTGGTACTGCCGCACCGAGCAGTTCTCGCTCTGCGACAACTCCAACCCGCAGCCGGTCATGCCGGAGAAGCTGTGGGGCCACTCGCCGGCCGGCATCCTCGGCTACTCGCACGCCGCCGGCGGCTACTCCGGCAGCCACGCCGAGTACATCCGGGTGCCGTTCGGTGACATCGGCGCGTTCAAGGTCCCCGACGGGGTGCCCGACGACGCCGTCGTCTTCGCCTCCGACGCCATGCCCACCGGCTGGATGGCGGCCGACTTCTGCGGGCTCTCCGGCGGCGAGGTGGTGGCGGTCTGGGGCGCCGGTGGGGTGGGCCAGATGGCCGCCCGCGCCGCCCAGCTGCTCGGCGCCGGGCGGGTCATCGTCATCGACCGGCTGCCGGAGCGGCTCGCCACGGCCGCCGACCGGCTCGGGGTGGAGACGATCAACTACGCCGAGACCGACGTGCTGGAGGCGCTGCGGGAGATGACCGCCGGCCGGGGCCCGGACGCCTGCATCGAGGCGGTCGGCATGGAGGCGCACGACGTCGGCCCGGCGTACGCCTACGACAAGGCCAAGCAGAGCGCCCGGCTGAGCACCGACCGGCCCACCTCCGTCCGCCAGGCGATCATGGCCTGCCGCAAGGGCGGCACGGTGAGCATCGTCGGCGTCTACGGCGGGCTGGTCGACAAGTTCCCCCTCGGCGCGGCGATGAACAAGGCCCTGGTGCTGCGGATGGGGCAGATGCACGCCCAGCGCTACATCCCGATGCTGCTGGACCGCCTCGCCGCCGGCGAGATCGACCCCGGCTACCTGGCCACCCACCCGATGTCGCTGGAAGAGGGCGTGCGCGGCTACGAGATCTTCGAGAAGAAGCAGGACGCCTGCCTGCGCAGCGTCCTGCACCCGGCGATGGCCTGACGGGCGAGCGCGTGCGTCGTGCCGGCCGGGGCTCAGCCGGTGCGGCGCACGTCGTCGATGACGAAGCCGCTGGGCGGCAGGGTCGGCATCCGGCCCAGGTTCAGGGCCAGGTTCTGCGGTGGCACCTTGTACCGCATGGCGGTGGTCAGCAGGGTGACCGCGCGTTTCATCAGCTCGATGGTGATCCACTCGCCGGCGCAGCGGTGCCCGCCCAGGTGCTCGCCGCCGCCCTGCGGCACGAAGCCGTACGGGTCGTCGCGCCAGCCGGCGAAGCGTTCCGGGCGGAAGCGTTCCGGCTCCGGCCAGAGGTCGGGGTGGTGGTTGGTGCCGTACAGGTCGAGCAGCACCCGCCGGCCGCGCGGGAAGTGGTGGCCCTGCCAGTCGAAGGAGCGCCGGACCCGGGCGGCGGCCACCGGGAAGAACGGGTAGTAGCGGCGGACCTCCTGCACGAAGCACTCGGTGGCCTCGTCGCCGGCCCGGACCCGCTCCCGCCAGGCCGGGTGGTCGTGCAGGGCCAGGGCGGCGAAGACCACGTACCGGTCGACGGCGACGGTGGGGCGCAGCACGTTGAGCAGCTCCACCGCGGCGACCCGGCGGGGCAGCAGCCGGCCCTGGGCGTCCCGGTGCTCGGCGATCGCCCGCAGCGCGCTGCCCTCCGGCGCGGGCAGCGTGCCGACCCGGGCCCGCTCCACCACGTCGCCGGCCCACCGTTCGCCCCGGCGGCGGCCGAGCAGCCCGCGCCAGTGCCGGGGGCCGAGCGCCGCCGGCCCGTCGATCATCGCGTGCAGCTGGTCGGTGCGGCGGGCGACCTGGCTCGAGGCCAGCGGGATGCCCGCCCAGGCGCAGACCGCCCGGGTCAGCATCCGGCCGACCTCGTCGTAGAGGACCACCGGACCGGACCGCTCCCACACCGGGATGCGGGCGGCCCAGTCGTCGGCGAAGAGCTGCCCGAGCTGCCGCACCGCGCTCGGCGTCATGATCGACAGGAACATGGCCTTGCGGTCGGTGTGCGCCGACCCGTCCAGCCCCTGCACGCCGCCCCGGCCGGTCAGCGTCCGCTGGCCCCGCTTGGGCATCGCGCCGTCGCGCTGGAACCGCTCGGAATCGTAGAAGAGCACCGCCGCCGGCCGGCCGCGCAGGCAGATCGTCGGTTCCAGCAGCAGCCGGGTCTGGAAGATGTCGCTGCCGTAGCGGTCGCAGCGGGAGCCGATGTACCGGTATCCCTCGCGCAGGAACGCCAGGGAACCCTCCGGGCTGCGGTCGACGGGAGTGGTGACCATCGGACTCTCCTGACGCGGGTGACAGCGGCCGGCCGCCCTGGTCGACCGGATGGCGTTACCCAGGTCGGGGCCACTGAATCCCGGACCGGGCCGCGGTGGCCGGCGGGGGCACCCGGGGGTGTGGGCCAGTTGACGAGCCGTCCGCTGGCCCCTCCCAGGACGCCGGAAACCTGGTTTCCTCGTCTCCGGGCCGGCCACGGGCGTACGGCCGGCGTGACGACGGGGAGGGCCGATGCGGGACAACAGGCCGCCGTACTGGCGGCAGCGGCGGGTGGTCGAGGCGCTCGGGAGCGGCCGGTCCGGCGGAGCCGACGGTCCACCGCTGATCACCGCCGCCCGGCGGGCACCCCGGCCGCCCCGGCGCTTCACCGCCCACCTCGGCTTCGAGGCGGACGGGCCGGAGCAGGCCCGCGACCTCGCTGTCGCGTACGCCGAGGCGTTGAGCCTGCTTCGCCCGGAGCTGGCGCTCGGCGCGGCAGCCCTCTCACCGGCCGACGCCTGGCACCGGGCCGAGCGGCTCTTCTGCGGCGCGCCGGGGCCGGACGGCGAGCGCTGCGCCGACGTGGCCGGTCATCCCGGCTTCCACCACGCCGCGGGCCCCGGTGGCCTCGGCTGGGGCGAGGGTGACGGGTGAACCGCGGCGGGCCGGCGACCGGCGGTTCCCGCTGGCGGGCGACACCGCCGGGCCGCCGACCCGACGTCGACCGGGCGCGCCCCGGTCCCGCGGCGCGCGGCGCTCAGTCCAGGTCGAACTCGCCGTCCTGCGCGCCCGCGACGAAGGCGTCCCACTCGGCCTGGGTGAAAACCAGCACCGGCCCGTCCGGCTCGGCGGAGTTGCGCATGCCGATCAGGTCGTCGACGAAGGCCACCTCGACCGCGCTGTCGGAGGTGTCGCCCTCGGCTCGCTGCCAGACCGCCCGGGACAGGTCGAAATCGCCCTTGGGGTGCTGACCCATTGTTCGTCCTCCATCACCACGCGTCATGGGGAGCCCGTCCGGTTCCCCGTCGGGCAGGATAAGCGGATGCCGAGCCTGACCCGTGTAGAGGCGACCGCGCGTCGCGCGCTGATCACCGTCGAGTCCTACGACGTGGACCTCGACCTGACCGGCGGCGGCGAGCGGTTCCGCTCCACCGCCACCATCCGGTTCCGGGCCACCCCCGGGGCCGACACCTTCGTCGAGGTCAAACCCGCCCGACTGCTCGGAGCGCGCCTCAACGACCGCGACCTCGACCCGGACTCGCTGGCCGACAACCGGCTGCCGCTGACCGGGCTGGCCGGGGAGAACACGCTGACGGTCACCGCCGAGATGGCGTACTCGAACACCGGCGAGGGGATGCACCGTTTCGTCGACCCGGCCGACGGCGAGACCTACCTCTACGCGATGTCCTTCCTGGACGACGTGCAGCGGCTCTTCGCCGCCTTCGACCAGCCCGACCTGAAGGCGCCGGTGACCCTGTCGGTCACCGCGCCGCCGGAGTGGACGGTCGCCGCCAACGGTCAGCTCGCCGCCAACCCCCGGCCGGGGCGCTGGGAGTTCGCCCCGACCGCGCCGCTGGCCACGTACTTCGTCTCGCTGATCGCCGGCCCCTGGCACGTGCGCCGCGCCGAGCACGACGGCATCCCGCTCGGGGTCTACTGCCGGCGCTCCCTGGCCGAGCACCTGGACGCCGACATCGACGAGATCCTGACCGTCACCCGGCAGTGCTTCGACCGCTTCCACCAGCTCTTCGCCGAGCGCTACCCGTTCGCCAAGTACGACCAGGCGTTCGTGCCGGAGTTCAACGCCGGCGCGATGGAGAACCCGGGCCTGGTCACCCTCCGGGACGACTACGTCTTCCGGTCGGCGGTCACCGACACCCAGCGCGAGCTGCGAGCCACCACCATCGCCCACGAGATGGCGCACATGTGGTTCGGCGACCTGGTGACCATGCGGTGGTGGGACGACCTGTGGCTGAACGAGTCGTTCGCGGAGTACCTGGGCACCCGGGTGACCGCCGAGGCGACCCGCTTCGACCGGGCCTGGACGACCTTCGCGATGCGCCGCAAGGCGTGGGGGTACACCGCCGACCAGCGTCCCTCCACCCACCCGGTGGCCCCGGAGGAGGTCCGCGACGCCGCCCAGGGCCTGCTCAACTTCGACGGCATCTCGTACGCCAAGGGCGCCAGCGTGCTGCGGCAGCTGGTCGCCTGGCTCGGCGACGAGGCCTTCCTGGCCGGCCTGAACGCCCACTTCGCCGCCCACCGGTTCGGCAACGCCACCCTGGCCGACCTGCTGGCCAGCCTCAGCTCGGCCAGCGGCCGGGACCTCACCGACTGGGCGGAGCGCTGGCTGCGCCGCCCCCAGGTCAACACGCTTCGGATGGAGACGGCGGTGGACGCCGACGGCCGCTGGGTCGACGCCGCCGTGGTGCAGACCGCCCCGGACGCCCACCCGGTGCTGCGCCCGCACCGGGTCGGCGTCGGCCGGTACGCGCCCGACGGCACGGTGCGCCGCCTCGAGGTGGACCTCGACCCGGACACCGACAAGGGCCGCACCGAGCTGACCGCGCTGATCGGCGAGCCCGCCACCGGCCTGCTGCTGCCCAACGACGGCGACCTGACCTTCGCCAAGATCCGCCTCGACGCCGCCTCCGCCGACGCGGTGCCGATGGTGCTGCCGGGGCTGGCCGACCCGCTCGCCCGGGCGCTGCTCTGGGGTGAGGCGCTGGACGCCGCCCGGGACGGCGAGCGCCCGGTCGCCGCCGTGGTCGCGCTGATCGCCGCGGCGCTGCCCGCCGAAACCGAGGTGATCATCGCCGAGGACGTGCTCACGTTGAGCCGTGGCCTGATCGACCGCTACCTCGATCCGCTGGCCCGCGAGGCCGCGCTGCTGCGGGTCGCCGGGGCGTGCGCCGCGCTGCTCGCCGGGGCGCCGGCCGGCGGCTCGTTGCAGCTCGCCGCCGCGCGGGGCCTGATCGCCGCCAGCACCGACGCCGGGCTGCTCGCCGGCTGGCTGGCCGGGGACGGGGTGCCGGAAGGGCTGGCGGTGGACACCGACCTGCGCTGGGCGCTGCTGCTGCGGCTGGTGGTGCTGGGTGCGGTGGGCGAGCCGGAGATCGCCGCGCAATTGGCCGCCGACCGCAGCGCCACCGGGGCGGAACGGGCCGCGTGCTGCCGGGCGGCGCTGCCGGACGCCGAGGCCAAGCGGGTCGCCTGGGAGATCGTGACCAGCAGCACCGAACTGTCCAACCGGCTGGTCGAGGCGACCGCCGAGGGCTTCTGGCAGCCCGAGCAGGCCGAGCTGACCGCGCCGTACGTCGAGCGGTACTTCGCCGACATGCCGGCGGCCGCGCGGCTGCGTACCGCCTGGACGGCCGACCGGGTGACCACCCTGGCGTTCCCCCGGTACGCCGTGGCGCAGCCCACCCGGGAGTTGGCCGCGGCGCTGCTGGCCCGCGACGACCTGACGCCCGGGCTGCGCCGCTGGGTCACCGACCTGGACGACGACCTGCGCCGCGCGCTGGTCGCGCGGACGGCGGTGGCCGCCGCGTCGGCCTGAGTCGGGCCGGAGGTTGGGACGGCCGGCGGCCCCGACGGGCCGCCGGCCGTCCCCGGCCTACGATCGTCGGGTGGAGGAAGACATCCGGCGGATCGGCATCATGGGCGGCACCTTCGACCCGATCCACCACGGGCACCTCGTGGCGGCCAGCGAGGTGGCGGACCGGTTCGGCCTGGACGAGGTGGTGTTCGTCCCGACCGGTCAGCCGTGGCAGAAGGCGGACGAGCCGGTCAGCCCCGCCGAGGACCGCTACCTGATGACGGTGATCGCCACCGCCTCCAACCCGCGGTTCCAGGTCAGCCGGGTGGACATCGACCGCGCCGGCCCCACCTACACCGTCGACACCCTGCGGGACATGCACGCCGAGTACGGCCCGAAGGTGCAGCTCTACTTCATCACCGGCGCCGACGCGCTGGAGAAGATCCTCTCCTGGAAGGACCTGGACGAGATCTTCGAGCTGGCCCACTTCATCGGGGTGACCCGGCCCGGGTTCGAGCTCACCGACAAGCACCTGCCCGCCGACACGGTGAGCCTGGTGCAGGTGCCGGCGATGGCGATCTCCTCCACCGACTGCCGGGACCGGGTGGCCCGGGGAGAGCCGGTCTGGTACCTGGTGCCTGACGGTGTGGTGCAGTACATCGCGAAACGGCGGCTCTACCAGCAGTGAACTTGCCTGGTATGCGAGGGTCTGTCCGGATAATCGACCAGAACTGACAAGTCGTCGCGCCCCCGGATATGAGACGCTTGGATGGTCGTACGGTTGATCGAAGGAGAACGGTGACAGTTTCCGAACGCGCTCACGAGCTGGCGATGGCCGCCGCCCAGGCCGCGGCCGACAAGAAGGCGCAGGACATCGTCATCATCGACGTGGGCGACCAACTCGCCATCACCGACGCGTTCGTCCTCGCCGCGGCCCCCAACGAGCGTCAGGTGCTGGCCATCGTCGACGCCATCGAGGAGCAGCTGCTCGAGCTGCCGGAGAAGGCCAAGCCGGTGCGCCGCGAGGGCGAGCGGGGCGGCCGCTGGGTGCTGCTCGACTACGTCGACATCGTCGTGCACGTGCAGCACACCGAGGAGCGGGAGTTCTACGCCCTCGACCGGCTCTGGAAGGACTGCCCCCAGATCCCGTTCGTGGATCGGGACCTGGTCGAGGCGGACGCCTCCGCCGGCACCTCCACCGCGGAATGACCCGCCTGATCGTCTGGCGGCACGGCAACACCGACTGGAACGCCACCAGCCGCGTACAGGGGCAGACCGACGTGGCGCTGAACGACCTGGGCCGCGAGCAGGCGCGCACCGCCGCGCCGCTGCTCGCGGCCCTGCGTCCGGACGCCATCGTCGCCTCCGACCTCAGCCGGGCCGCCGCCACCGCCGCCGCGCTCGCCGCGCTCACCGGCCTTCCGGTGCGCGCCGACGCCCGGCTGCGCGAGCGCCACTTCGGCCGCTGGCAGGGCCTGGCCCTCACCGACGCCGCCGCCCGCTTCCCCGAGGAGTACGCGCGCTGGCGGGCCGGCGACCCGGACCCGGGCGCGGAGATCGAGACCCTCGACGACCTCGGCAAGCGGGTCGGCGCGGCGCTCCAGGACGCGGCCGACCTCGTACCCGGCGGCACCATCGTGGTGGCCACCCACGGCGGCGCGGCCCGGCAGGGCGTCGGTCACCTGCTCGGCTGGGACCACACCGTGCTGCGCACCATCGGCTCCCTGGCCAACTGCCACTGGACCGAGCTGCGCCACGACGACGTCCGGGGCTGGCACCTGCGCGCCCACAATGTCGGGCTGATCACCCGGCCGGCACCCGGCGAACCGGTCTGAGGCTGCCGGCCCGGGCACACGTTCGCGACATCCGCTAGCGTGCCGGGCATGCCCGTCGCGGTCGTCACCGACTCCACCGCCTACCTCCCGCCCGAGCTGGTGCGAGCGCACCGGCTCACCGTGGTGCCCCTGACCGTCGTGCTCAACGGCGCGGAGGGGCTGGAGGGAATCGAGACCTTCCCCGCCGACGCCACCCGGGTGCTCGGCGGGCGGCGGGTCTCGGTCAGCACCTCCCGTCCGGCCCCCGAGCAGTTCGCGCGGACGTACCGGGAACTGCTGGACGGCGGCGCGGACGGCGTGGTGTCGGTGCACCTGTCGGCGGAACTCTCCGGCACCGTCGAGGCGGCCCGGCTGGCCGCCGCCGAACTGGGCGACCGGGTCGAGGTGGTCGACAGCCGCTCCACCGGCATGGGCCTGGGCTTCCCGGTGCTCGCCGCCGCCACGGCCGCCGCGACCGGCGCCGACCTTCCCGGGGTACGGCAGGCCGCCCTGGACACCGTCGGCCGGACCACCATCTACTTCTACGTCGACACGCTGGAGTTCCTCCGCCGGGGCGGCCGGATCAACGCGGCCGAGGCGCTGCTCGGCACCGCCCTCTCGGTCAAGCCGATCATGCACATGCCGGACGGCGCGATCGTGGTCCGGGACAAGGTGCGCACCGCCAGCCGGGGCGTGGCCCGCCTGGTCGACCTGGCCGTCGAGGCGGCCGGCGACGCCGAGGTGGACCTCGGGGTGCACCACCTCGCCGCGCCGCAGCGGGCCGAGCAGCTGTTGGAGGCGCTCACCGAGCGGCTCGGCGACCGGCTGCACGACACGTACGTCTCCGAGGCCGGCGCGGTGGTCGCCGCCCACGCCGGGCCGGGCCTGGCCAGCGTGGTCGTGCACCGCCGCCCCTGATCTTGCTGGATGGGGAGGGTCATGTCGTACGTGGTGACCGGGGGTGGCCGGGGCGTCGGCCGCGCCGTGACCGAGCGACTGCTCGACTCCGGCGGCACGGTGGTCGTCGTCGAGCGGGACCCGGACGCGCTGAGCTGGTTGCCGGCGCACCCCGCCGCTGACCGGCTGGTCCCGGTCACCGGCGACGCCGCGGACGACGAGGTCGCCGGGCACGCCGCCGACCTGGCCGAGCGGGCCGCGCCGCTGGTCGGCTGGGTCAACAATGCCGCGGTGTTCCGGGACGCCTCGCTGCACTCCACCCCGCCGGCGCAGGTGTGGGACCTCATCGGACTCAACGTGCGCCCGGCCCTGGTCGGCGCGACGACGGCGGTACGCCGGTTCCTCGCCGCCGGCACCGGAGGCGCGATCGTCAACGTCTCGTCCCACCAGGCCAGGCGGCCGGTGCCGGGCTGCCTGCCGTACGCCACCGCCAAGGCGGCCGTCGAGGGGCTGACCCGGGCGCTGGCCGTGGAGTACGGGCCCCGGGGAGTGCGCACGAACGCGGTCGCGCTCGGCTCGATCCACACCGAGCGGCATGCCGCGTTCCTGGCCGAACGGGAGCCCGCCGAGGTGGAGTGCGTCGAGGCGGAGCTTGCCCGGTTGCATCCGGTCGGGCGGACCGGTCGCGTGGACGAGGTGGCGGAGGCGGTGGCGTACCTGCTGTCGGCGACCTTCGTGAACGGGGTGACCCTGCCGGTCGACGGGGGACGGGCGGTGCTGGGGCTGGACCCGGAGGCCCGCTGACCGGATGGGGTCGCCAGTGCGGACCCGGATCAGCACGGACGCACCGCCGGCCCTGAGCGCCCGCCGTCACCGGTCGCGTGGAGCAGTGCGACCCTGCGGAGCAGCGCGCCTGGACGGGGCTCTGGACAGCCAACGCACGCCGTTCAGCAGCACGAACAGCTCCCGCTTCGCCACCGCCGTTCCGCGCGCGTCCAACTCGTAAGCCTCGATCCACGACCAGCCGTGGTACGGGTGCCGGTCGGTCAGCTCGCGGATCACGCGCACCACGATCGGTCGGCTGAACTGCACGCTCGCGGCGCGGGTCAGGTGCAGGAGGTCGCCGGTCCGGAACGTCGGCGCGGGCCGCGATCCGGCCGGCGGCGTTGACCGGCTGGACCAGCGCGACTCCGGGATGCGGTTGTGGGTCCGCCGCCCCGACTCCTTCTCTTCCGGCACGTCGCTCCCTGCGGTCGAGGTCGGGCGGGGCCGCCTCGCCTCCTCCGAGGCGACCCCCACGAACGCGGTCGCCGGGCTTCGCCTCCACCGACCACGCCGTTTCGACCAGCCTTGCCGCTCGTGACGGGATGAATACACTGCGTTGCACTATCCTTTTCAGACGTTCGGATCGTTCCGGGGAGGCTGTGGATGAACCACGCGGTCATCGAAGCGATGTCGGCGGCGGGCGAGACGGCGGACAGCCTCGCTGCTCAGATCGGGGTCGATCCGAAGACGGCAGCCAAGTGGGCGAACCCGGGACGGATCCCACAGACGCGCCACCGAGCCCAGGTCGCCGCAATCCTTGGGCGCGAGATGGAGGACCTTTGGCCGGACGTACTCAAACGGCGGGAACCAACCTGGTTGCGTGCGTGGGTCGACTGGGAACGCGAGGCGGTCGCGCTGCGGTGGTTCGAGTTGGCGTGGGTACCCGGCCTGTTCCAGACCCAGGCCTACGCGCAAGCGACGCTGGCCGGCGAGGCGCTGACCGCGGATGAGGTGGACCAGCTCGTCGCCGCGCGCATCAGCCGGCAGGCCGTCCTGCGACGTGAGCGCCCGCCCCTGCTCATCGCCGTCGTCGATGAGGCGGTGTTGTACCGCTCGGCCTATGGAGACACCGCGCTCATGGCCGACCAGCTCGGCTACCTGATCGAGTGCGCCGCGCTGCCCTCCGTGCAGATCCACGTCGTGCCGAGGGACGTCGGCATGTACGCCGGGCTCGGCGGACCGATCATCCTGGCCGACCTGCCAGACGGGCTGCGGGTGGCGCATGTGGACGGCCAGGCCCGTGCGCAGATCATCGAGCAGGGGCCGGAAATTGCTACCCTCGAACGACGGTGGGCGCGCATTGTGGGTGAGGCTCTACCTCGGGCCCAGTCCCTCGACCTCATCAAGAAAGCGGCAGCATCATGGACATGACCGGCGCGCGGTGGCGCAAGAGCACGAAGAGCGGCAACAACGGTGGCTCGTGCGTCGAGGTCGCCGACAATCTCCCGGGCGTCGTCCTCGTACGGGACACGAAGGACCGCGACGGCGGCACGCTGAGCTTCGAGCCGGACTCCTGGCAGCGCTTCGTCGGCCTGGCGAAGGCGATCGGCCCTCTGGGCTGACTTGGCACCGCAGAGGCCCCGGTCACCAGTCACGGGTGGCCGGGGCCTCCTGCTGTCGGGCAGGGATTCGAGCACCTGATCCGCCGCTCCCCATAGCACCAATGTGCATGATCAGGGCTTTGTCCACAGGGCCCTGTCTTGTCCACAAGCGGTGACCGCCCACCGGCGACTGCGCACCTTCCGTCCCTAGCCTCGAATCGTGTCAGACGACGAGGAGGCCACGGTGCGGCGGCGACTGTTTCGCCTGGTCGGGGCAGCGCCGGAAGGGACGCTTCTGCGGCCGGTCGTGTCAGCAGACTCCGACCAGTCCGGTCCGGTCCCCGAGGCGGTTCCCGCGTCCCGGTACGGCCGGTTCGCCGATCCGGCTGCGCTGCCGTCCCGCTCAGCTCCACCGGTACACCCCGGTCCGGTGACATCCGCCCCTCCGGTAACCGTCAGGGAGGTCGACCATGGGATGCCGGTACCTGACGAGGACGCACCCGTCGCCCCGGCGTCCCGCCTGCCCGGCCCCGGCGCCTTCGACCCGGATCGTCGGGGAGTGCGGGCGCTGGCCGCCGTCGCGGTGGTCGTGGTGCTCGGGGCCGGCTTCTGGGCCTGGCGATCCCGGCCGCAGGCCGAACCGGTCCGCCCGGTGGCGTCGGTGTCCGCACCCGAGGTGTCCACCGCCCCCGAGGCGACCGCGACCGGCTCCGGCGAGTTGGTCGTCGCGGTCGCCGGCAAGGTACGCCGCCCCGGCCTGGTGCGGGTGCCGGCCGGCGCGCGGGTCGCCGACGCGGTGCAGGCGGCCGGCGGCGCGCTCCCCGGCGTGGACGTGGCCCTGCTCAACCCGGCCCGCAAGGTGGCCGACGGGGAGCTGATCCTGGTCGGGGTCGCCGCGCCGCCCGGCCAGCCCGGCGCCGCCGCACCTCCGGCCGCCGGTGACCCGGCCGTCCCGGGCGGCCTGGTCAACCTCAACACCGCGACGCTGGCGCAGCTCGACGGGCTGCCCGGGGTCGGCCCGGTGCTCGCCCAGCGGATCCTGACCCACCGCGACCAGCACGGCGGGTTCCGCTCGGTCGGCGACCTGCGCCAGGTCGAGGGCATCGGCGACGCCCGCTACGAGCAGCTCAAGGACCTGGTGACGGTGTGAGCCGGGGGACGGATGCCAGGTCCGGCGTGGCCGGGCACCGGACGGATCGCGCCGGTGGTTCAACCTTCGGTGTGCAGTCGTCCGGCGAGCCGCCGGACCTGCGGCTCGCCGGCCTGGCGGTGGCGGCGTGGCTGGCCGCGTTGGCCTGCCTGCACCTCACCGCGCCGACCGCGGCGCTGCTCGCCGCCACCGCCGCCGTTCTCGCGGCCCTGGTGGCCGCCCATCTGCTCGGCGTGCTCGGCCGTCCGGCCGGGCCCGTCCGCCGGTACGGCTGGATCGCCGTCGCGGTGCTGATCGGGGTGGTCTGCGGCGCCAGCGCCACCGCCGCCCGCCTGCACGTCCGCGACGCCGCCCCGCTGCGCGCGCTGGTCGACGAGCGGGCCCGGGTCACCGCCGAGCTGGTGCTCACCGACGATCCCCGCCCGATTCGCGGCGCTCCCGGCCGGCCGACGCTGCTGGTGGCCGCCGAGCTGACCGGCCTGACCGACCCCGACGGCCGGCGGGTCAGCGCCCCGGTACGGGTACTGGTGCTGGCCACCGACCCGGCCTGGCGCGGGCGGCTGCCGGGGCAGCGGCTCACCGCCGAGGGGCGGCTGACCGCGCCGCGCGGGGGAGACCTGACCGCCGCCGTGCTGATCGTGCCGGGCCCGCCGGTGGCGCACGGTCCACCGCCGTGGCTCCAACGGGCCGCCGGTACGCTCCGCGCCGGCCTGCAACGGGCCTGCGCCCCGCTTCCCGACGAGCAGGGCGGGCTGCTCCCCGGGCTGGTGGTGGGGGACACCAGCCGACTGCCCGCCAACGTGGAGGAGGATTTTCGGGCCACCGGGATGACCCATGTCATCGCTACGGTAAGGCGGTGACTACCGCCGCGATCTACGTACGCATCTCGTCCGACGCGACCGGGGAAGGGCTCGGCGTGGCCAGGCAGGAAGCCGACTGCCGCGCCCTGGCCGATCGGCTCGGCTGGACCGTCACCGAGGTCTACCGGGACAACGACATCAGCGCCTACTCCGGCAAGGTCCGGCCCGACTATGAGCGCCTGCTGTCCAACGTGGAAGCCGGCACCGTGCGCGGCCTGATCGCCTGGCACCCGGACCGCCTCCACCGCTCCCCGAAGGAACTGGAGCGCTTCATCGATCTGGCCGAGCGGACCGGCCTCCAGGTGCAGACCTGCCAGTCCGGCGCGGTGGACCTGACCACCCCCTCCGGCCGCATGGTCGCCCGGATGCTTGGTGCCACGGCCCGGTACGAGAGCGAGCACAAGGCCGCCCGCATCCGGCGCAAGTTGGCGGAGAACGCAGCGGCCGGCAAGCCGCACGGCGGCCACCGCCCGTACGGGTGGGAGCCGGACCGGCTCACCATCCGCGAGAGCGAGGCCGCAGTCATCCGCGAGGCCGCCTCGCGTGTGCTGGCCGGGGAGCCGCTGCGCTCGATCTTCCGGGATCTCAACGCGCGCGGCCTGCACAACGCCTCCGGGAAGCCGTGGACGCACCCAACGTTCCGTAACGTGCTGCTCCACGCTCGCCACGCCGGACTCCGCGAGCACAACGGGCAGGAGATGGGCGTGGCCGCCTGGCCGGCGATCATTCCGCCGGAGACGTGGCGCGCGGTCCGGCGCGTGCTCAACAACCCTGACCGGGTGACCACGCCCGGCCGCGCCGGACGCCTTCACCTGCTCTCCGGCATCGCGGTCTGCGGCGTGTGCGGCTCGCCGCTGCGCGTCGGGCACAGCAAGTCCACGGAGGCGTACCGGTGCATGGCGTCCGCCTGCGTGAGCCGCCGCCGGGACCGGCTGGAGGAGTACGTGGAGGCCGTGGTCATCGCGCGCCTGAGCCGCCCGGACGCTGCCGCCCTGCTCGCCCCGGATGACGACGGGGGAGAGCGGGAACGGGCCGCTCAGGCGGCGGAGCGGGTGCGGCAACGGCTGGACGACGCGGCGGCCAGCTTCGCGGCCGGCGTGATCACTGCCCGGCAGCTTGCCACGATCACCGGGCAACTCCGCCCCGAGTTGGCCGCGCTGGAGGCCGCCGCCGCGCCGCCGCCGGACCGGGCGTCCGTGCTCGGAGACCTGCTCTCCAGCGATGACGTGACGGGAGCGTGGGAGCGCCTGAGCCCGGACGCGCGCCGGACCGTCGTGCGCCTGCTCATGGAAATCAAGGTCAGCCGGGGCCGGCGCGGACCGGGTTTCAGCACGGACGGGATCGAGATCAGTTGGCGCTGACCGTCGTACCCTGCCTGTACGGTCACGCGGTCCGGAACCCTGCCGGGCGGGCAGGCCAACTGAAGGAGACGCGCATGGCGATGACCGAGGACGAAGAACACGAGCTGTACAGCGAGGCCAAGAAGCTGATCTTGCAGCGGCTGGTCACTACGGACGGCATGACCGGGGCACCGGTCGTTACCTCCAGGGAGACGCTGGAACTGGCGGAGGCTTACGTGGTGCTGAGCCGGATGATGCCCTCAGGCCGTATCAACGTCCCCCGGAACTGACCGGGGCCTGAGTTTCCCCGTCGCGCAGTGGCATCCGTCAGTGCGCGGCGGGGCAATCGGGCTCAGTACCGGTCGGGGGAGTTGCCGGCCATCCGGTGCGCCTTGATCGCGTCGCGCGCCCACGTCAGCATGTCGCACCCGCCATCCCGGCACACCGCGCACCGGCCGGCGGCCCGGTGGTCACTCGCCGGCTCGCGGTGCTGCGTGATCACCCGCTTTGCCGTCCAGAGCACCAGCGCGGGCGTGATCGGTCCGTCATCCATGGGCACGGCTCCACCTCCGAAACGGGCAGGTCCGGCCACCGATCCCTGATCAGGTAGCCGGACCGCTCACCGAAAGAGCCCTAGCCGGTTGCCGTCCGTACGGGCTCTATAGGGACCGTGCCCTGTCGCACCCGACAGTGTCAAGTCTGACAGCTATCACATGTGACAGTTTCGGGTTGCATAGCGTCGATGCATGGTCCGCAGGCTGTACGGCAGCGCCGAGCTACAGGAACGCCTACAGGTGTCCCGCGCCCGCGTCGTGCAGATCGTCTCCCGGCCGGACTTCCCGGAGCCGTTCGATCGGCTGGCCGGGGGAGCGGTGTGGTTGGTGGAGGACGTGGAAGCGTGGATCACCGAGCACCGGCCGCACCAGGCGCGCGACGCTAACCCGGACGAGTGCTGAAACGGCCCGGACCTCCAGGTCCGGGCCGTTCGCTGTGACCGCTCAGGCCGCCTGAGCCGCCTCCGCCTTGCGCGCCTTGGCCGCGTGCCGCTCCAGCCCGGCCAGCGCCTCCGCCGCTCGCTGGCGCGTCTCCCTGGCCGCGTCCACCGCGTTGCCCGCGATCATCGACGCGCCGTGGAACAGCCGGCCGGCGCTCGGGGACTCCACCGCCTGCCGCACCCGGTCGATCTCGGCCAGGTTCTCCACCGCCGCCTCCAGCTCCGACACCACGAGATCCAGCCGCGCCAGCCCGTGAGCGGCCTGATCCCGGAGGTAGGACAGCCACTCCGCCTGCCGCTCCGCAATCCCGTCCGCCACCTGCTGCCGGACCTTGGCCACCGCGTCCCGGGTGCCGTCCGCCGTGATCTGAGCGGCCTCCGCCTGCTCCTGCCGCTCCCGGATCGACCGGGTGACCGCCGCCGCGTCCAGGGGCGTCCCGGCGGCGGCGGCCTCCGCAGCCTGCCGGCGCGCGTCCGTGCCGGCGCTTTCCACCGCCGCCTGCGCCTCCCTGGCCGCGCGGCCAAGCCGGTCCGCGTCGGCGGCCAGCACGCCGAGCCGGGCCAGGTCCGCCCGCACGTCCGGGTGGACGTGCCGATCCGGGATCGCGCCGACCCCGGACACGGTCAGCGGCTCACCGTGCCACGCGGCCGGAGCCTTGCTGCCCGGCTCGGCCGGCTGGAGCGTGCCCGGAGCGGCGGGGAACGCCTCCGTGAGCGCGTACAGGTCATCCCACCGGCCAGCCTTGGCCAGTTCCTTTGCCTGCTGCTCTCCAGCCGCGTTCGCGTGCGGGCACTGGCTCGCGTTGCCCTCCACCGAGCCCCGCTCCCCGTCCGGCAGGGTGCCGTGCCCGTAGATCGACACCCCGCCCCGGCGGAACACACCGTGCACGCGCGGCGGGCTGGCCTGCATGCCGGTCTGGCCGTGGTAGCTGAACGACTCCGGCGCGCACGTGCAGCCGGCCGGCATGTCCCCGGACTCCGTGGCGTAGGCCAGCATCGCGCCGAGGAGCTGATCCGCGCCTCCGGCGTGGCTCTGCTGCGTGTCCACGGTCCACACGGCCAGGGTCGGCACGTAGCGGACGCGGCGCTCGTTGGGGTAGGTCACTGGTTGTCTCCATTCAGGTATGCCGCTGCGGCGGCAGCGAGGGTCCGCACGCAGTCCGGGCAGGTGCCACGGCGGCGGGGAGTGCGCGGCAGGGGAGGGGCGGTGTCGTCCCCGTCCACGTAGGCGCGCGACTCCTGCGCCAGCCGCTCCGTGGCGATCTGCTCCGCCAGGTCCGCCCGGGGCTCGGCCAGCCGTGCGCGGCGGTGGGTGCTGCACCGGCCGAGCGCGCCGGGGCGGCCCATGTCGGGGCGCGCGAGCGGGCTCACTGAACACCTTCCTGCTCGATCTGGACCACCACGGCGGACGGCAAGCGCAGCCCGTAGAGCTGGACGCGCTCGCGCTCCAGGGAGAGCAGGAGGTTCAGCACACGCGTGGTGTCCTGTGTGGACAGCTCCGAGTCCAGCAGCGTGTTACACCGCCGCATCCACCCGTTGATCCGCGCCTCCGACTGCCGCCGCAGGGTGTCCGCCTCCTGCGCCGGGATGCGCTGGAGCGCGGCCTGTACGCGTCGGGCGGCGGTCGCGCGGCTGCACTCCAGGCGCTCCGCGATGGTGTCGATGGAGTGGCCGGCGTTGCTCAGCTCCAGCGCCATCAACTCCTGTTCGTGGCGCTTACCGGCAGGCGTTCTAGGCATGTCTCATTGTACCAAGCTTTGTATCAAGCAAGGCATACCATAATCCCGCTTATGCTCGGCGCGGCCTGGCGTGGTGGACGCGACCCGCATCAGCCAGCAGGAGAAGGCGGGTCGTGCGCGGCGAGGGGGAGCGGCGGGCGGGGGACTTCGGCGGCGCGCTCTACAAGTAGATCCTCGACAAGCCGCAGTTCCTGCCCGGATCGCTGGAGCCTCATACCGCTCTGAACAGGAATTTTGCGGGCGCATGAGGTACCTCAACCTGGGCGCTGCGGCATCGCCCGACGTGGCAACGGCGCGAGTGCAGGTCCGAGTGGGGCGAGTTCCGTCACCAAACTCGGCCTGAACACTTATGAGAAGTGAAGGCAGTTGCGACGCTCAGCCGCACGGTCGGGTGGGTCGGTGATGGACGGAGGAGTCGGTACAGTCCCACCGAGCGAGGGTGCCGGGTCGCGCGGGGCTGCACGCAGGCGTCGGGTTCGCTCGATACAGTGCTCCGACGGAAGTAACCGGCCTGGTCCTTTAGGTCAAGGCGGCGGACTCCCGGGGACTGCCATCCCCGGGGCCGCCTTGAACGGTCACGTCCACTCATGTCCGAGGCAAGGACCATCTGTGAGGGAGAACGAAACCAAGTGTCCACGGTAACGAGAGGGACCGGACCGCACCAGTCCGGGGGTACCACGAGCACGGAGCATGTGCTGATCGGCGCGCTTGTGCTGGTCGCGGTGCTGTCCATCGGGGCGCTGGCGTACGTCGTCAGGCTCAGCGGAGACGACGTTGGCAACGTTGCCCCGGTGGCGATCCCGGCGATCGCCACCGTTGCGGGCGCGGCGATCAGCGGGATCGTGCTGGCGCTGCGCAGGCGACCGGCTAGGGGCCGGAGGTAGCGCGGACGGCAGTGCGGGTGGTCCTAGGCAACCCGCACTGCCAGCCCTTCACCAACTTCATCACCAAAGGCGGCACTGTTTGCATGGGTCCCTTCGCCGGACTGGGTCCCCTCTCCCGCGATCTCGACCGGCTGCACAACGCGCTGGACCTGTCCCGCCCGGACAGGCGGACATCTACGCGGACAGCGAGTTGTCCGACCGGACTCGACCCGATCACGTACGTCGAGTTGGACACGGACAGCCAGACACCGGGACAACGGACAGCCGGCCGGACATGGACAGCCCGGACAGGCTGGACAGCGCCGGTGTCCGGAGCTAGGACAACGGGGCCGGACAGGTGCTCTGACCTGCCGTTTCGGCACCGGATGTCCTAGGACAAGGTGGGTCCGAGAGTGGCCGAAACCATGGCTTCGCTCGGAAGACGACAAGGCGCGACCTAGGTCCCGGACAGCCCGGACATGAGTCCGCCGGCTTGTCCGGACAACCTCGCGGACAAGATCAGCAGGCAGCCCCGGACATGTCCGGGGCTGCCTTGTCCAACCTGTCCTACCTGTCCACGTGTCCGGACAGCACGGACACCCGCTCGCGCCGGTACCGCTGCGCCGCTGCCATCGGGCCGCGCGCGACCCACGTACCGGACAGCTCCAGGCGGCAGCAGGCTTCCGCAGGGGTGGCGGTGGCCGGCACCTCGCACAGCTCCAGCTCCGCCACGATCTCCGCGCGGGTGGCCGGCATCCGCCATTCCGCGGCCGTGCCCGGAGCCTGCTCGCGCCACTTGCTCACCGGGCCACCTCCCGGCGGTACGCGGCGGAGAACCGGCCGCGCTGCGGCGTGACCCACTCCGGTCGGTACGGCTCCGGACTGATCGTGATGGCGGAGTAGTTGTTGCCGTTGTGGCAGTGGCTCCGGCGGTCGGTCAGGTCGCCGGGGGAGTAGTAGGGCTGCTCCACCGTGCCGGCTCCGTGCCAGTGGAAGGCGCGGCACGGCTCGCACGGCACGGCCAGGGTGATGGTGCCTCGTTGCGTGTCGGTGTGCAGGTAGCCAATGGTGGTGGTCATGGTCCATCCCTTCACGGGTGCGGGTGAGTCAGCGGGGGAGTGGGCCAGCGACGGCCGGGGTGTTCGCCTCGGGGCCGGGCTCCATTGAGTAAGTCGGCCGGGAGCAGCCGGGGTGTTCACGTATGGGCCAGGGCCGGGCGAGGTGTTCCGGATGTTCCGGATCGCAGATAACTTCCCTACGTGAAGCGCTCTTAGGGAAAGTTCCTGACCATCCGGAACATCCGGAACAGGGGGCGGCTACTCCTCGGCGAAGGCCACGCCGAGCACCGCCGCGAGGGTCGCCGGGAGCGGCTTGCTCTGGCCGATCCATTGCGTGCGCGGCCGGGAGACGCCGGGCCGGTTGGACCGGATCTTCTTGGCTTCCACGTAAGCCGGGAGCGCGCCGTGGTCGGACAGCCGCCGCTTGAACACCTGCGCGGACGGTGCCCGGTGCCCGCTGGCTTTCATCCAGTCCGCGAATTGCTGGTACAGCTCCTCGGAGGGCACCCACCGGTCTGGGTCGAACTGGCACCGCTCCCGCAGGAACCGGAGCACTTCATCGGAGGACTCCCGCCAACGTGCCACGCTCTCCCGTACCGACTCCGGGTCGCCCGCGTTGGAGGTCAGAGATCCCGCCGCGTACCACCGGATCGCGCCGGCCACCACCCAAGCCAACACGGCCTCCTGCGCCTCCGTGGTCGCCAGCTTGGCCTTGAGCCGGGGGTCGCCCACCCGATCCGTCTCGCGCTCGATCGGGTCACCGTTGAGCCGGTACCGGTACGGGAAGTCCACCCGAGCGAGCCGCCGCCACGCGCCGTCCCCGGTGTCGGTCACGGTGGGCGCGTGGTTGGTGTTCAGGAAGATTGAGTGCGTCGGCTTCCACGACACCGTGTCCTTGTACAGCTTGCGACCCTCGATCGCCTCGGCGTCCAGCAGATCCTTGACGACCGTGGAGTCCAGGTAGCCCTCCTCCGGCGTCTCCTCCATGTACGCCATCCGGGTGCCGCGCAGCGTCATCTTCTCCGGGGTGGCCGATCCGAGGCTCTTTCCCTTGAGTAGCAACGTGTTCGGGACCTTCGTGGCGTACCCGTGACCGAAGTTCGCGCCACCGAGCGCGGTGAAGACGGACCCGATCACGGCCGTCTTGCCGTTGCGGCCACCGCCGGTCAGCAGGAGCATCCGCCCGTCGTCCGCCTGGTGCCCGGTGGCGGCCTGGCCGATCCGCAGTTGCAGCCACTCCAGCGCGTCCGTCGGGACCGCCTCCAGCGCCGTCTTGAACGCCTCCGACTCCGCGCCCGGCCGGTACCCGACCCCGGTGATCTTGGTGATCATCAGGTCCGGGTCGTGGGGGAACTCCTCCCCGGTGCGCAGGTCCACGACTCCGGTCGGGGTGTTGAGCACGTCCGGGTCGGAGTCGAACTCCGCTGCGTCACGCAGCACGCCCGCGATCCCTCGCGCCAGCCGGATCACGTCCGCGATCCGCTGCGCCCGCTGCATCTTGTGCCAGCCGTCCAGGTCGCGTCGGTCGCCATCCTGGCCGCTCGCGGCGCGCTGCTTCTCCTCGTCCAGCGCCTCCGTGTACCGGCTGATCACGTACTGCCGGACAGCCTCCGTCACCTCCGCGTCCGTCACGGACGCCCACCGCTTGCCGTCCCATGCCAGCCACCCGAGCCCGGCCGTCCAGCAGAACGCGCCGTCAAGCACGTCCCCGGCCACGATTTCCGCCATCTGCGCGTCGGTGAAGGTGTCCACGGTGGCCGGCTCCGCGTACGGCTTGGCCTGCCGCCGCGCGGCCAGCGCCTCCAGCGTGCCTCCAGCGGCGAAGTAGTCGTCAACTCCCTTCACGCCTTCGGCGACCACCTCCGGCACCACGTAGAGCACCTTCGCCGCGCCCTTGCTGCGCAGCCACCGACCGAGCCGCTTCATGGCCCGGAGTACGGCCGGCTTGGTCAGCGCGTCCGCGTCGAAACAGACCGTGACCTCACGGCCCTTGAGCCGCACGTCTTCCCAGTCACCGAGCGTCGCATGGCTGTTCCGCCAGTTGAACACGCCGTCCAGCCCGACCGTGCATACCCCGCGCGAGGTGAGCGCGTCCGCTTTCTTGATCCCCTCCGTGATCCACAGCGGGATCTCCGGGTCTTGGATGGCGGGCAGCGCTGCCACGTCCCGGCCGTCCGGGTCCGGGTCCCGCGTCCACCGGGGGTGGACGTCCAGGCCGGTGCATCCCCGGGCGCTGGCGTACTTCATCTTCTTGCCGTCCCGGTTCGGGACCGCGCGCCATGGCTTTAGCTGACCGGGGAGCGGCTTGCCGGTCGGGCTGTGCTTCGGGAGCCACAAGATCGGGAAGTAGCCATCCTGAGCCAGCGACCACGAGGGGAACCCGAGCCGCTTCAACTGCTCGCGCCGGTCACCCTCCAGCCGGAGCCCCGGAATGCTGTCGCTGTCCGCCGACCGGGGCCGGTCCACCGAGACGTAACCGCGCTCGCGGATGACCTCCGGGTCGATCGCGGAGAGGTTCGTCAGTTCGTGCCAATGCGCCTTGGTGAGCGGCACATCGGGCATGAAGTTGCCACCGCCGACAACGGTTCCGCTCTTGGTGAGCGGCAGCGACTCCCTACAAACTGAGTTACTATTGGTCTCAGCGTAGGAGTTGTGAGAGCCGCCCTGGCCGGGGCGGCTTTCTTCATTCCGCATCAGCCGTTCACCGCCGGAGCGAAGATCGCGCGGAGCTTGGCCACCTGATCGGCGGTCAGCTCCGGAGCCCGGTCCACAACGGCCCTGACGTGAGCGTCGATCGAGTGCGCCGCGCGGCCAGCCTTGCGAGCCCGCTCCCTGCGCTGCTCGGGGGTGAGCGTCTTTGACGCTGCCATGTCTTCTCTCCCGGACACGGGAACGCCGAGCGGGGATCACCACGTCTGGCGGTGACCTCTGCTCGGCGTTCCCGTCCGGGATGACGGCCGTTCGTGCGGTTACTCAGCGGAGACCTAATACCCCGTCCGGGGCTGCATCCTCCGCCTACCCGCACTAGCGTCGGCGTTCTTTGATATCTCCAACTTAGTCGGCTAGTCCAGCAACAACAAGCCGACTACGCCCCATTATTTGTGACGCGCACCATTACTATAGTGGCGGTAATACCCTCCATTCTTATGCAGTTCTTACTAACAATTCCCTCAGTTCTTAGGGGGCGCGACGGGAGCCCGTGCCGCCTGAGCCGAGCGGACGGCAGGAGATTCTCAACCCGCCTTGGTTGCGCAGTGACACACCTCAACGCCGTCTCCGGCTCCAATGTGGCGATCGTGGTGGGTGCGGTGCTGCTCCTGGTCCGCTGGGCGCGGGCCGGCCCGGGCGTGGCGGCGGTGCTCTGCGGGCTGGCCCTGGTCGGCTTCGTGATCCTGGTCCGTCCCTCGCCGAGCGTGGTACGGGCCGCGACCATGGGGGCGATCGGGCTGGCCGCGCTGGCCGCTGGGCGGCCCCGGGCGGCGCTGCCCGCGCTGAGCGCCGCGGTGGCTGTCCTGGTCCTGGTGGACCCCGAACTGGCCGGGGACGCCGGTTTCGCGCTCTCCGTGCTGGCCACCGGAGGGCTGCTGCTGCTGGCGCCGAGGTGGCGGGACGCGCTGCGGCGCCGGGGCGTACCGGCGGGGCTGGCCGAGGCACTGGCCGTCCCGGCGGCGGCGCAGCTCGCCTGCGGGCCGGTGGTGGCCGGCATCTCCGGCACGGTCAGCCTGGTCGCGGTGCCGGCGAACCTGCTGGCGGTGCCCGCCATCGCACCCGCCACGGTGCTCGGGGTGCTGGCCGCCGCCGTCTCGCCGCTCTGGCCGGCCGGCGCGGAGTTCGCCGCCTGGCTGGCGAGCTGGCCGGCCTGGTGGCTGGTGACCGTCGCCCGGGTTGGCGCGCGGTTGCCGGCGGGCATGCTGCCCTGGCCCGGCGGGGTGCCGGGTGCGCTGCTGCTGGCCGGCCTGACCGTGGCGCTGCTGCTCGCCACCCGGCGGCCGGTGGTGCGCCGGCTGGTAGCGGTCGGCACCGTCGCGGTGATCGTCGGCACCCTGCCCGTCCGCATCCTCGCAGGCGGGTGGCCGCCGGCCGGCTGGGTGATCGTCGGCTGCGCGGTGGGCCAGGGCGACGCCCTGGTGCTGCCGGTGGCGGCCGGTCGGGCCGTGGTGGTCGACGCCGGCCCGGAACCGTCCGCCGTGGACGGCTGCCTGCGCCGGCTCGGCGTACGGGAGGTGTCGCTGCTGGTGGTGAGCCACTTCCACGCCGACCACGTGGGCGGCGTCGCCGGGGTCTTCCGGGGGCGGCGCGTGGTGGAGGTGCGCACCCCGGGGCTCGCCGAGCCGGCGGCCGGGCGGGACCTGGTCGCCGGCGCGGCGGCCGGCGCCGCCGTACTCGGAGCCGCTGCGGCCGGCTGGTCGTACCGGGCGGGCGGGGTGGAGCTGGTGGCGCTCGGGCCGCCGTACCCGCTGCACGGCACCCGGTCCGACCCGAACAACAACTCCCTGGTGCTGCGCGCCACCGTGGCCGGGGTGCGCATCCTGCTCGCCGGGGACGCCGAGACCGAGGAGCAGCGCGCCCTGCTGGACCGGGTGCCGCCCGACGGCCTCCGGGCCGAGGTACTCAAGGTCGCCCACCACGGCAGCGCGTACCAGGATCCGGCGTTCCTCGACGCGGTCCGGCCCGCCGTCGCGGTGGTCGAGGTCGGCGTCGACAACGACTACGGGCACCCCAGCCCGTCGGTGCTGGCCCGGCTGGCCCGGGGCGGCGTCCGGGTGCTGCGTACCGACACGGACGGGGACGTGGCGGTGGTGACCGGCCGGCACGGCCTGGCGGTGGTGACGCGGGGCGTCGCGCCGGGACGACGGTGACCGGGGCAAGGGGATCACCGGATGGAGGCGCATTGTGGGGGTGAGCCCGCATTAACGTAAATGTCTGGATTTGCGCTGAGTGCGGGGTCCGCCGTCACAGCCGCCGATGACCAGGCACGATCCCCCGGTGGACCGTGCCAAGATGGGCGGCGTGACCGCCGCCAGCCTCCCTCCCATTCTGCTCGTCCTCGGCGACGAGGAGCTGCTCGCCACGCGCGCGGTGACGGAAGCGGTGGCGAAGGTCCGCAGCGTCGACCCCGACGTGGACGTCCGGGAGTACCAGGCCGGGTCGCTGACGGTCGGCGAGATCGACGAGATGCTCAGCCCCTCGCTCTTCGGCGGGCGGCGGGTGCTGGTGCTCCGGGCCGGCCAGGACGCCCGGAAGGACCTCGCGACCGCGCTGCTCGCCTACGCGAAGAACCCCGACCCGGACGTCCAGCTGGTGGTGCTGCACCTGGGCGGGGCGAAGGGCAAGGCGTTCGCCGACGGGCTGAAGGCGGCCGGCGCCACCGTGGTGCCCGCGATGAAGCTCAAGGGACACCGGGACCGGGTGGCGTTCGTCCGGGACGAGATCCGCCGGAGCGGCGGGAAGTGCACCGAGGACGCCGCCGAGGCACTGATCGCCGCCGTCGGCGGGGACCTGCGGGACCTGGCCGCCGCCTGCTCCCAACTGATCGCCGACACCGACGGGCGGATCGGCGCCGACACGGTGGCCCGGTACTACCGGGGCCGGGTCGAGGTGACCGGCTTCACGGTCGCCGACGCAACCATGATCGGTGACGTCCCGGGGGCGCTGGAGGCGCTGCGTTGGGCCCTGCACGTCGGGGTCGACCCGGTGCCGATCGCCGACGCCCTCGCCGACGGGGTGCGCACCGTGGCCCGGGTCGCCGCCGCCGGCCGGGGCGACCCGTACCAGCTCGCCAGCACCCTCGGCATGCCCGCCTGGAAGATCAAGAACGCGCAGCAACGGGCCCGGGGCTGGACCCCGGAGGGCCTGGTCGAGGCGATGCGGGCCGCCGCCGAGTGCAACGCGGCGGTCAAGGGCGGCGCGGACGACCGGGCGTACGCGCTGGAGAAGGCGGTCTTCTCCGTCGCGGCCGCCCGGCGGGGCGGCGCCCGGTGACCCGCCCCACCCGGACGGCGTGGAGCACCGTGCCCGGCGAGGACGAGCGGTACCGCCCGCTCTACGCCCGGGCGCTCGGACTGCGCGTCGTCAACCCGGGTGGGGTGCTCTGCTTCCTCTTCTTCGAAGGCGCCGTGGCGCTCGCCGTGCTGCTCGCCCTGGCCGAGCTGGTGAGTTGGTGGGCGGTGGTGGTGCTGCCCGCCGCCGTGGCCCTGATGGTCAAGCTCAACGACATGGTGGCCGAGCGGGTCGTCCGCTCGGCGGCACTCGTGCCGGAGCAGGAGCGGGACCGGTTCCGGCGGCAGATGGAGCCGGTGATCGGGCGGGCGCGGGTGCCTCGGACCCTGCCCGGCATGGTGGTCGCCACCGAGCCGCCCGGTGCTCCCGCCTGGCGACGCGGCACGTCGGACCGGCCGTGGGGAGCGCCCGGACCCGCCGGCCCGACCGGCGATTCCGTCGACCGGTCCTGACCCGCCCACGGTCGCCCGCGACCGTGATCGACTCCGGGTACGCGACATGGCGGTATCCCAGTGGTGCGGATGCCGCCATGTCCGCGGAATGGAGTCGACCATGTGATCACCGACGGCCGGCCAGGGCGCGTGGGTGCCGGAGGGGCGGACAGCCTGAAGCCCCGGGCGTAGCCCGGGGCTTCAGGTCAGGTCTGAGGTCGCTCGGTCAGGCCGAGAGCGAGCCGACGCGCTTCGCGATCGCCGACTTCCGGTTGGCCGCCTGGTTGGCGTGGATGACGCCCTTGCTGGCGGCCTGGTCCAGCTTGCGGGCCGCGTCACGCATGAGAACGGTGGCCTTCTCGGCGTCACCGGCCTCCGCAGCCTCGTTGAACTTCCGGATGGCGGTCTTCAGCGACGACTTGACCGACTTGTTACGCAGCCGGCGCTTCTCGTTCTGCCGGTTGCGCTTGATCTGGGACTTGATGTTCGCCACGCGACAGCCTCGTCTTGATAGCTCGGTTTGGTCTGCTTCTGCGCGCGACAAGCAGGCGTCATCGCTGCGCGAAGAGCCAGGTTACCAGGTCGGCCGGGACGAGCCAAAACGACTCAGCTCCAGCCCTGCCGGGCGGCCAGCCAGCGCAGCGCCTGCTCCCCGCTGAACCGCTGGTGCGCCCCCAGGTGCGGGGAGACCGCCGGCGCGGGGCGTGGGGCCGGTGGTGGGCCGGCGGCGGCGGAGGTGAGGTAGTAGCCGGCCAGTGCGGCCAGCGTCACGTCGAGGGCGTCCGGCGGGGCGCCGGCCGCGGCCGGATGGCCGGCGAAGATCGCGTCCACGGGCAGCCCGTCGGCGTACCCGGTGATCAGCAGGCCGGCCAGGTCGAACCAGGCCGGGCCGTGGCAGATCCAGTTCCAGTCGCAGAACCAGGCCCGCCCGCCGACGTCGAGCAGCACGTTGTCCACCCGCAGGTCGCCGTGGACCAGGCCGCGGCCGGCGGCGGCGTACCCGGGCAGCCGGGACTCCAGCGCGACCAGCTCGGGCAGGCGGCCGTGCGCGGCGGCCGGCATCGGTGGCACCGGTTCGCGCCCGGCGGCCACCTCGCCCCACCACAGGATGTCCTCGCGAGCCAGGTCCGCCAGGCGGGGCAGGCCGAGGGCGACCAGCTCGGCGGGCGGATCGGCCAACGCGGCGGCCAGCTCGGCGTACCCGGCGAGGACGGCGTCCAGCTCGGTCCGATCCCAGGGCAGCCGGGGCGTGCGGCCGTCGACGGCGTCCAGGGCGAGCGCGTACCAGCCGGACGCGGTCAGCGCCCAGCGTGGGCGGGGGACCGGCACGCCGGCCGGGAGCCGGGCGAGGACCGCCGCCTCCCGGGCGTACCAGTCGGCCAGGTGCCGCTGGTGGGTCAGGTCGGCGGCCTTGACGAAGATCCGGCCGCCGTCCGCGCCGGTCAGCAGGGCGGCGAACCCGCCGGTGAAGCCCGCTGTCGCGGTACGCGCCGACACCACCGGCGCGCCGAGCCGGTCCGCCACCGCGGCGCGCAGCCCGGCGGGCAGCGCCGACCAGTCCGGCCGGACGGCGGTGGCGTGGTACGGCACCGGGAGCGGCGGTAGCGCGGGCACGCCCCCATGCTGCCCCTGCCGGCGCGCCCCCGCCCAGCCGCGCACGGCCCGTCCCGGCTTCCTGTCGTACCGCGCTGGCAGCATCCGCCTCGTGCGCATGGACGAGTTCTGGGCCTTGATCGAGCGGTCCGCCGCCGTCACCGCCATCCCCGACGAGCGGTTGGCCTGGCTCACCGACCGCCTGGCCGAGCGGCCCGCCGGCGAGGCGGTGGACTTCGCTGTCCGGCTCGACGAGCTGCGGGGCCGGGTCGACACCTGGCGGCACTGGGGTGCGGCGCTGCTGATCTGCGGCGGCCTCTGCTCCGACGACGGCTTCCACTACTTCCAGGCCTGGCTGGTCGGGCTCGGCCGGGCGGCCTTCGAGCGGGTCGCCGACGACCCGGACGCGCTCGCCGACGTCCCGCAGGTGCGTCGCCTCGCCGGGCGGCACCTGCGGGAGTGGGCGGAGGACGAGTGGCCGGAGTGGGAGTGCCTGGACTACGTCGCGGACGAGGCGTACGAGCGGGTCACCGGCGAGGAGGAGGGTCTGGACGAGGCCGTCGAGGCCCGGGGGCGGGAGCTGAGTTCCTCGCCCGAGCCCGCCGACGAGCGGTGGGATCTCGGCGACCCTGCCGAACTGGCCCGCCGGTACCCGCGACTCGCCGCCATGTTCCCGCTGCCGGATCGCGCCCGGGGGCGGGTCTGGGAGACTGCCAGGCCATGAGGACCGACGACTTCTGGCAGCTGATCGACGAGGCGCGGGCCGGCGCCGGGGGAGAGGGCGACGCGGTTGCCGCCCGCGCGGTCGCCCTGCTGGCCGAGCGGGACCCGGAGGACATCGTCGGGTACGCGCGCCACCAGCAGCGGGTGCTGTCCGCCTCCTACCGGGTCGACCTCTGGGGCGCGGCCTATCTGATCAACGGGGGTGCCTCGGACGACGGTTTCGAGTACTTCCGGGGCTGGCTGATGACCCAGGGCCGGGCGGTGTTCGCCCGGGCGGTGGGCGACCCGGACTCCCTGGCGGAGGTGCCCCGGGTGCGGGCCGCCGCGCTCAGCGGCGAGGAGTTCGAGTGCGAGGACATGCTCACGGTGCCGTGGGAGGCGTACCGGAAGGCGACCGCGACCGAGCTGCCGGCGGAGCGGGACCCGGTCGCGGTGCCCGACCTCAACGACTTCTGGGACTTCGACGACGAGGACGAGGCTCGGCGCCGGCTGCCCCGGCTGGCCGCGCTCTTCGTCGAGCCGCCGGAGGAGTGACCCGGCCGGGCCGGGGAAGGCGGCCGGGCCGAGCGCCGGCACGGGCCGGGGGGCATTGGGAGGAGTGACCCGGCCCGGCCGGGGAAGGCCGGGGGTGGGCGGCCCGGCGGTGAGCCGCGGCACCCAGGTGTGATCGGACCGCGTCCGGAGCGACGTGGGAGCATAGAGGGGGCCGGCGGCGCGCCGGCCCGCTCACGTCAGCCGACCAGAACGGACCGCTGTGCCACCGAAGCTCGATCCCGGCGCGAACGCTCCTGGTTCCACCGACCCGGCGCGCATCCGGAACTTCTGCATCATCGCGCACATCGACCACGGGAAGTCGACCCTGGCCGACCGGATGTTGCAGCTCACCGGCGTGGTCGACCCCCGGCAGATGCGCGCGCAGTACCTCGACCGGATGGACATCGAGCGCGAGCGCGGCATCACCATCAAGAGCCAGGCCGTCCGCATGCCGTGGACCATCCGGGAGGGCGACCGGGCCGGCGAGCACGCCGTGCTCAACATGATCGACACCCCGGGCCACGTCGACTTCACCTACGAGGTGTCCCGCTCGCTGGCCGCCTGCGAGGGCGCCATCCTGCTGGTCGACGCCGCGCAGGGCATCGAGGCGCAGACGCTGGCCAACCTCTACCTGGCGCTCGAGAACGACCTGCACGTCATCCCGGTGCTCAACAAGATCGACCTGCCGGCCGCCCAGCCGGAGAAGTACGCCGAGGAGCTGGCCCACCTGATCGGTGGCGACCCGGCGGACTGCATCAAGGTCTCCGGCAAGACCGGCGAGGGCGTGCCGTACCTGCTCGACGAGATCGTCCGGCAGTTCAAGCCGCCGGTCGGCAACGCCGAGGCGCCCGCCCGGGCGATGATCTTCGACTCGGTGTACGACGTCTACCGGGGCGTGGTCACCTACGTCCGGGTGATCGACGGGCGGATCAGCGCCCGCGACCGGATCAAGATGATGTCCACCGCCGCGGTGCACGAGCTGCTGGAGATCGGCGTCATCTCGCCGGAGATGGTGAAGGCCGACGCCCTGGGCGTCGGCGAGGTGGGTTACCTGATCACCGGCGTGAAGGACGTCCGCCAGTCCCGGGTCGGTGACACGATCACCATCAACTCGCGGCCGGCGACCGAGGCCCTGGGTGGCTACAAGGACCCGAAGCCGATGGTCTACTCGGGCCTCTACCCGATCGACGGCTCGGACTACCCCAACCTGCGCGAGGCGCTGGACAAGCTCAAGCTCAACGACGCCGCGCTCGACTACGAGCCGGAGACCTCCGGCGCGCTCGGCTTCGGCTTCCGCTGCGGCTTCCTCGGCCTGCTGCACCTGGAGATCATCCGGGAGCGGCTGGAGCGGGAGTACAACCTCGACCTGATCTCCACCGCGCCGAACGTGGTCTACCGGGCCATCACCGAGGACGGCCAGGAGATCGTGGTGACCAACCCGAGCGAGTACCCCACCGGCAAGATCGCCGAGGTGTACGAGCCTGTCGTGCGCGCCACCGTGCTGACCCCGAACGACTACGTCGGCGCGGTGATGGAGCTCTGCCAGGGCCGCCGGGGCAGCCTGCTCGGCATGGACTACCTCTCCGCCGACCGGGTGGAGCTGCGCTACACACTGCCCCTCGCGGAGATCATCTTCGACTTCTTCGACCAGTTGAAGAGCCGCACCAAGGGCTACGCCTCGTTGGACTACGAGCCCTCCGGCGAGCAGGCGTCCGACCTGGTCAAGGTCGACATCCTGCTGCACGGCGAGCCGGTGGACGCGTTCAGCGCGATCGTGCACAAGGACAAGGCGTACAACTACGGGGTCACCATCGCGGCCAAGCTGCGCAACCTGATCCCGCGCCAGCAGTTCGAGGTGCCGATCCAGGCCGCCATCGGCAGCCGGGTGATCGCGCGGGAGACCATCCGGGCGATCCGCAAGGACGTGCTCGCCAAGTGCTACGGCGGTGACATCAGCCGTAAGCGCAAGCTGCTGGAGAAGCAGAAGGAAGGCAAGAAGCGGATGAAGATGGTCGGCCGGGTGGAGGTCCCCCAGGAGGCCTTCATCGCCGCCCTCTCCTCCGACTCCGGCGACGCCAAGGCGCCCGGCAAGAAGTAGCGCGACGGCTGACGGCCGGCATCCTCCTGCGGGGGTGCCGGCCGTTTCGCGTGCCCGCCGTCGGGTCGTACCCGGGAAATTTCCGATGGCCGCCGCGGCCCTGCCCGGTGCCGGCCCATGCGGCCTGAGCTGCGGGTTTGCCGTGCTGCGCGGCAATCGACGCGGGGGTTGCGTATCGACAGGGGGCGACAGCCGTTTCGCTGAGTCGGTTTGGATTTTCGGACGGTCGGGAATCTAGCGGTCACGACAGGAACCACACACACCGTGTGACTCAATCTTCAGAAGGAGGGCGACCGTGGAGCTCACCGTTTGGGGCATCATCACCGCGATCGTTGTTGGTCTCATCGTCGGCGCTCTGGGCCGCCTGCTCGTGCCGGGCCGTCAGAACATGCCGATCTGGCTGCACATGCTGATCGGTATCGGCGCGGCCCTGCTGGGCACCGTGCTGGCGCGGGCCATGGGCATCGCGACCGAGACCGCCGGCATCGACTGGATGGAGCTGCTGGTGCAGGTTGTGCTGGCCGCCATCGCCGTGGCCCTGGTGGCCGGCGTGGGCCGTCGCCGCAGCGTCACCCACCGGTAATCCAGCGCAGCGCACTGCTCAGCGGGCGCCCGTACCCCTCGGGGGCGGGCGCCCGCTCGCGTCTGCACCCGGACTCCCGGCCCACCGCCCGCTCACGTCCGGTCCCGGGCGACGGCTGCGACGAAAGTGCAGGTCCCGGCGGGTCTTGACCAGATCGTTCCCGGAGTCGGTTTGGAAAATCGCGGGATCGGGAACCTTATCGATCACGCCAAGAACCACACATCGTGTGTCATACCTAAAGAAGGAGGACGGTCGTGGAGCTCACCGTCTGGGGCATCATCACCGCCATCGTCGTCGGTCTCATCGTCGGCGCGCTGGGCCGCCTGCTCGTGCCGGGCCGGCAGAACATGCCGATCTGGCTGCACATGCTGATCGGTATCGGCGCCGCCCTGCTGGGCACCGTGCTGGCGCGGGCCATGGGCATCGCCACCGAGACCGCCGGCATCGACTGGATGGAGCTGCTGGTCCAGGTCGTGCTCGCCGCCATCGCCGTGGCCCTGGTGGCCGGCGTGGGTCGCCGCCGCAGCGTCACCCACCGGTAAGCCGCAGCGTCACCCACCGGTAAGCAGCGACAACGCTCTTCGACGGGCGCCCGACCTGAGGTCGGGCGCCCGTCCGCGTACCCGGAACGGGTCTGCTCCCCGACCCGCCGGCTGCGGTACCGTCGCCTCGCCCGGAACCCGCCCCTGTCGTAAAGGAATTTTTCCTACTAGGGTGCGGCAGAGAAGGTTACTGCCAGACGGCGCGAGGGAGAAGTGGCGTGAACAGGTGGAAGCGGCTGGCTCCGGCCACCGCCGTCGTGGCCTCGGCCGCGATGGTGCTCGCCGGTTGCGGGGGCTCCGGCGACGACGAAGCGGCCGACAAGAGCAAGCTCACGGTCTGGATGATGGGCGAGGGCGGCGACGCCCAGACCAAGTTCCTCGACGGCGTCGAGACCGAGTTCCGGCAGAAGCACCCCGACACCGACGTGGTCGTCCAGTACATCCCCTGGCTGGAGGCGCCGAAGAAGTTTCAGGCGGCGCTCGCCGGCGGTGAGGGGCCGGACGTCACCGAGCTGGGCAACACCGAGACCCAGGGCTGGGCGGCCCAGGAGGCGCTCGCCGACATCACCGGGAAGATGTCCGGCTGGGCGGAGAGCAAGGACATCCTGCCGGACCTGGTGAAGAACGCCCAGCTCGACGGCAAGCAGTACGGCGTCCCGTGGTACGCCGGCGTCCGCGGCATCTACTACCGCACCGACTGGTTCGCCGAGGCCGGCGTGAAGACGCCGACCAACTGGGAAGAGCTGGTCGCCGCCGCCAAGACCGTGCAGGCCAAGAAGCCGAACACCTACGGCATCGCGCTGCCGGGCAACTCCGAGCTGCCCTTCTACTCGTTCCTCTGGGGCGCCGGCGGCGAGATCGCCACCAACCAGGGCGGCACCTGGAAGTCCGGTTACACCACCCCCGAGGCGCAGAAGGCGGTCAAGTTCTGGACCGACCTGGTCACCGTGCACAAGGTCGCCCCGCCGGCCGCCGCCGGCTGGAACGAGATCGACGCCCGCACCCAGTTCGCCACCGGCAAGGCGGCGATGGCCTTCGCCGGTAGCTGGCAGGGCGCCGCCATCAAGAAGGACAACCCCGACATCGAGAAGGTCTGGGGCACCTTCCCGATCCCCGGCCCGGACGGCAAGCCGGCCCCGGCGTTCGCCGGCGGCTCGGACGTCGCCCTCTGGAAGGACAGCAAGAAGCAGGACCTGGCGTGGGACTACCTCACCGTCCTGCTGAACAAGAAGAACGCGAAGACCTTCGCCAGCAGCCTGAACTTCTTCCCGGTCTACTCCGACCTGGTCAGCGGCGGTGAGTACGCCAACGACAAGGTCATGGCCGCGTTCGCCACCACCATGCAGAACACCAAGGTCACCCCGCTGACCCCGAAGTGGGTGGAGGTCAGCCGCACCAAGACGGTGACCCAGGCGATGAACAGCTCGGTCATGAAGGGCCAGAAGACGGTCGAGCAGGCCACCGCCGACGCCGCCGCCGAGATGGAAAGCATTCTCAACGCCAAGTGAGCACCCTGACCAAGTCCACCGGGACTGCCGCCGTGCGGAAGACCTCCGCACGGCGGCGGCCCCGCGTGGACCGCCTGCCGTACCTGCTCCTGCTGCCCTGCCTGGTGGTCATCGGGGTGCTGCTGCTCTGGCCGCTCGGCCAGGTGGTGGCGATGTCGTTCTACAAGCTGGACAGCGTCCGGCAGCTGCGCGGCGACCGCGAGTGGCCGTGGGTGGGGCTGGGCAACTACACCCAGATCCTCGGCGACCCGTTCTTCCGTACGGTGCTGCGCAACACGGTGCTCTTCGCCGCCGCGAACGTGGTGCTGACGATGATCCTCGGCACCCTGGTCGGGCTGCTGCTCAACCGGCTCGGCCGGCGGATGGCCACCTTCGTGGCGAGCTGCGTCATGCTCGCCTGGGCCACCCCGGCACTGACCGGCACCATCGTCTGGAAGTGGATCTTCGACGACACCAGCGGGCTGGTCACCTGGCTGTTCAACAAGTTGCCCGACGGGTTGTCGACCGCGCTCTTCGGTCGCAGCGACTGGACCGGGTACGGCTGGTTCAACTCGCCGCTGCTCTTCTTCGCCATCCTCACCCTGGTGGTGGTCTGGCACTCGTTTCCGTTCATCGCGGTGAGCGTGCTCGCCGGGCTCAAGAGCGTGCCGAGCGAGCTGCACGAGGCGGCCCGGGTCGACGGCGCCGGGCCGTGGAAGGTGTTCTGGAAGATCACCTTCCCGTTGCTGCGGCCGGTCTTCGGGATCCTGATCGTGCTCAGCACCATCTGGGACTTCAAGGTCTTCACCCAGCAGTTCGTACTGGCCGGCGGCACCCAGGACCGGCCGACGTTCATGCTCTCCATCTACTCGTACGCCGAAGCATTCTCGCCGCCGCCCAAGTACGGCGTGGGCTCCGCGATCGCGGTCATCCTCACCCTGATCCTGCTGGTGGTGACCGGTCTCTACGTCCGCATGGTGCTCAAGCAGGAGGAGGACGCGTGAGGCGCGGCGCGATGGTGAAGCGGATCGCCCTCAACGGCGCGGGCCTGCTGGTGGCGCTCTTCGCCGCCTTCCCCGTCTACTGGATGGTCGCCACGTCGCTGAAGCCCAACCGGGAGATCTTCTCGTCGACGCCCCGGCCGGTGCCGGCCGAACCGACCCTGGAGCACTACCGGGAGATCCTCACCGGCAACCTGATCCCGGGCGTGACGTTCGCCGACTTCTTCCTCAACAGCGCTCTGGTGGCGGTGAGCACGGTGCTGCTCAGCGGCCTGGTCGCGCTGCTCGCGGCCACCGCGGTGGCCCGGTTCCGCTTCACGCTCCGGACCAGCTTCCTGATCATGCTGCTGGTGGTGCAGATGATCCCGCTGGAGGCGCTGGTCATCCCGCTGTTCCTGATGATCCAGCGGCTCGGTCTCTACAACACCCTGCCCAGCCTGATCCTGACCTACCTCGGCTTCTCGCTGCCGTTCGCGGTCTGGATGCTGCGCGGTTTCGTGGCCGCGGTGCCCAAGGAGCTGGAGGAGGCCGCGGCGATCGACGGGGCCAGCCGGGCCCAGACCTTCCGCCGGATCCTCTTCCCGCTGGTGGCGCCGGGCCTGGTCGCGACCAGCATCTTCTCCTTCATCACGGCCTGGAACGAGCTGATCTTCGCGTTGACCTTCGTCAACGACCAGGACCGGTACACCCTGCCGGTGGCGATGACCTTCTTCTTCGGCCGGGACGACACCGCGTGGGGGTCCGTGATGGCCGCCTCGACGCTGTTCACCCTGCCGGTGATCGTCTTCTTCCTGCTGGTGCAGCGCCGGATGGTCTCCGGGCTGGTCGCCGGCGCCGTCAAGGGCTGACCCGCGCCCGTCGAGGGCTGAGCCCCGCCGTCGAGAGGTGAGTCGCGCCGTCGAGGGCCGGCCGGCGCGGTCAGGGGCGGAGCCGACGGCGGATCGGCGGGTGCCCCGGACCCGGCGTCCACGGCTAGGCTCTGCGCCATGACGGGCAGGCTGGCGGCGGTGAACCTCGGCGTGGTGACCGAGGCGGAGTGGGCGGGCGACGCGAGCGGCCGCACCGGCATCGACAAACGACCCGTCGACGGTCCGGTGCTGCTGCGCGCCGACGGGGTGGCCGGGGACTTCATCGGCGAGCGGGCCCACCACGGCGGCCCCGACCAGGCGGTCTACGCGTACGCCGGGGAGGACGCCGAGTGGTGGTCGGCGGAGCTGGGGCGCACCGTCCCGCCCGGCGGGTTCGGCGAGAACCTGACCACCTCGGCGGTGGACGTGACCGGGGCGGTCATCGGTGAGCTGTGGGCGATCGGCTCGGCGGTGCTCCAGGTGACCAAGCCGCGCACCCCCTGCACCACCTTCGCCGGGTTCTGGGGCGTACCCGACCTGATCAAGCGGTTCACGGTGCGGGCGGCGCCCGGGGCGTACCTGCGGGTGCTGCGCGAGGGCGAGGTCGGCGCGGGCGACCCGGTCGAGGTGGTGGACCGGCCCGCGCACGGGGTCACCATCGGCGAGGTGTTCCGGGCGATGAACCTCGAACCGGAGCTGCTGCCCCGACTGCTGGACGCCGTCGAGCTGCCGGAGCCGGTCCTGGAGAAGGTCCGTCGCCGGGTGTCCGGCACCCGCCCCTGACCGGGTCTCGGGCCGGACGACACCGGTAGGCCGGCGTCCGCGTCGGGCCGCGAGGTGCCGGCGACCGGGGTCACCCCTCGGCGAAGACCTCGGCCAGCACCTGGCCGTCGGCCGGGCGGCCGTCGGAGACCTTGGCCCAGGTGCCGTCCTCGGCGGTCCACTCCAGGCCGGCGAAGCGGACCCGCTTCACCCCGTGGTCGGGCGCGTGCGACACCAGCCAGTGGGCGTACCGCCAGCCGTCGCGACGGTCGGCGGCGGGCACGGTGAGCCCGCTCAGCGCGGCCACCGTGCCGGTGCCCGGCAGCCCCCAGTCCAGGGTCAGGCCACGGGTCAGCGCCGCCGCGGCCGCCTCGCCCCGCATCACCGGCGTCCGGCTCACCGTGCAGGCCACCGCGCCGGTCGCCTCGCCGAGCAGCGCCCGGGTCAGCACCTCGGACTCGTCCGCCCACTTCTGGTACGCCGTCGGGAAGGCCGACCGCTGGACCGCCTGGGCCGCGTCGGTGACCCGCATCTCCTCCCAGCCGCGCACCTTCTTCAGCGCGGCGTAGAAGCGGTTGGCCGCGTACCGCTGGTCGCGGATCTGCTGCGGGGTGCCCCAGCCCTGGCTCGGCCGCTGCTGGAACAGGCCGATCGAGTCGCGGTCGCCGCCGGCAAGGTTGCGCAGGCCCGACTCCTGGTATGCGGTGGCCAGCGCGACCACCACCGCCCGCTCGGGCATCTCGCGCTGGATGCCGATCGCCGCGATGGTCGCCGCGTTCGCCATCTGGTCGGCGTCGAGCAGCACCGTGCCGTCGGCCTGGACGGTGCAGGTGCGGCTGGCCACGGGGAGCCGGAGCTGGCCGCCGAGCTGACGGACGACGACCCAGACCCCGAGAAGAGCGACGACCGCGAAGACGACACCGACTGCGACAATTGCCCGACTTCGCACCCGCACCTCCTGTTTCACGGTCATCCCCAGCGTACGTGCCCGAAAAGGCGAGCCGGGTCGGCCGACCGGTTCACATTTCCGGGAGCAAAGGAAGGAAACGCGCCTAATCCACCGGCACCCAGGCGGCGTTCCTCTTTTCGCGGAAGGCGAGCACGCCCTCGCGGCCCTCGTCGGAGAGGAAGTAGCCGGTGGAGAGGGCGGACAGCTCGGCGATCTCGCCGCGCAGGTCGGTGGGGGCCGGGCGGCGCAGCAGGCCCTTCGCTCCGGCCAGCGCCTTCGGCGCGCCGCGCACCAGCGAGGCGCAGTAGCGCTCCACCGCCGCGTCCAGCCCGTCCGCCGGCACCGCCGCGGTCACCAGGCCGATCTCGGCGGCCCGCCGGCCGTCGAAGGTGTCCCCGGTCAGGTACAGCTCGGCCGCCGCGCGCGGGTGCAGCCGGGGCAGCACCGTGGCGGAGATGACCGCCGGGATCACCCCGATCCGCACCTCGGTGAAGGCGAACGTCGCCTCCTCGGCGCAGACCGCCAGGTCGGCCGCCGCGATCAGGCCCAGGCCGCCGGCCCGCGCCGGCCCGGCCACCTTCGCCAGCACCGGCTTCGGGCACTCCCAGACCGCCGCCAGCACGTCGCCGAGCATCCCGGCCGGCACGCTCCCGCTGGCGTACGCGGCGGCCGTCTCCTTCAGGTCCGCGCCGGAGCAGAAGACCGGCCCGGTGTGGTCCAGCACGATCACCCGGACGGCGTCGTCGGCGACCGCCGCGGCGATCCCGGCCAGCAGCTCGGTCATCAGGGGCGTGGAGAGCGCGTTGCGGTTGTGCGGGCTGTCCAGGGTGAGGGTGGTCACCCCACGGGCCGTGGCGACCCGCACGAGGCGGTCGGGAGAGGTCATGCCGGGCACACTAGTGGCCATGCCCGGCGTCCTTCCAGAAGGCGAGACCGTCCCCGTCGACGGGTCGCTGCCCGCCACCGCCCTGAGCGCGGTCGGCGCGCGCGGCTTCGGCGTGTACGTCCACGTGCCGTTCTGTGCCAGCCGCTGCGGCTACTGCGACTTCAACACCTACACGGCGGCCGAGCTCGGCGGCGGCGCCGACCGGGAGTCGTACGCCGACACCGTGCTGGCCGAGCTGGCGCTGGCCGCCCGGGTCCTCGGCGACACCCCGCCGCCCCGGGTGGACACCGTCTTCGTCGGCGGTGGCACGCCGACCCTGCTCCCCGCCGACGACCTGGCCCGCATCCTGGACGGCATCGACCGCACCTGGGGGCTGGCCGCTGACGCCGAGGTGACCACCGAGGCCAACCCCGAGTCGGTCACCCCGCAGTCGCTGCGCACCCTGCGCGCGGCCGGCTACACCCGGATCTCCCTGGGCATGCAGTCCGCCGCACCCGGGGTGCTGGCGATCCTCGATCGCCGGCACAGCGCCGGCCGGGCGGTCGCCGCCGCGCTGGAGGCCCGCGAGGCCGGGTTCGACCACGTCAACCTGGACCTGATCTACGGCACGCCGGGGGAGAGCGCGGCGGACTTCGCCGCCAGCCTCGACCAGGTGGTCGCCGCCGGGGTGGACCACGTCAGCGCGTACGCCCTGATCGTGGAGGACGGCACCCGGCTCGCCGCCCGGATGCGGCGCGGCGAGCTGCCGTACCCGTCGGACGACGTGGCGGCGGACCGGTACCTGGCCGCGGAGGCGGCCCTCGGCGCGGCCGGCTTCTCCTGGTACGAGGTCTCCAACTGGGCCCGCTCCGAGGCGGCCCGGTGCCGGCACAACCTGCTCTACTGGACCGGCGCGGACTGGTGGGGCCTCGGCCCGGGGGCGCACAGCCACGTCGGCGGGGTGCGCTGGTGGAACGTCAAGCACCCCACGGCGTACGCGAAGCGCCTGGCCGCCGGGGAGTCGCCCGGCCTGGCCCGGGAGGTGCTGACCGCCGGCGAGGCGCACATGGAGGACGTCATGCTCCGGCTGCGGCTCGCCTCCGGCCTGCCGCTGGACGCCCTCGACCCGGCGGGTCGGGCGGGCGCCGAGCGGGCGCTGGCCGACGGCCTGCTGGACCCGGCGGGGCACGCGGCGGGGCGGGCGGTGCTCACCCTGCGCGGGCGGCTGCTGGCCGACGCCGTGGTCCGCGACCTGCTGCCCTGATCCCGCACGGCCCGGCCGGCCCGGGTGGGCCGGCCGGGACCGGTCACTTCTTGAAGGCGTAGCTCGCCGGGTAGCGGTAGACGACGCCCTCGGTGGCCTTCACCCCGCCGATGATGCCGAAGATGATCGGCACCAGAGCGGTCAGGATCGGGATGAAGAAGAGCACCCCGCAGGTGACGATGGCCAGGACGAAGCCGATGACGTTGGCGATCGCCCAGGTGATCTGGAAGTTCAGCGAGGCCGTGGCGTGCGCCCGTACGGTCGGGGACTGCTGGCCCTTGGCGGAGAGCGCGATCAGCGGCGCCACCCAGCCGAGCAGGCTGCCGCCGACGATCACGCCGACCGGACCGCCGAAGTGCGAGATCAGCGACCAGGTCTTCTCGTCGTCGGTGGCGTACCCGCCGCCCGGGGCGCCGTACCCGCCGCCGGGAGCGCCGTACCCGCCGGCGGTCGGATAGCCGACGCCCGGCGCGGAGTAACCACCCGGCGCGGAGTAACCACCCGGCGGTGGGTAGCCACCCGGCGGTGGGTAGCCACCCGACGGCGGTTGGTCACCGGTGGGTGGCGGATAGCCACCGGGCGGGGGATAGCCGCCCGCCCCGGGTGCCCCGGACAGTGGTGCGGTGGGCGGCTCGTACGACGAGCCGGACGGGGCGGTCGGGTCCGGGCGGTCGCCGGGGTCCCCCGCTCCGGGAGGGCGAGGTGGTTCAGTCATGGACGTCACGGTAGGGGTTGCCGGCAAGCCCTCACCAGAGCGACACCGCCCCGGATGTCCGGATGATCGGCCCTGGCGCGCCGTCCGGGTGGCGGGGCGCACCCGTGGTCCGTCGCTGATCATCGCGTCAGCGGGGACGCCGACGTAGACTGGCACTCGCTACAGTCGAGTGCCAGTGCGCTCGCCCGGGGCGCCTCAGTCGCTCCGGGCCGACGTGCGTCAGGAGGTGGGGAGATGGGTCTCGACGACCGCAAGCTCGCCGTGCTGCGCGCGATCGTCGAGGACTACGTCGCCACGCAGGAGCCGGTCGGCAGCAAGGCCCTGGTCGAGCGGCACCAGCTCGGCGTCTCGCCGGCCACGGTGCGCAACGACATGGCCGTGCTGGAGGAGGAGGGCTACATCCGGCAGCCGCACACCAGTGCCGGCCGGGTGCCCACCGACCGTGGCTACCGCCTCTTCGTCGACCGGCTGTCCCGGGTCAAGCCGCTGAGCCCGGCCGAGCGCCGGGCGATCGAGCGCTTCCTGGTCGGCGCGGTCGACCTGGACGACGTGGTGCACCGCACCGTGCGGCTGCTGGCCCAGCTGACCCGGCAGGTCGCCGTGGTGCAGTACCCGTCGCTGGCCCGCTCCTCGGTGCGCCACCTGGAGCTGGTGCCGATCTCCACCACCCGGCTGATGCTGGTCATGATCGCCGACACCGGCCGGGTCGAGCAGCGGCTGGTGGAGCTGCCCGCGCCGATCCCCGCCGACCATGTCACCGACCTGCGCCGGCTGGTCAACGAGAAGCTGGTCGGCAGCCGGCTGTCGGAGACCCCGCCGCTGGTCCAGGCGCTGGTCGACGAGTCGGCGCCGCACCTGCGCGGGGCGATGACCACGCTCTCCACCGTGCTGCTGGAGACGCTGGTCGAACGGCACGAGGAGCGCATCGCGCTCGCCGGCACCGCGAACCTCACCCGGGGCGGCCTGCTCGACTTCCAGGGCTCGCTGCGCCCGATCCTCGAAGCCCTCGAGGAGGAGGTCGTGCTGCTCAAGCTCATCGGGGAGGCCGAGCCGAGCACCACCCGGGTGCTGATCGGCGACGAGAACGAGATCGACAACCTGCGGGCCGCCTCGGTGGTCAGCACCGGGTACGGCCCGGGCGCGACCATCGTCGGCGGTCTGGGCGTGCTCGGGCCCACCCGGATGGACTACCCCGGCACCATCGCCACGGTGAGGGCCGTGGCACGCTACGTGGGCGAGCTGCTGGCCCAGAACTGATCCAGGGCAGGGGCCGGCACCCGGCTCCGGCCGACGACCGGCGCAACGCGAGACGAACATGAGGACACCGAACGCAGTGGCCAGGGACTACTACGGCATTCTCGGCGTGAGCCGGGAAGCCTCCGATGACGAGATCAAGCGCGCCTACCGCAAGCTGGCGCGGCAGTTCCACCCGGACGTCAATCCGGACCCGGAGGCCCAGGAGAAGTTCAAGGACATCAACGCCGCGTACGAGGTCCTCTCGGACGACCGGAAACGGCAGATCGTCGACCTGGGTGGCGACCCGCTCGCCCCGGGTGGCGGCGGCGCGGGGCCGGGCGCTCCCGGCGGCGCGGGCCCGTTCGTCGGCTTCCAGGACATCATGGACGCGTTCTTCGGCGGCGCCGCGGGCGGCGCCCGGGGGCCGCGGCCGCGTACCCGGCCGGGCGCCGACGCGATCCTGCGGCTGGAGCTGGACCTGCACGAGACCGCGTTCGGCGTCGAGGCGCCGATCACGGTCGACACCGCGGTGCTCTGCACCACCTGCTCCGGCGCCGGCACCGCCGCCGGCACCCACCTGGCCACCTGCGAGGCGTGCGGCGGCCGGGGCGAGGTGCAGTCGGTGCAGCGCACCTTCCTCGGCCAGGTGGTCTCCGCCCGGCCCTGCACCGTCTGCCAGGGGTACGGCACCACCATCCCGCACCCCTGCCCGACCTGTGCCGGCGACGGCCGGGTGCGCACCCGGCGCTCGCTGACCGTCAAGATCCCCGCCGGGGTCGAGGACGGCATGCGGATCCGGCTCGCCCAGCAGGGTGAGGTGGGCCCGGGTGGCGGCACCGCCGGCGACCTCTACGTGGAGATCCACGAGCGGCCGCACGACGTGTACTCCCGCAAGGGCGACGACCTGCACTGCCGGGTCACCGTGCCGATGACCGCCGCCGCGCTCGGCACCCGGCTGACCATCAAGACGCTGGACAGCGAGGAGACGGTCGACGTCAAGGCCGGCACCCAGCCGGGCAGCACGCTGCGGCTGCGCGCCCGGGGCGTGCCGCACCTGCGCGGCACCGGCCGGGGCGACCTCTACGTCCACCTCGACGTGCGGACCCCGACGAAGCTCGACGCCGACCAGGAGAAGATGCTGCGCGACTTCGCCAAGACCCGGGGCGAGGAGGTCGCCGAGCTGACCAAGCAGGGCGGCTTCTTCTCCCGGATGCGCGACGCCTTCAACGGGCACGCCTGAGGTGTCCGCGCCGCTGTTCCTGGTCGAGGCGCTGCCCACCGGCGACACGCTGACCCTGGACGGCCCGGAGGGCCACCACGCGGCCACCGTGCAGCGGCTGCGCGTCGGCGAGGAACTGCTGCTGGCCGACGGTCGGGGCGGCACGGCCGCCGCCGTGGTCACCACCGTCGGCCGGGGCACCCTCGACGTGCGGGTCACCTCCCGCGGGTACGCCGACGCGCCGGTGCCCCGGATCGTGGTGGTGCAGGGCATCGCCAAGGGGGACCGGGGCGAGCTGGCCGTGCAGGCGATGACCGAGGTCGGGGTGGACGAGATCGTGCCCTGGGCGGCGTCCCGCTCGGTGACCCAGTGGCGCGGCGACCGGGGCGTACGGGCCCGGGACAAGTGGGTGGCGACCGCCCGGGAGGCGGCCAAGCAGGCCCGCCGGCCCTGGCTGCCGGTGGTGGCCGGCGCCCCGGACGAGTCCACCGGGACCGTGGTGCGGCGGATCGCCGGCGCCGGTGCCGCGTTCGTGCTGCACGAGGAGGCCGAGGAGCGGCTGACCACCGCCGAGCTGCCCGGCACCGGCGAGATCGTGCTGGTGGTCGGCCCGGAGGGCGGCATCGCCCCGGTCGAGCTGACCGCGTTCGCCGACGCCGGCGCCCGCCCGGTGCGGCTCGGTCCGTCGGTGCTGCGCACCTCCACGGCCGGGGTGGCCGCGCTGAGCGTGCTGGCCACCCGCCTCGGCCGCTGGTAGCCGGTTCGGTCAGGGGCGGGGGAAGACCGGCACCGGCTCATCCTCCGGCCGCAGGTCCAGACCGGCCGATCCGATGATCAGCGGGTCGGGCGTGCCGACCGCCGCCGGGTCCTTGCCGGCGTAGTCGAACCGGTGCAGCACGTGCCGCATCGCGGCCAGCCGGGCGCGCTTCTTGTCGTTGCTCTTCACCACGGTCCACGGCGCGTCGGCGGTGTCGGTCCAGAAGAACATCGCCTCCTTGGCCTCGGTGTACTCGTCCCACCGGTCCAGCGAGGCGACGTCCATCGGGGAGAGCTTCCACTGCCGCACCGGGTCGACCTGCCGGACCACGAACCGGGTGCGCTGCTCGTTGCGGGAGACCGAGAACCAGAACTTGACCAGCCGGATGCCGGAGCGGACCAGCATCCGCTCCAGCTCGGGGGCCTGCCGCAGGAACTCCAGGTACTCCTTGCGGGTGCAGAAGCCCATCACCCGCTCGACCCCGGCCCGGTTGTACCAGGACCGGTCGAAGAGCACGATCTCGCCGGCCGCCGGCAGGTGCGCCAGCCAGCGCTGGAAGTACCACTGGGTGGCCTCCCGCTGGTCCGGCTTGGCCAGGGCGACCACCTGCGCGCCGCGCGGGTTGAGGTGTTCCATGAAGCGCTTGATGGTGCCGCCCTTGCCGGCCGCGTCCCGGCCCTCGAAGAGGATCACCAGCCGCTCGCCGGACTCCTTCACCCAGTCCTGGAGCTTGAGCAGCTCGATCTGGAGCAGGCGCTTGTGGTGGTCGTACTCCGCGCGGGACATCCGCTCGTCGTACGGGTAGTCCTCCCGCCAGGTCTGCACCGGTGTGCCGTCCGGGCGCAGCAGCACCGGATCGTCGTCGTGCCCGTCCTCCACCCGGTAGTCGGCGGAGAGGTCCAGCAGCGTGTCGGCCATACCGGAGACCCTTACCCCGGCCCGCCGCCGCGAAGCCGTCGCGCGGGCGGCGGGTCGGTGACTGTTTGCAAGGGGTCCGGGTCGGCGTCAGGTACGCAGGTAGGAGGCGCCGTTGAGGTCGACGATGGTGCCGGAGGCCCACTGCGCCTCGGGGCTGGCCAGCCAGTGCACGGCGGCGGCGATCTCCTCGGGGCGGGCCACCCGGCCGAACGGGCTCTGCGCGCGGATCGCGTCGCCCTGCTCGCCGGTCAGGTGCTCGGTGGTCATGTCGGTCGCCACGAAGCCCGGGGCGACCGTGGCGACCGCGATGCCGTACGGCGCGAGCGCGACGGCGAGGGACTGCCCGAGCGCGTTCAGCCCGGCCTTGCTGGCGCCGTAAGCGGGCTGGTCCGGCTCGCCCCGGAACGCGCCCCGCGACGACACGTTCACCACCCGGCCACCGCGTTCCCGCATGTGCTGGGCGGCGCACCAGGTGACGTTGCCCGCCCCGGTCAGGTTGGTCTCCAGCACCCGCCGCCACTGCCGCTGCCACTGCTCGTACGAGGCGCCGAAGACCGGGTGCGGGGCGTCCCGCTCGCCGTACACCCCGGCGTTGTTGACCAGCACGTCGAGCCCTCCGAGCCGGGCGGCGGCGTCGTCCACCATGGCCTTGACCGCCGCCGGGTCGGTGAGGTCCGCGCGGACCACCACGTGGCCGTCGCCGGGCAGCTCGGCGCGGAGCGCCTCGGCCAGCTCGGCCGAGTCCCGATGGTGGATCGCCACCCGGTCCCCGTCCGCCGCGAACGCCCGCGCCACGGCGCGGCCGATGCCGCGCGACGCCCCCGTCACCAGTACCGCTCGTGAAGTCACGCGGCACATCATGCCCGAGGCGCTCGGCACGCCTTACCATGCCCCGATGGGATCCGACTGCCTGTTCTGCCGCATCGCCGCCGGGGAGATCCCGGCCACCATCGTCCGGGAAACCGACACCACCCTCGCCTTCCGCGACCTCGCCCCGAAGGCGCCGGTGCACGTGCTGGTCATCCCGAAGGAGCACTACGCCGACGTGGCCACGCTGGGCCAGGGCGACCCGAAGCTCGCCGGCGACCTGCTCGCCACGGCGGCCGCGGTGGCGGAGGACGAGGGGCTGCTCGGAGACGGCTTCCGGCTGATGTTCAACACCGGCACGTACGGCGGCCAGGAGGTCTTCCACGTGCACGCGCACCTGCTCGGCGGCGCGCCGCTCGGCCCGATGCTGGCCCGGAACGTCGCGTGACGGCTGGGCCCGACCGGCTGGCCCGGATGGTGCGCCGGGTGCAGGCGCAGGCCCGGGTGCCGGCCCTGGCGGCGGCCCTGCACCGCGCCGACCGGCCGCTGTGGACCTGCGAGGTCGGCGGCACCGGCACCGACGCCGACCTCGGCCCGGACACCCGGTTCCGGATCGGCTCGGTGACCAAGACCTTCACCTCGGTGCTGGTGATGCAGTGCCGCGACGACGGCCTGCTCGACCTGGACGACCCGATCGGCCGGCACCTGGCGCTGCCCGCGCACGGCGAGCTGACCGTACGCCGGCTGCTGTCGCACACCGCCGGCCTGCAACGCGAGCCGTACGGCGACGTCTGGGACACGCTGCGCGCCCCCGGCGCGGACGAACTGGTCGCCGAGCTGGCCCGGGCCGAGCGGGTGCTGCCGACCGGGCGCCGCTACCACTACTCCAACCTGGGCATGGCGCTGCTCGGCCGGCTGGTCGGCGAGCTGCGCGGCGGCTCCTGGGCCGAGGTGCTCACCGAGCGGGTGCTGACCCCGCTGGGCCTGGCCGCCACCTCGGTCACGCCGGGGCCGGCGGCGGCCACCGGGTTCCTGGTCGACGCCTACTCCGACGAGGCGCACCCGGAGCCGCCGACCGACTTCGGCGCGATCGCCCCGGCCGCCCAGCTCTGGAGCACCGCGACCGACATGGCCCGGTGGGCGGCCTTCCTGGCCGACCCGGTGGCGTTGGACCCGGCCGGGGCGGTGCTCGCGCCGGCCTCGCTGGACGAGATGCGCTGGCCGCTGACCACCACCGACGAGACGCTCTGGGCGGCCGGTTTCGGGCTCGGCCTGATCCTGGTGCCGTACCCGGACCGGGTGGTGCACGTGGGGCACGACGGCGCGATGCCGGGCTTCCTCGCCGCGGTCTACGGCCGGCGCGGCGGCGACGGCACGGCCGGCGCGATGGGCTGCGCGGTGCTCGGCTCCTCCGGCACCGCGGCGGAGGTCTTCGACCTGCCGCACCGGCTGCTCGCCGCGTCCGCCGAGCACGACCCGGCCGACGTCACGCCGTGGCGGCCGGGCGAACCGGCTCCCGGGCCGCTGCGCGGGATGCTGGGCCGCTGGTGGGGCGAGGGCTTCGAGTACGTCTTCAGCTGGCACGACGGCGCGCTGCGTGCCCGGGGCGCCGACGACCCGGCGGGGAAGCCCCCGGCGGTCTTCGCGCCGCTGCCGGACGCTCCGGACGTCTTCCGGACGGTCGCCGGGCGGGAGGTCGGCGAGCTGCTGCGGCTGACCCGGGACGAGCACGGCACGGTGGTCCGGATGCACTGGGCGACCTACCGCTTCACCCGCCGTCAGGAGGCCTTCGACCGGTACGACTTCCGCGCCGGCTGACCCGACCCCCGCCCTGGGCGCGGGTGCGTGGTGTGGGTGCCGCCCGGAGGTATCGCCCACCCTGCGCCCGCTCCCGGGGGCGCTGCGCCCGCTCCCGGGGGCGGCGGAAATGGACGCGGTGCCGGCGGGGTTGAGCGGATACGATGGGTGTAACGTCCGCACGCCGTGCCAGCAGGGCCGGCGCCCGAGATCGGAAGCAGGTGGCGCAGGGCCCGACGGCCCGATTTATGACCGGCACCCCACCTCCCGGCCCGCCCCGGGTGCAGACCAGGATCACGGTTCCCGATTCCAAGATCATGGTCAACCTGCTCGGCGCGGGTGACGAGATCCTGCGCCTCGTCGAACGCTCGGTCGACAGTGACGTGCACGTGCGCGGCAACGAGATCACCATCACCGGTGCCCCCGCGGACAACGCCCTCGCCGAGCGCCTCTTCAGCGAGCTGCTCGAACTGATCGAGAAAGGCGAGACCCTGACCACTGATGCCGTCCGGCGTACCGTCGGCATGCTCGAGCAGGGCAGCGCGGAGCGGCCCGCCGAGGTCCTCACCCTCAACATCCTCTCCCGGCGCGGGCGCACCATCCGCCCCAAGACGCTCGGGCAGAAGCGCTACGTCGACGCGATCGACACCCACACCATCGTCTTCGGCATCGGCCCCGCCGGCACCGGAAAGACCTACCTCGCCATGGCGAAGGCCGTCCAGGCGCTCCAGGCGAAGCAGGTCAACCGGATCATCCTGACCCGGCCGGCGGTCGAGGCGGGGGAGCGGCTGGGCTTCCTGCCCGGCACCCTCAACGAGAAGATCGACCCGTACCTGCGGCCGCTCTACGACGCGCTGCACGACATGCTCGACCCGGAGTCCATCCCCAAGCTGATGGCCGCCGGCACGATCGAGGTCGCGCCGCTGGCGTACATGCGGGGCCGGACCCTCAACGACGCGTTCATCATCCTGGACGAGGCGCAGAACACCACGCCCGAGCAGATGAAGATGTTCCTCACCCGACTCGGCTTCAACTCCAAGATCGTGGTGACCGGTGACGTCACCCAGGTGGACCTCCCCGGCGGGACGACCAGCGGCCTGCGGGTGGTCCGGGAGATCCTGGAGAACGTCGAGGACGTGCACTTCGCCCAGCTCTCCAGCTCGGACGTGGTCCGGCACAAGCTGGTCGGCGAGATCGTCGACGCGTACGCCCGCTGGGACGCCGAGCGGGAGAACCAGCAGGCGCAGAGCGTGCACGCCGTGCCGGGGCGGACCGCCCAGGGCGGCCGGGCCGGCCGGCGCCGCTAACCAAGAGGAAGACAGTTGTCCATCGAGATCGCCAACGAGTCCGGTGTCGACGTCGACACCGACGCCGTGCTCGCCGTCGCCCGGCACGCCCTCGACGAGATGGGGGTCAACCCCCTCGCCGAGCTCTCCGTGCTGCTGGTCGACATCGAGTACATGACCGAGCTGAACCACCGCTGGATGGGTGGGGACGGGCCGACCGACGTGCTCGCCTTCCCGATGGACGAGGGCAGCGTCGACCACGGTCCGGGGGAGAGCGCCCCGGCCGGCGGTGAGCCGGCCCTGCTCGGCGACATCGTGCTCTGCCCGGAGGTGGCGGCCAAGCAGGCCGCCACCGCCGGCCACACCACCGCCGACGAGCTGCACCTGCTCACCGTGCACGGCGTGCTGCACCTGCTCGGGTACGACCACGCCGAGCCGGAGGAGGAGCGGGAGATGTTCACGCTCCAGGCCCGACTGCTGGCCAGCTGGCGGTCGACCCGGACCCGGTGATGACCACCCAGGCGGCGGCCGCCGCCGGCCTACCCGACCTCCAGCTCATCTTCTTCGCGGCGGGGCTGGTGGTACTCGCCGGTCTGATCGCGATGACCGAGGCGGCGCTCGCCGCCGTCTCCCCGGCCCGGGCCGCCGAGCTGGCCCGGGACGGGGTACGCGGCGCGCGTACCCTCCAGGCCGTCGCCGGCGACGTGGTCCGCCACCTCAACCTGTTGCTGCTGCTCCGGCTGCTGGCCGAGCTGACCGCCACCACGCTGGTCGCCCTCGTCGCGGTGGACACCTTCGGCGCGGGCTGGCGGGCGGCGCTGATCACCGCCGGCGCGATGACCGTGGTCAGTTTCGTCGTCGTCGGGGTGGCCCCGCGCACCATCGGCCGGCAGCACGCGTACGCGGTGGGCCGGGCGGTGGCGCCGCTGGTCCGCTGGCTGGGGCGGGCGCTGAACCCGCTCGCCTCGCTGCTGATCCTGATCGGCAACGCGGTCACCCCGGGGCGCGGCTTCCGCGAGGGGCCGTTCGCCAGCCAGGTGGAGCTGCGCGAGCTGGTCGACCTGGCCGAGCAGCGCGGCGTCGTGGAGCACGGCGAGCGGCAGATGATCCACTCGGTCTTCGCGCTCGGCGACACCATCGCCCGCGAGGTGATGGTGCCCCGCACGGAGATGGTCTGGATAGAGGAGGGCAAGACGCTCTCCCAGGCGCTGGCGCTCTTCCTGCGCTCCGGCTTCTCCCGTATCCCGGTGATCGGCGAGAGCGTCGACGACGTGCTCGGCGTGCTCTACCTCAAGGACCTCATCCGGCGTACCCGGGGCGGCGACCTGCGGGCCCACCAGAGCCCGGTCTCCGAGCTGATGCGCCCGGCGACCTTCGTGCCCGAGTCCAAGCCGGTCGACGACCTGCTCTCGGAGATGCAGGCCGCCCGCAACCACCTGGTCATCGTCGTCGACGAGTACGGCGGCACCGGCGGCCTGGTGACGATCGAGGACATCCTGGAGGAGATCGTCGGCGAGATCACCGACGAGTACGATGTCGAACGCCCGCCGGTGGAACACCTGGAGGACGGCGCGGTGCGGGTCACCGCCCGGCTCCCGGTGGAGAACCTGGGCGAGCTGTTCGACACCGAGCTGCCCACCGACGAGGTGGAGACCGTCGGCGGCCTGCTGGCCCAGTCCCTGGGCCGGGTGCCGATCCCCGGCGCCCGCGCCGAGGTGGCCGGGCTGCGGCTGATCGCCGAGGGCACCACCGGGCGGCGCAACCGGATAGACACCGTGCTGGTCAGCCGGGTCGAACCGAGTGACGCGCCGGACGGGGCGGGGCGCGGCGAGCAGGCCGAGACCCGCAACAACCAGACCAGAACCGAGGAGAGGCAACCCGCCGATGCCTGAGTCACCCGCCGTACCGGCCGCCCGGCCCACCCCGTCCGACCCGGCCGAACTGAGCGCCGAGGACGGCAAGCTGGTCGTCCTGGCGCGGGGCGCGCGTGGCCGGGTCGCGGCCGTCGAGGGCGCGGCGGTGCGGGACCAGGACGGTCGGACGTACGCCGCGGCGAGCGTCTCGCTGCCCTCGCTGACCATCACCGCGCTCCAGCTCGCCGTCGCCTCCGCCGTGGCGGCGGGCGCGAGCCGGCTGGAGGCGGCCGTGGTGGTGACCGAGGCGTCGACGCTGGACGGGGCGGGGCACGCCGCCGTGCGCGACCTTTCCGCCGACGCGCCGATCCACGTCGCGGCGCCGGACGGCACGGTCCTCGGCACGGTGGTCGAGTGACCGGCACCGAGGAGCGTCCGTACCGGGCCGGGTTCGCCTGTTTCGTCGGGCGGCCCAACGCGGGCAAGTCGACGCTGACCAACGCGATCGTCGGCCAGAAGATCGCGATCACCTCCAACAAGCCGCAGACCACCCGGCACGTCATCCGGGCCGTGCTGCACCGCCCGGACTCGCAGCTCGTGCTGGTCGACACCCCCGGCCTGCACCGCCCCCGGACGCTGCTCGGCGAGCGCCTCAACGACCTGGTCCGCTCGACCTGGAGCGAGGTCGACGTGATCGGCCTCTGCATCCCGGCGGACGAGCCGATCGGCCGGGGCGACCGGTTCATCACCGGTGAGCTGGCCGAGCTGAAGGCCACCGTGCTGGCCGTGGTGACCAAGACCGACCTGGTCGACAAGAAGCGCCTCGCCGAGCAGCTGCTGGCGGTCAGCCAGCTGGGCGAGTTCGCCGAGGTGGTGCCGGTCAGCGCGGTCTCCGGGCACCAGGTGGACACGCTGGTCGACGTGATGACCAAGTACCTGCCGCCGTCGCCGCAGCTCTACCCGGACGACATGCTCACCGACGACCCCGAGCAGGTGATGGTCGCCGAGCTGATCCGGGAGGCGGCGCTGGAGGGGGTCCGGGACGAGCTGCCGCACTCCATCGCGGTCGTCGTCGAGGAGATGGTCCCCGAGGGTCAGGTCATCAAGATCTTCGCCGACGTCTACGTCGAGCGGCCCAGCCAGAAGGCGATCGTGATCGGTCACCGGGCCAGCCGGCTGAAGGCGGTCGGCACGGCGGCCCGCAAGCAGATCGAGGAGCTGCTGGGCAGCCGGGTCTACCTGGACCTGCACGTACGGGTGGCCAAGGACTGGCAGCGGGACCCGAAGCAGCTGCGCAAGCTCGGCTTCTGACCGCACCGCGGGCGGTGACCGGCGATGTCCGGTCGGTCACCGGTCCGGCGGCGGTATGGGAAGGTTCACGTCCGCCCCGGGGGTGACGGCCGTTTGGCGGGGTGAAGTCGGAGGGTAGGGAGCGGTTCTGCTCCGCCGCCCCCGACATAGATGCAGGCTGATGCGCAACCGATACCTGGACCTGCTCCGCTTCCTGGCCATCATCCGGGTCGTGGTCTACCACGTCACCGGCTGGGCGTCGCTGACCCTCGTCTTCCCGGCGATGGCGGTGATGTTCGCCCTGGCCGGGTCGCTGATGGCCGCCTCGCTGGACCGCTCCGGCCCGGCCGCGCTGCTGCGCCGGTTGCGTCGCCTGCTGCCCTCGCTCTGGGTGGTCGCGGTCGTCCTCGTGCCCGCCATGCTGATGACCGGCCTGCCGCTGGGCCCGAAGGTGCTGCTCTGGCTCTTCCCGGTCGCCGACCCGCCGGCCAACCACTGGGGCGCGCTGGCGTTGAGCCCCATCTGGTACCTGCGCGACTACCTCTGGTTCCTGCTCGCCTCACCGGTCGCCCTGTGGCTGTTCCGCCGGGCGCCGGTCGCCACCCTGGCCCTGCCGTACGCGCTGCTGCTGGTGATCGAGCTGGGCCTGCTGCCCGCCGCGCCGGTCCCGCTGCGCGAGTTCGGCGTCTACTTCGGTGCCTGGCTGCTGGGCTTCGCCCACCACGACGGCCTGCTGCGCCGGCTCACCAACCGGGTGCTGCTGCCCACCGCGCTGGCCCTGGCGGGCGCCGGAGCCGCCTGGATCGTCACCCATCCCGGGCCGCGCGGCTTCGACCTCAACGACATCGACCTGGGCAACGCGCTCTGGTCCGCGGCGTTCATCCTGGTCCTGCTGGGCCGGGCCCCGGCCACGGCGCACTGGATCGAGCGCAGCCCGGTGTTCAGCCGGGCAGTCACCGTGCTCAACCGCCGGGCGCTGACCGTCTACCTCTGGCACATGTCGTTCGTGGTGCTGCTCACCCCGCTGGTCGACGTGGTCGGCTGGTCGCACGAGGACCCCCTCGGCCTGGCGATCCGGGTGGTGCTGGTCTTCGCCCTGGTCGGGGTGGTGACCCTGCTGGTCGGCTGGGTGGAGGACGTGGCCGCCCGGCGCCGGCCCGAGCTGGTGCCGGGCGGGCGGCGCGCTGCCCGGCCGGCCCGCGCTGTCGGGGCGACGGCCGCTGCCCTTCCGCCGCGAGCGGTCGTCCGCTGTCCCGGTGACGGCGACGATCGCCAGGAGCCCGCCGGGCCGGTGCGCCCGGTGGCCGCCCGCCGAGGCGTACCCGTGCCGCTGAACTCGGCGCCGGTGGCCGCCGATCGAGGCGTACCCGCCGTGCCGGTGCGCCCCGCGCCGGCGGGCCCCCGGACGCCGGCCCGCCCGGTCCGGACGCTCGGCGTGCCGGCCGGCCCGGTGGGTACGGTCGGACGGCCGGCCAGCGGACCCGGCGGCAAGCGGCGCGAGCGGTCGACGGTCGGCGTCGCCGGCCGGGCCGTGGTCCCCGCTCCCCGGGTGGCCGAGCTGGCCACCGTCGAGATCAACGCTGGCTGACGCGCACGTTCCCGCTGCCGGTGCTCAGGTCGAGCACCAGCGACGCCCCCGGGTCGTTCGGCACCCCTAGGTCGCTGTCGCCCGACCCGGTGCTGGACCGCACCCGGTACCGGCCGGCGGGCACCAGCACCTGCACGTCGCCGCTGGAGGCGTGTGCCCGCGCCGAGGCGGGCTCGTCCAGCTCGATCGTGACGTTGCCGGACTCGGCCTCGGCGTTCACCTGGCCCCGCAGCCGCAGCCCGGTGATGTCGCCCGACGAGGCGCGCAGCTCGACCGGGGCGGCCACGTCCTCCACCTCGATGTTCCCGGAGCCGGTCGTGGCGCGTACCGGGCCGGTGGCGCCGGCCACCCGGATGTTGCCCGAGCCGAGGGCCAGCTCCACCACACCGACCCGGCTCAGCTCGACGTCGCCGGAGCCGGTCTCGCCCCGCACCCGGACCCCCTCCGGGGCGGTCACCTCGTACGACACCGAGCAGCGGGGGCCGCACTCCGCGTCCAGCACCAGCTCGTCGCCCCGCACCTCGTACGTGGTGCGCGGCTGGTCGCCCTGGTAGCGCAGCACCCGCTTGATGCGTACCTCGGTGGCCGGCCCGGTGGCCCGGATGACCACGTCGCCCGCGCCCGGCCGTACGGTGACGGTGCTGATCCGCACCGCCTCGGTGTGGTCGAAGTCCAGCCGCCGGAAGGAGAGCGTGTCGCACCCGGCGGCGAGGATGACGGTGGCGGCCGCGCCCAGGGCGACGGCGGTGCGGGGAAGAGCCATGGTCAGCAACCTACGGCCGGCCCCGCCCGCCGCACATCGGGGACGCGACGCCGGTCCACCCCGAACCGACCCTGATTTCCCACCCCGAGGGAGAATGGCCCGATGCCCGGGTACCGCCGCCAGCTCTACCGCGACGACGCGGTGGTCCTGCGTGTGCAGAAGCTGGGCGAGTCCGACCGGATCATCACCCTGCTGACCCGCCGGCACGGCCGGCTGCGCGCCGTGGCCCGGGGCATCCGGCGCACCACCAGCAAGTTCGGCGCCCGGCTGGAGCCGTTCGGCCACGTCGACGTGCAGCTCGCCGGCGACCCGAAGGGCAACCAGGGCAGCTCGCTGCACACGGTCAGCCAGGTCGAGGGGATCGACCTCTACGGCAAGCGGTTCCTCGGCGACTATCCCCGCTACACCGCGGCGAGCGCGATCGCCGAGACCGCGGAGCGGCTCACCCCGGTCGAGCGGGAACCCTCGCTGCGGCTGTTCCAGCTCACCCTCGGCGCGCTGCGGGCGCTGGCCGACGGGAGCCACGCCACCACGCTGGTCCTCGACGCGTACCTGCTGCGCGGGATGGCGCTGGCGGGCTGGGCGCCGGCGCTGATCGCCTGCGCGGTCTGCGGCACGCCGGGGCGGCACCGGGCCTTCTCCGTACCGGCCGGCGGCGCGGTCTGCCCGGACTGCCGGCCGCCCGGCGCGGCCCACCCCGCCCCGGCCACCATCGACCTGATGTCCGCGCTGACCAGTGGCGACTGGCGGGTCGCCGACGCCACCGAGACCGGCGTACGCCGGGAGTGCAGCGGCCTGGTCGCGGCGCACCTGCAGTGGCACCTGGAGCGCGCGCTACGCTCGCTGCCGCTGGTCGACCGGGGTGCCCCGGCGGCCGGCGCGGTCCCGTCACCCGGCGGTGGCGTGGCCGGTCCGGTCCCGCCGCCGCCCGGCGTCGGGGCCGGCGTGGACGGCGTGGACAGGGAGATGACCGAGTGATCCGATCGTTGAGGGCCGGCCGGCGCACGCCGGTGCCGCCGACACCGCACCCGTCGGGCGCCCGGCCGCCGGCGCTGCCCGCCGAGGCGGTGCCGAAGCACGTCGCGGTGGTGATGGACGGCAACGGCCGGTGGGCCAAGGAGCGCGGCCTGCCCCGCACCAAGGGTCACGAGGCGGGGGAGTTCAGCCTCTTCGACACCATTGAGGGCGCGATCGAGCTGGGCATTCCCTACCTGTCGGCGTACGCGTTCTCCACCGAGAACTGGCGGCGCTCGCCGGACGAGGTCCGCTTCCTGATGGGCTTCAACCGGGACGTCATCCGCCGCCGCCGCGACCAGCTCGTCGACCTCGGCGTGCGGGTGGTCTGGTCGGGCCGGGCGGGGCGGCTGTGGAAGAGCGTCATCTCCGAGTTGCAGACCGCCGAGGAGATGTCCCGCGGCAACTCGACGCTGACCCTGCAGTTCTGCGTGAACTACGGCGGCCAGGCGGAGATCGCCGACGCCGCCGCCGCGATCGCCCGCGACGTGGCCGCCGGTCGGCTCGACCCGGCGAAGGTCAACGAAAAGACGGTGGCGAAGTACCTCTACCACCCGGAGATCCCGGAGGTGGACCTGTTCCTGCGTCCCTCCGGTGAGGAGCGGATCTCCAACTTCCTGCTCTGGCAGACGGCGTACGCGGAGCTGGTGTTCCTCGACACCCTCTGGCCGGACTTCGACCGCCGGCACCTCTGGTACGCCTGCGAGCTGTACGCGAAGCGGGACCGCCGGTTCGGGGGCGCGCTGCCCAACCCGGTCGCCCCGCAGGTGTAGACGTCACCGGGCTCGCGCTTATTCGAGCGTCCGGTGGGGTACCTCTTGGGGTAGCAGCCAAGACGCGGAGGTGAACCCACATGATTCAGAAGCGGATTGCCCAGTGGGCGGTCATGGCGGTCGCCGTGCCGCTGGCCGCGGCCGGTGCGCGCCGGCTCAGCCACACGCTGGAGGCCCGTCGGGGCCCGACCGGCGTGAGCCGACTGCTCAGCAAGGGCGCGGACATGCTGCGTCCGCAGAAGGCCAAGCGTCGCCGGTTCTGGTGACCATCGACGTCCGGTACGCCGTCGGCGCCGCTCCCTCGGGGGCGGCGCTGACGCGTTCCGGCCGGTCGGCGCGGCCCGCGCGCGTACGATCGGCGCAGGGCGCGCCGCCCGGGCGCGTCCGCCACGGGGGTGGGGATGCCGGATCTCCGGTACAAAATGATCATGGCGCTGAACGCCGCCGACCTGGGCAGCCCGATCTGCGAACAGGTCGCCGGGATCTGCGCCGAGATCGCCGAGCAGCACTGCGCCGAGCTGGGGCACGCCCCGAGCGTGCGCTCCGGCGAGATCGCCGAGCTGGCCACCGGTGAACCGGCGCTGACCTGGGCGCCGAACGAGACCGGGCAGCGGGCCTGGTGACCGCGCTGGCGCCGAGCCCGGCGGTGGACGTCCGCCGGGCCGAGGACCGGTTCAAGACCCGACTGTCCTGGCTCGACTCGAAGCACTCCTTCTCGTTCTCCCGGCACTACGACCCGGCCAACACCCACCACGGCCTGCTGCTGGTCAACAACGACGACATCGTCCACCCGGGCACCGGTTTCGAGACCCACCCGCACGAGGACATGGAGATCGTGACCTGGGTGCTGCGCGGCTCGCTGGTGCACCAGGACTCCACCGGGCACAGCGGGATCATCTATCCCGGGCTGGCCCAGCGGATGAGCGCCGGCACCGGCATCCTGCACTCGGAGAAGAACGACTCCTGGCGGCTGGAGGGTCGGGAGCCGCACGGCGAGCCGGTCCACTTCGTGCAGATGTGGGTGGTGCCCGACACCGACGGCGTCGACCCCGGCTACGAGCAGCTGGAGATCGGTGACGAGCTGCTGCGCGGCGGCCTGGTGCCGGTCGCCTCCGGCATGGACCGGTACGACGGCGCCTCCGCCATCCGGATCCGCAACCGGTACGCCACCCTGCACGCCGCCCGGCTCGCCGCCGGCGACGAGGTGACCCTGCCCGACGCGCCCTACCTGCACCTCTACGTGCCCAGCGGTGCGGTGACGCTGGAGGGCGCCGGCCGGCTCGGCGAGGGCGACGCCGCCCGGATCACGATGACCGGCGGCCACCGGGTCAGCGCCACCGAGCCCGCCGAGATCCTGGTCTGGGAGATGCACGCCACCCTCGCCTGAGCCCGGCCTCGCTGCCCTTTCGCGCCGTCGGCCCCGGTTTGCGGCGTATCGGGGTGTCCCCGGCTCGGGACACCCCGACACGCCGCAAACCGGGTCGATCAGCCGGCCACCTCGGAGCGGTCGCCGGCCCAGACGGTGTGGAACGAGCCCTCCCGGTCGACCCGGTGGTAGGTGTGCGCGCCGAAGTTGTCCCGTAGGCCCTGGATGAGCGCCGCCGGCAGCCGCTCCGCGCGCAGCGCGTCGAAGTAGGCCAGCGACGAGGAGAACGCCGGGGTGGGCACGCCGGCCCGGGCCGCGTCGGCGACCACCCGCCGCCAGCTCGGCACCCCGGCGCCGACCGCCTCGGCGAAGTACGGCGCCACCAGCAGCGTCGACAGGTCCGGCTCAGCGTCGTACGCCTCCCGGATGCGGTCGAGGAATCGGGCCCGGATGATGCAGCCGCCCCGCCAGATGGTGGCGGTGCCGCCGAGGTCGATGTCCCAGTCGTACTCGCGGCTGCCGGCGCGGATGTGGTCGAAGCCCTGCGCGTACGCGATGATCTTGCTGGCCAGCAGCGCGCGCCGGACGTCCTCGACGAAGGTCTCCCGCTCGTCGACCTGCCACTTCTCGCCGGCGTCGGCGAAGGCCCGGCGGGCGGCGGCGCGCTGGTCGGCGTGGCCGGACAGCGACCGGGCGAAGGTCGCCTCGGCGATGCCGGTGATCGGGATGCCCAGGTCGAGCGCGCTCTGCACGGTCCACCGGCCGGTGCCCTTCTGCTCGGCCTGGTCGAGCACCACGTCGACGAAGGCCCGGCCGGTCGCCGCGTCGGTGTGTGCCAGCACGTCCGCGGTGATCTCGATCAGGAAGGACTCCAGCTCGCCGGTGTTCCACTCCCGGAAGATGTCGGCGATCTCCGCCGGGCTCGCCGACAGCCCCGCCCGCAGCAGGTCGTACGCCTCGGCGATGAGCTGCATGTCGGCGTACTCGATGCCGTTGTGCACCATCTTGACGAAGTGGCCGGCGCCGTCCGGGCCGATGTGCCGGCAGCACGGAGTGCCCTCCACCTGCGCGGCGATCTTCTCGAAGATCGGCCCGAGCTTCGCGTACGACTCGGCGGAGCCGCCGGGCATGATGCTCGGCCCCCGCAGCGCGCCCTCCTCCCCGCCGGAGACGCCGGTGCCGACGAAGTGCAGCCCGTGCCCGCGCAGCGTCTCCTCCCGGCGGCGGGTGTCCGCGAAGTGCGCGTTGCCGCAGTCGACGACGATGTCGCCCTCCTCCAGCAGCGGAACCAGCTCGTCGATCACCGCGTCGGTGGGGCCGCCGGCCTTCACCATGACGATCACCGCGCGGGGTCGCTCCAGAGTGGCGACGAAGTCCGCGAGGGACTCGGACGCGACGAAGGTGCCCTCGTCGCCGTGCTCGGCGACGAGGCTGCGGGTGCGCTCGGGGGAGCGGTTGTGCACCGCCACCGTGAAGCCGTTGCGGGCCAGGTTCCGGGCCAGGTTGCGGCCCATCACCGCCAGCCCCGTGACCCCGATCTGCGCCGTCGCCTGCTGAGCCATCCGTCCGCCACCTCTCGTCGGCCTGCCGTCCTGCGACCGTATCGCGGCCACCGGCCGCCATGGTCCGGACATCGACGCTCGGTGAGCGGCGCGGTGCGGGCCGTCGTGGCCGGGCCCGCCAGCGGCGGCGCCCGCCGGGGTCAGCCCTCGGCCAGGCGGGCCTCGACGTGGGCCACCTTGCCGGTGAGCGCGTTGGTGACGCCGGGTCGCACGTCGGCCTTGAGGACCACGCTGACCCGGGGCGCCTGTTCGGCCACCACGTCGACCGCCCGCTTGACCACCGCCATCACCTCGTCCCACTCACCCTCGACGGTGGTGAACATGGCGTCGGTGTGGTTGGGCAGGCCGGAGGCGCGGACCACCCGGACCGCCTCGGCGACCAGGTCGCCGACGGACTCGCCGACGCCCAGCGGGGTAATCGAGAACGCGATCAGCATGCCGCCGATGGTGCCAGTAAATCGGCTGCGGCCGCCGCCGTCGGCGGGTTAGCGTGTCGGCATGCGTATCTGACGCCCCACCTTCAGCCAGTCGGGCCCGCCGCGTCGTCGGGGGTCCGGCCGCGCCGGGCGTCCGCATTCCCCACCTTTTCCTGCGGGTGGTGTCTCCGTGGTCGGGTCGCCCGGGCCCTTTCCTGCCCGCCGACCGCCCGCCTCGCGGCGCGGTCCCCGCATCCGAAGGAGGCAGCGTATGCCCGCCAAGCGCAGTCCGAAGAAGTCCCGCCCGTCGGCGCCGGCCAAGGTGGCGGTGAGCCCGCCGGATCTCGACGCGCTCACCGTGGCGCCCGCCGCCCCGGTCACCCTGCCGGAGGAGACGGGCTCCGCGCCCGCCGCCGCCCGGCCCGCCCCGACGACCCCGCCGTGGACCGGCCCGGCGGTACGCGGCGGCTCCACCGCCGCCCGTGGCCAGACCCGCCGGTACGCCTTCCGCCGCAGCTGATCAGCGCTGCCGGTACGACTGATCGGCGCTGTCGGTACGACGGCCGGTCGGTCGCGTACCTGATCCGGCGCTCCCGGTGCGGCGACCCGTCGGCTGCTGCACCGGGACCGCGTCCAGCGTGGCCCGGTGAGCCGGTTCGGCGTGTCGCGGCGCGGGGGGTATGACCGCGACGAGCGTGATACCTCTGAGGCATCTTGATACCTCAGAGGTATCACGCTCACCGGACACCTTCCCTCCGAAGGTGGCCGGCCGGAGGGTCCGCCGGCACCGCTCGTCACCACGGCCGAACCTGACCACCGGGCCGCCGGTCCGGACCCCGGTCGCCCGGGTCAGCCGATCAGCGGGCGGAAGGTGCCGAGCGCGACGCTGACCGCGATCGCCGCACTCCCGAGCACGGCCGCTCCGGCGACAAGCAGCCCGTCGGCCACGCCGAACCGCTGCCGGCGGGCGAAGGTGCGCGGGGTACCGGCGTCGAAGCCCCGGGCGTCCATCGCCACCGCCAGCCGGGTGCCCCGCCGGATCGCCCCGACCAGCAGGGCGAACGCGGTCGACACGAACAGCCGCAGCTTCGCCACCGGGTTGCGCCCGGCGTCCACGCCGCGCGCCCGGCGGGCCATCTCGATCATCTGCCACTCCTGGCCGAGCAGCGGGACCAGCCGGAACGCGGCCAGTGTCCCGATGGCGAAGCGGGCCGGCGCCTTCGCGTTCTGCACCAGCGCGTCGGCCAGGTCGGTCGGGTCGGTGGTGGCGAAGACGATCACGCCCGGCAGGGCCACCGCGAACATCCGCAGCACCAACCCGAGCGCCGTCAGCAGCACCCCCGAGGTGACCAGCAGCGGCCCGGCGTCCAGCAGCACCCGGCCGGACCGGTCGGCGGCGAAGAGCACCAGCGTGACCACGATGCCGGCCGCGGCGGCCAGCAGCGGCAGGGCCCGTCGGGCCAGCACCCGGTACCGGATCCCGAACAGCGGCAGCACGGCCAGCTCCACGGCGATCGCGATGGCCGGGGCGACCGGGTCCAGGGTGGCCACCAGGACGGCCGAGAAGACCAACGCGGCGGCCAGCTTCGCCACCGGGTTGCGCCGGGCCAGCGGCGCGCCGGGCGCCGCGACCGGTTCCAGGCTGATCACGGGCGCCGCCCGGAGTCGCCGCCGGCCGGGTCGGGCCGCCGGTTCAGGGTGACGGTGCGGTCGGCGAGCGCGGCGACGAAGTCCGCGTCGTGGGTGACGGTGACGACGGCGTGCCCGGCGTCGCGCAGGTCGGCGAAGAGGTCGAGCAGCTCCCGCCAGGTGCGCCGGTCCTGGCCGAAGGTCGGCTCGTCGCAGATCAGCAGGCGGGGCGCGGTGGCCAGTGCGGTCGCCACGCTCAGCCGCCGCGCCTCCCCACCGGAGAGGGTGTACGGGTTCGCCCCGGCCAGCCGGGTCAGCCGCAGCCGGTCCAGCAGGGCGTCCACCGTGGCGCGTACCGCCGGCTCGGACTGGCCGGTCCGGCGGGGGCCGAGCGCCAGCTCGTCGAAGACGGTGGCGGTGACGAACTGGTGCTCCGGGTCCTGGAAGACCGAGCCGATCCGGCGGGTCAGCGCGGGCGCCCGCCAGCGGTGCGGGGGAGTGCGGTCGTCCGCCCCGGCCAGCGCGGCGGTGGCGGTGACCCGGCCGACGCCGGGGCGGAGCAGCCCGCCGAGGAGCAGGGCCAGGGTGGACTTGCCGACTCCGTTGGGCCCGAGCACGGCGAGCGCCTCGCCGGCGCGTACCCGCAGGTCGGTGGGGGCCAGCCGGGGTGGCAGGCCGAGCCGGTCGGCGGTGAGCAACTCCTCGCCGGGCGGCGTGGTGGCGTGCCGGGGCGGGATGGTCCGGCCCGGCACCCAGACGCCCTCGGCGGCCAGTGCCTCGCCGTGCGCGGCGAAGACCGCCTCCGGCGGGCCGTCCGCGCGGACGCCGCCGCCCGGCTCCAGCACCACCACCCGGTCGACCAGCGGCAGCGCCTCGGCGACCCGGTGTTCGACCAGGATCAGGGTGGTGTCGGCGGACAGCGCGCCGGCGACCGCCCGGCGGACCAGGTCGGCGCCGGCCGGGTCGAGGTTGGCGGTCGGCTCGTCGAGCAGCAGCAGGCCGGGGCGCAGGGCGAGCGCGCCGGCCAGGGCCAGGCGCTGCTGCTCGCCGCCGGAGAGCGCCGCGGTGGGCCGGTCCCGGTCGTACGGGAAGCCGACCCGGCGCAACGCCTCGTCCACCCGCGGCCAGATCTCCCCGGCCGGCACCCCCCGGTTCTCCAGCCCGAACGCGACGTCGTCGCCGCTGCGGGCCATCACCAGCTGGGTCTCCGGGTCCTGGAAGACGATGCCGACCCGTTCCCGGTCCTTGCGCGGGTCGAGCCCGTCGATCTCGACGGTGCCCTCCTGCTCGCCGGAGTCCTCGGGCAGCAGCCCGGCCAGCGCGGCCAGCAGGGTGCTCTTGCCCGCCCCGGACGGCCCGAGCAGCAGGACCCGTTCCCCGGCCTCGATCCGCAGGTCCACCCCGCGCACGGCCCACGCCTTCCGTCCGGCGTGCCGCCACCCGAACCCGCGCACCTCCACCGCGCCCACCCGACCCCCTCCCTACCCAGGCCCACCCGGCTCCCGGCCGGCTCCGGCCGGGAGCCGGCCGGTGATCAAGAGGTTTGCGTCACGACGGTGGCTCCCGTTGACGCAAACCTCTTGATCAACGAAGCGGGGGGCGGTCAGATGGCGGCGCGTTCGCGGCCGGCGGGGAACCGGTCGAGGACGCCGGTGCGGGCGAGGGCGCGGGTGAGCGCGACACTGCCCAGGCCGGCGATCACCAGGGAGCTGACCGCGGTGATCAGGATGTAGGGGAGGCGGAAGCTGCCCCAGGCGGTGTCCGGGTACCAGATGAAGACGTCGTAGAGCGCCGCCGCCAGGCCGGCCAGCGTGGCGGCCAGCAGGGCGACGGGCAGCCGGAAGACGCGGTACCCGAAGGCGGCGAAGGCGAGTTCCGCCGCGGCGGCCTCCAGCGGACCCTGGATGACCAGCGTCCAGCCCCAGCTGCTGCCCAGCGCCACCGAGACCAGCGCGGCGACGGTGAGCGTGAAGAAGGCGGCGCCCGGCTTGCGGATGATCAGGCCGCCCAGGACGGCGGGGACCAGCCAGACGCCGTAGATGGCCGCCCGGCCGGGCAGCGGGATCGCGTCGGCGGGGCCGTTCCAGAGCAGGCCCCAGGCCCAGAAGATGATGCCGAAGGCCACCCCGAGCACCGCCGCGATGACGATGTCGATGGTGCGCCACCGGTTGCTGTCGGTGTTGGTCATGTGTGCTCCCAGTCCAAATGATCGAACCAGGAGAAGACGCACGCCGCGCCCGGTATGGGACCGGACGGCGGCGCGGCTGGAGGTCGACCGAACTCCCTGCGCTGGCATTACCCAGATCAGGTTCGAGGGTCTGCGGGCGGTGCCCGCACTCTCAGCGCTGTGCGCTCCCCTGTCGGATGTGAAGTTGTCTCGTCGACGCTAACAGCTCCGACCCCGCCACGGTCGGCCCGGGTGGACGACCGCCGGGCTGGGTAGGCTGCCGATCATGCGGGTCGAGGCGCGAGGGCTGACGTTCGAGGTACGCACCGGCGGCCCGGAGGGCGGCGAACCCGTCCTCCTGCTGCACGGCTTCCCGCAGCACGGCGGCGAGTGGGACGAGGTGGTGCCGGCGCTGCACGCCGCCGGCCTGCGTACGTATGCGCCGGACCAGCGGGGCTACTCGCCGGGCGCCCGCCCGGCCGAGGTGGCCGCCTACCGGCTGCCGAAGCTGGTCGAAGACGCGGTGGCGCTGCTCGACGCGCTGGGCGTCGAGGCGGCCCACGTGGTGGGGCACGACTGGGGTGCGGTCGTCGCCTGGGGCCTCGCCGCGGGGCACCCCGAGCGGGTCCGCACCCTGACTGCCGTCTCCGTGCCGCATCCCGCCGCGATGGCGCACGCGCTGGCGAACGACCCTCGGCAGAAGGCGCGCTCGTCGTACATGCTGCTGTTCCGCCAGCCGGGCAAGGCCGAGAAAGTGCTGCTGGCCGTGCGGGCGACTGCCCTGCGCCGGCTGCTCTCCGGGGTGGGCGACGCCGGGCGGGTGGCCCGGTACGCCGAGCCGATGCGGGAGCCGGGCGCGCTGACCGGGGCGCTGAACTGGTACCGGGCCATGTCCCGGGCCGACCTGGCGCGGACCGGGCCGGTCGCGGTGCCCACCACCTTCGTCTGGAGCGACGGGGACGTCGCGATCGGCCGGACCGCCGCCGAGGCCTGCGCCGCCCAGGTGACCGGGCCGTACCGGTTCGTCGCGCTCCCCGGCGTCACCCACTGGATTCCCGACGAGGCGCCGGCCCCGCTGGCCGAGGCGATCCTGGCCCGGGTACGCAACCTGGCCTGAGCCCGCCGTGGGCCACCCGACGAGCAGGACCGACGGACGGAGGAACGGATGACGGTGAGCGCCGAGGCATACCTGGCGGTGGTGACCGAGACGATCGGCCGGGTGGCCACGAGCCAGCGGGAGGCGGTGGGTCGGGCGGCCGACCTGATCGCCGAGGCGCTGCGCGCCGACGGGGTGGTGCACGCCTTCGGCACCGGCCACTCCGAGGCACTGGCGATGGAGATCGCCGGCCGGGCCGGTGGGCTGGTGCCGACCAACCGGATCGCGCTCCGTGACCTGGTGCTGGTGGGCGGCGAGCCGGCGAGCATCCTCGGGCCGCACCTGGAGCGCGATCCGGCCGTGGCGCACCGGCTCTACGAGCTGGCCCCGGTCCGCCCGTCGGACATCTTCGTGCTGGCCTCCAACTCCGGCGTCAACGGCGCGATGGTGGAGTTCGCGTCGCTGGTCGTCGAGCGGGGGCACCGGCTGGTGGCGATCACCTCGGCGCAGCACTCGGGCCGGATGGCCTCCCGCCACCCGTCCGGGCGCAAGCTCGCCGACTTCGCCGACGTGGTGCTGGACAACGGCGCCCCGTACGGTGACGCGACCCTGCCGCTGCCCGACGGTGGCGCGGTCGGCGCGGTCTCCTCGATCACCGCGGCCCTGCTGGCCCAGCAGATCGTGGCCGAGACGGTGGCCCGGCTGATCGCGGCGGGGGAGCGGCCCCCGGTCTACCTGTCGGCGAACATCACCGGCGGCGACGAGCACAACGCCGCGCTGGAGGCCCGGTACGCCGGCCGCATCCGCCGAGGGGCGTGAGCGCGAGGAGTGAGCCGGGTTTGCGAGCCCCGCAGTCGCGAACGAGGGGAGGTTCGTGAGCCGGTTTCGCGCGGTTCCGCTTCGGGCATTGGCGTTGCTGCCGGCGGGGTGGGCCTCGTCGGCAGTACCGTCTCTTCTGGAGGTAGCGCGTGTCGAAGGAATCCGAGAAGCAGCGCTGGCAGCGCAACTTCGCCGATCTGCTCCAGGAGTTGCGCGTCGCACAGACCGGCGTGCAGATCCTTTTCGCCTTCCTGCTCACCCTGCCGTTCAGCAACGGCTTCACCCGGACCAGCGGCTTCCAGAAGGACGTCTACATCGTCTCGCTGCTGTCGGCGGCGGCCGCCACCGCGATGATCATCTCGCCGGTCGCCTTCCACCGCGCGCTGTTCCGCCAGGGTCGCAAGCCGGAGCTGGTGCGCTTCGCCCACCGGATGGCCAGCGGCGGACTCGCCTTCATGCTGATCTCGATGGTCAGCGCGGTGCTGCTGATCACCGATTTCGTGCTGCAGCGCGGCGTGGCCCTGGTGCTGAGCGCGCTCACCGCGCTGTGGTTCCTGACCTTCTGGGTCTTCCTGCCGATGGCCCGGCGCAACTGGGGCGAGGACGTCGATGACGACGACGATGACGCGCCGCAGGTGCTGACCGGCGACTGACCCGGTCACCGCCCGGGAAATCCGACGTGCGCGCAACGCTACCCCTGGGTAACACCCGGGGGTAGCGTTGCTCTTGTCGAGCACGTTGACGCATCCGGACCGAGGTTCGAGGGGGCAGCCGTGACCACGACGCACAACAGCCGACCCACCGAGGACGGCGCCGGGCCGCTGCCGGCCGAGGCCGGCCAGGTCTCCGAGAAGGAGGCCCGCCAGGTCGCCGAGGCGGCCCGAGAAACCGCCTGGGACCGGCCCAGCTTCGGCAAGGAACTCTTCCTCGGCCGGTTCCGGCTCGACCTGATCCACCCCTGGCCGCGTTCCGACCCGGACGACGACGCGCGGGCCGAGCGGTTCCTCACCGAGCTCGGCGCGTACCTGCGGTCCGAGGTGGACGGCGCCGCCATCGAGCGGGACGCGTCCATCCCGGACGAGGTGTTCCAGGGGCTGGCCCGGCTCGGCGCGTTCGGCATGAAGATCGACCGCAAGTACGGCGGTCTCGGCCTGAGCAACCTGCACTACTGCCGGGCGCTGATGCTGGCCGGCTCGGTCAGCCCGGCGATCGGCGCGCTGCTCTCCGCCCACCAGTCGATCGGCGTGCCGCAGCCGCTGAAGATGTTCGGCACCGACGAGCAGAAACAGCTCTTCCTGCCCCGGCTGGCCGCCGGAGAGGTCTCCGCGTTCCTGCTCACCGAGCCGGACGTCGGCTCCGACCCGGCCCGCCTGGCCACCATCGCCGAGCCGACCGCCGACGGCACGGGCTACCGGCTCAACGGGGTGAAGCTCTGGGCCACCAACGGCACGGTGGCCACCCTGCTGGTGGTGATGGCCCGGGTGCCGGCCGGCGAGGGGCGGCGCGGCGGCATCACCGCGTTCGTGGTCGACGGCGACAGCGAGGGCATCACCGTCGAGCGGCGCAACGCCTTCGTCGGCCTGCGCGGCCTGGAGAACAGCCTCACCCGGTTCCACGACGTCTTCGTGCCCCGGGAGAACGTCATCGGCGGCGAGGGCAAGGGGTTGAAGATCGCCCTGACCACGCTGAACACCGGTCGGCTGTCGCTGCCGGCGATGTGCGTCGGCGCGGGCAAGTGGTCGCTGAACGTGGCCCGGGAGTGGGCCGCCGACCGGGTGCAGTGGGGCCGGCCGGTCGGCGAGCACGAGGCGGTCGCCCAGAAGCTCGCCTTCACCGCCGCCACCACGTACGGCATGGAGACCATGCTCGACCTCTGCTGCCTGCTCGCCGACGACGACCGCAACGACATCCGGATCGAGGCGGCCCTGGTCAAGCTCTACGCCAGCGAGATGGCCTGGAAGATCGCCGACGAGCTGATCCAGATCCGGGGCGGGCGCGGGTACGAGACGGCCGACTCGCTCGCCGCCCGGGGCGAACGCCCGGCCGCGGTGGAGCAGATGCTGCGGGACCTGCGGATCAACCGGATCTTCGAGGGCTCCACCGAGATCATGCACCTGCTCATCGCCCGGGAGGCGGTCGACGCGCACCTCTCGGTCGCCGGCGACATCATCGACCCGGACGCCGGCCTCGGCCGCAAGGCCCGGGCGGGAGCGCGGGCCGGGGCCTTCTACGCCCGGTGGCTGCCCACCCTCGCCGTCGGTCGGGGACAGCGCCCCCACGCGTACGGCGAGTTCGGCCCGCTCGCCGGTCACCTGCGGCAGGTGGAGCGGCACTCCCGCAAGCTGGCCCGCTCGACCTTCTACGCGATGTCTCGCTGGCAGGGAAAGATGGAACGCAAGCAGGCGTTCCTCGGCCGGGTGGTGGACATCGGCGCGGAGCTGTTCGCGATGTCCGCGGTCTGCGTGCGGGCGTACGCGGAGCGGGACACCCGCCCGGAGAACGTCGAGCTGGCCGACCTGTTCTGCCGGCAGGCCCGGGTCCGGGTGGACCAGTTGTTCACCGCGCTGTGGGAGAACACCGACTCCGTGGACGTCGCGGCGGCGAAGCGGATCCTCGCCGGCCGGTACGCCGCCCTGGAGTCCGGCGTGCTCACCCCGCCGGCCGATACCCCCTGGGTGGCGCGCTGGTCACCCGGCCCGTCCACCACGCCGGACGTCCGCCGCCGGATCCCCCGCCAGGGCGGCTGAGCAGGGATTGGGCCGTCGCTGAAGTCAGCGGGCGACGGCCCAGGCCAGCACCGCCGCGAGGATCAGCCCGTTGAGCACAGCGAGCACCAGGTACGCCTGCGGCGGGATCTTGCGACCCTTGCGGACGAAGCTCACCAGGACGGCGGCGTACCCGAGCAGCAGCACGGCGACGACGATCAGGAAGTACAGCACCGCCACACCCTAGCGCCCGCCCCGCAGGCCGAGTCGGCGCAGCTCCAGTGCGGCGAGCGCGTCGACGGTGGCGTCGTCGCCCCGCCGCCACGCCTCCGCCACGTCCGGATCGATCCTGGTCAGCTTGCGCAGCGGCTGCCCGACGAGGGCGCGCAGCGCCAGCAGGTCCCGCCCGGCCGGGGCGGTGGCGAGCGCCTTCGCCGAGGCGGCCCGGCGCATCCAGCGCACCCGCAGCGGCAGCCAGCCGAAGAGCACCAGGGCGAGCGGGAAGACCAGCACGGCGATGGCGAGGGCCAGGGCGAGCTGGCCGACCAGCTCCTGCTGGTCCCGGCCGGCGTCGGCGACCGCACGGGCCGCCTCGGCCGCCCGCTCGAACGGGGCGGTCAGCTCGTCGCCGACCAGCGGCACCCGGCCGACCTTGCCGCCGGCCTCGGCCAGGTTGTCGGCGAGACCACCGCCGGCCCCCTCCAGCTTCTGTCCGGGTACGGCGAGTTTCTGCACCAGGTCGTGCACCCACAGGGCGAAGCGGATCGCCGCGTACACCCAGACGACGACGAGCAGGTCGGTGAGGAGCTGACGGAGGGCGACAGGGAAGCGATCTGCGTAGATCTTCACGCCGGACAGCGTGCCACGACGCGGCGCGGCGGGCACCCCCTGAATCGCCGTCAGGCGGCGCACTTCGGGCAGGTGCCGAAGATCTCCAGGGTGTGGCTGACGTCGGCGAACCCGTGTTGGGCGGCGACCCGCTCGGCCCAGGTCTCCACCGCCGGCCCGGCCACCTCGACGGTGCGGCCGCAGGCCCGGCAGACCAGGTGGTGGTGGTGCCCCTCGCTGCACCGGCGGTAGAGGTGCTCCCCGCCGGGCGGGCGCATCACGTCGATCTCGCCGGCGTCGGCGAGGCCCTGCAAGGTGCGGTAGACGGTGGTCAGCCCGACCCGCTCGCCCCGGTCCCGGAGCATCGCGTGCAGCTCCTGCGCGCTGTGGAAGCCCTCCACCTCGGCGAGCAGGGAGCTCACCGCCGTGCGCTGCCGCGTGTTCCGCAGCGCCCCCTCGCTCATGATCCCTCCCCGGCGTGGCTCACCGCGTCCGCCACGATGTGCGCCACGTGCTCGTCGACCAGCGCGTACGCGATCTCGCGGCCGCGCCGCGAGCCGCGGACCACCCCCGCCCCGCGCAGCACGCGCAGGTGCTGGGAGACCAGCGGCTGGGGGGCGCCGAGCTTCTCCACCAGCTCGTGCACACACCGTTCACCCTGCGCCAGCTCGCTCACGATCGCCAGCCGGATCGGGGCGGACAGGGCGCGGAGCAGGTCACCCGCGCCCTCGTAGGCCTCGTAGCCGTTCGTGCCGGTCACCCTGCAACGGTAACCAATACCACCGACAGCTGCCGGGGCGGCGTCACCGGAGCACGACCTCGTGCGGCTCGGGCGCCGGCGTACCCGCCGGGGTGGACCGCCGGCGCAGCGTCCGCCAGCCGGCGGCGGTGAGCGCGACCACCAGGAACGAGGCGATCGCCAGGAGCACCACCGAGGCGCCCGGGGCGGTGTCGGCGGTGGCCGCCACCCAGACCCCGGCCCCGGCCGCGAAGAGGCCGAGCGCCATGGCCGCCGTCATGGTGCTGCGGAAGCCCCGGGTGACCTGCTGCGCGGTGGCCACCGGCACCACCATCAGGGCGCTGATCAGCAGCACCCCGACCGCCCGCATGGCGATGGTGACGGTGACCGCGGTGGCCACCGCCAGCAGCAGGTTCAACGTCCGGACCGGCAGCCCGGCGACGCGGGCGTACTCCTCGTCGTGGCAGACCGCGAAGAGCGCCGGGCGCAGCGCCAGCATGGTGACCAGGATGGCCGCGCCGAGCACCGCGATGGTGATCAGGTCCTGCGGCGAGATGGTGGTCAGCGAGCCGAACAGGTACGCGTTGAGGTTCGCGCTGGTGGCGTCGGAGAGCCCGACCAGCATCACCCCGCCGGCGATGCCGCCGTAGAAGAGCAGTGCCAGCGCGAGGTCGCCGGAGGTGCGTCCGCGCGCCCGGACCAGCTCGATGGTGATCGCGCCGAGGGTCGCCACGACCACCGCCACCAGCACCGGGGAGCGGTTGAGCAGCAGCCCGGCGCCGACGCCGGTCAGCGCCACGTGGCCGATGCCGTCGCCGATCAGGGTCAGCCGCCGCTGCACCAGGTAGATGCCGAGCGCCGGGGCGGCCAGGCCGATGACCAGGGCGCCGATCAGCGCGCGCTGCATGTAGGGGTACTGGAAGAGTTCCATGGTCAGCTGCTCCACAGCCCGGCGGGCTCGTCGGGACCGTGCGGGTGCACGTGGTCGTGATCGGGCTCCGCGTGGTGGCCGGCGGGCTCGGGCACCGCGCCGTCGTGGCAGATCCCACCCTGGTGCACCACCACCGCCCGGCTGATCAGCGGTCGCAGCGGGCCCAGTTCGTGGGCGACGAGCAGCACGGTGCCGCCGTCGGCGACGAAGTCGCGCAGCGCGGTGGCGAACGCCTCCTGGCTGGCCGCGTCGACCCCGGCGGTCGGCTCGTCGAGCACCAGCAGCTCCGGCCGGCCGGCGAGGGCCCGGGCGATCAGGGTGCGCTGCTGCTGGCCGCCGGAGAGGGTGGCGACCGGGTCGGCGGCCCGGTCGGCGAGCCCGACGGCGCGCAGCGCCGCGTCGACCGCCTCCCGGTCGGCCCGCCCCGGCGGGCGGAGCACGCCCCGGCGGGCCAGCCGGCCGGAGGCGACCACCTCGCGCACCGTCGCCGGTACGCCGCCGCCGGCGCCGAGCCGCTGCGGGACGTACCCGATGCGCCGCCACTGCCGAAACCGGCGCAGCGGGGTGCCGAAGAGCTCGACGGAGCCGCTGGCCAGGGGGACCAGCCCGAGCACGGCGCGGATCAGGGTGGACTTGCCGGAGCCGTTGGCCCCCAGGACGGCGACCACCTCGCCGGCGGTGACCGTGAGCGACACGTCACGCAGCACGGGTCGGCCGTCGTAGCCGACCGCCCCGTGCGTGACGGTGATGACGGGTGCGGTCACGAGCAGCTCAACGCCGTCCGCAGGGTCTGCAGGTTGGTGCGCATCACCGAAAGGTAGTCCCCGCCGGAGTCGGTCGACAGCCCTTCGATCGGGTCCAGCACTGCGGTCTTCGCGCCGACCTCCGCCGCGATGGTCTCGGCGACCTTCGGGCTGACCAGGGTCTCGAAGAAGATCGTGGTGGCCCGGTGCTCGCGGGCCTCGGCGGCGACCTCGGCGAGGCGCTGCGGGGAGGGCTCGGTGTCGGGGGTGAGGCCGGTGATGCCGACCTGTTCCAGCTGGTAGCGCTCGGCCAGGTAGCCGAAGGCGGTGTGGCTGACCACGATCTCCCGGCGCTGGCAGGTCTTCAGCCCGGCGGCGAACTCGGCGTCGAGCTTCTCCAGCTCGACGCGGAGCGCCCGGGCCCGGGCGGTGTAGTCGGCGGCCCGGTCGGGGTCGGCTCGGCCGAGCCGCTCGGCGAGCTGGTCGCCGACGGCGGCCAGCCGGGTCGGGTCCAGCCAGAGGTGGGGGTCCAGCGCGCCGGCCTTCTCCTCGGCGTGACCGGCCTCACCCTCGTGCTCGTGGCCGCCGGCCGCGGCGGTCAGCAGCGGCTGCACGGTCGCCACGTCGAAGGCGCGGTCGGCGGCGTTCTGGTCCACCGCCTCGTCCACGTTCGGCTGGAAGCCCTTGAGGTAGACGATCAGCTCCGCCTCGTTGACCTGCCCGACCTGGCGTGGGTTGAGCTCCAGGTCGTGCGGTTCGGCGCCCGGCTTGGCCAGGTTGGCGACCGTGACCGCGTCGCCGCCGATCCGCTCGGCGAGGAACTGCAACGGGTAGAAGGCGGCCACCACGTCGACCCGCTGCGGGTCGGCGCCCGCCCCGCCGGTCGAGCAGGCGGCGACGCCGCCGAGAGCGAGCAGGGCGGTGGCGGCGGCCAGGGCGCGCGGAGCGGAGCGGATGTTCATGTCATGAACTGTCCGTGACAACGGAAATGATTGTCAAAAACGCATGAGTGCATGTCAGAGCAGCTTGGCCAGCGCGACCGCGACCAGCAGGGTCAGCATCACCAGCCGGATCATCCGGGTCTGCGGCGCCTGCACCGGCCAGGTGGTCGCCAGCAGCCAGCTCAGCCCGGCGGCGAGCGCGAGCAGCAGCACGCCGCCCACCGGGCCGGGTGCGAAGAACGCCACCAGCACCACCGCCAGGGTGGCGAGGAACACCGACGTCGGGTTGGCCCGGGAGAGCCGGACCAGCAGGGGGCTCTGCGTACGCTGCATCTCACAGACTCTACGAGGAGGACGCCGGTGCTGGTCACCAACCGGTTCGTGGTCGAGGTCGATGTCGCCGACGACTTCGTCGGTCGGGCGCACGCCGCCCTCGCCGCGCTCGCCGCCCGCCCCGGCTACCTGCGCGGCGAACTGCTGCGGGCGCTCGACGACCCGGCCCACTGGTGCCTGGTCACCGAGTGGGAGTCCGTCGGGGCGTACCGGCGGGCGCTGGGCGGGTTCGACGTCAAGATCGCCGCGGTGCCGCTGCTCGCCGAGTCGCTCGACGAGCCGTCCGCGTACGAGACGCTGGCCAGCGCCGCCCCGGACGGCGGGGTCGTGGTGGCCACCAGTGATCGGGCCGCGAGTCCGCACCGTTGAGAGACTGGGCACTACCCTGCACTCATGACCGCACCCGGCCCGGCAGCCCCACCGCCGTACCCCGCGACGCCCGGCCGGGACGGCGCCCCGCCGGCCGACCCGGGGGTGCCGGCCCCGCCGCCCGGCCCGGGAGTGGCCCCGCCGTTCGCCGCGCCGCCCACCGAGGGCGGCCGCAAGCGGCTCTGGCTGGGCCTCGGCGTCGGGGCGCTAGCCCTGCTGATCTGCTGCGGCGGGGGCGGGGCGGCCGTGGTCGGCCTGACCATCAGCAACGCCCAGGCGATCGAGGAGCAGGGGCACGCGGTCACCGACGCCTACTACCGCGCGCTGGTGCGCAAGGAGTACGGCGCGGCGTACGACAAGCTCTGCGACGAGGAGCAGCGGCGCGAGTCCCGGGCGGAGTTCGCCCAGCGGGTGGCCGACGAGCCGGCGGTCGCCGCCTACCGGGTGGGCGAGGTCGACCCCAACGCGCTGACCGTGCCGGTGGACGTCACCTTCAGCGGTGGCTTCCAGGAGACCCAGCAGGTCACCCTCGTGCCGGACCAGCAGACCGGCGGCATGGAGGTCTGCGGGGTCAACTGAGGCGTCCCCGGTATTCTGCTGGGCTCGGGACGCCGCTGGTCGTACCGTTGTCCCGAACTGTTCGTTCCGTCCACATCACGTCCCCGCCGACCGCCAGCCGGCGTAGGAGGAAACATGCCAGCCGACCGTATCGACGCCGTCGTCAGCCTCGCCAAGCGCCGAGGCTTCGTCTTCCCCTCCAGCGAGATCTACGGGGGCACCCGGTCGGCGTGGGACTACGGTCCGCTCGGCGTGGAGCTCAAGGAGAACGTCCGCCGGCAGTGGTGGAAGACCATGGTCCAGCAGCGCGACGACGTCGTCGGCCTGGACTCCGCGGTCATCCTGGCCCGCAAGGTGTGGGAGGCCTCCGGCCACATCGCCGAGTTCGTCGACCCGCTCACCGAGTGCCAGTCCTGCCACAAGCGGTTCCGCGCCGACCACCTGGAGGAGGCGTACGCCGAGAAGCACGGCAAGCCGCTGACCTCGCTGTCCGAGCTGAACTGCCCGAACTGCGGCAACAAGGGCACCTTCACCGAGCCGAAGATGTTCAACGGCCTGATGAAGACCTACCTCGGCCCGGTGGAGAGCGACGAGGGCCTGCACTACCTGCGCCCGGAGACCGCCCAGGGCATCTTCGTCAACTACAAGAACGTGGAGACGGTCGCCCGCAAGAAGCCGCCGTTCGGCATCGCGCAGACCGGCAAGTCGTTCCGCAACGAGATCACCCCGGGCAACTTCATCTTCCGGACCCGCGAGTTCGAGCAGATGGAGATGGAGTTCTTCGTCGAGCCGGGCACCGACGAGCAGTGGCACGAGTACTGGCTCCAGGAGCGCTGGAACTGGTACCTCGACCTGGGCCTGTCGGCGGAGAACCTGCGCTTCTACGAGCACCCCAAGGAGAAGCTCTCCCACTACTCGAAGCGCACCGTCGACATCGAGTACCGGTTCCAGTTCGGCGGCAGCGAGTTCGCCGAGCTGGAGGGCATCGCCAACCGGACCGACTTCGACCTCTCCACGCACAGCAAGCACTCCGGCGTCGACCTGTCCTACTTCGACCAGACGAAGCAGGAGCGGTGGATGCCGTACGTCATCGAGCCGGCCGCCGGTCTCACCCGCGCGGTGCTGGCGTTCCTGCTCGAGGCGTACGACGAGGACGAGGCCCCGAACACCAAGGGCGGCGTGGACAAGCGCACCGTGATGCGCTTCGACCCGCGGCTGGCCCCGGTCAAGGTGGCGGTGCTGCCGCTGTCCCGCAACGAGGCGCTCTCCCCGAAGGCCAAGGGCCTCGCCGCGCAGCTGCGCAAGCGCTGGGTGGTGGAGTTCGACGACTCGCAGGCCATCGGCCGCCGCTACCGCCGGCAGGACGAGATCGGCACCCCGTTCTGCGTGACCGTCGACTTCGACACCCTCGACGACGACGCGGTGACCGTGCGGAACCGGGACACCATGGCCCAGGAGCGGATCGCCCTGGACCAGGTCGAGCGCTACCTGATCGAGCGCCTGCCCGGCTGCTGACCCGGCACCCGACGGCCCCGCCCCCACCAGGGGGCGGGGCCGTCGTCGTCAGTGGCCCATCGGCCGGCGGTTGCGCCCACCCGGTGGTTGAGCCGGGCATGATCTCGTGCGAGCATTCCCGGCGTTGAATCTCATCACGGGGGTGTCTGCATGACGCGCGCGTCGCAACAGGACAACGACCACGACCCGAAGCGGCGGCGCCTGCTGCGCCGCGCCGCCACGGTCGCCGCCACCACGGCCGGTGCCGGTGTCGCCGCCGCGGTCGGCATGCCCGGCGCGGCCCAGGCGGCCCCGGGGGAAAACATGATCATGGGTACGACGAACGACGCCGGCCCGGCCACCACGACGGTGACGTCCTCCGTCGGCTCGGCGCTCAGCGCGCAGTCGGTTGGTGGGGTGCCGCTGCGGCTGGTGCCGAGCTCGGGTCTCTACCCGAACGTGCTCGACTCCGAGGCCGGCACCCTGGCCGTCGACGACCAGGGCGACCTCTTCGTCCGGGCGGGCACCGACGCCAACCCCACCAACGGTTGGGCGTGGACCAGCGAGTGGGCCACCACCTCGGTCGCCGTGCCGCCGACCCGGATCCTCGACACCCGCGACGCCACCCTGCGGCGCAACATCGTCTCCGGGTCGCTGGACTCCCTCGGCCGGCTCCAGCCGGGCGTGCCGATCGTGCTCGCCCTCGACGCGTACGTGCGCGACGGCTACGCCATCAAGGGCAACGTCACCGTGGTCGGGATGACCGGCGCCGGCGTGCTCACCGTCTGGGGCAGCGGCACCAAGCCCACCGCGTCCACGGTCAACTGGGCGACCGCCGGCACCATCCTGTCGAACTTCCTCTTCACCGAGCTGGGGGCCGTCGGGGCGTACCGCAGCGTGCTGACCCTCCAGGCCACCTCGTCGCCGACCCACGCGATCGTCGACATGACCAGCCTGCTGGTCGGCCACCCGAGCCAGGTGCTGCTCGGCGGTGGGGCGTAGGTGGCCCGGCCGTTCCCGGCCCACCTCGGCAGCCGTCCGTCGCAGACCGCCAACCCATCCAACGGGGGAATGAGATGACTTCGTCCGAACCCGACCGCTCCGCCTCGCGGCGTACCCTGCTGCGGCGGGCCGCCGTGACCGGCGGCGCGGCGGTCGCCGCCACCGCCGCCACCGCGGCGAACGCCACCCCGGCGGCCGCCGCCAACGGTGATCCGCTCGCCATCGGGCAGGCGAACCAGGCTTCCTGGGAGACGGTCCTGCACGGCACCGGCCCGGGCGCGACGCTGGTGCTGCAGAACGACACCGGCGCGTCGCTGCACCTCAAGCGACAGGACGTCACCAACCCGAAGTGGGGAGATATCTATCCCACCACGGCGGGACTGGCGCACGTCACCACGACGTCCACCGGCGCGCCGGTGCGCAACGAGGTCCTCACCACGGCGAACGCGACCATGCTGGTGCCGATCCCGCCGACCCGGGTGCTGGACACCCGCTCCGCCGCCGGCCGGGCCCGGCTGCTGGAGGGCCACAGCCAGATCGACTCGCAGGGCCGTGCGGTCGCGGGCGCCTGGCTGCTGGTCCACCTCGACGGCATCGTCAACTACGGCGACGGCCTGATCGGCAACGTCACCGTGGCCAAGACCGAGAAGGGCGGCTTCGCCACCGTCTACGGCCGGGGCAACGCCCCGGGCGCGTCCACCATCAACTGGTGGGGCGCCGGCCAGCTGCTCTCCAACGGCGTGATCACCCAGCTCGGCGCCTGGTCGACCGCCAACGGCGACTACTACCCCGACACCGTGGCGATCTGGGTGCAGAAGAGCGCCACCGCGGTGATCCTCGACGTCACCGGCCTGCTGGTGTTCCACCCGGAGTCGGCCGTCGTCAACAACCCGAAGGGCCTGACGGCCGACTCGGGGACCAGCGGCGTGCGCGCCGACGTGATCAAGGCCAACGCGGAGCGCGGCGATCGGGAGGTGCGGTCCGGTGCGTGACCACGGAACCGAGGAGACCAGCAGCATGACCGAGGAGACCTCGTCACCCACCCGCCGTCGGGTCATCAAGGCCGGCGTCGCGGTGGGCACCGGTGTCGGGGCGGCAACGGTCGTCGGCTCTCCGGCCAGCGCCGACGTCGGTGACCCGGTGATCCTCGGCGCTGTCAACCACGGCTCCGGCTCGGAGACTCTGCTGGTCGGCGGGTCCGCGAGCGGGCCGACCCTCTCCCTTCGGGGCGCCCCTGGGTGGTCGGCGCTATGGCTCAGCCAGGCGACCGACGAGAATCTGCCCCAGGAGATCGCCACCGGTTCGTTGGCCGTGACGAGCCGGGACGCCCTGATCATCGGTGGCAAGGGTGGCGCGAAGGCGTACGTCAACACCTCGCGGTGGGCGAACCGGACGATGGCCGTCGCGCCGCAGCGGATCCTGGACACCCGCACGCTCTCCACCTACAGCGCGAACATCCTGGCCGGAAGCGCCGGCGTGACCTCCGGCAAGCTCAACGCCGGCAAGATCATCCACCTGACGGTGAAGAACGTCCCACCGGCGCTGGCGGAGAAGGCGACCGCCGCGTACGTCAACATCACCGTGGCGGGCACCGTCTCCGCCGGGGTGCTGACCGCGTACAGCTCGTCGATCGCCAAGCCGCAGACCTCGTCGCTCAACTGGTGGGGGCCGAACCAGATCCTCTCCAACCTGGTCGAGGTGCAGCTCGGCAGCTACAACGGCAACGGGCTGGCGTTCGCGATCCACGTCAACGCGGCCACGTCCGTGATCGTGGACGTCTCGGGCCTGATCCTGTCCAGCCCCGGCACGTACTGACCGTCCGCCGGTCGCCGTCGCGGTGCGAGTTCGCTCACCATCGCGGCGGCGACCGGCCACCGGAGGGCGGGCCGCCGCGCGGGGCATGGGATTCTTGGGTACGTGACCAGTCCCGCCCCGTCCGTCGCGCTCCGCCCGCTCACCCTCGGCCCGCACCAGGTGTGGCCGCCGGTGGTGCTCGCCCCGATGGCCGGCATCACCAATGTCGGCTTCCGGCAGCTCTGCCGGGAGCAGGGCGGCGGCATCTACGTCTGCGAGATGATCACCACTGTCGCCCTGGTCGAGCGGAACCCGAAGACGCTGCGCATGATCGCCTTCGGCGCCGACGAGCGGCCGCGCAGCCTCCAGCTCTACGGCACCGATCCGGAGATCACCGCCGCCGCGGTGCGGATCGTGGTGGAGAAGAACCTCGCCGACCACATCGACCTGAACTTCGGCTGCCCGGTGCCCAAGGTGACCCGCAAGGGCGGCGGCTCCGCGCTGCCGTGGCGGCGGCGGCTCTTCGCCCGCCTGGTCAGGGCCGCGGTGGACGCCGCCGCACCGGCCGGGGTGCCGGTCACCGTGAAGATGCGCAAGGGCATCGACGACGACCACCTGACGTACGTGGAAGCCGGGCTGGCCGCGCAGGACGCCGGGGTGGCGGCGGTCGCCCTGCACGGGCGTACGGCCGCGCAGCGCTACTCGGGCACCGCCGACTGGGACGCGATCGCCACCTTGAAGCAGGCCCTCGACGTGCCGGTGCTCGGCAACGGCGACATCTGGGAGGCCGACGACGCGCTGCGGATGGTGGCGCACACCGGCGTGGACGGGGTGGTGATCGGCCGAGGCTGCCTGGGCCGGCCGTGGCTCTTCGCCGACCTGGAGGCCGCGTTCGACGGCCGCCCCGAGCGGCGGCTGCCCTCCCTGGGCGAGGTCGCACAGACCATGCGCCGCCACGCCGAGCTGCTGGTCGACCAGTTCACCGCCGGCAGCCGTACCCCGGCCCGGGGCGAGCGGGACGGCTGCACCGACTTCCGCAAGCACGTCGCCTGGTACCTCAAGGGCTTCCCGGTCGGCAGCGAGCTGCGCCGCGACCTGGCAATGATCGAGAGCCTGGCGCAGCTCGACGACCTGCTCGGCAAGCTGGACCCGACCGAACCCTTCCCGGTGGCCACCCTCGGTCAGCCGCGCGGTCGTACCAACTCCCCGGGCAAGGTCTTCCTGCCCGACGGCTGGCTGGCCAGCCGCGACGACGACACCGTGCCCGAGGGCGCCGAGCTGGCCGACTCCGGCGGCTGACCGCCGCTGGTCCGCGCCGCACGCGCACACGACGAAGGGCCGGCCCCCGGGTGGGGGCCGGCCCTTGTCGGTGTTGCCGTGGATCAGGCGGCGGCGGCGTAGCCGCGGGTGGCGATCCAGTCGGCCAGGTTGTCCACGCTCATCCGGTAGGACATCTGGTCGGCGTTCGCCGAGTCGGCGATCGTGACGACGTTCCCGCCGTCGCGGTAGCCGATGACGCTGATGTAGTGGCCACCCTCGAAGGAGTGGGTGATGCCGTCGGTGTCGGTGGCAGTGCCGGCGATGTTGGCGACCACGGCCCGACCGTCGTCGATGGTGCGGACGACGTCCGCGCGCAGCTTCTCGGTCTCCTTGCGGTCGGCACTGTTGTCGCGGATCTCCACCGAGCGGTAGACCTTCTTGCCGGTCTCCTTGTTCAGCACCGGGGTGATGTCGTTGATGCTGTTGGTGCCGGCCTCGGTGGTGCCCATCTCCTTGGCCACGGCGTCCACGTCGATGTCCTTGCCCTGCACCGACAGGGCGTTGCGGGTGGCCGAGGGGCCGCAGTAGTAGAAGTTCGGCTGGGCCTCGTAGCGCATGGTCAGCTCACGCTCGCCGTGCGACTTGCGGTCGTTCTTCGCCGACGCGGCGCCCTTGTCGGTGGCGGCCGAGTCGGTGTTGGCGGTGGCGAGCGGGCCGGCGACGGCGCCGGTGAAGGCGAGGCCGGCAGCGGTCAGGGCGGTCTTGCGGATCAGATCGGTACGCATGATCGGCTGCCTCTCTGTTCGGGGGTGCGCGGCACACGCAACAGGGGGCGCGGTGCCGCGGGAAAAGTCAGAAGGGGATCGACCCGGCGATCGGCGGGACCTGCTCGGGTGTCCGGGGGATGTAACCGGCCCGGGCGGCCGCGCATTCCATGGGGCCGGTCCCGGGGATTCGTCCGGCCGGGGGAGCGCCGGAGGTACGCCATGTACAACGACCCCACCCCACCGGCCATTCCGCCACCGAGATGGCCCCCGCCCACCCGACACCGCAGGCCAGACGACCTGCTCCCGGCCGATACCGCCCACTCGAAACCGGACATTCAGCCCGAACCGGCAGCCGGCCCCCTCCCCGCCTCGGTGATCAAGAAGTTTGCGTCAGAGACGCGCCGCCCGACGGGCGCAAACTTCTTGATCAACCGAGCGAATGCGGGCCTTGGTGCGAGGGGGCGCTCAGCCGGTGGGGGTCGGCGTGGCGGGTGGGGTGGGGGTTGCGGTGGTCGGGGTGTCGGCCGCGTCCCGCTCGGCCGGCCAGGGGATCTCCGGGGCGCGGTGGAAGGCGATGCCGGCGGTGGCCCAGCGCGGGCCGTGGCCGGCGAGGCGCTCGCGGAACCCGGCCCAGTCGTGCGCCGAGCGGGGCGACCAGCCCAACTCGGCGATGGCGGGCAGCCGGGGGAGGAACATGAACTCGATCTCCGCCAGCGTGGTCACCGACTCGGTCCAGAGCGGTGCCTCCACGCCGAGCACCGCGTCGGCCGGTACGCCGGCCACGTGAGTGCCCGGATCCCAGTCGTACGCGCGCCGCACGTCGATCAGCCCGGCCCAGTCGTGTCCGATCGGGGTGTCCGGGGCGTACTTCATGTCCAGGTAGGCGTGGTTGCCGGGGGAGAGGATCAGCCGGGCGCCCCGGCGTACCGCCTCGGCGACCACCGGGTCCGTGCCGTCGGTGCCCCACCACTGGAGCACCCGCTCCTCGGCGTGCCCGGCCGGGGCGATCTGGTGCCACCCGATGACCGTCTTGCCGGTGCCGGCGACGATCCGCTGGGTGCGCTCCACGAAGCCGGTGTACGCCGCACCCTTGACCTTGAACGCCTCGTCGCCGCCGATGTGCAGCCACGGGCCGGGGGTGAGGGCGGCCACCTCGCCGAGCACGTCGGCGACGAAGTCGTACGTCCGCTCGCTGGCCGGGTCGACGTAGCTGAAGCCGACCTCGGTGCCGGTGTACGGCGGCGGCGCGACCCGGTCCGGCGCCAGCTCCGGGTACGCGGTCAGCGCCGCGTTGGTGTGGCCGGGCAGGTCGATCTCGGGGACGACGGTGACGTGCCGGCGGGCGGCGTACCGGACGATCCGCCGGTAGTCCGCGCCGGTGTAGAAACCGCCCGGGCCGCCGCCGACCTCGGTGGCCCCGCCGACGGTGGTCAGCGCCGGCCATGAGTCGACGGCGATCCGCCAGCCCTGGTCGTCGGTGAGGTGCAGGTGCAGGTGGTTGAGCTTGTACCGGGCCAGGTGGTCGATCACCCGCAGCACGTCGGCGACGCCGAAGAAGTGCCGGGAGACGTCGAGCATCGCGCCCCGGTACGGAAAGCGCGGCCGGTCGACGAGCACGCCGCCGGGCACCACCCAGCGGGCGGCCACCGGGGACGGGCTCTCGACCGCCGCCGGCAGGAGTTGCCGCAGCGTCTGCACCCCGTGGAACAGGCCCGTTGCCGTGTCGGCGCTGATCCGCACCCCGGTGGGGGTGACGTCCAGGCGGTAGCCCTCGGCGCCCAGCTCATCCGCGCCGACGGTGGTCGGTCCGGCGGCCGACGGCGTCGGATCGACGCCGCCCGGCGACACCGGCTCCGCGACGCCGCCCACGCTCGCCGCGCCGTCCGTGCCGGCCGGCTCAGCGGCGCCGGCGACGGCGCCCGCCGCGCCCGCGCCCGCCGTGTCCTCGGCCGCGGTCCGGGGGCGGGGTACGCCGGCGGGCGGCGTCGCGGCGGCCAGGGTGAGCACCAGCGGGCCGCCGGTGGTGGTGGCCTCGACCACGATCGGCAGCGGGTACCCGGTGGCCGGTCGCAGCAGCTCGGCGAGCTGTTCGGCCACCTCCCGGGCGTCCGGGTCCGGGCCCACCCGGACGGCCGCGTCGGCGGGGAGGGTGAAGTCGGCCGTCGGGTCGGGCCGGACCTGCTCCGGGGCCGGCACCACGTCGCCCAGTCGGACCGGTGCGGGCGGGGCCAGCAGTTCCCCGGCGGTCAGCTCGGCGGCCCGGGCCAGTTCGGCGGCGGCCGGCCGGTGGGCGGACAGGTCGACCTGACCCGGCGGTTCCCGGTCGGCCCCGGCGCTGGTTTCCGGGCTGGTGGCGGGGGTGGGCGGCACGGCGGCGGCTCCGGGGTGTATTTGCGGCGGATATGGCAAAGGTCAGGTTCAGCAGAACCGGTGCCGTCAAGAGTACGAGGAGACTCGCAATTGCGTGATCCTGCGCGTGGAAGCGTTCCCAGAAACCCCCACGAACGCGGATAGTCGTGATAGCTGTGCCTATTGTCACCGAACGGTCCCAGGCCACCCGATGTTCGCTTAACCTTCGCCCACCGATCGGTGCCGGCACGGGATTACCGGTGGCCTGCCCCGGGGTATGAGGCAGCTGAACCTTCGTTAAGTGTCAATTCCGGCGCGCGTGGGAGGGCTCTGGTGGCAGCGCAAGAGACGGTCGATCACAAGTACGTCTACGACTTCGCCGAGGGCAACAAGGACCTCAAGGACCTGCTCGGTGGCAAAGGGGCCAACCTCGCCGAGATGACCAATCTCGGGCTGCCGGTCCCGCCCGGGTTCATCATCACCACCGAGGCGTGCAAGGCGTACCTGGCCACCGGCGAGGAACCCGCCGGGCTGGCCGGTCAGATCGCCACCCACCTGGAGGCCCTGGAACGCGAGATGGGCCGCCGCCTCGGCGACCCGGACGACCCGCTGCTGGTGTCCGTACGCTCCGGCGCGAAGTTCTCCATGCCCGGCATGATGGAGACCGTCCTCAACGTCGGACTCAACGACCGCAGCGTGGTCGGGCTCTCCGCCCAGGCCGGCGGCAACGACCGGTTCGCCTGGGACTCGTACCGCCGGCTGATCCAGATGTTCGGCAAGACCGTCTGCGAGGTGCCGGGCGAGGAGTTCGAGCACGCCCTGGACGAGGCCAAGCGCGCCAAGGGCACCACCAACGACCTCGACCTCGACGCGGACGACCTGCGCGGGCTGGTCGACGCGTACAAGAAGATCTTCGTCAAGCACACCGGCCGGGAGTTCCCGCAGGAGCCGCGCGAGCAGCTCGACCTGGCCATCCGTGCGGTCTTCGAGTCGTGGAACGCCGAGCGGGCCGTGGTCTACCGCCGCCAGGAGCGCATCCCGGCCGACCTCGGCACCGCGGTCAACGTCGTCTCCATGGTCTTCGGCAACCTCGGCCCCGACTCCGGCACCGGCGTCGCCTTCACCCGCGACCCGGGCAGCGGCGCCCAGGGCATCTACGGCGACTACCTGACCAACGCCCAGGGCGAGGACGTCGTCGCCGGCATCCGCAACACCGTGCCGCTGCAGGAGCTGGAGCAGCTCGACAAGAAGTCCTACGACGAGCTGCTCGCGTTCATGGCCCGGCTGGAGGGGCACTACAAGGACCTCTGCGACATCGAGTTCACCATCGAGCGCGGCAAGCTCTGGATGCTGCAGACCCGGGTCGGCAAGCGCACCGCCGCCGCCGCGTTCGTCATCGCCGGGCAGCTCGTCGACGAGGGCGTGATCGACCTCGACGAGGCGCTGCACCGGGTCAACGGCGCGCAGCTGGCGCAGCTGATGTTCCCCCGGTTCCGGCTCGACCACGAGTTCCAGCCGGTCGCCAAGGGCATCGGCGCCTCACCGGGCGCCGCCTCCGGCAAGGTGGTCTTCACCTCCGCGCGGGCGGTCGAGCTGGCCGCCGAGGGGGAGTCGGTGATCCTGGTCCGCCGGGAGACCAACCCGGACGACCTGAACGGCATGATCGCCGCCCAGGGCATCCTCACCTCGCGGGGCGGCAAGACCAGCCACGCCGCCGTGGTGGCCCGGGGCATGGGCAAGACCTGCGTCTCCGGCGCCGACGAGATCGACGTGAACGTGCCGGCCAAGCGGTTCACCGTGGCGGGGCAGACCGTCAACGAGGGCGACATCGTCTCCATCGACGGCACCACCGGCAAGGTCTACCTCGGCGAGGTCCCGGTCATGCCGTCCGAGGTGGTGCAGTACTTCGAGGGCAGCCTCGACCCGGAGCACGTCGACAACCCGCTGGTCCGGGCCGTACACCGGATCATGAGCCACGCCGACGCCAAGCGGCGGCTGGCGGTCCGGACGAACGCCGACACCGGGGCGGACGCGGCCCGGGCGCGGCGCTTCGGCGCCCAGGGCATCGGCCTGTGCCGCACCGAGCACATGTTCCTCGGCGACCGGCGGGAGCTGGTCGAGCGGCTGATCCTGGCCCGCACCGACGACGAGCGGGAGTCGGCGCTCGCCGCGCTGCTGCCCTTGCAGCGCGACGACTTCAAGGAGATCTTCCGCGAGATGGACGGTCTGCCGGTCACCGTGCGGCTGATCGACCCGCCGCTGCACGAGTTCCTGCCCCCGCTGGAGCAGCTCGCGGTCAACGTCGCCGTCGCCCAGGAGCGCGGCGAGGACGTCGCCCAGGAGGAGGCGCTGCTCGCCGCCGTCCGGCGGATGCACGAGGAGAACCCGATGCTGGGCCTGCGCGGCGTGCGCCTCGGCCTGGTCATTCCGGGCCTGTTCGCGATGCAGGTCCGGGCCATCGCGGAGGCCGCCGTCGCGGTCACCCGCGCCGGCGCGGTCGCCAAGCCGGAGATCATGGTGCCGCTGGTCGGCGCGGTGCAGGAGCTGGAGACGGTACGGGCCGAGGCCGAGAAGATCATCGCCGAGGTGGTCGGGGACAGCGGCGTCGAGGTGCTGATCGGCACCATGATCGAGGTGCCCCGGGCGGCGCTGACCGCCGGGCAGATCGCCGAGGCGGCGCAGTTCTTCTCCTTCGGCACCAACGACCTGACCCAGATGGCCTGGGGCTTCTCCCGTGACGACGTCGAGGGCGCGTTCTTCTGGCGCTACCTGGAGCTGGGCATCTTCGGCATCTCGCCGTTCGAGTCCATCGACCGGGACGGGGTGGGCCGGCTGGTCCGGATCGCCGCGGAAGAGGGCCGGGCGGCCCGGCCGGAGCTGAAGCTCGGCGTCTGCGGCGAGCACGGCGGCGACCCCGACTCGGTGCACTTCTTCCACGAGGTGGGCCTGGACTACGTCTCCTGCTCCCCGTTCCGGGTGCCGGTGGCCCGCCTGGAGGCCGGCCGCGCGGCCGTCGAGACCGACGGTTCCGACAGCCGCTGACCGCACGACCGACGGCGGCTCCGGGTCCTCCCGGAGCCGCCGTCGTCGTGGGTGGGTGTGGTGCCTGGGGCCCTACAGCGGCGGGCGCCGCCAGGCCGATCCGGGCCGCCGCCTGGCCAGCGCCGGCAGCGGGGTACGCACGGCGAGCGCGCCGTGCACCTGCGGCACCGGCGTCGCGCCCACCGCCACCCGCTGCGAGTCGAACGCCGAGCCGGCCCGTTCGGCCACCGCCCGCGCCTCGGTGTGCAGCGCCTCCAGGTCGGCATCCGCGCCGGTGACCAGGGTGAGCAGCGCGTGCCGCCCGGCCGGATAGGTGACCACGGAGCCGGTGGCCGTGTGCACCACCGACTCCCGGAAGCCGCCGCCGCGCACCGTGTGGGCGACCTGGTGCCCCACCCCGAAACTCACCGCGGCGAGGGCGGCCAGGTGGGTCGCGTCGGTGGTCGGCAGGTCGCTGGAGATGAGCATCCCGTCGCGCCCGCCCAGCACCGTGCCGGCCACCTCGGGGCGGCGTCGGCGCAGCCTCCGCAGCTCCGTGTCCATCACCGTGTCAACGTGCACGAGCGTCCCCCGTTCCTCGCGTTCCGGTCGTCGGTGTCACGTACCGCTCCCGGCACGTTACCGAAGGCCACGCCGCGCCCGCGATCCCGTGACGGTCGGCAATCGGTCGACAACTGTCGTCTGATCGGCGGTTGCGGACCCGCCAGGCGGCGTTCGCCGGCGCGCCCCGCGGGCCACCCGGGCGTAACCTGAGCTCCCGCGATCAGTTGCGTACGACCGGCGAAGGGTGGCCGCATGACCAGCGTCTGGGAGAGCTTGACCGTCGACGCCCGGGACCCGTCCCGGCTGGCCCACTGGTGGGCCGAGGCGCTGGGCTACCAGGTGATCGCGGAGAAGCCGGACGGGGTGGAGATCCGCCAGTCGCGCGACCGGCTGCCCGGCATCGTCTTCGTCCCGGTCGCCGACGGCAAGGAGATCAAGAACCGGCTCCACCTCGACCTGCGCCCGGCCGACCAGGAGGCCGAGGTCGAGCGGCTGGTCGACATGGGGGCCCGGCACGTCGACGTCGGCCAGGGCGACGCCTCCTGGACGGTGCTCGCCGACCCGGAGGGCAACGAGTTCTGCGTGCTGCGACAGCAGGGCTGAGGGGTGCGTGACGCCGACCCGGCCGGGCCGTGGGACGCGTCCGACGCGCGGCGTCGGGTCGACGAGGCGCCCAAGGACACCGGCTACGGCCGGTCGCCGTACGAGCGGGACCGGGCCCGGGTGCTGCACTCGGCGGCCTTCCGGCGGCTGGCCGCCAAGACCCAGGTGCACGTCGCCGGCACCGACGACTTCCTGCGTACCCGGCTGACGCACTCGCTGGAGGTGGCCCAGATCGCCCGGGAGATGGGCGCCCGGCTGGGCTGCGACCCGGACGTGGTGGACACCGCCGGGCTGGCGCACGACCTCGGCCACCCGCCCTTCGGGCACAACGGCGAGGACGCCCTCGACCGGCTCGCCGCGCCCTGCGGCGGGTTCGAGGGCAACGCCCAGACGCTGCGCGTGCTGACCCGGCTGGAGGCCAAGGTGGTCGGCCCGGACGGCGTACCCGCCGGGCTCAACCTCACCCGGGCCTCGCTCGACGCGGTCGGCAAGTACCCGTGGCCCCGGCAGCCGGGACTGCGCAAGTTCGGGGTGTACGACGACGACCGGCCGGTCTTCGACTGGCTGCGCGAGGGCGTACCCGCGGGGGACGGCGGCGGCCCGCCCGGCGGCGCGCGGCGCTGCCTGGAGGCCCAGGTGATGGACTGGGCCGACGACGTCGCCTACTCGGTGCACGACGTGGAGGACGGCATCCACGGCGGCTACCTCTCGCTGCGGCCCCTGCTCGACGACCCGGACGAGCGGGCCGCCCTCTGCGTCGACGTGGCCGCCGTCTACTCCGGCGAGTCTCCGGCCGACCTCGGCGAGGTGCTGGTCGACCTGCTCGACGAGCCGGAGCTCGCCGCGCTCGCCGGGTACGACGGCAGCCACCGCGCGCAGGTCGCGCTGAAGGCCACCGCCAGCGTGCTGACCGGCCGGTTCGTCTCCGCCGTGGTGACCGCCACCCGGGAGCGTTTCGGCCCGGGCCCGCACCGCCGGTACGCCGCCGACCTGGTGGTGCCGCGTCGGGTCCGGGCCCAGTGCGCGCTGCTGAAGGGGATCGCCTGGCGCTACGTGATGAACCGTCCGGGCGTCGGCGCCCGGTACGACCGGCAGCGGGAGGTCCTGGCCGAGCTGGTCGGCGTGCTGGGCGACCGGGCGCCGGACGCGCTCGACCCGGTCTTCGCGCCGCTGTGGCGGGCCGCCCCGGACGACGCCGCCCGGCTGCGGGTGGTGGTCGACCAGGTGGCGTCGCTCACCGACCCGGCGGCAGTGGCCTGGCACGACCGGCTCGTCCGGCGTGCGGGTCGCTCTCCCGACCCGGGGCCCCGGAATGACTTAGGTTAGCCTAAGTGACATGACGGAGCGCCCCAAGAAGGTCACGTCCGCCCGGGTCCTGCGAACCGAGCGGCCCACCCCGCACCTGATCCGCCTGATCCTGGGCGGGGAGGAGCTCGCCGGGCTGCCGGTCGGGGAGTACACCGACCACTACATCAAGATCGTCTTCCCGGCGCCCGGGGTCGACCACCCCAGGCCGCTGGACCTGGCCGCGATCCGTCGTGACCTGCCCCGCCACCAGTGGCCCCGGCTGCGCGCCTACACCGTGCGCGCCTGGGACCCGCTGGCCGGCGAACTCACCGTGGACGTGGTGCACCACGGCGACGAGGGGCTGGCCGGGCCCTGGGCGGCCCGGCTGCGCCCCGGCGACGAGGTGCTCTTCGTCGGCCCGGGTGGGGCGTACGCGCCGGACCCGACGGCGGACTGGCACCTGCTGGTGGGCGACGAGAGCGCGCTGCCGGCGATCGGCGCGGCGCTGGAGCGGCTGCCGCTCGGCGCCCCGGCCGCCGTCTTCGTCGAGGTCGACGGGCCGGCCGACGAGCAGCGGCTGCTCAGCCCCGGCGCGGTGGCGCTGACCTGGCTGCACCGGGGCACCCGGCCGGTCGGCGAGGCGCTGGTCGAGGCGGTCCGGGCGCTGGAGTTCCCGCCCGGCCGGGTGCACGCGTTCGTCCACGGCGAGGCGACCTTCGTCAAGGAGTTGCGCCGCCTGCTGCGCGTCGAGCGCGGGGTGCCCCGCGAGGCGCTCTCCATCTCCGGCTACTGGCGCCGGGGCATGGACGACGAGGGCTGGCGGTCCACCAAGGCGGACTGGAACCGCCAGGTCGAGGCCGAAGAGGTCGCCCCGGTCGGCTGACCCCCGACCGCGCCCCGCCGACCTCGTACCCCGGTTGTTCTCGGGGCCGCGATGGCTCCGCGAGCACGGTGCACCCGTCGGCGCGGGTGAACCGTGGGGGTATGCGGCTTTTCAGGAGGTTCGCCGGCGGCACCATGTGACCATGGCGGAGCGGGCGGGGGAGTCGGCACGGGAGGCCGGGCCGGCGGGGCGGATCGACCCGGTGGTGCTGGTGCTGGGCGTCGCCGGGGTGCTGGCGGTGGTCGGCTGGGGGGTGTTCGGGGGCGGCTCGCTGGCCGGGTTCGGCGCCGCCGGGCTGGCCTGGGCGATCAACACCTTCGGCTGGTTCTTCGTGGTCGCCGCGGACGCCTTCCTGGTGCTCTCGGTGGTGATCGCGGCGTCCCGCTTCGGCCGGATCCGACTCGGCGCGGACGACGACGAGCCGGAGTTCAGCACGATCGCCTGGGTGTCGATGATGTTCAGCACCGGCATGGGCATCGGCCTGGTCTTCTATGCCGTGGCCGAGCCCATCCAGCACTACGCCGCACCGCCACCGGCCGCCGGCGTCGAACCGCAGACCCCGGCCGCCGCCGAGGTGGCCATGCAGTACACCCTGTTCCACTGGACCCTGCACCCGTGGGGGATCTACGCCATCGCGGCGCTGGCGCTGGCGTACTCGACGTTCCGGAAGAAGCGGGGCAGCCGCATCTCCGCCGCGTTCGAACCGCTGCTGGGCGCGCGGTCGTACGGGCGGGTCGGCCAGGCGGTCGACCTGCTGGCGGTCTTCGCCACCGTCTTCGGCTCGGCGACCAGCCTGGGCCTGGGGGCGCTCCAGGTGGCCGCCGGCCTGGAAAGCGCGACCGCGGTGCCCGACAGCACCGCGATCGAGCTGGTGGTCATCGCCGCGCTCACCGCCGCCTTCGTGGTCTCCGCCTTCACCGGGCTGCACAAGGGCATCAAGTGGCTCTCGACCACCAACGTGGTGCTCGCCGTCGGGCTGATGGTCTTCGTCTTCGTGGCCGGGCCGACCATCTACACCCTGGAGGTGCTGCCCGCCTCGGTCGGTGACTACCTCAGCCGCCTGACGATCATGTCCACCCGGACCGGGGCCTTCTCCGACCCGGCCTGGCTCGGCGCGTGGACCATCTTCTACTGGGCGTGGTGGATCTCCTGGGCGCCGTTCGTCGGCATCTTCATCGCCCGGATCTCCAAGGGGCGCACGATCCGGCAGTTCGTCACCGGGGTGCTGCTGGTGCCCAGCGGGGCCAGCGTGATCTGGTTCGCCATCATGGGCGGCACCGCCCTGCGGGTGCAGACCACCGGCACCCGGGACCTCGTCGCCGATGTCTCGGCGAGCACCGAGAAGGCCCTCTTCGGCCTGCTCCAGGCGCTGCCGTTGGCCGCGCTGACCACGGTGCTGGCGATGGTCCTGGTGGCGCTCTTCTTCGTCACCGGCGCCGACTCGGCGGCGCTGGTGCTGGGCTCGCTCAGCTCGCGGGGCGCGCTACGGCCGCACCGGGGCGTGGTGGTGCTCTGGGGCGTGCTGATCGGCGCGGTCGCCGCCGCGCTGCTGCTCGCCGGTGGCCTGGCCGCCCTGCAACAGGCGACGATCCTGGTCGCGCTGCCGTTCGTGGTGGTGATGCTCGGGCTCGCCGTGGCCCTGCTGCGCGACCTGGCGCGGGACCCGACGGTCAACCCGCCCGTGGCCAGGCCACGCCGCTACGGCCTGCTCGCCGCGATGCGGGCCGCCCGGTCGTACGAGGAGGAGGATCCGCCGCCGGTGACCCGGTGGCTCCACCGCCCCCCGCGGTGACACCACCCCTGCCGGCGTCGTTCGCCACACGCCCGTGCCCCCGGCGGCGGATCGTCGGTCCGGCAGGGCAGGATGTACGCCGAGGGGGTGGCAGATGGCTGGGCGGATCCGGGACGAGGACATCGCGCTGGTCCGGGAACGCACCTCGATCGCCGAGGTCATCTCCGACACGGTGACCCTCAAGTCCGCCGGCGGCGGCAACCTCAAGGGCCTCTGCCCGTTCCACGACGAGAAGAGCCCGTCGTTCAACGTCTCGCCCGCCCGCAACGTCTGGTACTGCTTCGGCTGCGGGGCCGGCGGCGACGCCATCAAGTTCCTGATGGACGCCGAGCACCTCAGCTTCATCGAGTCCGTCGAGCGGCTCGCCGCCCGCGCCGGCATCCAGCTGCGCTACGTCGAGGGCGACAACGCCGCCCCGCGCCCCCGCCCCCAGCAGGGGCAGAAGCAGCGGCTGGTGGCCGCGCACGCCGCCGCCGTCGAGTTCTACCAGGCCCAGCTCACCACGGCCGCCGCCCGGCCGGCCCGGGAGTTCCTGGCGCAGCGGGGCTTCGACCGGGCCGCCGCCCAGCGGTACGGCTGTGGTTTCGCCCCGGACGCCTGGGACCTGCTCACCAAGCACCTGCGCCAGCAGGGCTTCACCCACGACGAGCTGGTCACCGGCGGGCTGTCCCGCCCGTCGCGCTCCGGGACGCTGATCGACCGGTTCCGCCGCCGGCTGATGTGGCCGATCCGGGACATCACCGGCGACGTGATCGGCTTCGGCGCCCGCAAGCTCTTCGACGACGACGACGGCCCGAAATACCTCAACACCCCCGAGACGCCGATCTACAAGAAGTCGCACGTCCTCTACGGCATCGACCAGGCCAAGCGGGAGATCGCCAAGCAGGGCAAGGTGGTCGTCGTCGAGGGCTACACCGACGTGATGGCCTGTCACCTCGCCGACGTGCCGACGGCCGTGGCGACCTGCGGCACGGCGTTCGGCGCCGATCACATCGCGGTGCTGCGCCGGCTCCTGCTGGACACCGACGCGGTGGCCGGCGAGATCATCTTCACCTTCGACGGGGACGCCGCCGGCCAGAAGGCCGCCCTGCGCGCCTTCGAGGACGACCAGCGCTTCGTCGGGCGTACCTTCATCGCGGTCAGCCCGGACAACATGGACCCGTGCGAGCTGCGCCTGGCCAAGGGCGATCTGGCCGTGCGCGACCTGGTCGCCCGCCGCGAGCCGCTGGTCGACTTCGCGCTGCGCCACGTGATCAACCGGTACGACCTGGACACCGTCGACGGACGGGTGGAGGCGATGCGCCGGGCCGCGCCGCTGGTCGCCAAGATCAAGGACCGGGAGAAGCGCCCCGAGTACGTCCGCAAGCTCGCCGGCGACCTCGGCATGGAGATCGAGCCGGTGCAGCGCGCGGTGCTCGCCGCCGACGCCAACCCGACCGCCGAGCGGCGCTCGCCCGCCCCGACCCGGTCGACGGCGGCCCCCGCGCCGGCGGTGGACAGCCCGCAGTCGATGGTCGAGCGCGAGGCGTTGAAGCTGGCCCTCCAGGAGCCGGTGCTGGCCGGGCCGATGTTCGACGCGGTCGAGGCCCCGGAGTACCGGCACCCGGTGCACGCGGCGGTCCGCGCGGCGATCGCCGCGGCGGGCGGGGCCGCGGCGGCCACCGCCGGCGCGGTCTGGATCGAGTCGGTCCGCGACGCCTGCGAGGACCTGGCCGCCGGGGCGCTGGTCGGCGAACTGGCCGTGGAGCCGCTGCGCATCGACGGCGAACCCGACCCCCGGTACGTCTCGATCACCATGGCCCGGTTGCAGTGGGGCTCGGTCACCGCCCGGATCCGGGACCTCAAATCCAAGATCCAGCGGATCAACCCGGTGAACAACAAGGACGAGTACTTCGCCCTCTTCGGGGAACTGCTCTCGCTGGAGCAGCACGCGCGGGCGCTGCGCGAGCAGGCCGCGGGAGGACTGTGATGGGACTGTTCAGCCGCAAGCCGAAGCTGCCGCCCGCCGCCCGGCCCCCGCTCGCCGACGACGAACGGGTGCTCGCCTGGGCGGCCGCCGGCAACGGCGAGGGCGATGGCGTGGTGGTGGCCAGCAACCTCGGGCTCTGGCTGCCCGGCCGCGCGCACCGGCTGGGCTGGCACGACATCCTCAAGGCGGTGTGGTCCGGCCACGAGCTGACCGTCACCCCGGCCGAGCGGGTCACCGAGCGCGACGGCTACCAGGTGGTGGCGGACTGCCCGGCCGAGACCTACCTCCTGGTCGACCCGGGCGAGCTGCCGCACCAGGTGCGGGCCCGGGTCACCCGGTCGGTGGCGTACACCGCGCACCACCCGGTGCCCGGCGGCGCCGGGCGGGTCGCGGCCCGGCGGGTGGCCGGTGTGGACGGGCTGAGCTGGACCGTGCGCTTCGACCCGGGCACCCCCGCCGACGACGAGGCCGTGCTGGCGGAGGCCGACCGGCTGGTCGCCGCCGCCCGCGCCGCGACCGCCCCCGCCGACGCCTGACCCGGCTCACCCGCCCTGGTAGAACCGCGCCGCGCCCGGATGCAGCGGGATCGGGTCGGTGCTGGACGCGCTCTGCCGGGTGAAGTTGCCCGCCTCCGGGTGCACCCCGATCAGGTCGCCCTGGTAGGCGAAGAGCAGCCGGGTCAGGTCGTACGCCAGCTCGTCCGGCATGTCGGCGCTGACGAGGATCATGTTCGACACCGTGACCGTCGGCGTGCCCGCCAGCGTGCGGTAGGCGTCCTTCGGCAGCTCGGCGGTGGTGTAGACCGAGCCGTACCGGGCGTTGAGCGGCTCGATCAGGTCGGCGATCGGCAGCAGCGTGAACGTGCCCGGCGCGCTGGAGAGCAGGTCGGCGATGCCCGGGGTGGGCAGGCCGCCGGAGAAGAACATCGCGTCCAGCGTGCCGGCCCGCATCCGCTTGACCGTCTCCGGCAGCGACAGGGTGAACCGGTCCACGTCCCGGTCCGGGTCCATCCCGGCGGCGGTCAGCAGCCGCCCGGCGATGATGTCCGTGCCGGACTTCGGCGAACCCGTGGAGACCCGCTTGCCGCGCAGCCCGGCGAAGTCCTTCACCTTGGCGTCGGCCCGCACGATCACATGGGTGTAGTTGCTGTACACCCGGGCCAGCGCCCGCACCGGTTGCGGCTGCCCGACGAAGGCGCCCTGGCCGGTGACCGCGTCGGCCGCGGTGTCGGCGAGGCTGAAGGCGATCTCCATGTCGCCGCTGGCCAGCCGGGTGACGTTCTCCACCGAGGCGCCGGTCGGCTCGGCCCGCGCCTCGTACCCGGGCAGGTGGCGGCTGATCACGTCGGCGTAGCCGCCGCCGAGCTGGTAGTACACGCCGGTGGTGTTGCCGGTGGCGAGAAAGATCCGGCCGCCGTGCCAGGCCTGCGGCGGCGCGGCCGGCTGCCCGCAGCCCGCCACCAGCAGCGTCACCAGCAGGGCGGCCAGCCAGGGCGGTGGCCGGCGGGTCACGCCCGGACCGCCGGTTCCAGCGCCTCCGCCACCCGCTGCACCAGGGTCGCGGTCTCGAAACCGATCTGCCCCAGGTCGCAGCCCGGCGCGGCGAGCACCCCGAGCAGGGCCCGCTCGCCGACCGCCATCACCAGCATCACCCCGCCGTCCATGTCGACGATCTGCTGGCGTACGCGGCCGGCGGACATCAGCCGCGCGGCGCCGACGGTCAGGCTGGCCAGGCCGCTGATCACGGCGGCGAGCTGATCCACCTGGTCCGGGGAGAGGTGCGGTGAGGAGGCCAGGCGCAGCCCGTCCTCGGAGACGGCTACGGCGTGCGACACGTCCGGCACCTGCTCGGCGAAGTTCGCCAGGAGCCAGTCCAGGCCGGCGCTCACGGGTGTGGTCATCGGTGTCTCCCGTTGGGTCTCGTCTGCTGGTTACGTCGCATCGCGCTGGCCACCCCCTCGGCGAGTGCGGACAGTCGGGCCCGCACCACCTCCGGGTCGAGCAGGTCCTCCGCCGGCCGGGCCGGCGCAGTGTTCGGCAGCGTCGGCAGCTGACCGCCGCGGGTCCGGCGGGGCAGGCCGGCGCCGGAGGCCGCCGGCCCGGTCGACGGGTGGGCGGCGCCGGGCGGGGGCGCCACGGCGGCCCGGAGCACCGGCGGCCGGGGCGGGGCCGCGACCCGGGCACCGGGGCTGACCACCGGCAACGTCACCGTCGGCGCGTGGTGGACGTCGGTCGGGTCCGGCCGGAACAGGCTGCCGCCGTACGTCGGCGTCAGCTGGGGCGCGGGCGTCGGGTTCGGCACGGTCGTCGCCAGGGCCGGCGCACCGGCCCCGGCCCGGAACCAGGCCGCCGTCGAGGCGGGCTGGCGGACCGGGACGGGACGCCGGGACACCGTCTCCACCCGGACCAGCGCCGACTCGGGCACCTCGACCTGGGCCACCGTGCCGGTGCCGGTGTTGTGCAGCTGCACCCGGATCCCGTACCGGGCGGCCAGGTGGGCCACCACGTGCAGGCCCATGCTGCCGGCCGCGGCGCTGGAGAGCACCGCCGGGGCGAGCAGCCGCTTGTTGATCGCGGCGAGCCGGCCCTCGCTGATGCCGATGCCCTGGTCGTGCACGCGCAGCGTGAGCCCGTCGACCGTCCGCCGGCCGTCGACCTGCACCAGGGTGTGCGGCGGCGAGTAGTTGGTGGCGTTCTCCAGCAGCTCGGCGAGGAGGTGGACCAGGTAACCCACCGCCGAGCCGTGCACCGCGGCCGCCGGCACGTCGATCTCCACCCGGGTGTAGTCCTCGATCTCCGAGGAGGCCGCGCGCACCACGTCGGCGAGCAGGTGGTCCCCCTCGTACGCCCGCCCCGGCTCGCCACCGGCGAGGACCAGCAGGTTCTCGCCGTTGCGGCGCATCCGGGCGGCGAGATGGTCCAGCGCGAAGAGCCGGGCCAGCGCGTCCGGGTCGGTCTCGTCGCGTTCGAAGTCGTCCAGCAGGCGCAGCTGCCGGGTGATCAGGGTCCGGATCCGGCGGGCCAGCGCCTCGGCCATCCGGGTCACGTCCAGCCGCAGCTCGGCCTGCTCGCCGGCGAGTCGCAGCGCCGCCCGGTTGACCGTGTCGAACGCCTCGGCCACCTGCGCGACCTCGTCCCGCCCCTGCCGGATGTCCTCGGTGAGCCGGGTCGCCTCGCCCTCGGCCGGCGTGCCCTCGCCGGCCGCGATCGCGGTGATCCGCTCGGGCAGCTCCGAGTTGGCCACGGTGAGCGCCGCCACCCGCAGCCGGCGCAGCCGGCGGCTGGTCCGGACGGCCAGCAGCGCGGCGGCCAGCAGCGAGGCCGCCGCGACGGCGGTGGTGGCCCCGCCGGTGACCAGGGCCCGCCGGCGGGCGTCCCGGGCCAGGCTCGCGGCCTGCTGGTCCAGGTCCTCGGAGAGCTCCCGGCCGAGCAGGTTGAAGCGCCGGATCGTGCCGCTCTGGGCCACGTACCAGGCGTCGCCGTCGACCTTCAGCGCGGCGGCCAGGGTCTCGCCCTTGACGGCGGTGTCCCGCATCCGCTGGGCGGTCGCCACGTCGGCGCCGGCGACCAGCCGGGCGTACGCGGCCTCGGCGTCGGAGTCGGCGATCCGGGAGAACTCGGCCTGGCGCTGCTCCCGCGCGCCCCGCAGCTGGCCGAGCCGGACCAGTTCGCCCTGGGCCAGCTCGCCGCGGACGAAGACCGTCCGGAGCAGGTCGCGTTCCAGCGCGGCCAGGTGTTCCTGGCTGGCCACCGCCGCCACCTCCCGGGCGGCGTTGGCCAGTTCGGTGTCGCGCAGCTGCGCGGGCAGCGCGTCGGCGACGGTGAGCAGCGACTCGACCAGTGCCACGTAGGTGGGATCGGCCCCCTCCGACGTGGGCGCCGACCGGCGGGCGGGGTCGAGCTGGTAGAGCTGGTCGTCGGCGGTGTCGAGCACCCGCCCGAGGTCCGGTGCGGCCCGGCGGGCGTCCCGGCTGGCGGTGCGGAACCGGTCGACGGCGGTGTCCACCCGCAGCCGCTGGGCGTCCACCAGCGGCCGGCCGGTGGTGCCACCCCGCTGGCGCAGGGCGGCCGTCTCGCCGAGTTCCCGCTCCAGCTCGTGCACCAGGCGCACGGTGGCGGTGGCGGTGCCGGCGAGGACCCGGGCCCGGTCGGCGTCGGCGGAGGCGTCCAGCGCGGTGCTGGTCTGGGTGGCGCCCAGCACGACCAGGCCGATGGTGGCGACCAGGATCGGTGCGAGCAGTTGGGTGCGGACCGACCAGAGCCGGTCGGTGTGGTCCGCCGGCCGATTGTGCCGGCGGACGCGGGCGGGGCGGGGGAGCGGCACGCGGGTCTCCCGGAAAGGGTCGGGGACGCCGGGCCCGGGCGGTGGCCCGGACCCGGCGCCGTCGGTCAGCTCGCGCCGAGGTCCTGCAGGGCCTTGGCCGCCCCGCGGTGCAGCGGTACGGGGTCGGTCTTGCGGGCGTTGTCCAGGTTGATGCCCTTGGCGGCCGGGTTGGCCTGGGCCAGCGCGTCCTTCTTCTCGAAGACGGTCCGCGCGACGGCGCAGGCGACGTTCGCGTTGAGGTCCTTGCGGACCAGCAGCACGTTGGGCACCACGATGGTCGGGGTGTCCGTCGCCGTCTTGTAGACGTCCGCGCGGATCGTCCCGGCCTGGTACGCGGGGTTCAGCTCGGTCATCTTGGGCAGCAGCGGGGCGATGTCCAGGAACTTCACCTTGTCGCCGGCCGTGGTGAACAGGTCGGTGACCCCGCCGGTCGGCACCCCGCCGGACCAGAAGAAGCCGTCGATGCTGCCGTCCTTGACCCCCTCGACGGTCTTGGCCAGGTCGAGCCGCTGCGCCTGGATGTCCTTGGCCGGGTCGAGACCGGCGGCGGTGAGCAGCCGGTTGGCGATGACCTCGGTGCCGGACTTGGGGGAGCCGGTGGAGATCTTCTTGCCCTTCATGTCGGCGACCGAGCCGATGCCGGCGTCGGCCCGTACGACCACCTGGGTGTAGTTGTCGTAGATTCGGGCCAGCGCCTCCACCGGCTGCGGCGAGGTGAAGCTGCCCTTGCCCTGCACCGCGTTGACGGCGGTGTCGAAGAGCGAGAAGGCGACGTCGTACTGGCCGCCGACGAGCTGCTCGATGTTCTGCACCGAGGCGCCGGTCTCGGCGGCGGTGCCGGTCAGCTTGCCGTCGGTCGTCGTGGAGAGCTGGCCGGCGAGGGCGTTGCCGACCACGTAGTAGACGCCGGTGGCGTTACCGGTGGCGATGCCGACGCGGGTGCTGTCAGTGACCTTGCAGGTGATCTCGCTGGCGGCGTCGTCCTTCGTCGCGCCGTCCTGTTTGCCCCCGCAGCCGGCGGCGCCGCTCGCGACGAGGGCGAGCGCCCCCACTCCCGCGGCCAGCCGCACGTTGATCCGTCTCACTGTTTTCCTCCCCAGGGTTCACCGGTGGTGTTGCCGACGGCTCGCCGGTCCGGTTGGCGGAGCCGCGTCGTACGAGGACACCCGCCACCACGGCGGCGGCCAGGACCGCGCCGACCGTGACGGGTACGGGTTCGAGCCAGAGCAGCGTCAGCCCGGCCAGCGCGCCGAGGATCCGCTCCGGTACGCCGGCCGGGCCGACGCCGGGCAGCCAGCCGCCCGCCGCCACGGCCAGCACGGCGACGCCGAGCGCGGAGACCACCGCGGCCACGGCGACCCGCTGCGGTCCGCCGATCCCGAGCAGCCCCAGACCGGCCGGGGTGATCACGAAGGCGATCGGGATCAGGTAGGCCGGCAGGGCGTACCGGAGGGTCTGCCACATGGTCGGCACCAGCCGGCCGCCGGTGACCGCGGCGGCGGCCACCGCGGCGAGCGCGGTCGGCGGGGAGACCTCGGACAGGACCGCGAAGTAGAAGACGAACATCGCCGCGGCGGGCGCGGCGACGCCCAGGTCCAGCAGGGCCGGGCCGATGATCACCCAGCCGATCACGAACGAGGCGGTGACCGGCACGGCCAGCCCCAGCAGGGTGAGCGCGACGGCGGCCAGCACGGCGGTGAGCGCCAGCACCACGGCCGGGTCGGACGAGACCGCCTGCGCGCCGGAGACCAGCAGTGCCGCCGCCTGCGGGCCGAGCCCGGTCTTGGTGGTGGTCGCCGTGATGATGCCGGCCGCGGCGCAGACCGCGCTGACCGCGAGCACCCCGCGCGCGCCGGTGCCCAGCGCCTCGACCAGCCGGGCCGGGGTGAGCCGGTGCCGACGGTCCAGGAAGGACAGCGCGGCGGCCAGCACGGTCGCTCCCACCACCGCCTTCGTCGCCGAGACGCCCAGGGCGAGCAGGCCGGTGATCACCAGCAGGGACAGGAAGTGGTAGCCGAAGCGGCCCAGCAGCCGCCAGGGCGAGTCGGCGTGGACGACCACCGGGCGCACGCCCGAGCGCCGGGCGTCGATCTCGACCGCGAGCAGGATGCCGAGGTAGTACAGCACCGTCGGGATGGTCGCCCAGCCCAGCACCTGGAGGTACGACACGCCCAGGTACTCGGCGATGATGAAGGCGGCCGCGCCGAGGGTGGGCGGGGACAGGATCGCCCCGACGCCGGCGGCGGCGAGCATCCCGCCGGCGCGCTCGGCCGGGTAGCCGGCCCGGCGCAGCACCGGCCAGGTCACCGCGCCGATGCTGACCGTCGTCGCCGCGCCCGATCCGGAGACCGTGCCGAGCAGGAAGCCGGAGGCGACCGCCGTACGCCCGGCGGCGGTCCGGGAGCGCCGGAAGGCGGCGGCGGAGAGTTCCACGAAGAACCGCCCGGCCCCGGAGAGGTCCAGCACCGCGCCGTAGATGGTGAACAGCACGATGTACGAGGCCGCGACGTCGAGCGGGGTGCCGTAGAACCCGCTGTCGGAGTTGTAGAACGCGTCCACGAGCTGGCCGAAGTCGAGCCCGGCGTGCGCCACCGGCCAGGACTGCGGCAGCAGCCCGCCGTAGTAGCCGTAGGCCAGGAACAGCAGGCAGACGGCCGGCAGGATCCAGCCGGTGGTGCGCCGGCAGGCCTCCAGCAGCAGGAGCAGCAGCACGGTGCCCATCGCGACGTCGAGCCCGACGAGCAGGCCCTGCCGGTCGAGGAAGGCGTCATACCCGCCGCCCCCGCCGCCGACGGTGAACGGCAGCACCGGGTAGAGGCAGGCGACCAGGGCCGCGGCGGCCAGCAGCCAGTCCGACCGGGTCGGCCCGGCCGGGTCCGGCCCGTCGCCGGAGGCGGGTGTGCGGCCCGGCCGCCAGGGGATCGAAAGGCCCGCCGGGTACGCCAGGAACACGGTCGGCAGCACGCCGGCCAGGAAAATGATCAGGTAGTACTTGCTGCCCTGTGGAAGTGGTTGAAAGACCTGGACAAGCGCCAGCAGCGCGATCCCCACCGTCGTGCCGGTGACCAGAAGACCGACCGGGCCGGTGAGCGAGCGTCCCGGTTTCTCGTCCTCGAATTGCGCCGCGAGTTCGCGGGTGTCCGGCACGGCGACGCGGGGTGGTGCCCCCACCGTGACCTGCGGCGGCAGGGCTGCCGGAGCGTCCTTGAGGGCGGCTCCCGCCCCCCTGGAGCCGGTGTGCGGCGCCGGTGGGGCGGGACCGTCGGAGAAGCGTACGGACGACACGAGGGGGCACGATACGCCAATTATCTACGCCACGGAACATTGCCGATTATCATTGCGGTCGGTAATGGCGATCTATTTCAATCACGCAGAGGAATCTGAATAAAGGAGGATTTAACAAATTGATGGAGCTGAACTGTTGACAGGCGCCGGTGGTCGGGGTGCGTCCGAAAAGGATCTGTCCAGTATGGCCCGCATCGCCCCACTGGTGGTCGCGTCGACGGCCCGACGGTTCGTTGCACGGGAGCGTAACGCCCGGTGACTGTCCGTAGTGTCAACTACTCTGCGTTGTCGGTTCCGAGCCCGCTGTGGCGGGGCCGGAAACCCGTCGAGGGTGTCGGACGTCGCCGGTAGGGTCGGCCGGTGACCACTGCTCAACCACTCATCCAGGCTCGGGGGCTGGTGAAGCGGTTCGGCGACTTCACCGCCGTCGACGGCATCGACGTCGAGGTGCGTCCCGGCGAGGCGTTCGGCTTCCTCGGGCCGAACGGCGCCGGCAAGTCCTCCACCATGCGCATGATCGGCTGCATCTCCCCGCCCAGCGGCGGCGAGCTGCGCATCCTCGGCATGGACCCGGTGCGCGACGGCCCCGCCATCCGGGCGCGGCTCGGCGTCTGCCCCCAGCTCGACAACCTCGACCCCGAGCTGACCGTCCGGGAGAACCTCACCACCTACGCCCGCTACTTCGGCGTCCCCCGCGCGGTGGCCCGGGCGCGCGCCGCCGAGCTGCTCGACTTCGTGCAGCTCACCGAGCGGGCCGACAGCAAGGTCGAGCCGCTCTCCGGCGGCATGAAGCGCCGGCTGACCATCGCCCGCGCGCTGGTCAACGAGCCCGAGATCGTGCTGCTCGACGAGCCGACCACCGGGCTCGACCCGCAGGCCCGGCACCTGGTCTGGGAGCGGCTCTTCCGGCTCAAGCAGCAGGGGGTGACGCTGGTGCTGACCACCCACTACATGGACGAGGCCGAGCAGCTCTGCGACCGCCTCGTGGTGATGGACGGTGGGCGGATCGTCGCCGAGGGCTCGCCCCGGGCGCTGATCGAACGGCACTCCACCCGGGAGGTGGTGGAGCTGCGCTTCGCGGCCGAGTCGCAGGAGGCGTTCGCCGGCAAGCTCGACGGGCTGGGGGAGCGGGTCGAGGTGCTGCCCGACCGGATCCTGCTCTACGTCACCGACGGGGACGCCGCCGTCGGCCAGGTGGAGGCGCGCGGCCTGACGCCGGCCAGCGTCCTGGTCCGGCGCAGCAGCCTGGAGGACGTCTTCCTGCACCTCACCGGCCGCACCCTGGTCGACTGACGGCCGTGGCCGGGCGGCCCCGGCCGCTGCATAGCATCGGCGGTCGACGGGGGAGGAGTGTCCACCATGGATGCTGTATCGAGACGCCAGGCCGGGCTGACCGCGCTCTACCTGGGCGTGTTCGCCACGATCTGGTTCAGCGTGCCGGCGGCCGACCCGCCGCTGCGCGCCGCGCTCGTGGTGGCCAGCGGCCTGGCCCTGCTCACCGCGCTGCTCGGCGCGGTCGTCGTGGTCCGGACCGGGCGCGCGGCCGCCGCCCTGCCCCGGGACCGGGCCGCCGACCGCCGGTACGGCGTCATCGTCGCCGTCGAGTTCGCCGTGGCCGTGCTCGGCGCCCTGGCCCTGGCCGGGCTCGGCTGGTCGGAGTTCGTTCCGGTCCTGGTCTGCGCGGTGGTCGGGCTGCACTTCGTGCCGCTGGCCCCGGTGCTGCGCGACCGGCTGCTGGTGCCGCTGGGCGGCGCGCTGTGCCTGGTGGCGCTGGCCGGGCTGGTCGTCGCGCTCACCTCGGCGGTCCAGGCCGGCCTGGTCGCCGGCACCGGCGCCGGGCTGCTGCTCTGGGGCTACGCCGCGCGCGCGTTGCTCACCACGACCCGCACCGCCTGAACCGCGCCCCACGACGGTCCACCGCCGGGCCGGGTAAACGGCGCGACACGCGGGGCGGGCGACCGTAGGGTTGCCGCGGCCTGTCGTACCCCCGGGGTAGGAAGGCCGTGGTGGACGGCGGGTGAGAGGAGGTCCGGGTGAGCGTGGCGCAACGGCCCCCGTTGCCGAGGGTGCCGGCGCTGGCGGTGCTGGCGCACTACCTGACCGGCTACCGCCGCACCTGGCGGGCCGGGGTCTTCTCGTCCTTCCTGCTGCCGACGCTGACCGTGGTCGGCTTCGGCCTGGGCGTGGGCGCGTACGTCGACCAGGGCGTCGACGGGGTGCGGTACCTCGACTGGATCGTGCCCGGGCTGCTGGCCTCGACCGCGCTCCAGGTGACCATCGGCGAGTCGACCTGGCCGGTGTTCAGCAACTTCCAGTGGATCAAGACCTACTCGGCGCAGACCGCGGCGCCGCTGCGGATCCGCGACATCCTCGCCGGCCACCTGGCCTTCGTGCTGTTCCGGGCGCTCACCGCCAGCGTCGCGTTCCTGCTGGTGACGGCGCTGTTCGGGGCGCTGCGTTCGGGCTGGGCGGTGGCCACCCTGCCGGTGGTGGCGCTGCTCTGCCTGGCGGTCGCCGCGCCGACCTTCGCCTACGCGGCGGTGGTGGACAGCGACAGCTGGCTGGCCATGCTGTTCCGGTTCGCGGTGATCCCGATGACGCTCTTCGCCGGCATCTTCTTCCCGGTCGAGTCGCTGCCCGGCGTGCTGCGCTGGCTGGCCTACGCGACGCCGCTCTGGCACGCCGTCGACCTGTGCCGGGCGGCGACGCTCGGCGTGGCCCCACAGTGGTCGGTCGCCGGCCACCTGCTCTACCTGGCGGCCTGGGCGCTGGGCGGCTGGCTGCTGGCCGCCCGGCTCTTCCGTCGCCGGCTCGTGGTCTAGGAGGCTCGCGTGGTCACTCTCGTCCTGCCCCGGCTGCTCGACGTCTCCGGCACGTCCCGCCGGTCGGCCTCGGTGGTCGAGCGCAACGTGGCGGCGCTCAAGTCGGTCTACTGGCTGCTGCTGCTCTCCGGGTTCGTCGAGCCGGTGCTCTACCTGTTCTCCATCGGGGTCGGGGTGGGTCAGCTGATCGACGGGCTCACCCTGCCCGACGGCCGGGTGGTCGAGTACGCCGCGTTCGTCGCCCCGGCCATGCTCGCCTCCTCGGCGATGACCGGGGCGCTGGCCGAGACCACCTTCAACTTCTTCGGCAAGATGAAGTACCTCAAGCTCTACGACGGGATCATCGCCACCCCGGTGCGGCCCTTCGAGATCGCGCTCGGGGAGCTGGGGTGGGCGATGGTGCGCGGCTCGGCCTACTCGGCGGCGTTCCTCGCGGTGATGGTGGCGATGGAGCTGACCTCCGTGGGGCGGGCGCTGTTGGCGTTCCCGGCGGCGGTGCTGGTCGGCTTCACCTTCGGCGCGATCGGCATGGCGCTGGCCACCTTCATGCGCAGCTGGCAGGACTTCGACCTGATGGGCTCGGCGCAGTTCACCCTCTTCCTCTTCTCGGGCACCTTCGTGCCGGCCGAGGACTACCCGGCACTGCTGCGCTGGCTGGTGGAGGTGACCCCGCTCTACCGCTCGGTGCACCTGATCCGGGACATCTGTGTCGGCGGGTCCGGTTGGCTGTGGCTGCTGGACCTGCTCTACCTGCTGGCGTTGACCGTGCTCGGGCTGGCCGTGGCGTCCCGGCGGATGGTGGGCCTGCTCTACAAGTGAGGGGTTAACGGGCGGCTTCCCCGGGGCATGTCGGGGGGACAACCGTTGACCACGAGGAGGGGCGATGGCCTCCGACGACACGTCCGCCCGGGCCGGGCGCGACCGCGACGACCAGAACAGCGCGACCGCGGCCGGGTCCCGTTCGAGCGACCCGGGGGGCCGTAACCCGCGCGGCAGCCGGCCGGTCGGCCCCGACGAGGGCCCGGACAGCCCGGCCGAGCTGCCCGGCTCCGGCTGGATGGCGGCCCTGAAGCGCACCGTCAAGGAGTTCCAGGACGACAGCCTCACCGACTGGGCCGCCGCGCTGACCTACTACGGGGTGCTCTCCATCTTCCCCGGGCTGCTGGTGCTGATCTCCCTGCTCGGCCTGCTCGGCGACCGGGCCACCCAGGGGGTCAAGGACACCGTCAACCAGGCGGTGCCGGAGGAGAACATCCGGAAGATCATCGAGGGCGCCATCGAGCAGGCGGGCGCCTCGGGCGGACTGGCCAGCATCGCCGCGATCGTCGGTCTGCTCGCGGCCTTCTGGTCCGCCTCCGGCTACATCGCCGCCTTCATGCGCGCCTCGAACACCATCTACGACGTGCCTGAGGGGCGGCCGATCTGGAAGACCCTGCCGATCCGGCTCGGGGTGACCGCGGTGATCGGCGTGATGCTGCTGGCCTGCGCGGTGATCGTGGTCTTCACCGGCGGCCTCGCCGAGCAGGTCGGTAGCGCGATCGGGTTGGGCTCCACCGCGGTGACCGTGTGGAACATCGCCAAGTGGCCGGTGCTGCTGCTCCTGGTCAGCCTGATGTTCGCGATCCTCTACTGGGCCTCGCCGAACGCCCGGCACGGCGGCTTCCGCTGGGTCAGCCCGGGCGGCGTGCTGGCCGTGGTGATCTGGCTGGTGATCTCCGGCCTCTTCGCCCTGTACGTCAGCAACTTCGCGTCCTACAACAAGACCTACGGCGCGCTGGCCGGCGTGATCATCTTCCTGGTGTGGCTGTGGCTGAGCAACATCGCCATCCTGCTCGGCGCCGAGTTCGACGCGGAGCTGGAGCGCGGCCGGGCCATCTCGGCCGGCCACTCGCCGGAGGAGGAGCCCTACGTCGAGCTGCGCGACGACCGCAAGCTCAGGAAGAAGCGCAACGCCGCCGGGGAGCGCTAGCCCCTCCGGCAGGCCCGAGGTCGACCCCGTCGCGTCCGGCGCGACGGGGTCGACCTTTTCTTGATCCACTATAGCTTTTGTCCTAACGGACAAAAGTTGGCGGCGGATTGACCGAAGCTATGGACAGGAGGCACGGAAGGCTCCTACTGTGTCGGACACAACACATCGACGTCACATCGATGTGAACACCGACGCGGAGGTGGATCCCGTGCGGACGGTAGAACCCCTGCACCTACGGCTGTTGCGGCTGCTCCGCGACGCGGGGCCGGCGTCCCGGGCCGAGCTGGGTGACCGCCTCCAGATGCCCCGGCCCCGGCTGCTGGCCGAGCTGGAGCGGTTGGTCGGGCTGGGCCTGGTGGCCGAGGCGGGACTGGCCGCCTCCCGGGGCGGGCGCCGCTCGACCCTGGTCGAGCTGGACCCCCGGTTGCGCTTCGCCGCCGTCGACCTCGGCGCCAGCTCGATCGACGTCGAGGTGGTCAACGGCCGGCTGGAGCCGGTCGCCGCGTACGCCGAGCCGGCCGACATCCGCTCCGGCCCGAAGGTGATCCTGCACCGGGTCAACGAGCTGCTGCACAAGGCCCGGGTGGACGGGGCGTACGAGAAGCTGGACGGCGTCGGCGTGGGCGTTCCCGGGCCGGTGAGCTTCCGCGACGGGGTGCCCGTCTCGCCGCCCATCATGCCCGGCTGGGACCGGTTCCCCGTCCGTGAGCTGCTCACCCGCGAACACGGCTGCCCGGCGGTGGTCGACAACGACGTCAACATCATGGCGATCGGGGAACGGCACGGCGGGGTCGCCCACTCGATCGACGACTTCCTGTTCGTCAAGATCGGCACCGGCATAGGGTGCGGGATCTACCTCAGCGGCGAGGTCTACCGGGGCACCGACGGCTGCGCCGGCGACATCGGCCACATCCAGGTCGACGCGCACGGCGCGGTCTGCTCCTGCGGCAACGTCGGCTGCCTGGAGGCGGTCTTCAGCGGGGCCGCCCTGGCCCGCGAGGCGGTCGCCGCCGCCCGGGCCGGCACCTCCCCGGCGCTCGCCGAACGGCTCGCCGCCCGGGGCGTGGTCACCGCCCGGGACGTCGCCGAGGGGGCGGTCGAGGGCGACGTCACCTGCATCCAGCTGATCCGCGACGGCGGCCGACGGGTCGGCCAGGTGTTGGCCGGCCTGGTCAGCTTCACCAACCCCTCGATGATCGTGATCGGCGGCGGGCTGGCCCAGCTCGGTCACATCCTGCTCGCCGAGATCCGCAGCGTGGTCTACCGCCGGTCGCTGCCGCTGGCCACCGGCAACCTGCCGGTCGTCCTGTCCGAGCTGGGCCCCCGCGCCGGCGTCGCCGGCGCCGCGGTGCTGGCAAGCGACGTCGCTTTCGGGGAGGCATCGTGAGCGCGAGGAGTGAGCCGGGCCTGCGAGCCCCGCAGTCGCGAACTGAGGTGGCCCGGTGAGCGCGAGGAGTGAGCCGGGCCTGCGAGCCCCGCAGTCGCGAACTGAGGTGGCCCGGTGAGCGCGCCCGAGGGCGGGACGGCTCCGCTGGTGACCCCGCCGGCCGACACCGTCGCGGGCGAGGTGGTCCTGCGCCTGACCGACGTGGTGAAGACCTTCCCCGGCGTACGGGCGCTGGACGGGGTGCAGCTGGAGGTGCGGGCGGGCGAGGTGCACTGCCTGCTCGGGCAGAACGGCGCCGGCAAGTCCACCCTGATCAAGGTGCTCGCCGGGGTGCACCGGCCGGACTCGGGGCACGTCGAGTGGCGCGGCCAGCCCGCCGCCTTCGCCGACCCGCAGGCCGCCATGCGCGCCGGGATCGCCACCATCTACCAGGAACTCGACCTGGTCGAGGACCTGTCGGTGGCGGAGAACGCCTTCCTCGGCCACGAGCCGCGCCGGCTCGGCTTCGTCCGGCGCGGGCAGATGGCCCGCCGGACCCGGGAGATCCTGAGCCGGCTCGGCCACGGTGAGATCCCGCCGGGCCGGATGGTCCGCGCCCTGCCGGCCGCCGGCAAGCAGGTGGTCAGCATGGCCCGGGCGCTCTCCCACGAGGCGCGACTGATCATCATGGACGAGCCGAGCGCGGTGCTGGCCCACGACGAGGTGGGCAACCTGTTCCGGATCATCCGGGAGCTCACCGCGCAGGGCATCGCGGTCATCTACATCTCGCACCGGTTGGAGGAGATCCGCGAGATCGGCGACCGGGTGACCGTACTCAAGGACGGCCGGACCACCGCGGCGAACCTGCCGGCCCGCGAGACCCCGACCCGCGACCTGGTCTCGAAGATGACCGGCCGCACCATCGAGTACGTCTTCCCGGACCGCCCGGCCGGGACCGACACCGGCGCGGAACTGCTGCGCGTCGACCGGCTCGGCCGCGCGGGCGAGTTCGCCGACGTCTCGCTGCGCGTGCGGGCCGGCGAGATCGTCGGTATCGCCGGGCTGGTCGGCTCCGGGCGCTCCGAGCTGCTGGAGACCATCTTCGGCGCCCGCCGCGCGGAGACCGGCACCGTCCACGTGGACGGCCGGGCGCTGCGCCCGGGCAGCGTCGGCGCGGCCGTCCGGGCCGGCATGGGGATGGCGCCGGAGGAGCGCAAGAGCCAGGCGCTGCTGCTCGGCGAGCCGATCCACCGCAACGTCACGCTGGCCACCTTCAGCCGGTACGCCCGCCTCGGGTTCACCGACGCCGGCCGCGAGCGTGACGAGGCGGAGCGGATCGCCGACCGCCTCCAGCTCCGGCCGCGGGACGTACGCCGCCCGGTGCGCACGCTCTCCGGCGGCAACCAGCAGAAGGTGGTGGTCGGGCGCTGGCTGCTGGGCGACACCCGGCTGCTGCTGCTCGACGAACCCACCCGCGGGGTGGACGTCGGCGCCCGGGCCGAGCTGTACCGGGTGATCCGCGACCTGGCCGCGCAGGGCGTCGGGGTGCTGCTGGTCTCCAGCGAGGTGCCCGAGGTGCTCGGCCTGGCCGACCGGGTGCTGGTCATGCGCGAGGGCCGGATGGTGCGCGAGGCGCCCGCCGGCGAACTGGACGAGAACACCGTGCTCGACCTCGTCATGGCGGGGTCCCTGATGGAAGGCGCGCCGGCATGAACGAGCGCACACAGCGGAGCGAGGTGGCGGCATGAGCGAGACCGCGACGCCGGAGAGCCGGGCGGAGCTGCCGGCGCAGTCCCCGCCGGTCGACCCGGCGGAGACGGCGGCGGCGACCAACAAGGCCGCCGCGCCGGGCCGGCTGTCCTGGTGGCACGGCGACGGCGGCGAGGGCGCGAAGCGCAACCTCGGCCTGATCGCGGTGCTGGTGGTGCTGGTCGTCATCGGCGCCGCCACCCGCTCGGACCTCTACTCGAACCCGGACTGGGTGTGGGACAACACCCTCACCATCCTCAAGCTGGCCTCGGTGGTCGGCGTGGTGACCGTCGGGATGACCTTCGTGATCATCGGTGGGGGCATCGACCTCTCCGTCGGCGCGATCGTCGCGCTCGCCGGGGTCTGGTGCACCACGGTCGCCACCCAGAGCTACGGCGCCGGCGGCATGATCTTCTCGGCGCTGGTCGTCGGGTTGGCGGTCGGCCTGGTCAACGGGGTGCTCATCTCGTACGGCCGGCTGGTTCCGTTCATCGCCACGCTGGCGATGCTGGTCGCGGCGCGCGGTCTGGCCGCGGAGATCTCCGACAAGCAGACCCAGGTCTCGAACAACACCTTCATCAACGGGATCGCCGCCAACAAACTGCTCGGCATCCCGCTGCTGGTCTACATCCTCGCCGCGGTCGTCGCGGCCGGCTGGGTGCTGCTCAACCGCACCACCTTCGGCCGGCGTACGGTCGCGGTCGGCGGCAACCCGGAGGCGGCCCGCCTGGCCGGCATCAACGTCCGGCGGCACACCGTGCTGCTGTACGCGCTGTCCGGGCTGTGCTGCGGCATCGCCGCCATCATGCTCACCGCCCAGGCCAACTCGGCCCAGGCGGCGATGGCCAACCTCTACGAGCTGGACGCGATCGCCGCCGCGATCATCGGTGGCACGCTGCTCAGCGGCGGGCGGGGGACGATCGTCGGCTCCCTGCTCGGCGTGATCATCTTCTCGACGATCACCAACCTCTTCGCCATCAACGGCCTCTCCACCGAGGCCCAGAACATGGTCAAGGGCGGCATCATCGTGGCGGCCGTCCTGGTCCAGCAGGTGCAGTTCCGTAGCCTCACCCAGTTCCTCGGCCGCAATCGGGCCACCACCGCCTGACCGCCGCGGCGCGGTGACGCGCCGCCCTCCTCACGACACAACGCATCTCGGCGGCCACCTGACGACGGTGGCCGGGATCCGCACACCCTTTTTCGCCCCATCACCGTCACTTTGGAGGTCGTCATGACCCAGCACAGTCGTGACCTGTCCCGCCGCCGGTTGCTGTTCGGCGGGGCCGCCGTCGGCGCCGGCGTGCTCCTCGCCGGTTGCACCAGCAACGAGACCGAGCCCACCGCCGCGCAGACCAAGGCCGCCGCGACCGGCGGCAACGCCGAGCCGGGCAAGAAGGTGATCATCGGCTTCTCCGCCCCGGCCGCCGACCACGGCTGGATCGCCGCCATCACCAACAACGCCAAGGCGCAGGCCCAGGCGTACTCGGACGTGGAGTTCAAGTCCGTCGAGGCCGGCGCGGACGCGGCGGCGCAACGGGCGGCGCTGTCCACGCTGATCTCGCAGAAGCCCGACGTCATCGTGCTGCTGCCGCACGACGGCAAGGAGCTCAACGCCTTCGGCCTGGAGGCGATGAAGTCCGGCATCCCGGTGGTCAACCTGGACCGTGCCTTCCCGGACGCCCGCGCCTACCGGCTCCAGATCAAGGGTGACAACTACGGCATGGGCGTGGCCGCGGCCACGTACATCGTCGAGCAGCTCAAGGCCAAGGGCGTGAGCAACCCGGTCATCGGCGAGATCCCCGGCATCGACTCGCTGGAGCTGACCCAGGAGCGGTCGAAGGGGTTCGCCGACACCCTCGCGGCGAACGGTCTGAAGGTGGCCAACCGCCGACCGGCCGAGTTCACCGCCGACTCCGGCCAGCAGGCCGCGACCGGGCTGTTCCAGGCACTGCCGAAGATGGACGCCCTCTGGAACCACGACGACGACCAGGGCATCGGCGTCCTCGCGGCGGTCAACCAGGCCAACCGCAAGGAGTTCTTCATGGTCGGCGGCGCCGGCTCGAAGAAGGCGATGGAGGACATCCAGTCCGACAACACGGTGCTCAAGGCCACCGTCACCTACAGCCCGTCGATGGCCTCCTCGGCCATCTCCCTGGCCCGCCTGATCGGCCAGGGCAAGGGCATGTCCGACCTGGTGGAACTCCAGGTGCCCAAGGAGATCGTGCTCGCCTCCGAGACGATCACCAAGGAGAACGCGGGCAACTACCTCAAGCTCGGGTTCTGACACACGGGGGGAGACCCACCTTGTCCACACAGCACAGCGAACTGCGGGTCGGCATGGTCGGCTACGAGTTCATGGGCGCGGCGCACTCGCAGGCGTGGCGCACCGTGAACCGGGTGTTCGAGCTGCCGGCGCGGGTCCGGATGGCGACGATCTGCGGCCGGGACGCCGGGAAGGTCGCCGCCGCGGCCGACCGGCTCGGCTGGGACGCGTACAGCACCGACTGGCGGGACCTGGTCGCCTCGGACGACATCGACGTGGTCGACATCTGCACACCCGGGGACAGCCACGCCGAGATCGCGCTCGCCGCGCTCGCCGCCGGCAAGCACGTCATCTGCGAGAAGCCGCTGGCCAACACGGTGGCCGAGGCCCGGGAGATGACCGCCGCCGCGGCCGCCGCCCAGGCCGCGGGGGTACGGTCGATGTGCGGTTTCAACTACCGCCGGGTGCCCGCGGTCGCCCTGATGCGGCAGCTCGTCGCCGAGGGTCGGCTCGGGGTGCTGCGGCACGTCCGGGCGGCGTACCTCCAGGACTGGATCGTCGACCCGCAGTTCCCGCTGGTGTGGCGGTTGCAGAAGGACAGGGCGGGCTCCGGCGCGCTCGGTGACATCGGCGCGCACATCATCGACCTGACCCAGTACGTCACGGGCCAGCGGATCACCGGGGTCAGCGCGGTGACCGAGACGTTCGTCAAGGAACGGCCGTTGCCGGGCGGGTCGAGCGGCCTGGCCGCGCAGGCCGACGGCAACGGCCGGGCCACCGGCGCGGTCACCGTCGACGACGCGGCGGTCTTCGTCGCCCGGCTGGACGACGGGGCGCTGGCCACGTACGAGGCGAGCCGGTTCGCCACCGGTCGTAAGAACGCCCTCCGGGTGGAGATCAACGGGTCCCTCGGGACCGTCGCCTTCGACCTGGAACGCCTCAACGAGCTGGAGTTCTACGACGCCACCCGGCCCACGGCCGAGCAGGGCTTCAGCCGCATCCTGGTGACCGAGGCAGAGCACCCGTACCTGTCGGCCTGGTGGCCGCCGGGGCACATCATCGGCTACGAGCACTCCTTCACCCACCAGATGCGCGACTTCGTCGAGGCGGTCGCGACCGGCGCCGACCCGACGCCCTCCTTCGCCGACGCGTTGCAGGTCCAGCTGGTGCTGGACGCGGTGACCCGCTCGGCGGAGCTGGGCTCCCGGTGGACGGAGGTGGAGCCCGCGCTGGCCGCGCTCCCCGTCTGACCAGGCCACCTCCGGCGCCGACCGGCGAGGACCCGACCGCGGTTGCGCCCCGCGGGCGGGACGGGATCGGCACCGGAGGGCGTGCCGCCCCGGCCACCACGGCCGGCGGCGCACGCGTACGACGGTCGTCCGGTGCGGCCGGACCGGGATTCCCCGGCCGCACCGGAGGACCGCCACCACCGTCCCGGCGACCCGCAGCACGCCCGGCCGCCAACCGGCCGGGGCCGGGCCGCCACCACCACACGTCCGGTCGCGGGGCGCGCCGCCGCCCGTCGACCGGATACGGGGGAGGCAGGGCCGAGACGCCGACCGACCCTGCCTGCCAGCCCCGTCCGCACGCCGTGCGGGGTACCGGGTCCGGCGTCGCGCCGCCGACGTCGCCGCCGCGGCCCGGTCCCGCCCCGGACGTCCGGGCGGACGGGGCCCCGGCGGACCGGTATCTTTCCGGCGAACCATCTGATATTGATGTAGTTAGATGCAAGGGGCGGTTCCTCCGGACGGAAGGAGCACCATGCGTACGGGTGTCTGGCTGGTGGGGGCGCGCGGTTCGGTCGCGACCACCAGCATCGTCGGCGGTCTCGCCCTGCGGGCCGGGCTCACCGCGCCGACCGGTTGCGTCACCGAGCTGCCCGCGCTGCGCGGGCCGGCCCTGCCCACCTTCGCCGACCTGTTCTTCGGCGGCCACGACCTGGCCACCACCCCGCTGACCAAGCGGGCCGAGACGCTGGCCGACGCGGGCGTGCTGCCCGGCCGGCTGGCCGCCACCCTCGCCGCCGAGCTGACCGCCGTCGAGGAGGACCTGCGACCCGCCCCCACCGGCGGCACCCAGGCCGACCGGGCCGCCGCCGCCGTCGCCGACCTCACCGCGTTCCGCCGGCGGCACCGGCTGGACCGGGTGGTGGTGGTCGACGTCTCCGCCACCGAACCGGCCGCCCGGCCGCACCCCGGGCACGCCGACCCGGCCGCCCTGCGGGCCGCGCTCGCCGGCCCCGACGAGGTGCTGCCGCCCAGCTCGCTCTACGCGTACGCCGCCGTCGAGGCCGGCTGCCCGTACGTCGACTTCACCCCGTCCACCGGGCTGCGGCTGCCGGCGCTGGCCGAGCTGGCCGTCGCGCGCGGCCTGCCGTACGCCGGGCACGACGGCAAGACCGGGGAGACCCTGGTCAAGTCGGTGCTCGCGCCGATGTTCGCGATGCGGCACCTGGCCGTGCGCTCCTGGTCCGGGGTCAACCTGCTCGGCGGCGGCGACGGCGCCACCCTCGCCGACCCGGCCGCCAACGCCGCCAAGGTGGAGAGCAAGCAGCGGGTCCTCGGCGAGACCCTCGGCTACCTGCCGCAGGGGCAGACCCGCATCGAGTTCGTCGAGGAGCTGGGCGACTTCAAGACCGCCTGGGACCTGATCACCTTCACCGGCTTCCTCGGCACCGGCATGCGGATGGAGTTCAGCTGGCACGGCTGCGACTCCGCGCTCGCCGCCCCGCTCGTGCTCGACCTGGCCCGGCTGACCGCCGCCGCGCACGCCGCCGGCCGGGTCGGCCCCCTGACCGACCTGGCGTTCTTCTTCAAGGACCCGCTCGGCTCACCCACCCACTCGCTGGCCGAGCAGTGGCAGCGGCTGGTCGAGTTCACCGGGCGGCTGCACGCCGAGGCCGCGGCATGAGCACGTTGGGCGACCTGGCCGAGCTGGTCCGGGCGCCGGCCGCGCTCTCCGTACCGGGTGACGTGGTCGCCGGCGCCGCCGCGGCCGGGGCGCTCGGTCGGCGTACCGCCGGGCTGGCCGGCGCGTCGGTGCTGCTGTACTGGGCCGGGATGGCCGCCAACGACTGGGCCGACCGCCGGCTGGACGCGGTCGAACGCCCCGAGCGGCCGATCCCCAGCGGCCGGGTCTCGCCCGCCGCCGCGCTCGGTCTCGCCGCCGGCCTCACCGCCGCCGGCCTGGGCCTGGCCGCCGTCACGGGCGGCCGGCGGGCCACCGCCGTCGCGATCCCGCTCGCCGCGACGATCTGGGGGTACGACCTGGCGGCGAAGAACACCGCCGCCGGGCCGGCCGTGATGGCCGCCTGCCGGGGACTGGACGTGCTGCTCGGCGCGACCGGCGGGCGGCCGGTCCGGGCGCTGCCGGCGGCGCTCACCGTCGCCGCGCACACCGTCACCGTCACCGCGCTCTCCCGGCGCGAGGTGGCCGGCGCGGACACCGCGCTGCCGCTGCGCACCCTCGCCGGCACCGCCCTGGTCGCGATCGCCGCCGCCCGCCGGTCCACGACCCCCATCCGCCCCGCCCCGGCACCCCAAGGCCGCCCGGCCCCGCCCACCGTCGGGCTCGTCGCGGCGCCCGCCGCCGCTCGCCCTGCTCGCACCGGGCTCGTGGCGTCGGCCGCCGCCTGGTCCGTCGCGTCGACCAACGGCGGCCCCGGTGCCGGCGCGCGCCGCGCCGCCGCCGTGCTGCCCGTCGCGCTGGCCGGCTGGTACGCCGCCCGGTACGGCGGGGCGCAGGCCCGGGTGGCGGCCGACCCGTCCGCCGGCCGGGTGCGCGCCGCGGTCGGCGCCGGGATCACCGGGCTGCCGGCGTTGCAGGGCGCGCTCACCGCCCGGGCCGGTGCCGGCCTGCTCGGCCTGGCGGTGGCGGCCGCCGCGCCGCTGGGCCGCCGGCTGGCCCGCAGGGTGTCCCCGACATGACCACCCCGCGGCCCCACCCGCCGGCCCCGCGGCCGACCCCTGACCCGGTCGGCCCGGAGCACCCGGCCGGGGCGGGGCCGCGGTTCGGCTACGGCACCAACGGCTTCGCCAACCACCGGCTGGACGACGCCCTCGCGGTCATCGCCGAGCTGGGCTACCAGGGCGTCGCGCTCACCCTCGACCACGACCACCTCGACCCGTTCGCGCCCGGGCTGGCCCGCCGGGTCGACGAGGTGGCCCGCCGGCTGGACTCGCTCGGCCTCGCCGTGGTGGTCGAAACCGGGGCCCGGTACCTGCTCGACCCCTGGCACAAGCACGCGCCGACGCTGCTGCACGACGAGCCGGCCCGCCGGATCGACTTCCTGACCCGGGCGGTCCGGATCGGCGCCGACCTCGGCGCGGAGGCAGTCTCGTTCTGGGCCGGGGTACGCCCCGACGCCGTACCGCCGGCCGTCGCCTGGGACCGGCTGGTGGCCGGCTGCGCCACGGTGCTCGACGCCGCGGACCGCGCCGGGGTGACCCTCGGCTTCGAGCCGGAACCCGGGATGCTCGTCGAGGACATCGCCGGCTGGCGGCGGCTGCGGCAGGCCCTCGGCGACCCGGCGCGCTTCGGCATCACCCTCGACATCGGACACTGTCGCTGCCTGGAGCCGCACCCGGTGCCCGAGTGCGTCCACCAGGTGGCCGCGCACCTGGTCAACGTGCAGATCGACGACATGCGCCGGGGCGTGCACGAACACCTGGAGTTCGGCACCGGCGAGATCGACTTCCCGCCGGTGCTGCGCGCCCTCACCGACGCCGGCTACCGGGGGCTGGTGGCGGTGGAGCTGCCCCGGCACTCGCACGCCGCGCCCGCCGTCGCCGCCCGGTCCATCGACTTCCTGCGCGCCGCCGCCGAGGCGGGCCGAGCCGCCGGGGCCGCCCCGACCGGCCTGCCGCACCGGGCGACCGAGGTGGCCTAGACACCGACCAGCACCAGGGGAGGAGAGACGGATGACACCGGATCGACTGCGGGCCGCGCTCGAGGGCGTACCCGATCCCGACTGGCTGGCGGCGGCGCTGCGCCGCGTCGCGGCCGAACCCGCGACGATCGCGCGGTTCTTCCCGGCCGCCGGCCGGCACTGCGGTCGGGGTGACCTGGCCGGCGCGCCCGGCTGGACCGCCGACGAGGCGGCCCGCGCGCTGCTGCTCACCGCGCTGCCCGCCGACCACGCCACGCACGCCGAGGCGCTGTACCGGCACGGCGACGCCGCCGAGAAGCGGGCCGTGCTCAAGGCCCTGCCGCTGCTGCCCGTCGGCGCGGCCGGGGTGCCGCTGCTGCACGACGCGATCCGCACCAACGACACCCGGCTGGTGGCCGCCGGCCTCGGCCCGTACGCCCGGCACCTGGACCCGGCGTCCTGGCGGCAGGCGGTGCTCAAGTGCGTCTTCGCCGGCGTGCCGCTGGCCGTCGTGGCCGACCTGGACCGCCGCGCCGACGGCGAGCTGGCCGCGATGCTCGCCGCGCTCGCCGCGGAGCGGCACGCCGCCGGCCGGGAACTGCCCGCCGACGCCACCGACCTGCTCGACCGGCTCACCATCAGGGAGGCGTGAATGCGCATCTTCGACCCGCACATCCACATGACGTCGCGGACCACCGACGACTACGAGCGGATGGCCGCCGCCGGGGTCCGCGCGGTGGTGGAGCCGGCGTTCTGGCTGGGGCAGCCCCGCACCAGCCCCGCCTCCTTCGCCGACTACTTCGACTCGCTGATCGGGTGGGAGCCGTTCCGGGCCGGGCAGTTCGGCGTCCGGCACCACGCCACCGTCGCGCTCAACCCGAAGGAGGCCAACGACCCGCGCTGCCGGCCGGTGCTCGACCTGCTCCCGCGCTACCTGGAGAAGGACACCGTGGTCGCCGTCGGCGAGATCGGGTACGACTCGATGACCCCGCAGGAGGACGAGGCGTTCGCCGCCCAGCTGGCCCTGGCGGTGGCGCACGACCTGCCGGCGCTGGTGCACACCCCGCACCGGGACAAGGCCCGGGGCGTCGAGCGCAGCCTCGCGGTGGTCGCCGAGTCCGGCATCGACCCGGGCCGGGTGGTGCTGGACCACCTCAACGAGGTCACCGTCAAACTGGTCCGGGACACCGGCTGCTGGCTGGGCTTCTCCATCTACCCGGACACCAAGATGTCCCCGCCCCGGATGGTGGAGCTGCTGCGCACGTACGGGCCGGAGCGGGTGCTGGTCAACTCTGCCGCCGACTGGGGGCGCTCGGACCCGCTGCTGACCCGGGCCACCGGCGAGGCGATGCTGCTGGCCGGCTTCACCGACGACGACGTCGACCGGGTGCTCTGGCGCAACCCGGTGGAGTTCTACGGGCAGTCCGGCCGGCTCGACCTGACCGACCTGGACGCCGCGTCCGCCGGGACCTTCGCCGGGAACTCGATCCTGCGCGGCGGTGACTGATGCGGCTGCGGCACGCCGACGGCAGCACCGTCCACCTCGGCTACTGCACCAACGTGCACCCCGCCGAGGACGCCGCCGGCATCCTCGCCCAACTGCGGAGCCACGCCGAGCCGGTGCGCGAGGCGCTCGGCGCCGACCGGCTTGGGCTCGGCCTCTGGCTGGCCGCGCCGGTCGCCGCCGAGCTGGCCGCCGACCCGGCCGCCCGGCTCCGGCTGCGCGCCGAGCTGACCCGTCGCGGGCTGGAGGTGGTCACCCTCAACGGCTTCCCGTACGCGGCGTTCCAGGCACCCGTGGTGAAGGGCGCGGTCTACCGTCCGGACTGGACCACCGAGGCCCGGCTGCGCTACACCCTCGACCTGGCCCGGGTCCTGGCCGACCTGCTCCCCGACGACGCGGCCCGGGGCTCGGTCTCCACCCTGCCGCTGGCCTGGCGGCAGCCCTGGGACGCCGCCCGCGCCGACACCGCCCGCCGCCGGCTGGACGACCTCGCGACCGGGCTCGCCGCGATCGAACGCGACACCGGCCGCCCGGTGCGGGTCGGCTTCGAGCCGGAGCCGGGCTGCGTGGTCGAGCGCACCGGGCAGGCGGTCACCGCGCTGGCCGGCGTGGACACCGACCGGCTCGGCGTCTGCCTGGACCTGGCGCACCTCGCCTGCGCCTGGGAGGAGCCGGCCGAGGCGCTGGCCCGGCTGCGCGCCGCCGGGCTGCCGGTGGTCAAGGTGCAGGTCTCCGCCGCCCTGGAGGCCGCCCACCCGCCGACCGCCGCCGACGCGCTGGCGCGCTGGGTGGAGCCCCGCTTCCTGCACCAGACCCGGGCCGCCGGCACCGCCCACGCCGCCGACCCGGCCGACCCGGCGTACGCCGCCGACGACCTGGACGGCGCCCTGGCCGGGCGGCCGCCGGGGCCGTGGCGGGTGCACTACCACGTGCCGCTGCACGCCCCGCCCGAACCACCGCTGACCTCGACCGTGCCGGTGCTGCGTACCGCGCTGGCCGAGCTGTTCGCCGGTCCCGCCGCCGGCTGCGACCACCTCGACGTCGAGACGTACACGTGGGGGGTGCTGCCGGCGGCGCGCCGGCCGCGCACCGACGCGGAGCTGGCCGCCGGCATCGCCGCCGAGCTGGCCTTCGCCCGCGACGAGCTGGTCGCGCTCGGCCTGACACCGGCGGGGGAGTCCCGTCCCGACGACCGGAGGGGTACGACGATGAGCGAACGAGTGACCGACCGACATTCCGAGGTGCCGGCATGAGCCGTCGACTGGTGGTGCTGGACGTGGTCGGGTTGACCCCGCGGCTGCTGGCGCACATGCCCCGGCTGCGCGCGGTCGCCGACGAGGGGTTCGCCGCCGGCCTGGGCACGGTGCTGCCCGCGGTCACCTGCTCGGCGCAGGCGACCCTGCTCACCGGGGAGCCGCCGGCCGGGCACGGGATCGTGGGCAACGGCTGGTACTTCCGCGACCTCGGCGAGGTGCTGCTGTGGCGGCAGCACCACGCGCTGGTCGGCGGGGAGAAGCTCTGGCAGGCCGCCCGCCGGGCCGAACCGGGTTACACGGTGGCCAACGTCTGCTGGTGGTACGCGATGGGCGCGGACGTGAACTGGACGGTCACCCCCCGCCCGGTCTACCACGCCGACGGTCGCAAGGAGCCGGACTGCTGGACGGACCCGCCGGAGCTGCACGACACGCTCACCGACGCGCTGGGCACCTTCCCGCTCTTCACCTACTGGGGGCCCGGCGCCGGGCTGCCCTCCTCGGCGTGGATCTGCCGGGCCGCCGAGCGGATCCTCGCCGACCACGCCCCGGACCTCACCCTGGTCTACGTCCCGCACCTCGACTACGACCTGCAACGCTTCGGCCCGTCCTCGCCCCGCGCCGCCGCCGCGGCGGCGGAGCTGGACGCGGTGCTGGGCCCGCTGCTGGACGCCGCCCGCGCGCGGGACGCGACCGTGGTGGCGCTGTCCGAGTACGGCATCACCGACGTCTCCCGCCCGGTGGACGTCAACCGGCTGCTGCGCGCCGAGGGGCTGCTGCGGGTCTACACCCAGGCCGGGATGGAATACCTGGACCCGTGGACGTCGCGGGCCTTCGCCGTCGCCGACCACCAGGTGGCCCACGTCTACGTCCGGGACCCGGCCGACGTGCCGGCGGTGGCGAAGCTCTGCGCCGGCCTGCCCGGGGTGGCGGAGGTGCTCGACGCCGACGGCAAGGCGGCGGCCGGGCTGGACCATCCGCGCGCCGGCGAGCTGGTGCTGGTGGCCGAGCCGGACGCCTGGTTCACGTACTACTACTGGCTCGACGAGGCCCGCGCCCCGGACTTCGCCCGGCTCGTCGAGATCCACCGCAAACCCGGGTACGACCCGGCGGAGCTCTTCTTCGACCCGGCCGCGCCCGGGGCGGCGAAGCGCCGGGCGGCGGTCGCGCTGGCCCGCAAGAAGCTGGGCATGCGGTACCTGATGAGCGTGGTCGGCCTCGACGCCGGGGCGCGGGCGGTCCGGGGCTCGCACGGTCGGCTCCCGGCCGACCCGGCGGACGCCCCGGTGCTGCTCTGCTCCGATCCGGCCGCCGCCCGGGACCGGCTCGCGGCCACCGAGGTGAAGGCGCTGCTGCTGGAGCTGGCCGGGCTGGCCCCGCCGTCCGCCCCGGCCGGCGCGGCGCGGGTGCCGGCCGCCGTGGCGTCGTCGGCGGGTCCCGGGCGACCGTCCGGTCCGGCCGGACCGCCGCCGGGACCGGGGGAGCGGCGGTGACCGTCACCGCGCCCCCGACCGACACCAGCGGGCTGCGGGCGCGTTTCGACGCCGAACTGGTGGCCTTCCTGGACCGGCAGGGGCCGGACTGGCCGGACGGCGCGCCGCGCGGCATCTTCGCCGCCCTGCACCGCTTCGTGCTGGCCGGCGGCAAGCGGTTGCGCCCGCTGTTCTGCTACTGGGGCTGGCGCGGCGCCGGCGGCGGGGACGACCGGCCGATCGTGGTCGCCGCGGCGGCGCTGGAGCTGTTCCACGCGTTCGCCCTGATCCACGACGACATCCTCGACGGCAGCGACCGCCGCCGGGGCGCGCCGTCGGTGCACCGGCTCTTCGCCGACCTGCACACCCGGTCCGCCTGGCGCGGCGACCCGGAGGCGTACGGGCGCAACACCGCGCTGCTCTGCGGGGACCTCTGCGCCGCCTGGTCGGACCAGATGTTCCACGAGTGCGGGTTGAGCACCGCGCAGGTCTGCCGGGGGTACGCGGTCTTCGCCCGGATGCGGACCGAGGTGATCGCGGGGGAGTACCTGGACCTGGTCTCCGGTGTCGGGGACGGCTCGGTGGCCAGCGCGCTCACCGTGATCCGGATGAAGGCCGCCCGGTACACGGTCACCCGCCCGTTGCAGATCGGCGCGGCGCTGGCCGGCGCCGAGCCGGAGCTGGTCGCCGCGCTCACCGACTTCGGTGACCCGCTCGGCGACGCGTTCCAGCTCCGCGACGACGTGCTCGGCGTCTTCGGTGACCCGGCGGTGACCGGCAAGTCCGTCCTGGACGACCTGCGCGAGGGCAAGCCGACGGTGATGATGGCGCTGGCCCGCGACGCTGCCGACCGGGCGCAGAGCGCCCGCCTGCGCGACCTGTTCGGCAATCCTGGCCTGGACGCCGACGGCGCGGCCGAGCTGCGCGCGATCATCGAGGCGACCGGGGCCCGGGAGCAGATCGAACGGCTGATCCTGCTGCGGGCGGACGCCGCCCGGGCGGCGCTGGACCGGCTGCCGCTGGAGGAGCCGGCGCTGGCGGCGCTGGCCGCGCTGGCCGACCAGGCGGTGTACCGCCGGAGCTGACACCGGCAGCGCGCCACGGCCCTGCGGGGCCTTTCCTCGCCGTGCCCGCGAGCTTTCAACCGATTGAACAAAAGTTCGCTTCCACGGGGCAGAAGGTATGGACAGACAAATTCACAAGCCTTAATGTTCGTGGCATCACGAACATGTTTCGTCGAGGTGAACCGGCGGCGCGGTAACCCATCGACTGGTGGCCTCCGGGCGCGCGGTCCCCCGCCCCGACCGGTGGTCACGGCCGGTCCGGCGCCGCCCGGACGGCCCTGCCGCATCCCCGTACCCGGCACCGGCGCGACGGCGCGCGCCCCACCCTGGCAGTCACTCGTCAGGAAGGGACAGCACAGAATGTCCATGAAGGACGCACCCACCCACCGCTCCCCACGATGGTCCTCCGCCGCGTCCGCCCTGCTCCTGGTGGCGGCCGTCGGCACCGTCGGCGTCACGGCCGGCCCGACCGCCCTCGGCGGCCCCGCCCCGGCCGCCGCCCACGTCATCACCGCCACCGACTTCCAGCAGGTCGAGCTGGCCCGCGGCGTCGCCGAGACGGGCGAGCCGATGTCGCTGGCCGTGCTGCCGGACCGCTCGGTCCTGCACACCGCCCGCAACGGCACCCTGCGGCGCACCGACGCCAACGGCACCACCTCGGTGATCGGCACCCTGTCGGTCTACACCCACGACGAGGAGGGGTTGCAGGGCGTCGGCGTCGACCCGAACTTCGCCACCAACCGGCACATCTACCTCTACTACGCTCCGCCGCTGTCCACCCCCGCCGGCGACGCGCCGGCCACCGGCAGCGACTTCTCCGCCTGGCAGGGCGTCAACCGGCTGTCCCGGTTCACCCTCAACGCGGACTTCACCGTCAACCAGGCCAGCAAGGTCGACGTGCTGGACGTCCCCGCCGACCGGGGGCTGTGCTGCCACGTCGGCGGTGACATCGACTTCGACGCCGCCGGCAACCTCTACCTGTCCACCGGGGACGACACCAACCCGTTCGACTCCGCCGGCTACGCCCCGCTGGACGAGCGGACCAACCGCAACCCCGGATACGACGCGCAGCGCAGCGCCGGCAACACCAACGACCTGCGCGGCAAGATCCTGCGGATCAAGGTGAACGCCAACGGGTCGTACTCGATCCCGTCCGGCAACCTCTTCCCGGTCGGCACCGCGCGGACCCGGCCCGAGATCTACGCGATGGGCTTCCGCAACCCGTTCCGGATGAGCGTCGACAAGGCCACCGGCATCGTCTACGTCGGCGACTACGGCCCCGACGCCGGCACCACCTCGGCCACCCGGGGCCCCTCCGGCCAGGTCGAGTTCAACCGGGTCACCGCGCCGGGCAACTACGGCTGGCCGTACTGCACCGGCACCAACACCAGCACCGAGACCTACAACGAGTGGGACTTCGCCACCGGCACCGGCGGCGCCAAGTACAACTGCACCGGCGGCCCCACCAACAACTCGTTCCGCAACACCGGCCAGAGCACGCTGCCCGCGGCCAAGCCGGCCTGGATCCGATACGCCGGCGACGCCGGCAGCCCGCCCGAGTTCGGCGGCGGCTCCGAGTCCCCGATGGCCGGCCCGGTCTACCGCTACAACGCGTCGTCGACGTCGACCACCAAGTTCCCGCAGTCCTTCGACGGGCAGTTCTTCGCCACCGAGTTCGGCCGCGGCTGGATCAAGCCGATCCACGTCAACGCCGACGGCTCGCGCGGCACCATCGACAGCTTCCCGTGGACCGGCAAGCAGGTGATGGACTCCGCCTTCGGCCCGGACGGCGCGTACTACGTGCTCGACTACGGCACCGGCTACTTCAACGGCGACGCGAACTCGGCGCTCTACCGCTTCGACTACATCGGCGGTGGCAACCGGGCGCCGACGGCGAAGGCGACCGCCGACAAGACCTCCGGCGCCGCCCCGTTGACGGTCAACTTCTCCTCGGCCGGGTCGTCGGACCCGGAGGGCGGGGCGCTGACGTACGCGTGGACCTTCGGCGACGGCACCACCTCCACCGCCGCCAACCCGTCGAAGACCTACACCGCCAACGGGACCTACACCGCCACGCTGACGGTCAAGGACCCGCAGAACGCCACCGGCAGCGCCAGCGTGGTGATCAGCGTCGGCAACACCGCCCCGACCGTGACGATCAACAACCCCGGCAACGGCAAGCTCTTCTCCTACGGCGACACGGTGCCCTTCAGCATCACCGTCACCGACCCCGAGGACGGCACGATCGACTGCACCAAGGTCAAGATGACCTACGTGCTCGGCCACGACCAGCACGGCCACCAGATCACCTCGAAGACCGGCTGCTCCGGCTCGATTGCCATCCCGGTCGACGGCGAGCACGACGACGCGGCGAACATCTTCGCCATCTTCGACGCCGAGTACACCGACGCGGGCGGGCTGACCACGCACACCCAGCACACCCTCCAGCCTCGGCACCGGCAGGCCGAGCACTTCAAGACCTCGTCCGGCATCAACACCTTCGACAAGGCGACCGCCGAGGGCGGCAAGACCGTCGGCGACATCAACAACGGGGACTGGATCGCCTTCCAGCCGTACCAGCTGGGCAACGTCACCTCGTTCAGCGCCCGGGTCTCCTCGGCCGGCGCGGGCGGCACCCTCCAGGTCCGGGCCGGGTCGGCCACCGGCACGGTGCTCGGCTCCGCCACGGTGCCGGTCACCGGCGCCTGGGACTCCTTCACCACGGTCAGCGGCGCGATCTCCGGAGCGCCGGCGGGCACCACCACGCTCTACCTGACCTTCGCCGGGTCGGGCACCGGGGCGCTCTACGACGTCGACTCGTTCACCTTCACCACGGGCGCGACGGTGCGCACCGGGCCGGTGGTCGGGCTCGCCGGCAAGTGCCTGGACGTCCGCAACGCCGCCACCGCCGACGGCACCCAGATCCAGCTCTACACCTGCAACGGCACCACGGCGCAGACCTGGACGGTGACGCCGAACTCGACGATCAAGGCGCTGGGCAAGTGCCTGGACGTCTCCGGTGGCGGCTCGGCCGACGGGACCAAGATCCAGCTCTGGACCTGCAACGGCAGCGGCGCGCAGAACTGGTCCGCCCAGGCCGACGGCACGGTGCGCAACCCGCAGTCCGGCAAGTGCCTCGACGTCTCGGGCAACAACTCCGCCGACAGCACCCCGGTGCACCTGTGGACCTGCACCGGCGCCGCCAACCAGAAGTGGACCCTGCCGTAACCGAGTGAACGCGCGGGGACCCCGCCCGGCCCGCCGGCCCGCCCGGGGTCCCCGCCCACCGATAGGAGAGCGACATGCGCAGACTCCTGCGTCCCGTCCTCGGCGCGGCCACCGCCGTCCTCGCCGTCATCGCCTGCACCGCCCCCGCCACCCCGGCGTCCGCCGCCGACGCCCCGTACGACGTGCTGGTCTTCTCCAAGACCGCCGGGTTCCGGCACGACTCCATCGCCGTCGGCACCCAGGCCATCCGCGACCTGGGCGCGGCCAACAGCTTCACCGTCACCGCCACCGAGGACGCCGCCGCGTTCACCACCGGCAACCTGGCCCAGTACGAGGCGGTGGTCTTCCTCAACACCACCGGCGACGTGCTCAACGCCAGCCAGCAGACCGCCTTCGAGTCGTACATCGGCTCCGGCGGCGGGTACGTCGGCGTGCACGCCGCCGCCGACACCGAGTACGGCTGGTCGTTCTACGGCAACCTGGTCGGGGCGTACTTCGCCTCGCACCCGGCCATCCAGCAGGCCAACGTCAAGGTGGAGAACCGGGCGCACCCGGCCAGCGCGCACCTGCCGCAGACCTGGACCCGCACCGACGAGTGGTACAACTACCAGACCAACGCCCGCTCCACCGCCCGGGTGCTGGCCACCCTGGACGAGTCGTCGTACTCCGGTGGCGGGATGGGCGCGGACCACCCGCACTCCTGGTGCAAGACCTACAGCGGCGGCCGGGCCTTCTACACCGGCGGCGGGCACACCCAGGCGTCGTACGCCGAACCGGCGTTCCGGGCCCACCTGCTCGGCGGCATCCGCTACGCGGCCGGCCGCGCCAAGGCCGACTGCCGGCCGGAGACCGGCTACACCACCCTCTACAACGGTTCCACCACCGGCTGGTCGCAGGCCGGGCCGGGCAGCTTCACCAATGCCGACGCCACGCTCACCTCGGTCGGCGGGATGGGGCTCTACTGGTACAGCGCGAAGCAGTTCACCAACTACTCGCTCAAGCTGGACTGGCGGCTCGCCGGCGACGACAACTCCGGGGTCTTCATCGGCTTCCCGCCGTCGACCGACCCCTGGTCCGCGGTCAACAACGGCTACGAGATCCAGATCGACGCCACCGACGCGGCCGACCGCACCACCGGCGCGGTCTACACCTTCAAGTCGGCGGACATCGCCGCCCGGGACGCGGCGCTGAACCCGCCGGGCGAGTGGAACACCTACGAGCTGCTGGTCGAGGGCGAGCGGCTCCAGGTCTTCCTCAACGGCGTGAAGATCAACGACTTCACCAACACCAACCCGGTCCGCTCGCTCGCCGGGCACATCGGCCTGCAGAACCACGGCACCGGCGACGACGCCTCGTTCCGCAACATCCGGATCAAGGAACTCGGCTCCACCCCGCCGGGCGGCAACACCACCGTCCAGGCCGAGGCGTTCAGCTCGGCCAGCGGGGTCACCCCGTTCACCAAGGCCGGCGCGAACGGCGGGCAGACCCTCGGCTACATCGACCCGGGCGACTGGTCGGCGTACAACGGGGTGGACCTGACCGGGGTGACGTCGTTCAGGGCGCGGGTCGTCTCCGGCGGGCCCGGCGGCACCATCCAGGTGCGTACCGGCTCGACCACCGGCACCGTCCTCGGCTCGGTCGCGGTGCCCAACACCGGGAGCTGGACGACGTACGCCGACGTCACCACCGCCCTGTCCGGGGTGCCGTCCGGCACCCAGAACCTGTACCTGACCTACACCGGCACCGGCACCGGGCTCTTCGACGTCGACGACTTCACCCTGGTCCGGGGCGGTGGCGGCGGCACCGGCGGCACCGGACCGATCAAGGGCCTGGCCGGCAAGTGCCTGGACGTCCGCAGCAGCGGCACCGCCGACGGCACGCAGATCCAGCTCTACACCTGCAACGGCACCGGGGCGCAGACCTGGACGGTGACGCCGAACTCGACGATCAAGGCGCTGGGCAAGTGCCTGGACGTCTCCGGTGGCGGCTCGGCCGACGGGACCAAGATCCAGCTCTGGACCTGCAACGGCAGCGGCGCGCAGAACTGGTCGGCCCAGGCCGACGGGTCGCTGCGCAACCCGCAGTCCGGCAAGTGCCTGGACGTGGCCGGCAACAACTCCGCCGACAGCACCCCGGTCCAGCTCTGGACCTGCAACGGCGCGGCCAACCAGAAGTGGGTCCTGCCCTGACCCACCGACCGGGTCGTCCACCACGTCGATCCCGTGCACGCGACGCCGCCGGGGTGCCCTCGCACCCCGGCGGTGCCGCGTCCGGGGCCGGGCGGCTGCCGTACCTTGACCGCATGGGACGGCTCGCGGAGTGGCGCCGGATCGCGCGGGCGCACCCGGCGGTCGTCGACGCGCTGCTGGCCGCCGCGCTCTTCGTGGCCGGCCTGCTGCCGGTGAACCCGCCCGGGGCGCCGCTCACCCTCGCCGCCGTGCTGCTCGCCGCCATCGGCTCCGGTGCGCTGGCGGTGCGCCGCCGCCACCCGCTGCCGGTGCTCGCCCTGACCACCGTCAGCGTGCTGCTCGCGCAACTCGCCGGGGTCGCCCGGGGGCCCATGGTGCTCACCGTGGCGATCGCCGCGTACACCGTCGCCACCCGCGCCGACCGGCGGACCGCCGCCGTGGCCGGCCTGGTCGGCGCCCTGGCCGTCGGCGCGGCGGCGATCACCACGCTCGGCGTGGCCGGCCTGGACCCGGCGGTGGTGGTGCTGCTGCTCTGGTTCGGCGTCGCGGTGGCCGTCGGCGACGCGGTGCGCAGCCGGCGGGCGTACGTCGCGGTGCGGGAGGAAAGGGGCCGGCGCGCCGAGCGGATCCGTGCGGAGGAGGCGCTGCGCCGGGTCGCCGAGGAGCCCACCGAGCCGGCCCCCAGCCTGAACCGGCTGGACGCCCTGGTGGAGGGGTTCAGCGCCGGCCAGCCGGTGCGCTGGACCGTGGCCGGCCAGCCCCGCCCGCTGCCCACCGAGGTGGACGTCGCGGCGTACCAGATCATCCAGGAGTCGCTGACCAACGCCCGCCGGCACGCGCCGGGCGCGGCGGTCGCGGTCCGGCTGCGCTACGACCCCGACGGCGTCGCCATCGAGGTACGCGACACCGGCGCCGAGCCGTCCCCGTCACCGTCGCCGTCCCCGTCCCCGTCCCCGTCCCCGTCGCCGAGCGCCGGGCTCGGCCTGCCCGGCCTGCGCGAGCGGGCCGAGGCGGTCGGCGGCACCTTCACCGCCGGCCCCCGCCCGAACGGCGGCTGGTCGGTGCGCGCCGAACTGCCCGCCGCCGAGGAGCAGGCCGAGTGACGTCCGCGGGTCCGTGGCGACCCCTTCCCAGCCGGTCCCGGCGGTCCTAGAGTGAGGGCGGCGACCGCGAGGTGGCCGGTGACCCGGCGGGAGGCGCAACCCGTCGGGCCCAGGTGCGTGCCGCACCCACCGGCGACCCGTGACGCCTCCGCACTGGTGGCCCCTCGCCCCGCCCACGCTGAGGAATCCCCATCACGACAGGGGAGACAACGACGATGGCGCGACCGATCACGCTCTTCACCGGCCAGTGGGCCGATCTTCCGTTCGACGAGGTCTGCCGGCTCGCCTCCGAGTGGGGCTACGACGGGTTGGAGATCGCCTGCTGGGGCGACCACTTCGAGGTCGACAAGGCCCTCGCCGACGACTCGTACGTCGAGCGCAAGCGGGAGACCCTCGCCAAGCACCACCTCAGCGTCCACGCCATCTCCAACCACCTGGTCGGCCAGGCGGTCTGCGACCACCCGATCGACGAGCGGCACCAGGGCATCCTGCCGGCCCGGATCTGGGGCGACGGCGAGCCCGAAGGGGTGCGCCGGCGCGCCGCCGAGGAGATGAAGGACACCGCCCGCGCGGCGGCGAAGCTCGGGGTGAAGACGGTGGTCGGGTTCACCGGCTCGTCCATCTGGCACACCCTGGCGATGTTCCCGCCGGTGCCGCCGGAGATGATCGAGCGGGGCTACCGGGACTTCGCCGACCGGTGGAACCCCATCCTCGACGTCTTCGACTCCGTCGGGGTCCGCTTCGCCCACGAGGTGCACCCGAGCGAGATCGCCTACGACTACTGGACGACGCGGCGGGCGCTGGCGGCGATCGGCCACCGGCCGGCGTTCGGGCTCAACTGGGACCCGTCGCACTTCGTCTGGCAGGAGCTGGACCCGGTGAACTTCATCCTCGAGTTCGCCGACCGGATCTACCACGTGGACTGCAAGGACGCGAAGGTGCGCACCGGCGACGGGCGGCGCGGCCGGCTCTCGTCCCACCTGCCCTGGGCCGACCTGCGCCGGGGCTGGGACTTCGTCTCCACCGGCCACGGCGACGTGCCGTGGGAGGACTGCTTCCGGGCGCTCAACGCGATCGGCTACGACGGGCCGATCTCCATCGAGTGGGAGGACGCCGGGATGGACCGGCTGGTCGGCGCGCCGGAGGCGTTGCAGTTCGTCCGCCGGCTCGCCTTCGACGCCCCCGCGGCGGCGTTCGACGCCGCGTTCAGCAGCAAGGACTGACCCGTCCCGGTCCGACCGACCGCCTCCCTGCCCGCACGGTGCGGCGGGAGGCGGTCGGTCAGGCTGCCCGGCGGGCCGGTCACTCGGCGGCGAAAACCTGCTCGCTGATCAACCGGGCCGCGCCCACCACGCCGGCCCGCTCGCCGAGGTCGGACAGGACGATCGGCATCGTGCCGGTGGCCAGCGGCGCCGACCGGCGGTAGACCACGGCCCGGATCTCGGCCAGCAGGGTGTGCCCGAGGCCGTCCGGCGCGCCACCGATGATCACGATGCCCGGGTTGACGAAGCTCACCAGCCCGACCAGCACCTGGCCCAGCCGGCGGGCGGCGTCCCGCACGACGGCCTGCACCGCCGGATCGCCTCCGGCCGCCGCCCCGGCGACGTCCGCCATGGTCAGGGTGCCGGCGGTGGCGAGCCGGTCGGCCAGGGCGGGGGAGCGGCCCGACCGCGCCGCGTCCAGCGCCGCGCCGATCAGGCCGGCCTCGCCGCAGTACGCCTCCAGGCACCCCGCCTCGCCGCAGGCGCAGCCCGGGCCCTCGTCGGCGAGCCGCAGGTGGGCGATGTCGCCGGCGCCGCTCGTCGCGCCCCGGTGCGGCGCGCCCCGCAGCACCAGGCCGCAGCCGATCGCGGTGCCGAGCTTGACGTACAGGAAGTCGTCGAAGGTGCGGCCGATCCCGGCGTGCTGCTCGCCGAGCGCCATCACGTTGGCGTCGTTGTCGACCAGCGTCGGGCAGCCCAGCTCGGCGCCGAGGGTGTCCCGCACCGGAAACCCGTGCCAGCCGGGCAGGGCGCCGGGCGCGATCGGGGTGCCCTCCCGGAAGGCGACCGGCCCCGGCAGGCCGACGCCGACGCCGGTGAGCTGGGCCAGGCCCAGTTCGGCCCGGAGCTTGCCGACCAGTTCGCCGGCCCGGGCGACCACCGGCCCCGGACCGGACCGGACGTCTGCCGGCTCGCGGAGCTCGGCCAGCACGTTCAGCTCGCCGTCGGTGACGGCGACGGTGAGCCGGTCCGTGCCGATCACGACGCCGGCGAAGCGGACCGTGCCGGCGACGCGGAGCAGCGACGACCTCCGGCCGCCGCGGGAGGCCGCCGGCCCGGCGGTCTCGACCAGGCCCAGCTCCACGAGGCGGTCCACCTCCGCGATCAGCCTCGACCGGGACAGGCCGACGGCGTCGCCCAGCTCCACCCGCGACCGCGGGCCGTCGTCGCGCAGCATCCGCAGCAGTCGTGCCTGGTACGCGTTCTCCGGTCGGACGGGAACCATCGCCACCACCTCCGGCCGGAGTCTTCCACGGCGGTGTTACGTCTGATGGCGCGAGTGGCCGCACCCGGTACGCCCGGGTGCGGCCACTCGATCGACGGTCGGGTCCGTCAGCCCCGCAGACCCGACATGTGCTGGTAGCTCACCTCGGCGTAGCGCAGCGAGCGGCCCGGGTCGGCGCTGCCGCCCGGCGCGTTGTCCTGCTCCCACATCGGGTTGTGGTAGCCCTTGGCACCCATGTTGGCGAAGAAGGTGCCGTAGTCGATGTCGCCCTGGCCGAGCGGCACCATGTCGTACCCGCTGGTGGTGTTCGGGTTGAACGCGCCGTCCTTGGCGTGGAACAGCGGGAACCGGATCGGCTGGGCCGCCACCGTGGCCAGCGGGTCGAAGACGTCGGTCTGCGTCACCCCGTCCGGGTCGGTGTAGCTGCGGAACCGGTGCTGGGCCACGTGCGCCCAGTAGATGTCCATCTCGAACCAGACGTACTCCGGGTCGGTGAGCCCGATGAAGTACTCCAGCTTCCGGACGCCGGAGGACCGGGTGGGCCGGCCCAGCGCGTCCAGCGGCCCGCTGTCGAGCAGGAAGTTGTACGCCGCGTCGTGGTTGTGCGTGTAGAGCTTGAGCCCACGGGCGGCGGCCAACTGGCCGAGGGTGTTCCACCGGTCCGCCGCCGCGTCCCAGTCGGCCTTGTAGTTGCTGCCGGTCGGGTCGTTGCCGGTGCCGATGTGGGTCATCCCCAGCGTCTCGGCGATGTCGAGCTGCTGCTCGAACGCGGCGAGGGTGGTCGGGTTGATGGTGCTCGGGATGGAGGCGTGCGAGCCGTTGGCGCGCAGCCCGTTGTCGTCGAGGATCTTGCGGATCTCGGCGGCGGTGATCTGTCGGCCCAGGATCGAGACGTGCTGGTTGTAGCCGGCGAACTCGACCTCCTTGTAGCCGATCTCGGCGAGCCGGGCGAGCACCCGCTCGAAGCCGTACGGCACTCCGGTGGCGTCCGGTGCGGCGCCGATCCGGTCCCGGACGCTGTAGAGGATGATGCCGCGCTTGCCGGTCGGCACGAGCAGTCCGTTGCCCGCGGCTCCGGCGGCGGGCGCCAAGCCGGCGGCCCCGACGGCGGCCGCGCCGGCGACGCCGGCGAAGGCGCCGAGGATCCGGCGACGGCTCATTCCGTGCTGTCTGTCGTTCATCTGCTGCTGCCTCTCTCGGTGCGATGACGGGTGATGGTGCCCAGGGCCGCGGACCGCCGGGTGGCGGCCCGCGACCACGGCGGCGCTACGGAGCGACGCCGATGCCCTGGCCGGTGAACTCGACCCAGTTGAGGTTGCCGAGACCGCCGGTCGGGCCGCCGGGAACGGTGCGGAACACGAGGTAGAGCCGGTGCGTGCCGCCCGGGTCGGTGATCGGCACGCCTGTGCTCGTGAAGGCGTTGTTGCCGCTGGTCGCGTTGACCGTGGCGGTGGTCAGCAGGGGCCCGGTGGGGGAGTCGAGCCGGAACTCGACGCCGAACCGGGGCTGCCCGGCGGTGGCCGCGCTGCCGCCCGAGGTGCGCAGCGTGACCGACTGCATGTTCTGCAGGTTGACGGTGTTGTTCACCGCGATCCAGTCGCCCGGATCGAGGCTGCCGCGCTGCTGCCCGCCGCCGGTGTCGGCGCTGGTCCCGACGGTGGTGCCGGACTCGTCGGTGGCGAACTCGACCTCCTGCCGCTTCGCCTGGATGATCTGCTGGTCGACGGTGGTCAGCGCCGGTTGGCCGTTCGCGCCGCCGTCGGTGTACGACGCGCTGACCACGCCGTAGATGTAGCCGCCGTGGGACGCGTCGTCCGGGTCGGTGGGCAGCACCCCGGAGCAGCCGAACTGGTTGGCCTCGCCGTGGCCGTGCTGGTCGTGGCCCAGGACGAAGGTCACCTCGACCTTGGCGCAGTCGACCGGCCCGTCCTCCGGGTCGGTGACGGTCACCGACCAGGGGATGTCGTCGCCCCAGCTGAAGAAGCCGCCTTCGAGCGGGGTGTTGACCGTGACGGTCGGCGCGGTGTTGCCGACGGTGATGGTGGTGTTCGCCGACGCGCTCTTGCCGCTGGAGTCGGTCACCGTCAGCCGGGCGGTGTAGACCCCGTTGGCGGTGTAGGTGTGCGACGGGTTCGGGTCGACCGAGTCGGTGGTGCCGTTGCCGTCGAAGTCCCAGGCGAACGAGATCGAGTCCGCCGGGTCGGGGTCCTTGGAACCCTCGCTGGAGAAGGCGACGGTCAGCGGCGCGATGCCGTTGGTGGGCGTCGCGGTGAGCACGGCGTTCGGCGCCCGCAGCCCCTTGACGTAGCTGAACTTCAGCATCGCCGCGTCCGGGTTGACGTTGAAGAACCCGTCGCCGTACGTCAGCAGGTAGAAGTTGCCGTCGGCGCCCCACTTCATGTCCATCGGGTTGTCGCAGAGGAACGGCCTGGTCGCGGTGGTGGGCGCCTGGCCGCAGTTCAGCACATTGTTGATCTTCAGGATGTCGCCCTTGGCGTCGAGCCGGACCTCCTTGAGGGTGTCCCGGGTGAACTCGCCGAAGAAGACCGCGCCGTCGTAGTACTCGGGGAACTTCGTCTCCGACCTCAGCTCCGGGTCGAAGTCGTAGCGGGCGGCCCCGTGCGGCCCGACGCCGCCGGTGCCGAGTTCCGGGAAGAGCACCGGGCAGGTCTGCGTCGGCGTCGACAGGTACGACTCCGGGCACGGGGTCGGCGCCTGGAACGAGTACCAGAGCTCGGACTTCTCGACCGCCGGCAGGTCGGTCAGGCCGGTGTTGTGCCGCGAGGTGTTCTTCGGCGCCGCGCAGTCGAACGGCGCGACCGGCGAGATCGGGCTCGTGGTCCAGTTCATCTCGATGTACGGCAGGTTCGGCTGCACGCACATCGGCCAGCCGTAGTTCGCCGGCTTGTCGATCACCATCATCCGGCCAGTGCCCGCCGGTCCCCGGCCGACCGCGGCCGTCGAGGAGTCGGGGGAGTAGTCGGTGACGTAGGCGACGTCGTTCTTGTCCAGGGTGATCCGGAACGGGTTGCGCAGCCCCATCGCGTAGATCTCCGGCCGCGTCTTCTCGGTGCCGGCCGGGAAGAGGTTGCCCGGCGGCACGGTGTACGAGCCGTCCGCTCCCACCGCGATCCGCAGCACCTTGCCCCGCAGGTCGTTGGTGTTGGTCGAGCTGCGCCGGGCGTCCGCGAACGGCGCCTGGTACACCCCGGTCGCGCTGACCGAGTCGTTGTGCGGCGAGAAGCCACCCGAGCCGCCCGCGCCCGACGGGGTGTCGTCGCCGGTGACCAGCCAGAGGTTGTTCTTGGAGTCGAACGCGATGTCGCCGGCCACGTGGCAGCAGGCGCCCCGGTCCACCGGCACCTGGAGGATCTTCTGCTCGGTGCTCAGGTCGAGCGAGGGTGTCTCACCGTCGACGAACTTGTACCGGGACAGCTGGAAGTATCCCTTCCACCGGTCCCAGGTGGCCGGGTCGGTGCTGGTGGTCGGCGCGCCTCCGGCGGGGGTGTCCAGCGGGGGCGCGTAGTACAGGTAGACCCACCTGTTGGTGGCGAAGTCCCGGTCGATCGCCGGGCCGTACATCCCGTCCTCGCTGTGGGTGTAGACCGGGATCTGGGCCAGCACGGTGGTCTCGTTGCTCTCCGGGTCGTGCAGGCGTACGCCGCCGCGGCGGTCGGTCTGGATCACCCGTCCGTCGGGGAGCGTGTCGAAGCCGATCGGCTCGTTGACGTTCGGCTGGGCCCCGATCACCGTCATCTGGTAGTTGGCCAGCACGGTCGCGCCGCAGTCGCCGTCGGTCACGCCGGCCGCCCACTGGATCGCCCCGCCGAGGTGGGCGCGCAGGTCGGTGCTGCCGTAGCTCTCCGGCGTCGCGCCGAGTCCGGTGTAGAAGGAGCGGCCGCCCTGGTAGTCCTTGCACCAGGTGACCGGGTGGTCGAAGCCCATCGACCCGCCGGCGTACGTCTTCTCGTCCACGGTGGCCAGCACGTGCGACACGCCCCGGACGTTGTCGGCGAAGTTGTACCAGCGGTCGGTGTGCGTCCACCGTTCCGGCAGCCGCTCGGAGGCGGGGTGCACCCGGTCGGCGACGGTGACGGTGGCCGGGCTCGCCGAGGTGGCGGCGCCGGTCGCCCGGGTACCCAGGACCTTGTCCAGGAAGGACCAGCCGGGCTCGGCCTCGATGGCCGAGTGGACGCCGACGAAGCCGCCGCCGTCGCGGTAGTACTGCTCGAACGCGGCCTGCTGGCCGTCGGTGAGGACGTCGCCGGAGGTGTTCAGGAACACCACGGCGCGGAACTGCTTGAGATGCGGCTCGTCGAACTTGCGGGCGTCGTCGGTCACCTCGACGGTGAACCGCCGGTCGTTGCCGAGCTGCCGGATCGCGTCCACTCCGGCGGCGGTGGCGGCGTGGCTGCCTCCGGCCGACCGGGTGAACACGAGGACCTTGTAGTCCATGCCGTTGCTGGCGGGCACCGGGGCGGCGAGCGCCGGCGTCGGCTGCGGTGGTGCGGTCGCGACGAGTGTCGCGCCGACGAGGGTGAGAAGGCTGAGGTAGGCGGTGGCCCTTCGGCCGGTGGGTCTGCGCATCGAACCTCGCTCTGGTCGGGGCGGGTCCGCCTCAGCGCCGTCGCTGAGGAGGGTCGCTACGAGTACCAAGAGCCTGGCCAGGTTCTACGCAGGACGATATTTGCGCAGGGGACCAAAGAGAAGAGGTTGACGGCAGAAGTTTTCGATGTTTCGTGCGAACTTTTGCTTCAAATCGCCGAAAGTGGCATCGGCGGGGGTGGCTATGGGCCTGACCTGCCGCGTTTCCGGCCCAGACGCCAGCGGGCCGGTCGTCGATGACGACCGGCCCGCCGGAAGGTGCGGGTTAGAGGGTGCTGGCGTTGGTGCCCGTGCCCGACGGCTTGGGCCGCGGGGTGGTGGACGACGAGCTGGGGGAGCTCGACGAGCTGCCCGACTTCGCGCCGATGGTGGCCGGCGTGCCCGCGAAGGCGTCGTCCGCCGCGGTCAGCTCCTGCTTGTTGCCGTTGCCGGTGCCCAGCTTCTCGCCGAGCTTGGACTGGCCGAGCTTGTCCTTGCCCTCGCTGTAGAGCCGGGTCGCCTGGGCCTGTGCGACACCCGCCGCCTCCTGGACGGTCGGGTGGTCGAGCACCTTACGGCCCCGGACGACCAGCTCCTCGTACTTCTCCCGGCCGGCACGGGCGCCCAGGACGAAGCCCGCAGCCAGCCCGCCAAGGAACATGATCTTTCCGCGCATGGCGGCTCCTTTCGTACCTGACGCTCCGCCGTTCCCGCCCGGAGATCCGGTCGGGTCCGACCATGTCGCGCCCTAGTCCTCTGTCGGCAGCTAACTACCCATCCTGCTCCGCGCTCATGCCTGGTTGTGCCGTGATGACGATTTGTCCGGTTTTATTCCTGCCGTGTCGCACCCCTCCCGGGCGAGGGCTCGGGGAGGTAACCCCCTGGACCAGACCCCCCGGGAATCCTGTACTCTTGTGCCGTCGCCGAGCGCCGGAGAGATCCGGAGCACGGTGCCAAGCAGTCCCCCGTAGCTCAATTGGCAGAGCAGCCGGCTGTTAACCGGCAGGTTTTTGGTTCGAGTCCAAACGGGGGAGCTCACGCTCCACCCACGCCCGTCGGCCCCGCCGACGGGCATTTCTCGTTCTCCCCCCTGTCCGGCCGCCACCCTCCCGGTGATCAAGAAGTTTGCGTCACCGACGGGCCGTCCGCAGACGCAAACTCCTTGATCACCGACGGGCACCGGGCCGTGGAGAGCGGGTGTGGTCCCGCGTCCGGTTTCGGCCCGCCAGGGCGTGCTCGGGCGGCAGGATGGGCGATGTCGACTTAGACTCCCGCTGCGTCGATTGGTGCGTCGATTCAAGGACGGGTGGAGATGGCCGGAAGACGGGGACCTGGTGCGGCGACGCTGATCGCGGTGCTGGCGGTGCTCGGCTGGCTGGTGGTCGGCGGGATCGCCGGGCCGTACTCCGGGAAGCTGGGCGAGGTCGCCACCAACGACAACGCCTCGTTCCTGCCCGCCGACGCCGAGGCGACCCGGGCGCAGGACCTCGCCGGCGGCTTCGTGGAGCGGGAGAGCACCCCGGCGCTGGTGGTCTACGAGCGCGGCTCCGGCATCACCGACGCCGACAAGCAACGGGCGGCCGCCGACACCGCGCGGTTCGCCCAGGTCCCGGGCGTGCTCGGGCCGCTGCCGCCGCCGATCCCCAGCCAGGACGGTCAGGCGCTTCAGGTCGTCGTACCGATCGACGAGGCGGAGGGCGAGGAGATCGGCCGGGTGGTCGAGGAGCTGCGCGGGATCGCCGGTGGCGACCGGGACGGGCTCACCGTCGACGTCGCCGGACCGGCCGGGCTGCTGGCCGACCTGATCGAGGTGTTCGGCGCCATCGACGGGCCGCTGCTGCTGGTCACCCTGGTCGTGGTGCTGGTGATCCTGCTGATCGTCTACCGCAGCCCGGTGCTCTGGCTCTTTCCGCTGCTCGCGGCGGGGATGTCGTACGCGCTGGCGTCGGTGTTCGTCTACCACCTGGCGAAGAACGACGTGATCAAACTGAACGGGCAGGCGCAGGGCATCCTGACCGTGCTGGTCTTCGGCGCCGGCACCGACTACGCGCTGCTGCTGATCGCCCGCTACCGGGAGGAACTGCACCGGCACGAGCGGCCCTGGGACGCGATGAAGACCGCCTGGCGGGGCGCCGCCCCGGCGATCATCGCCTCCGGGGCCACGGTGATCGTCAGCCTGCTCTGCCTGCTGCTGTCCAGCCTCAACTCCAACCGGGCGCTCGGCCCGGTCGCCGCCGTCGGCATCGCCGCCACGCTGGTCGTGATGCTCACCTTCCTGCCGGCGCTGCTGGTGCTCGGCGGCCGGTGGGCGTTCTGGCCCCGCCGGCCCCGCGCGGACCAGGCCGACCCGCGGGCCGACGGCATCTGGAGCCGGGTCGCCGGCTTCGTCGCCCGGCGCGCCCGCCCGGTCTGGTTGGTGACCGCCGCGGCGCTGGCCCTGCTCACCCTCGGCCTGATCCAGCTCGGCATCACCACCCTCGGCCAGTCCGACCTGTTCACCAACCGGACCGACTCGGTCGCCGGCCAGGAGGTCATCGCCCGGCACTACCCGGCCGGCACCGGCAGCCCGGCGACCATCTTCACCAACCAGCAGGCCGCCCAGGAGGTCGCCCGGGTGGCCCAGGGCGTCCCCGGCGTCGCCGCCGTACGGCCGGTGACCGGTGAGCGGGCCGGCCCACCCGAGGAGAACGCGCCACCCAAGGTGGTCGACGGCAAGGTGCAGCTGGAGGCGACGCTGTCCGACCCGCCGGACAGCGACGGCGCGGAACGGGCCATCCGCGACCTGCGGTTGGCGGTGCACCGGGTCGCCGGCGCCGACGCCGTGGTCGGCGGGTTCACCGCGATCAACGTGGACACCTCCGCCGCCTCCACCCGGGACCGCAACGTGATCATCCCGGTGGTGCTGATCGTCATCGCGGTGATCCTGGCTCTGCTGCTGCGGGCCCTGCTCGCCCCGGTGCTGCTGATCGCCACCGTGGTGCTGTCGTTCCTGGCCACCCTCGGGCTGTGCGCGCTGATCTTCCGGTACGTCTTCGACTTCCCCGGGGTCGACGCGTCCTTCCCGCTCTTCGCGTTCGTCTTCCTGGTCGCCCTCGGCATCGACTACAACATCTTCCTGATGAGCCGGGTCCGCGAGGAGTCGGTCAAGCGCGGCACCCGGGCCGGGGTGCTGTCCGGCCTCGCCGTGACCGGCGGGGTGATCACCTCCGCCGGCATCGTGCTCGCCGCGACCTTCTCCGCGCTGGCCGTCCTGCCGCTGGTGGTGCTGGTGGAGCTCGGCGTGGCGGTGGCGGTGGGCGTACTGCTGGACACCATCGTGGTCCGCTCGCTGCTGGTGCCCGCGCTGTCGTACGACATCGGGCCGAAAATCTGGTGGCCGAGCCGGCTGGCCCGGACGGCCCGGACCGGGACGGAGGCCGGGCATGCTGGCTGAGACGGACGTCGTCATCGTCGGCGGCGGCCTCGCCGGGCTGGCCGCCGCCCGGCGGCTGCACCGCGCCGGCGTGCCCTGGCGGCTGCTGGAGGCCAGCGGCCGGCTCGGCGGCCGGGTCGCCACCGACGCGGTCGACGGCTACCTGCTGGACCGCGGCTTTCAGGTGTTGAACACCGCCTACCCGAGGCTGGGCACCCTGCTCGACGTCGACAGCCTGGAGCTGGGCTGGTTCACCTCCGGGGTGCTGGTGCGCCGCGGCGACCGGCTCGACCGGCTGGTCAACCCGCTGCGCGAGCCCGGCGGCGCGCCCGGCACGGCCCTGGCCGGCATCGGCTCGCTGCTCGACCGGATCCGCTTCGCCGCGCTCGCCACCGGCTGCGCCACCCTGCCGAAGAGCCGGCTGCTCACCGCACCGGAGACCACCACCGAGGCCGCGCTGCGCCGGGCCGGGCTCTCCGACACGATCATCGAGGAGCTGCTGCGGCCGTTCCTCTCCGGCGTCCTCATCGACCGGGAGCTGGAGACCTCCAGCCACGTGCTGGCGATGATCCTGCGCTCCTTCGCGCGCGGCCGGATCGGCCTGCCCGCCCGGGGGATGGCCGCGCTGCCCCGGGCCGTCGCCGAACCGCTGCCCGCCGACCTGATCGAGCTGGACACCCCGGTTGCCGAGGTGGCGCCCGGCCGGGTCCGCACCCAGGCCGGCGATATCGGCTGCCGCGCCGTCGTGGTCGCCGTCGACCCGCCCGCGGCGGGAACGCTGCTGCCCACCCTGGCCCGGGTACGCATGCACAGCTACACGACCTACTACCACAGCACGCCGGACGCGCCGCTGGACGAGCCGATCCTGCTGGTCGACGGGGACCGGCGGGAGATGGTCGCCAACACCGTGGTGGTCAGCAATGCCGCCCCGACGTACGCGCCGACCGGATGGCACCTGGTGGCCACGTCGGTGGTCGGCCCGAGCGCCCCGCCCGAGCCGGCGATCCGGCGCGAGCTGGACCGGCTCTACGGACGTTCCACCGCGGACTGGACCCATCTGACGACCGTCGAGGTCCCCGACGCGCTGCCCGCCGCGCCGCCACCGCAGAGGCGACTGCGCAAGCCGGTGGCGCTCGGCGACGGACTGTTCGTGGCCGGCGACCACCGGGACAGCCCATCGATCCAGGGCGCGCTGGCCAGCGGCTGGCGGACGGCCGGGGCGGTGCTGGCGGAGCTGCGCGCGGTGGGGTGATCCGGGCCGGTGCGGGGGGTCTTGCGGACCGCTGCTGACTGTTATCCTCGCGTAGCCCATCGTGCCGGTCGGGTGCCTGTGTCGGCCGTTTCGGTGGTGGCCGGTGATCCGCCGAGCGGGTTACGATCCGGCGCGGTATCGGGGCGGTAGCTCAGCCGGTTAGAGCAGGGGACTCATAATCCCTCGGTCGCGGGTTCGAGTCCCGCCCGCCCCACCATGCAACTTAGGGCGACGGGGCCTGCCAGACCATTGGGTGACGGCGGCGACGCTCTGGCGAGGCACTTCGTCACGGCGTCGGCACCTCGAACTGCCGACGCCGTGACGGAATGCCGACCTGGCGGATTCACCGCCGACGACACGGACCCACCTGGCCCGGGCCGGCTTCAGTCGTCGCGTCCGGCACCGCGATCGGGTGCGCTCATGTCCCCCGTCCCGGGCGTGCCATCGGCGAGCCCGTAGCGCAGGTACACGGTGCCCTTCGGATTGGCTACCGGCGGTTCGAGGAGTGTGACGTTCGTGGGCACCGCGCCACCGTCGAACACCTTCTTCCCGACACCGAGCACGATCGGGTGCACCCAGAGGTCGAGACGGTCGAAGAGCTTCTCGCGCAGGAGGGTCTGCACCAGGTTCAGGCTCCCGACGACCTTCACGTGCTCGTGCCGGTCACGGATCTCGCGCACCGCGCCGGCCAGATCCGGGCCGAGCTGCGTGGACCCGGCCCACGAGAGGTTGGGCCTGCCGCGGGAGGCCACGTACTTGGGGACGCTGTTGAAGAGCGTGGCGATCTCGTTGTCCTCGCCGCCCTCCTGGTACGGCCAGTAGGCGGCGAAGATGTCATACGTCCGCCGGCCGAGCAGGAGGGCGTCCGTGCCCTCGTACGCGGCACCGACCTGCGCCCCGGCGACCTCGTCCAGCAGCGGCGCCTGCCAGCCGCCGAACGGGAACCCCACCGGGTCCTCGTCGGGGCCGCCGGGCGCCTGCCCGACGAGGTCGAGGGTTGCGAACAGCTCGATGTGGATGAGGCCCATGCCTAACTCCCGATGAGTTGGTTGTCTCGGTCCGGAGGTAGACCTGTGGGCGCCGGCAGACTCGTCGCTGCGACGGCACTCAGTGTCGTACTCGTCCACCGCCTCGGTCACCACCCCGTCCCGCGGTCAGCGTCCATGCGACGCCCGGCAGCAGGGCTCGGCAGGCAGGCCGTACGCCTTGATCCAGCGTCACCGCGCCGTTGGAGCGTACTCGGGCGGCTGGTCTCTAGGACGCCTGGCGGACGGGCATGTCGGCCAGCCAGACGTCGGCCAGTTCGCTGAGGGGGACGTCGAAAGCCTGGCTGAGGCAGACCACCGTGCCGAACGCCGGGGCGGGTAGGCGGCCGGCCTCGATCTTGCGCAGCGTCTCGGGGGAGATGCCGGCTGCCAGGGCCACTTCGACGAGGCTGCGGCCGGCCCGTGCGGCCCGGAGGGCGGCTCCGAGGCGCTGGCCCGCTGCGATCTGCTCGGCGGTGAGTGGTTGGCGAACCATGCCGGCAGGATATCCCACCGGAGTATCCCCGACCTGTGGTGGTATAAAAATACCGCATACAGAGAGGGAGGCTGTCGTGATCGAGCTCAAGTCCGCCGAGGAGATCGGCCGGATGGCGGTGACCGGGCAGTTCGTCGGCGAGCTGCTCGCCGAGCTGAGCGGTGTCGCCGCAGTCGGCGTCAACCTGATGGATCTCGAACACCACGCCCGCCGCCGGATCAAGGAACGCGGCGCCGAATCCTGCTACTGGGACTACGCCCCTTCGTTCGGCCGCGGCCCGTTCCGCAACGTGCTGTGCCTGTCGGTCAACGACGCGGTGCTGCACGGCCTGCCGCACGACTATGTTTTGCGGGATGGTGACCTGCTCAGCATCGACATGGCGGCCAGCATCGACGGCTGGGTCGCCGACTCCGCGCTCTCCGTCATCGTCGGCACCCCCGACCCGGCCGACCTGAAGCTGATCGAGGCCACCGAGGTCGCACTGGAGGCCGGCATCACCGCCGCCCAGCCCGGCGGCCGCCTCGGCGACATCTCCGCCGCGATCGGCGAGGTCGCCCACTCCTACGGCTACGGCGTCAACGCCGAGTTCGGCGGCCACGGCATCGGCCGCACCATGCACGAGGCCCCGCACGTCTCCAACAACGGCCGCGCCCGCCGCGGCTTGAAACTCGACGCCGGCCTCACCATCGCCATCGAGCCCTGGTTCTGCCGCTCCACCGACAAAATCACGTTCGACAACGACGGCTGGACGATCCGCTCCGCCGACGGCTCCCGCACCGCACACTCCGAACACACCGTCGCCATCACGGCTTCCGGCCCCCAGGTCCTGACCCGCCGCCCCACTCACGGCGGCACCTCCGCCGATCCCAGCGGAAAGCCCGCCACAGGCGTCCTGGACAAGTAGCCGTCAGCCGCCCGTCGACCGAGCAGCCCGCAGTCGACGGAGAGCGGGGGAGCGCTGTGCGGTGTCGAGAGGCATTCCGCTGCCAGATCCCCATGCGCCGCTGTCTGCCAGGTCGGCGGGGCGGAATTCCGATCTCATGATCCCTCGGTTGCGGGTTCGAGTCTCGTCCGCCTCATGTCGGGGCATGCGCTGCTCCCGGCCTTGATGGCAGCATTCCCGCCGTGGAGGAGGGAACGTTCGTCAACGTCGTTCGTCGAGGGGGTGGCCCGTATGCCTGCCCGTGCTGCGGTTACCTGACGCTGGACGAGCGAGGCATGTACGAGATCTGCCCGGTGTGCTTCTGGGAGGACGATGGGCAGGACGACCACGACGCAGGCCGCATCCGGGGTGGGCCGAACAGGAACCTGAGCTTGATGCAGGCCCGATGCAACTTCGCCGAGTTCGGAGCGTCGGACAGAAGGCGTCTCGCGCGGGTACGCCCGCCTCGGGACGACGAACACCCGCTGGCCTGACGCGACTGCACCGTCACCGGGTCACCTCGCCGACGAGCGCGGCGCCGTTGCGTCGAGCGATCGCGGTCGGCAGGACCGGGGCGACAGGCGCTGGCTTCACGTGTCGGTCAGCCGGCGAGCTGGTCGCGGCGGCGGGTGAGGTAGGCCCGCTCCGCGGGGTTGCCGGCGAGACCGATGGCCCGGTCGTACGCCGCCCGCGACTCGCCGCCCCGCCCGAGTCGCCGCAGCAGGTCGGCGCGCGCGGCGTGGAAGGCATGGTAGCCGTCGAGGACCTCGGCGAGCCGGTCGATCTCGGCGAGCCCGACCCCGGGGCCGTCGACTTCGGCGACCGCGACCGCCCGGTTGAGCCGCACGATCGGCGAGGGGTCGAGCAGCACCATGCGGCCGTAGAGGGCGACGATGGTGGACCAGTTGGTGTCTCGGGCGGAGGGGGCCTCCGTATGGACCGCGTTGATCGCGGCCTGCAGCTGGTAGCGGCCGGGTGGGTCACCACCGGCCGCCACCGCCGCGATCCGCTCCCGGACGAGGGCGTTGCCCTCGGCGATGAGGGCGCGGTCCCATCCGCTGCGGTCCTGCTCGTCGAGAGTCACCAGCTCCCCGGTGCGAGACACGCGCGCCGGTCGCCGGGCGTCAGTGAGGAGCATCAGGGCAAGCAGGCCGGCCACCTCGCCGTCGTCCGGGAGGAGGGTTCGCAACAGGCGGCCGAGGCGGATCGCCTCGTCGGTGAGGTCGACGCGCACCGGGTCGTCCCCCTCGGTGGCGAGATAGCCCTCGTTGAAGACGAGGTAGACGACCGCGAGCACACCGGCGAGCCGCTCACGGAGGTCGTCGGCCGAAGGCACCCGGTAGGGAATGTGTGCCGCCTTGATCTTCGCCTTGGCGCGGGTGATCCGTCGCGCCATCGTGGTCTCCTGCACCAGGAAGGCGCGGGCGATCTCGGCGACGGTGAGGCCGCCGATCAGGCGCAGGGTGAGCGCCACCCGGGTCTCCATCGCGAGCGCCGGGTGGCAGCAGGTGAAGATTAGTCTGAGCCGGTCGTCCTCGACCGGACCGGTCGGCTCGGGAGGGGTGTCGTCGTACATGATCCGGGCCGCCTGGTGCTTGGCGTCGCGCTGCGACTCGCGACGGAGCCAATCGATCGCCTTGCGGGTCGCGGTGGTGGCGAGCCAACCGCCAGGATTGGGCGGTACGCCCTCGCGCGGCCACCGCTCCGCAGCCGCTACGAACGCCTCGGCCGTCGCTTCCTCGGCGACGTCGAGGTCGCCGAAACGGCGCGCGAGGCCGGCGACCACCCGCGCCCACTCCTCCTGGTGGACACGGGTGATCGCCTGCTCGACGGTGGGACCGGTCACGGCGCCGGCAGCGCTCGGACGGATTCCTCGGTTCGGAAAGGGCGCACCTCGACCGCGCCGCGGCACGCTCTCGACCCCTCGACGGCGAGCGCCAGCGCCACGTCGAGATCGGCCGCCTCGATGACCCAGAAGCCGTCGAGGTGCTCCTTCGTCTCCAGGTAGGGCCCGTCGGTGCAGGCCGGCTTCCCGCCCTGTCCGTCGACTGTGGTGGCGGTCGTCGCGGGCTCCAGGCCGCCGGCGAAGATGACGTGACCGTCCCGCTGCAGCCTCTCGTTGAAGGGGTCGGTGTCGGCGAACGCCTGCAGCATGACCTCCTGGGAGGGGTAGGTGCCCGACTCGGTGCGCTCGGCCGGTCCGTGGACCGACAGCAGGTACCTGGGCACCGCGCTCACCTTCCCCCGGAGCCGTTCCGCCGGGGCTCCCCCGGACCTCGGAACCGGTGCACCTCCTGCGGCCAGTCGAGCACGGTCGCGAGCCGGCCGGCCCAGTACCGCGCCGCCGCGTCGTCGGGCACGTCGACGACGGCGAAGCCGCCGAGGTGCTCCTTGGTCTCGACGTACGGGCCGTCGGTGAAGACGGGCTTGCCGTCGACCAGCTCGACACTGCACACCGCGGTGGACCGGTCGAGCGCGCCATTGGAGAAGATCAGGACACCCTCGGCTAGCATCTCCTCGATCACGGCCCGGGAGGCCGTGCCCTTCTCGCGTATTTCCTCCGCCGTGTGGTCCGGCACCCACTCATCGTTGAAGGTGATCAGGTACTCCGTCATGGTCGTCTCCTCTCAGTCCGGGACGAGGGCCTTGCCCGGCTCCTCCTGCGCGGCGGCCCGGGAGGCCGCCGCACCAGTTCCACGAACGGCTGCGCCTTGATACGACACCATCCCGGAAACCTCTTTTCGAGGCAGCCCCGGCGTGGTGACCGAGGATCGATCCGACGTACATCCGCTTCATGCCGCGTGCGAAAAGCTGGTCACTGCATGGTGCCAGGATGTCGGTATGGCATATGACGAGGATCTCGCGAACCGGGTGCGGGACCTGATCGGACGTGAGCCCGGGATCGGCGAGAAGCGGATGTTCGGTGGCCTGGCGCTGATGCTCAACGGCAACATGGCGGTGGTCATCCGCGGCGCGGGCGGCTTGATGGTCCGCGTCGACCCGGCCCTGTCTGAGCAGCTGCTGACCGAACACGGCGCTCAACCGGCGCAGATGCGCGGTCGGCCCATGCGCGGGTGGATCACAGTCGAGCCGTCGGCGTGCGCGCAGGACGCCGACCTTCGCCGCTGGGTCAACCAGGGCGTCACCTTTACCCGGTGCCTGCCGGCGAAGTGACCGCCGGCTGGACAGGCCGACTCGGGTAGCCGAACAGGGCTTCGGACCCAGTCATACGCGACTGCCCGACACGCTCGAACGTGGCGAGATCTAAGACGTGCCGTCGTCCATCGGGCCGGCGGTGCAACGGGCGATGGCGTGCTCAAGCTGCTCGACCCACGGATCGTCCGGTTCGTTGTCCGGTGCCCGCAGCTGCAGGAGTGCGGGAAGCAGGCGAGGGTCGGCCAGTTCGGCGGCGGCGCGCAGCCATAACGTGGTGGGGTCGGGCCTGGTCAGGCGATCTGCGATAGCGGTGAACACCTCCGGGTCAGCGCGGCGAGCCAGCCCAACGGCGGCCTCCGCCGCCGGATATGCCTCAGCCGTGTCGGTGTCCAATTCGCTGAGCAGACTACGCAGGCCGGCACGGATCTGCGGTGAGTCGACATCGAGCTGGCTGCCGAGCGCGAACGCCGCCCAGTCACGCAGCGTCGGTTCCTGGTCGGCGAGCAGCCCGACCAGCGCCGTGACTGCGGGGTCGTCCGCCGTTGGGTCGTCCAGCACGATCGGAAGGCCCCCGACCGCGATCTGGCGCACCTCGACGTCCGCATCGTTGAGCAGCCGCAGCAGGAAAGGCACGCACCGCTGTTCGCCGCCCTGGTTACCGAGTGCCTGGGCCACCGCGACTCGGACTCGCACGTCCACGTCGGAGCAGCCCGCATCGGCGTGATCGAGCAACTCCTTCAGCGCCGGCGGATGGTTCAACGCCACCCACCCGAGCGCCATGAACCCCACTTCTCGTACGTCAGGATCCGCATCGCGTATCCACTTTTGCGCGTACGTCAGGGCTTGCTCACGGCCCGTCGCCTCGGTGAACCGCCAGACGTCGTCGGCTGTGCCGGCCACCAGCTCCGCCAGCGCGGGATCCTGGTGCTCCGCGGACGGCCCTGGCGGCGGACTGCCGTCGGTGGGCTCGCGGTCGGGCACGTCGTGATCATGTCAGACCCGACCGTGCGGCGTGCGCTGCCAGGCCGAGGAGGCCGATCGGCTCCGCAGCCGATCGAGCGGTGTCGGAGGCGCTACGCCCAAGGTGGGGCGTAGCGGCTCACGTAGTCGCGAGCGCGGGGGAGCGGGTCGTCCCAATACTGGTGCGGCATGCGGGAGTGGTGCGTCTCGCAGAATGCGGCGATACCGTCCACGATCTTGACGCGCTCCAGCGGGCGGCCTTCGAAGTCCGTGTTGACCGCCAGCAGTTCCGGCTCGGGATTCCAGCCCGAGTGGTCGAACGCCCAGCCATCCCAGAGCGCGTAGGCGTGGAAGACCTGCCAGTCGCCCGCGAGGTGCACCCCCGCTATCTCGATCAGCCGGTCCGGGTAGGAATCGCGGCAGACCCAGGCGAGGATGTGACACGCTCCGGCAGCGAAGAAGGCCTGGTCCGGGCGTTCCCAGGCGATGCGCTGATCTGATCGCTCGATCGCCGTCCGACGAAACGCCCTCGCTGCCTCGGCTGCCACACGGGGACCTTAGTGGATGGTCCGACGCATCCGGTCAGGCCGCGGAGCGCAGCCCCGACGCGACGTGAAGGCCTCCGCCCGTCTCTTGGCGATGTTCCTCACGCCGGTGCGAGCAAGGTGTCGAACACCGAGAAGAAGGCGTCGAAGGCGGCGGGGGAGCGGTCGGTGCGCGCCCGGATGAGCGTGCCCTCCCAGGCGTTGACGAGGAACCCGGCGGTGACCTCGGGATCCACGTCGGCGCGGACCGTCCCGGCGCGCTGCGCCTCCGCCAGGGCCCTCGCAATGAGGCCGGCCCATTCGTCGAGGCTCTGCCGTACGGCGTCCCGGATGGCGTCCCGGTGGTCGACGATCTCGGTGCCGAAGTTCCCGTACAGGCAGCCGCGGTGGTATTCGTACCGGACGACCTCGTCGCGGAGGAACTCGAAGTGCGCCCGGAGGCGCTGCACCGGCGGGACCGAGCTGTCGGTGAGGTCCTCGAGCCGGCGTCCGGCGCCGTACCGCTCGAGCGCCACGATGGCGAGGGCTTCCTTGCTGTCGAAGTGGTTGTAGAACGACCCCTTCGGTACGCCAGCCGCCTGGGTGATGTCGTTGACGCCGGCGGCGTTGTACCCGCGGGCGTGGAACCGGTCGAGCGCGGCCGTGACGATCTCTTCGCGCGTGCTCTTCCTGGCCAAGACCGACCACCTCCCGGTGCAAATATGACCGGTCGTCTTGGCGGGGTCAAGCCCACCCCGCTGTGATCCAGCGCTCGTTGCCGCGGGTAAGACGACCGGTCATATTCGAGCGGTAGCCGGGTAAGCAGCGCCTGGTCAACCGGTGTCTACCCCGGGACGACGGATCCACCTCACCGAGGAGAAACTGATCGTGAGCGACCTTACGAACGCCGTCATCAAGGCCCACGGCGGCCTCGACCGCTACCAGCAGTTCAGCTCGGCCACGGCCCGGTTCCGCTCAGGCGGAGCGCTGTGGGCCATCAAGGGTCAGGAGGGGATCTTCGACCAGGCCGCCGTACGGGTCAACCTGCGCCGGCAGCATGCCAGTCACTTCCCCTTCAAGGCGCCTGACCTGCACACTTCGTTCACCGCCCAGCGGGTGGCCGTGGAGAGCGACACCGGCGAGGTGAAGGCCGAGCGCCGCAACCCCCGTGCCTCCTTCGCCGGTCACGTCCTCGAAACCCCCTGGGACGACCTGGACGTCGCCTACTTCGCCGGCTACGCCATGTGGACGTACCTGACGTCCCCGTTCACCTTCGCGAGGCCCGACTTCCAGACCGAAGACCTGTCTCCGGTGACCGAGGAGGGGGAGACCTGGAACCGTCTGAAGGTCACCTTCCCCGATCACATCGCCACCCACTCGCGGGAGCAGACGTTCTACTTCGACCAGGACGGGCTGCTGCGCAGGCACGACTACACGGCCGAGGTCATCAACGCCGGTCCGGCCGCGCACTACTGCTCCCATCACAAGGAGTTCGGCGGCATCATGGTCCCGACCCAGCGGCGCGTCTACCCACTGGCTGAGGACGGGACCGTGGTGCGCGACATCGAGCTCGTCACCATCGACATCGACGATGTCGTGTTCGCCTGACGCCGGACAGCCGCTGATGTCCCCTTGCCGCGCGTTCTCGGGTGCGGACCGCCGATACCGTGGCAGCCGTGCAGTCCGTCCGATCGCGAGCCCTGATCGCCCATGCCACGACGGTGGTCGTGCTGGTGATCCTCTTCCTGGCCATGTACTCGAGGATCGATCCGACGAACACCGGGCCGACCGCGAGTGTGGGCCTGCTACTGCCGTACCTTCCGCTGTTCGTACTCGGGCTGCCCTGGTCGCTGAGCTTCTGGAACGACCCCTACGCCTACGACGGGGTTGCGAGCCACGTCCGGCTCCTGGTGGTGCTGGGGCCGGCGATGCTCAACGTGGTCGTCCACGGGTTGATCCGTTGCATTGCGGTTGTCGCGCGACGCGTCCATGGCGGCACCCCGGGGCACGGCGGCTGAGTGACCACCTGAGGGGTAGCCGACCAGGGGCGTCCGGTGGCGAGCCGGCTGCAGCCGTACCCGTCGAGCACTGATCCGGGCGGCCACCGGCGAAGAGTTTCTTCGTCGGTGGCCGCCGTCATTGCTCAGCCGTTGACCACCCAGTGCTGGTGGGCGCCCCCGGCGTACGTCCCGATCTGAGCCTGGGTGCCGTCGGCGGTGCCGGCGCCGGCCGTCTCCAGGACCTTGCCGGACTGTGGATTGAGCAGCGATCCGTTGCTCTGCGGCTGCCAGGCCTGCGCGGCGGTGCCGTTGCAGGTCCAGAGCTGCACCTTGGTGCCGTTGGCGGTGCCGCCGTTGTCGACGTCCAGGCACTTGCCCAGCGCCCGGTAGGTGTCGCCGACCCGGCTCCACTGCTGGGCGTTGGTGCCGTTGCAGGTCCAGAGCTGGATCTTCGTACCGTCGGCGGTGCCCGCGTTGCTGACGTCGAGGCACTTGCCGGCGATGCCGGTGATGGTGCCGGACCCGCTCGGGCCGTAGACCTCGAATTCGTAGACGCGGGCGGCCGGGTCGGTGGTGCTGGTCGGCGCGGTGATGTTCAGGCGTACGTAGCGGGCGGTCACCGCGGCGATGTCGTGCGTGGTGGTGCTGGCGGTGTTGCCGGTCACCGTGGTCCGGGTCGTCCAGTTCGATCCGTCGGTGCTGGTGGCGATGGTGAAGTCCTTCGTGTTCCAGGCGGTGTTCTCGCCGCCGGCACCGGCGTGCTTGACCACGAACCGGTTCACGTTGGTGCTGGCCCCGAGGTCGACCTGGAGGTACTTCGTGGTGCCCTTCGAGCACCACTTGTCGGTGGTGCCGCCGGCGACGGAGCCGTTGACCGCCTTGTCGGGGCCTTCCGTGGTGGTGCAGGAGCTGTCGGCGGTGGCCGCCTTGTTCAGGGCCAGGTTGCCTCCGCCGGTCGGCGGCGGGGTGCTGCCGGGGATGGCGTTGAGGGTGTACCAGGCCTCGGTGCTCCAGAGCGACTGGCCGCTCTCGGAGGTGAACGGGCGGGGTGAGCGGACGTAGACCACCCGGCCGGCCTTGCGCCCGTCGACGGTCAGGCTGACCTTCTTGCGGTCCGTCGAGAGGGTGGCCGAGGTGACGGTCAGCGTCTCCTCGTCGATCTTCGGGCCGCCGTAGCTCGCGGTCGGCTGGTAGCGCCACTGCTTGACCTTGTAGTGCCCGGCCAGGTTCGCTGCCGTGTCGGCGGAGAGCGGCTGGGTGTACTCCAGCTCGAACCCGCCGGTGGTGGCGCGCATGGCCAGGATGTCGAAGGCGGTGGTGCCGTTCGGGGTCAGCTTCTGCAGGCCGTACGCAAGCTTGCCGCTCTGACCCCAGTTGCCGCCGGCGCCGAGGCCACCGACGTAGATCGCGCCGTCCGGGCCGAGGTTGACCTCCGAGACGCCCGCCTCCAGGCCCTGGGTGAGCCGGAACAGGGCGCCCTGGTACTCGCCGTTGACCTTCTCCACGTACGCGCGCTGCAGGCCGCCGTAGGTGACGTCGCCGATGACGAACTGCCCGGCGAACGGGCCGGACTTCAGGTACAGCGGGGTGCTCGGGGAGTTGGCGATCTCGTTCTGCGGCATCCAGAGCACCGGCGGGGTCACCGGGTTGGTGTCGAACGGGCCGGCCGGGTTCATGTAGTGGTTGAAGAACCGGCCCTGCTTGACGTGCAGCAGCTTCGACGACGGCAGCCAGCCGCCCTGGTTGTCGGTGACGAAGATGCCGTCCTCCGGGCCCCAGCCGATGCCGTGCGGCGTACGCAGGCCACCGGCGACGTAGGAGACGGCGCCGGTGTCCTTGTTCACCTTGATCGTGGTGCCGCGGTTGGGGGCCGGCTGCGGGTTGGTCGTCGCGCCGCCGTAGTTGATCGACACCGACAGGTTCAGGTAGAAGTACCCGCTCTGGTAGAGCAGGCCGAAGGCGAACTCGTGGAAGTTGCCCCCGTACGGCCAGGTGGCGACCGTGTCGAGGCGGTCAGCCACCTCGTCGCCGCTGGTGTCGACCAGCTTGGTCAGCCGTTGCTTCTCCGACACGTAGACCACGCCGTCGACGACCTTCAGCCCCATCGGCTCCTTGAGGCCACCGGCGATCTTCTTGGTGGTCACGCTGCCGGGGCCGGTCGACCCGCCGGTGTTGTTGAGGATGTACACCTCACCGTCCTGCGAGGTGCCGGACTGGTCGCTGCCGCCCCAGGTGGAGATCACCAGGCGGCCGTCGGCCAGCCAGTCCATCCCGGTCACCTTCGGCTGGAAGCCGCTGGGCCGCAGGTTGGTCAGGGTGTAGCCGGGATAGACGCCGGTCAGCGGCAGGCCGTCGCCGGGGGAGTCGGTGACGCCCTCGCACTCCTTCTTGCCCGGGGCGGTCACCCGGACCACACCGGCGTCGGTGCTCAGCGCCGAGTTGGGCACCACGGCGAAGGTCGACGAGCCCGGGGTCTTCCACTCCAGGGTGATCTGCTGCCCACCCTCGCGCTCGAAGTGGTCGATGCGCAGCGGGTGCAGCCCGGCGGTGAGGGTGACGGTGCCCTCCTTGGCCGGGGTCGGCCCGTGCAGCCCGTCGTGGTTGATGACGACCTTGTCGTCGATCGACAGCCGGGAGCCGTCGTCGCTGGTCAGCCGGAACGTGTAGCTGCCGGCCTGGGCGATGTTCAGGTTGCCGAGCACCTGGGAGACGAAGTACTGGTCGAAGCCGAAGTCGGTGGTCGACGTCCAGTTGATGGTGGGCATCAGCTTGTCGACGTTCGGCGTCTGCCCCGGCTTGAGGGTGCAGATCTCGTTCAGCGGCACCTGCACGTCGAAGACGCGCAGCGTGACGCCCGGTTCCTGGGCGGGGGCGGCCTGGGCGGGGACGGCCCAGACGCCGGTGGCCATGACGAGTGCGGCGATGGTGGTCAGGACAGGACTGCGGAATCGGCGCAGCAGCCGTGTGCCCATTGCTCCTCCTGGGAGGTCGGGGTGGTCCGGCGGGCCGTGTGATGCGGTGGGGGAGCGGTAGCCGCCGGGCGAGCCCGGACGAGTCATCGACGCCGACGAATGACGTGTCCGGAGCTGCGGTGATGGGCAACATTAACAAACTTCTATCTAGAGGCCCATAGCTTTCGTTCATAGATGCAAAAGTTCGATAACACCCTGCGGAAGTTCGCGGGATACCTCCGCTTGTGGGCGGAAGGTCCACGGTGGACATCCGCGGATCGCTGCCGGGAGCGCGCCGGCAGCGCGTACCGCCCGTATGGTGACCGCATGGCGCGCGAGGTATGGGCCGACGGTGCCGCGTACGAGGCGTACGTGGGCCGGTGGAGTCGCCTCGTGGCGGCGGAGTTCCTGGCCGGGCTGGAGCTGCCGCCCGGCCTGCGCTGGCTGGACGTGGGCTGCGGCACCGGCGCGCTGACCTCGACGGTGCTGGCCCGCACCGAGCCGGCCCGGGTGGACGGCGTCGACCCCTCCGAGGGTTTCGTGGCGCACGCCCGTACCCGGGTCGACGACCCGCGCGTGGTCTTCCACGTCGGCGACGCCCGCTCGCTGCCGCTGCCCGATGCCGCCGTCGACGTCGTCGTCAGCGGCCTGGCGCTGAACTTCGTGCCCGACCCGGCGCGCGCCGTGGCGGAGTTCGCCCGCGTCGTCGCCCCGGGCGGCGTGGCCGCCGCCTACGTCTGGGACTACGCCGACGGCATGGTGCTGATGCGCCACTTCTGGGACGCCGCAACGGCGCGCGACCCGGCGGCGGTTGAGCTGGACGAGGGCCGCCGCTACCCGCTGTGCCAACCGGAGCCGCTACGCGCGCTCTGGGCCGGTGCCGGGTTCCGCGACGTGTCCGTGCGGCCCGTCGAGGTGCCCACCGTCTTCGCCGATTTCGCCGACTACTGGACGCCGTTTCTCGGTGGGCAGGGCTCCGCGCCCGGCTACGTCAGCTCGCTCGCCGAGCCGGACCGGGCCGAGCTGCGGGAGCTGCTGCGCGTTCGGGTACCGACCGGACCGGACGGCGCGATCCGACTCAGCGCCCGCGCCTGGGCGGTCCGGGGGACCGCACCGACACCCCGATCGTGAGTACGAATGCTCATCCGCGACGCAGTCCGTACCGCGAGGATCGGGGCGTGAACAGCATGACGCGCGCCCTCCTCGCCGCCCTCGCCCTCGCCGTGGCGGCGGTCGCCACCTGGTGGGCCTGGCTGGGGTGGGACACCGGCTACACCATCGACCCCGAGACCGGCGCCGTCAGCGGGCCCTACCAGCCGTGGCAGGTGGCCGGCTGCGTGCTCACCCTCGCCCTGGTCGCCGCCGTCGCCGGCTGGCGGCTCCGGCCGTGGCTGGTCGCCCCGGTGCTGACGGTCGCCTTCACCGCCGCCTGGACGGCGCACGCCGCCTCGACCGACGACAGCGGGCTCTGGGCGGTGGGGGCCGCGCTGGTGCTGGTCGGCACGGGGCTCGGGACGACGGTGGTGAGCGGGGTCGCCCACCTGATCCGGCGCCGGCGGGGCTGAGGCCGGGCAGCCCCACCCCCCGGGTGCACCCGCGCGCTCTCGTCGCAATCGCCCGGTCGGCCAGCTCCGGGGACGGATAGCCGACAGGACGCCGTACCCCCTTGCGACGCATTGTTTATGCAGGTGGAGAGGCTGCGGATGGCGGGCCACATCCCATCCCTCACCCCGACGGCGACAGCACGGTCGCCGTCGGACGCCGCCATCGCCGGGCTCGGCCCGGCCGTCCCGGCGGACACGGCCGCGCCGGTCCGACCGCGCCCACGGCCACGTCGCGTCCCGGTGGACCCCGTCCCGGGCGCCAGGGCCGGGGTCAGCTTCCACCAGGACAAGGACGTCACCACCTCCGGTCGACGCCGTCGCGCGTCCGCTCCGCCCTGACCGGCGGCAGTCCCGCGCCTCGACCGGGCGCACCGGCGACAGCCGGGCGTACGAGCAAGGAAGGAGGGGGCGGACATGGCCGCTCCCACCGTCACCGCGAGCCTGAACGCCGCGACCTATTCCCCCGGCGACCAGATGACCCTCACGATCACCTACGGCGACCCGGACACCAGGCCCCTCACCGTCACCGTCGTGGTGACCGACGCGCAGGGCAACAGCAGCGCCCCGGTCAAGGTCACCGCCGTCATCGACCCGCTCACCCTCACCGTCACCGACGACTCCGGGCGTACCTGGACCCGGGCGTCGGACAACGGGTCGGTGGCCGTCTACCGGGCGGTGGCGTAATGCCCCGGGTCACCGTGACCGTCCGCGACAACGGCGGGCGTACCGCCACCGCGACCGCCGACTACGCCCTCGCCCCACCGGTCCTGGGCGGCTACTACCTCGCGGGCAACGCCGACCCGACGGCCGACATGGCCGGCGGCAACTTCCGCTCGCTGACCCAGTACCGCAGCTTCGCCGACGGCTACACGTTCCCGGGCTACAACAAGCCCTGGCTGCTCAGCCTGGGCCGCAGCGGGTTCGCGATCAACATGGTGCTGGAGCTGAAGCACTACGGCACCGCCACCACGGCGGCGCAGACCTTCGCCGTGGACGGCGTCAGCTACACCGTCCCCGCGCCGGCGATGACCATCCAGCAGCGGCCCGGGACGACCTGGCCGAAGGCCTACGGGTACGGCCAGGTGCTCGCCGGGCTCTGCGACGGCCTCTTCGCCCGGGCGCTGTCGCAGTACCGGACGATGGGCTTCGGGGTGAACATTCAGCTCGCCTCCGAGCTGGACACCGACCACGAGTTCGGCACCACCGAGTCCGGGGTGTCGTACGGCTGGGCGGAGTCGGACGCCCGCGCGGTGCAGGCGATGACCTACATCGTGAACTGGTTCCGGGCCCGCGCGCTGCCGGCCGGCACCACCTTCTCCGTCGGGTCGGGCGGCTTCGACCGGGCCTGCTTCCAGCGCACCCACCCGGAGTCGCTGATGGCCAAGCTGGACTTTCTCCAGTGGAACGCCTACGCCACCGACCCGAGCCACACCGCGCTCGCCCGGTTCCGCCGGGCGAAGGACTGGGCGGTCGCCGACCTGGGGCCGGTGGCGCTCTCCCGTCCCGTGATCATCGCCGAGTGGGGGGTACGGGCCGCCGAGATCCCCGACCAGGCGGCCTGGATCGCCACCGTGCCGGCAGCCGTCGCCCGGCTCAACAGCGAGCGCGGCCCGCGGATCGTCCGGACCAACTACTTCAACTCCAGCTGGGGCACCCTGGCGCCCCGCACCGACGGGCTCGCGGCGCTGCGGGCGGCGTACGCGACCAGGCCGTACGTCTGACGGGCGGCCTCGGCGCCCGGCGCCGTCGGCGTGCCCTCGCTCGCCCGGCGGGCGGCCACCCGCCGAGGTGACCGCCCGGTCGGCTGCGCACCTGCGCGGTCGCGACCGGGCGGAGGTGGCCGCGGGCTGCGCCGTCGGCCGACCCCCGGTCGCCCCCGGACCCCCCGATCACTCCAGTGCGGCGTGTCGCGCTGTCCCGGCGCGCTGACACCGCGACATGCCGCGAACGGGGGGCGGGAACGCGCCGTGGTCCGGACGTCGGTTGCGGCGGATCAGGGGCGGGGCTGTTGCCCGCCGAGTCGGTCGGCGTACGTGTCGCGCAGCTCCGCCCAGCCGAAGTCCTTCGCCTCCGCGCCCCGGATCGGGCCCACCGGGTCGCCGGCCAGCAGGTGGTCGGCGACGTCGAGGCAGAGGTGCCAGCCGGCGGCCACCATCGGCAGCATCCCCCGCTCGGCGAGGGTGTGTCGCAGCAGCAACCGGGTGCCGGTGCCGGACGGGGTCAGCTCCCAGCGGAGCAGATCGTCACCCCAGGTGTATTCGAGCAGGTGGGACGGCTCGGCCCGGCGTACCGTCGCGGGTTGCGGCACGGCCGTGTCGCCGTCGACCACGGTGAGCGTCGCGGCGCCCGGGGCGCCGAGGTCGCGGTCGGCCAGGAACGGCGCCCACTCCCGCAGCCGGGCCGGGTCGGTCAGCGCCGCCCACACCTTCTCCGGCGCGTGCCGCAGCTCGCGGACGAACAGCAACGTCCACCGGTCGCCGGCGGGCTCGGCGTCGATCTCGGCCGGCGGGCCGGGGCGGAACGAGTCGCGGTCCATGATCACTCCTTGTCGAGGTGGCGCTCCAGGGCGTCCAGGTGCGCGGTCCACATCTCGCGGTACGGCGCGAGCCAGCCGTCCACGGTGCGGAACGGGCGTACGTCGATGCGGTAGATGCGGTGCTGGGCGGCCGTGCGGCAGGAGACGAAGCCGGCCTCGCGCAGCACCTTGAGGTGCTTGGAGACGGCCGGCTGGCTCATGCCCAGCACGTCGACCAGCTCGCCGACGCTGCGCTCCGAGCGCCGCAGCGCGTCGAGGATCCGGCGTCGGGTGGGCTCGGCCAGCACGGCGAAGGCGTCGACGGACACCGCCATAATATGCCGCATCGCTCATATGCCTGTCAAGGAATGAAGGCTTGTCCGGGACCAGAGGTGACGGCGCCGTCGCCTCCATATGCTCGGCACATGGAACTGCGGATCTTCACCGAACCCCAGCAGGGCGCCAGCTACGACCAGTTGCTCGCCGTGGCCCGCGCCGTCGAGGACGCCGGGTACGGCGCCTTCTTCCGCTCCGACCACTACCTGAAGATGGGCTCGGTGAGCGGGGAGCCCGGGCCGACCGACGCCTGGACCACGCTGGCCGGCCTGGCCCGCGACACCTCCCGCATCCGGCTCGGCACGCTGATGACCGCGGCCACCTTCCGGCTGCCCGGCCCGCTCGCCATCACCGTGGCGCAGGTCGACCAGATGAGCGGCGGCCGGGTCGAGCTGGGCATCGGCACCGGCTGGTACGCCGAGGAGCACTCCGCCTACGGCATCCCGTTCCCGACGCTCGGGGAGCGGTTCGCGCGGCTGGAGGAGCAGCTGGCCGTGATCACCGGGCTCTGGGAGACGCCGGTCGGCAAGAGCTTCGACCATCCCGGGACGTACTACCCGGTTACCGACTCGCCGGCGCTGCCCAAGCCGGTGCAGCAGCCGCGCCCGCCGATCCTGCTCGGCGGGATGGGGCCGAAGCGCACCCCGCGCCTGGCCGCCCGCTACGCCGACGAGTTCAACCTGCCCTTCGCCTCGATCGAGGACACCGTCGCGCAGATCGGTCGGGTCCGCGCGGCCTGCGCGGAGATCGGCCGTGACCCGGCCACCATGCGCTGGTCCAACGCCCTGGTGCTCTGCTGCGGACGCGACGAGGCCGAGGTTGCCCGCCGGGCCGAGGCGATCGGCCGGGAGCCCGCCGAGCTGCGCGAGAACGGCCTCGCCGGCACCCCGGCCGAACTGGTCGACAAGATCGGCCGGTACGCCGAGGCCGGCAGCGAGCGGATCTATCTCCAGCTGCTGGACCTCACCGACCTGGACCACCTGGAGCTGGTCGCCGCCGAGGTGATGCCGCAGCTCTGAGGGTCAGCGCGCCCGCAGGCCGCCCGGCTCGCGCAGCACGGTGTCCAGCCGGCCGTCCCGGTCGCTGTCCAGATAGGTGATGTCCGGGACGCCGTCACCGTCCAGGTCGAACTGGACCACGTCGGCGATCCCGTCGCCGTCCAGGTCGGTGACCACCTGGGTCGACCCGTCCACGTGGTGGGTGACGATCGAGACCGAACCCGGCCCGGCCGCGCGCGGCGGCGGACCGGGGGTCGGCGGGGTGGGCTCCGGCTCGGGCGTGGGTGGCGGCACCGGCTCGGTCCGATCCGGGTACGCCGCCGGCGGCGTGCTCGTCGGCTCCAGGCCCACGCCGGTCGGGTCGATCTCCTCCTCGGACGGGTAGACGTCGCCGTGCAGAGTGGGGTCGCGGTAGCTGCTCATCCACCCATTGTTCCCATGGACGCCGTCGACAAGCGTGCCGGATGATGCACTCCGACACGATCGCGGACGGGGGTACGACGTGGAACTGCACCGCAGGAAGGGCCGGCTGCTGCTGCCGGCGATCTGCATTCTGGCCGGGATCGTCCTGCTGACGCTCGGTGACGGCGGTGGACTGCTGCGGACCCTGGTGGCCCTGGGCGGGATCGCGCTCGGCGTGGTGGTGCTCGTCGGCGCGCTGCGGCCGTTCCGGTTCGTCGTCGACGCCGACGGCCTGACCGTCCGGCGGCCGGGCCTGCGCCGGACGATCCGCTGGCCGGAGTTGGCCGCGGTGGTGCTCGACCAGCCGGCACCCCGCTCCGGTGTACCGGCCGCGCCGCGCCTGCTCGCCGTGCCGGCCACCGGCACCGGAATCGGCCCGCTGGACGCCCGGCACCCGCTCGACGAGCGTCCGGCGGTCGAGCTGCTCGACCTCGCCGGGATCCGGGAGTCGCCGGGGGAGATCGCGGCGACACTCGCCCGGTACGCCGGCGAGCGCTTCCTCGACGCCCGCGCGCTGCGCCGGGCCGCCTTCGCCGACCCCGACTTCGCCGTCGGCCTACGCGGCTACCGGGTCGACGTGGTCGACGCGCTGATCCGGGGCGGGCAGGAGGCCCTCGCCTCGGGCGACCCGACCCGGCGCCGCACGGCCCGGGCCGAGATCGACCAGGCTCGGCGGGCCGGCCTGCCGGTCGACCTGCGCGGCTACAGCACCCTCCAGGTGGACGAGGCGCTGGACGCCCTCGGCGCGGCGCTCGCCGACGAGCCCGCCGAGCGGGAGCCCTCGTGACCGACGTCGCCCGCCGCAACTGGGCCGGCAACGTTGCGTACGCCGCCCGCCGCTTCCACCGGCCGTCCACGGTGGACGAGCTGCGTCGGCTGGTGGCCGGCAGCGACCGGATCCGGGCGGTCGGCACCGGGCACTCCTTCAACCGGCTCGGTGACACCACCGGCGACCTGGTCTCCCTCGCCGGGCTGCCGTCCAGCCTCGAGGTGGACCGGGAACGCGGCACGGTCACCGTCGCCGCCGCCCTGCGGTACGGGGACCTGGCGACCCGGCTGCACGCCGAGGGGTTGGCCGTGGCGAATCTCGCCTCCCTGCCGCACATCTCGGTGGCCGGGTCGGTGGCGACCGGCACCCACGGCTCCGGCGACGGGAACCGCAACCTGGCCGCCGCCGTGGCCGCGCTGGAACTGGTCACCGCCGACGGTGACCTGCTCACCGTGAGCCGGGCCGACGGCGACCGGTTCGCCGGCATGGTGGTGTCGCTCGGTGCGCTCGGCGTCGTCACCCGGGTCACCCTGGACGTGGTGCCGACCTTCGCGATCTGCCAGTACGTCCGCCGCGACCTGCCCGCCGACCGGCTCGACGCGGCGTTCGCCTCGGCGTACAGCGTCAGCGGGTTCACCACCTGGCGGTCGTCGACCGTCGACCAGGTCTGGTGCAAGCAGCTCGCCGACCAGCCGCCGCCCCCGGCGGACTGGCTCGGCACCACCGCCGTCGAGGCCCCGCTGCACCCGGTGCCCGGCCTGGACCCGGTGCACTGCACCGCCCAGCTGGGCGAGCCCGGCCCGTGGCACGAGCGGCTGCCGCACTTCCGGCTCGGCTTCACCCCGAGCAGCGGCGACGAACTCCAGTCCGAGTACCACCTGCCCCGCGCGGCGGCGGCCGGCGCGCTGGCCGCGCTGGCCGGGATGCGGGACCGGATCGCCGCCGTGCTCCAGATCTCCGAACTGCGCACGATCGCCGCCGACGACCTCTGGCTCAGCCCGAACCAGGGGCGCGACAGCCTGGCGATCCACTTCACCTGGGTCGACGACCCGGCGGCGGTGCTGCCGGTGCTGGCCGAGGTGGAGGAGCGGCTGGCCCCCTTCGCGCCCCGCCCGCACTGGGGCAAGGTCTTCACGCTGGACCGGTCGTCGGTGGCCGCCGCCTTCGGCCGGTACGCCGACTTCGCCGCCCTCCTGGCGGAGCTGGACCCGAGCGGGAAGTTCCGCACCGACTTGCTCGACCGTTACTTCCCGCGCTGACCGACCGGCGCGGACCCGACCGGAGCGGGCACCGGATGTCGGGTCCCGCCGTCCGCCGGCCGCCTAGCGTCGAGGCACACGGGAAGGAGACCAGGTGCTGGAGCGGCTGAACGAGGCCATGGCCCACATCGAGCGGCACCTCGGCCAGCGGATCGAGGTCGCCGAGCTGGCGCGGATCGCCCTCACGTCGGAGTACCACTTCCGGCGGATGTTCTCCGCGCTGGCCGGCATGCCGCTGTCCGAGTACGTCCGCCGCCGCCGGCTCACCGTGGCCGCGGCGGAGGTGACGGCCGGCGAGCGGACGCTGCTCGACATCGCGGTCCGGCACGGGTACGGCTCGACCGAGGCGTTCACCCGGGCGTTCCGCGCGCTGCACGGGGTCGGGCCCGGCGAGGCCCGGCGGACCGGCGCGGCGTTGCGCTCGCAGCAGCGGTTGTCCTTCCGCCTCGTCGTCGAAGGGAGTGGCAGCATGCGTTACCGCGTGGTGGAGAAGCCGGAGTTCCGGCTGGTGGGCCGGCGGGCCCGGGTGCCCCTGGTGCACCAGGGGATGAACCCGGCGATCGTGGAGTTCATCCGGGGCATCCCGAAGGAGACCGTCGCCCGGATCGCGGCCCTGTCGGACCAGGAGCCGGCGGGGATCGTCAACGTCAGCGACAAGGTGGCCGACGACCGGGCCGAGGGCAGCGAGCTGGACTACTGGCACGGGGTGGTCACCGGGGCGGACGCCCCGGCCGACCTGGACTCGACGACCGTACCGGCGGGGACGTGGGCGGTCTTCGAGACCGCCGGCGAGTTCCCGGCCGCGGTGCAGGAGCTGTGGCGGGACGTGTTCACCCAGTGGTTCCCGTCGAACGCCTACCGCAGCCGGCCCGGGCCGGAGATCTCCCGGAACCGGCTCTCGGCGGACGGCACGCAGGTGGACGCCGAGCTGTGGATCCCGGTGGAGCGGGCCGCGGCCTAGGGCCGGTGTCAAAGTCCTCGGTCGAGCCGAGGCGGAGTCCAGGCGGCGATCCGGCAAGGCGGAGATCCGTCCGGATACCGGTGTTGTATCCGGACGGATCTCCAACGCGGCCGGTCGTCGTCTGGGCCCGCCGCAGGCCGGCCAGGGGCTTTGACACAGGCCCTAGTGCCGGCTGCCGGCCAACTGGTCGCGCAGGCTGCCGCGCTGCACCGCGCGGCTGATGTCGCTGGGCGAGACGATGCCGACCAGCCGCTGGTCGGTGACCACCAGCGCCCGGCCGTCGGCGCACTCGCTGAGCCGGGGGAGCAGGTCGTTGAGCTGCTCCTCCGGCCGGGCGAGCACCAGATCCTCGGCCCGGCAGGAGACCTCGGCCAGGGTGGTACTGCCCCGGCGGTCGGCCGGGATGCCGCGTACCCGGTCGAGGGTGACCAGGCCGACCGGCCGGCCCTCCTCGGTCAGCGGCAGCGCCGAGTGCCGGTACGCGAACAGGTAGTGGTCCACGAAGTCGGCCACCGTCATCTCCGCCGACGCGGTCTGCGGCTGCGGGGTCATCACGTCGCCGACCCGTACCCCGTGCAGGGCGCTGCCCATCCGGGCCTGGCGTTCCTCCACGCCGGCCGCGCCGATCAGGAACCAGCCGATCAGCGCCAGCCAGAGCCCGCCCACGCCGAAGCCGGTCAGGAACTGCAGCAGCCCCAGACCGATCAGCAGCGCGCCGAGGACCCAGCCGGCCCGGGCGGCCACCACGGAGGCCTTCGTCCGGTCGCCGGTGGCCTTCCAGACCGCGGCGCGCAGCAGCCGGCCGCCGTCCAGCGGCGCGGCCGGCAGCACGTTGAAGATCGCCAGCAGCACGTTGATGCCGGCCAGCCAGGCCAGCGAGCCGAGCAGCAGGCCGCGCTGCCCGGCCAGCGCGAGCACCACGGCGATGCCGCCGAAGAAGAGCCCGAGCAGCAGGCTCACCAGCGGCCCGACCCCGGCGATACGCAGCTCCGCGCCCGGGTTCTTCGCCTCGCCGCGCAGCTCCGCCACGCCGCCGAAGAGCCACAGCGTGATCCCCTCGACGTGCAGGCCGTTGCGTTTGGCGACGACCGCGTGGGAGACCTCGTGGGCGAGCAGGCCGAGGAAGAAGACGACCGCGGCGGCCAGGCCGGCCAGCACGTACGCGGCCGTGGAGCGGCCCGGGTACGCCTGGGGGAACTGGTTGGCCGACAGCCCCCAGGCGATCAGCAGGAAGATGACCAGGACGCTCCAGTTGACCCCGACGGGTACCCCCGCGATCCGGCCAAGCCGGAAGCTCGCCCTCATGAGTCGGTCATACCCCGGGAAGGTGATCCCATGCCAGGGCAGAAGGTCACTGTCTGACCGCTTCGCCGTGCCGAGCGAACAGGTTCGCGAGTTCCACCCGCCCTCGCCGGACCACCTCGACCAGTGGGGCCAGTTCGAGACCGTGCGGTAGCGGCATGTCGGTGATCAGATCTCGCACGCCGAATGGCCGATGCAGCCAGCGTTGCAGCGCCCTGCGGTCGACGGCGGCGTCCAGGTCGTCCGAGACGGTCCAGACATCCTTCGCGTACGGCGTGTCGTCGCTGTTTAGGGCGGTGAGGAGACCCGAGCGGCGCACCAGGCACGGGTAACAGTGGCCGCAGTGCAGTTCGGGCTGGTCCCTTGGCGGGTGGCCGCAACTCAGGGTGAGGCCGGTCAAGGCCGACGCTGGCATCCCAGCCTCGAGCGCCCGCCGGCACACCTCGCCCTTCGTCAGGTGCAGGTACGGGTTGACGACGGCGACCGAGCCGCCCAGCGCGCGGATCAACTCGTTCAGCAGGCTCAGCGTGTAGGGGTGCACTGATCGGGTGGAGCAGGCGGCGACCCGGGCCGGCGTCAGCGCCGGATTGAGCGCCAGTTGGCCGTTTTCCGGCACAGCGACCTGCGGGACGTCATGGGCGGCGGCGAGATAGACGGCGGTCGCCACATAGAGCAACCCTCGGGTACGCGCCGACGGTTCGAGTTCCCTCTGCTGGGCCCGGACCTGCTGTGACGTCTTGAACTGCCTGATGTTCCTGAGTGACGAGTTGCGGATGGTGGTGAGGACGCTTTCCTGCTGCATCCCCCACTGCGGCTCGTAGTACGAGACGGCCAAGAGGTCGTCCCCCGACACCCGGGATCGCTCGGCGGCGTATGCGGAGGAGTCCAGGCCGCCGGAGAAGAGGGCCACCTCCTCGACCGGCGGGGCTGTCAGGACGCGGCCCTGATGTGGCCATGCCACCGCCCCCGAGTGCATTTGGATCGCCCAGCGGTCGGCGGTGAGGGTCTCCGTGAGCTGGGACACCAGCTCACCCGCTCTGCCTGTCCAAGCATCAACCTCCGTCACCTGTACGGACAGATCGATCTGCCGGGTCCAGCTGTCGTCGGCGTCGAACCGAAGGGACAGTTTGTCGGCCAGGTAGATGGCTCGGGCGACCTGCAGCAGGTCCTGCGCCCAGATCGGGCGGTCCCGGTTCACCTCGGCCATCCGTTGCAGCCGCGGATCTGCCTGCGCGAGCAGGCTCCGATCGATTGGCTCCCGGCCACGCTCGACGGCAGGCACAGGCCGGCCGTTGGTCGTGTAATGGTAGGCGTAGCGGGCCGGGCTCATGCCACCAGCTCCAGACCGGTGTCCCCGAGGCCCAGCGCTTCGGTGACGGTGTCCGCCAGCAGATTCCGGGCGACCTCCGCGAGGCGTGGTCGTTCGGGCTCGCGTGCCGTGGCTTCCGCACAGGGGTCGGGTAACACTCTGACGATCTGATCGGCGACGAAGCCGGCGACCGTGTCGGTGGGGTCGAGCAGGACCAGCGCCGGCACGGCGAGCTTGATGTTCTCCGCGATCAGGATGTGCACGAATTCACCGACCAACTCCCCGAAGAACAACTGGTAGAGGGCGCAGAACAATTCGCCGGTGAGCCGTTGCGGACGGGCTGGATCGGCGAGCGGGCCGTCGGCGGCGATCAGGCGTTCGGCGCTGCGCCGCGCGGCACGCCGGGCGGCAGCGTTCACGATCAGTCGGCCGTCTCCGCCGACCTCGGTGACGAAACGGTGCACGAATTGATCGGCCGGCGTGGTTGAGGTCAGGTCCTGAAGGTGCTGGAGCATCGGCGGGTCGGGCCGACGCAGGTCGTCGAGGGCGGCGACGAGACGCCTCCCGGCGTCCTGCGCCGCGTCGCGGAGGGCGAATCGCTCCGGGTCTTCAAGGAGGTAGCCGCGCAGTGCACGCCGGAACTGCGCGGCTACCTCCTCCGCGGCACGCTGGTCGTCCTCGGTCAGCGAGTCCGGCCGGCTGTCGGCGTCTGGTGTCCACCTGGTCAACCGGCCCTTCGCGCCGGTCCATCCGCCCTTCTTGGGGCCGAGTAAACGGGTCGACGTGCCCAAGGCGACCTCCCGGAGGGGACGGGAAAGTGCGTAGATCGGAGTCTATTGATGCGGAAAGTGTTCGGACAAGTGCGGAAAGTGTTGGACGGGCGTGGTGGTCAGTGGCGTTCCGCTGATCAGGCATGCGGGCGGTAGGGTGCGAGAGCTGAGCCGGAACGGGACGGCCAGGGTGGAGGGGTCGGCGCATGCGTGAGGATTCGCCGCGCTGGGAGCAGATCAACGCCAGCTCCTACACCTGGGAACAGGACGGGCTGCGCGAGCTGGCCGGCTACCTGCCGGATACCGACCCGTACCACGTCTGGGCCAACGTCGAGTTCGTCGGGGCCGACGGCTCGATCAACGAGGTCGACGCCCTGGTGCTGACCCCCAGCGGGCTCTACGTGTTGGAGCTGAAGCACTGGCAGGGCGAGATCCGCGGCGATGGCACCCAGTGGGTGCGGCGGGCACCCAACAGCCGGCTCATCCCAGAGGACAACCCGTACATTCTGGCCAACCGGAAGGCGAAGCGGCTGGCCAGCCTGATCCGCTACTACGCCCGGCAGCATGGTCGGGAAGGCCAGTCGCCTTACGTCGGCGCGGCGGTGTTCCTGCACGCCAGGGGGATGCGGGCGAGCCTGGACGCCATCGGTGGCCAGCACATCTACGGCTTGGAGGGGCATGACTCCGGGCTGCCCGGCCTAAAGGATCTGCTGATCACACCGCCCCGTAACCCGGCACACCGGGTGGACGAGGCGCGCGGGCGGCAGATCGTCGAGCTGGTGCGCGGGGCCAAGATCCGGCCGTCGGTGGCGGACCGTAAGGTCGGTCAGCTGCTGTTGCACCCGAGGCCGTTCGCGGAGGGTCTGGGCTGGCAGGACTTCCTCGCCGGGCACGCGCTGGACACCGAGTTGGTGCGACGGGTGCGGTTCTACCTGACCAGCCGGGCGGCCGAGCACGAGGTGCCGGCGATCCGCAAGGCTGCGGAGCGGGAATTCCGCCTGTTGCAGGGCATCCACCACCCTGGGGTGGCCCGGGCGCACGACCTGGTGGAGCACGCCTGGGGGCCGGCGGTCGTCTTCGACCACCAGCCGGACTGGGTACGCCTCGACCAGTGGCTGCTGCGGCGCGGCGACGCGTTGACCCTGGCCCAGCGCCTGCAACTGGTGCAGGACCTCGCTGAGATCATCGACTACGCGCACTCCCGCCGGCTGGCTCACCGGGCGCTCTCGCCCCGAGCTATCTACGTCGGTGACCCGGACGGGTCGCGCCCGACGCTGGTGGTCACCGACTGGCAGACCGGTGGGCGGTTGGCCGGCACTACCCAGCTCACCCGGCTCGGGCCGTCGAGCGACCCGGCGAGCCTGGAGTTGTTCTTCGACGACGAGGTCCGTCGCTACCAGGCGCCGGAGGCGGAGAACGCCGCCCGGTTGCCGGGGCACCAACTTGACGTGTTCTCCCTGGGAGCGCTGGCGTACCGGATCTTCGCCGGGACGGTGCCAGCGGCCACGCCGGAGGAACTGGTCAATGCGGTGCGTGACAGCGGGCTGCACCTCGACGCCGCCGTCGACGGCATGCCGCACACGCTGGTCACCCTGGTCTACGACGCGACCCGCGGTGACCCGGCGCACCGGCTGCCCAGCGTCTCCCGCTTCCACCAGGACCTGGAGAAGGTCTGGGACGAGCTGACCGCTCCGGAGCCGGAGCCGGTGGCCGATCCGCTTTCCGCCCACCGCGGGGACCAGCTCGACGGCGGCCTGGAGGTGAAGGATCGGCTCGGCTCCGGCGCCACCGCCGTCGCCCTGCTGGTGAGGCGGACGGGGGAGTCCCGCGACCTGGTGTTGAAGGTGGCCCGCGACGAGCAGCACGAGGAGCGGCTGACCGCGGAGGCGCGTACCCTCGGGAAGCTGAAGCACCCCCAGGTCGCCGCGCTGGTCGACGGCCCGGTGCGGGTGGCTGGCCGGACCGCCCTGCTGATGGAGAGCGCGGGCTCGCGGACCCTCGCCGAGGAGCTGCGCGGCGGCCGGCTCGCGCTGGACCTGCTGGAGCGATACGGGCGTGACCTGCTCGACATCGTCAACTACCTGGACGGGCAGGGTGTCTGGCACCGCGACCTGAAGCCGGCCAACCTGGCAGCCCGGCCCCGGCCGAAGGACAAGCAGCCGCACCTCTGCGTCTTCGACTTCTCGCTCTCCTCCGCCCCCGCCGACCAGCTCGGGGCGGGTACCGTCGGCTACCTCGATCCATTCCTCGGGCCGCCTCGCCGGCTGCGCTACGACGCGGCGGCCGAGCGGTTCGCCGCGGCCGTGGTGCTCTATGAGATGGCCACGGGCACCCTGCCCCGATGGGGCGACAACGCCAACCCGGCCGCGGTCAGCGACGAGGTGACCCTGGATCCGGCGGTGTTCGACCCGGCGGTCGCGGACCGGCTGGTGGAGTTCTTCCGTCGGGCGCTGGCCCGGGACGCGGCGGCCCGGTTCGACACGGTCGACGAGATGACCGACGCCTGGCGGGCGATCTTCCAGCAGGTCCCTCAGCCGGCGGTGACGCCGGTCGGCCCGGTGCCCGCGGTAGTGGGCCTGACGCGGGAGTCGCCGCTGGAGCTCACCGAGCTGACCGCCCGGGCCCGCTCGGCGCTGCAACGGCTCGAAATGCACACCGTGGGCGATCTGTTGGACGCGGAGCCGTCGGCGTTGACCCGGGCCAAGGGAGTGCCGGACGCCACCCGCAAGGAGATTCTCGCCCAGGCGCGCGCCCTGCGCGCGGTACTGCCGGGTGGCAGCGAATCGACGCCGGAGGACCGGCCGGTGGCGCAGGGCGTGGAGGCGCTGTGCGGGACCCTGCTGCCGCCGAAGACCTCCCGGAACCGCCGCACTATCGCCGTGCTGCTCGGGCAGGAGCCCACCGACGGCGGCACGTTCCTGCGCTGGCCGGCGCAGAGCGAGGCGGCCCGGGTCACCGACCGCAGTCAGCCGCAGATCTCCAAGCTGCTCACCGCGCAGGCGCGCACCTGGCTGGCGGACCCGGCGCTGGAGGCGGTGCGCAACGAGATCGTGGCGCTGCTGGATGCCCGCGGGGCGGTGATGTCGGCCGAGGAATTGGCGCAGGCACTGATCGCCGCCCGCGGCTCCTTCACACCGGACCCGAAGCGGTTGCCCCAGGCCATCGGCCTGGTCCGGGCCGCTGTGGAAGCCGAGCTGAGCACCGGTGGGGACGCCCGAGTGGCCACCTACCGGTTCCGCACCAGCGGGATCGTCCTGGTCGGCCGGGAACCGGACGATCCGGCGTCCGACGTCACCGCCGCCGACTTCCTCGAGTACGTGGTGGAGTTGGGGGGCCGGGCGGCCGAGTTGGCCACCGCCGAACCGCTGCCGACCCGGCCGCGCGCGGTGGAGGAGCTGCGTCGGTTGCCCGTACCAGCGGGCATGCCGCCGGTGGTCGACCTGCGGCTGCTGCAGCTCGCGGCGGTAGGCAGCAACGACCGGGTCGACGTGAACGCGCAGGGCCAGCTCTACCCGGTGGGGATGTCGGCGGAGCGGGCGCTACGGCTCTCGGTGGGCAGCCTGATCGGGCAACGGCTCGGCGAACAGCCGCTTCGCGACCGGGTGCAGAGCCGGTTCCCCCGAGCTGAGCGGTTGCCGGGCCGACCGGACCTCAACGACCTGCTCGCCGCCGCCCAGGTGCCGCTGGTCTGGCACTCACGAGATCACGTCTACGGGCCGGCGACGACCCTGCCCTCGGTGACCGGTACCCGCATGGCCACCACCCACGCTCCGCTGCTCGGGCTCTCCGCCGCCGACGAGGTCAGGGACAAGCTCCAGTCGGCGATCGACCGGCGGGCGTTCCTGGCGGTGCTGGCGCCGTGGCGTCGGCTAGGTCCAGCCCGGCGGGCGTTGCTGGCCCGCCTGCCGGTGACCGAGGTGGACGTCACGGCGATCCTGCTGGAGCAGCTGCGGTCGCTCGGCTTCCCTTGGGAGGCGATCGTGGCGGCGGACAACGGCTCGCCGCTGGATGCCGACTTCCGCAGCCTGGTGGACCTGGTCCGGCATCAGGTCGTGCCGGCCGTCGGCGCGGCTATCGGCGCCGCCGAGGGGCCGGTCCTCCTCACCGAGGCGGCGCCGCTGGCCCGGTACGGGCAGCTCGGACTGCTCCAGGAGTTGGCCGACCCGACGCGACCGCGGCCGGCGGCCCGGCTGCTGCTGGTGCCGGCACGGCGCCCGGAGCCGGCGGTGCTGGACGGGATGCAGTTGCCGCTGACCTCGCCGGCGAGCCAGTCACTCTGGCTCGCGGACGACTGGATCCAGGCGACTGATGTGCTGCCCGGAAGGGCGGTGTGAGGCCCCACAGTCGATGCGAGTCATCAGCGGCAGGAGCCGATTGTCGAGCGGCGATGACGACCGGGCATCCACTGTGGCTAATCGGAGGGCACCTGCGTCGTCACGGGCTGTGGTAAGAATCTAGGAATGCCCCTGCGCAAGATCGTGTTGGAGAACTACCGCTGCTTCCGGGACCGGCAGGAGATCGAGCTGGCACCGGTCACGGTGGTGCTTGGTAAGAACAACTCCGGCAAGAGCGTGTTGACCCGCGCGCCGCTGGTCATCGCCACCGGCTTCGACACCGATTCCACCGCGCCGCTGGACCTGGACAGGCTCGATCCGCAGCCGGTGGACGGCTTCGCGGACCTGGTCTTCGAGCAGAGTCCGCACGGCAAGTTCTTCCTCGGCTTTGAGGTGGACGGGCCGGTGCCCTTCTCGATGCACGCGACCGTCCAACTGGTCGACGAGGAACGCACCGCCTTCGTATCGGACCTTCGCGTCGGTCTGGAGGATCAGGAGTTCGTACTCTCCTGGCAGCCGACGATGACCGACGGCTACGAGAGCTTCTCTTACCAGATTCAGGCGTCGGGGCGGACGGCGGTGGTCCGGACCGTACCGTTCTCCGGGCTGCGGCCGAGCCCGACGAACGGCATCCCGGAGCTACGGCCCCTGGGAGAACGGCGCAGCGGCCTGACCCTCGGGCCGATCCGTTTCCTCAGCGCGTATCGCGACCGGCCGGAGCGGCAACACCGGCTGCCGTTGGGCGTCCCGCGCGGCATCGGCGTGCACGGGCAGGGCACCCTCGCCATCCTGGCGCACGACCAGGCGCGAAACGGCGGCGGGCTGCTCGCGCGGGTCAATGAGCAGCTGGCGGCGATCGTGCCGGGCTGGCGGATCGAGGAGATCGAGGCAGGGCCACTGTGGTCGACGGTGCTGACCCGCGGCGGTAGCCGGGTGCGGGTGAACCTGGCGGACGCGGGCACGGGCCTGTCGCAGGTGCTGCCGATCCTCGTGCAGTGCGCGATGGACGAACTGCGCGGTGCCGACGCGTCGCCACCTCTGCAGATCATCGAGGAGCCGGAGATGCACCTTCATCCCGGTGCCCACGCCGCGCTTGCCGACCTCTACCTGAGCACCGCACGAGCCACGGGCACCCGATTCCTCATCGAGACGCACAGCGAGACGCTGCTGTTGCGTCTGCGACGACACATCGCGGAGGGCTGCCCACCGGAGATGGTGGCGGTGTACGTGGTCGAGCAGCATGACGGCGTCTCGGAGGTCCGGCAGGTCGGCATCGACCGACTGGGCAATCTTGACGACGAGTGGCCCGAGGGCTATTTCTCTCAGGACTACCACGAGGTGCGGGCACTCGCGGCCGCCCAGCTGAGGCAGGGTGGCTATGCGTCTTGACATCGAGCCCGAGGTGTTCACGTCCGGCGACCGGCTGTCGGTGATCCATCTGCTGGCGATGGCCGTCGAGGGGCGGCACGAGTGGCGGCCGAGCCTGCCGGTCGCACTCAGCGCCGAGCGGTTCGCCAATGAGGAAGCCCCGGTGCTGACCGAGTTCGTGCAGAAGGCACTGGTGGAGGCGGCGAACCCGGCTCCGACCGCGCCGGCGATCGCGCAGATCACCGCCGCGAAGCTCAAGGACTTCGTCGCGGACCTGCGCCGGCCGGCCACTGTGGTGGTGGAGAACCGGATCGCCGACGGCGGCTTCGTCCGCGCGGTGGCAGCTGCCCTCGGGGACCACCGAGTGGTGGAGGCGCTGACGCCGGATCGGCAGTGGTTGTGCTTCAGCCATGGCGGCGGCAGCGGTGACATCCCCGAGCTGGCAGCCGACGAACGGGCCGGCTTCTCGGTGCTGATCCGAGTGGCGGTGCTGTTCGACAGCGACCGCGAGCACGCCGACGACCCCGGGCGTAACGAGGACAAGGTCACGAAGTGCCTTGAGCACGGTGTCACCGAGGTGCATCTGCTGGCCTGGCGGATGATGGAGAACTACGCGCCGTTCCGGATCTGGGAACACCACTTCGTGTACAAGCCGGACCACATCGAGGAGTTGCGGGCCATCGAGCCGGACCGGCGGGGCTACCTGCACCTCAAGACGTGGTTCAAGCAGCGACGGTGCCACGTGCCAAAGAAGGTCTTTCCTGCTGATCTGGCGCTCAGCGAGGAGGACTTCGCCGAGCTGGGGCCGGACGTCGTGGCGGAGCTGCGGGAGTTGCTCGCCATGATCCACCGCATCCTGTAGGAGACTGGCCCCATGCACACCGATCAGGCCGAGATCCGGCCCGACCCGACCATCGCGCTCGTCGATGATCTTCTGGGCGGCATCGGCCGGGGTGAGATCCGGGTGCCGGCGTTCCAGCGGCCCTTCGTCTGGCGGCCCAACCAGATGCTGGAGCTGTTCGACAGCATCGAGCGGGGCTACCCGATCGGCAGCCTGCTGCTCTGGCAGACCGACGTGCAGGTGCCGTCGCTGGACCGGATCGGTGGCTTGGAGGTACCGCCGCCGCCGGCTGGGCGGCAGATCTCGTATCTGCTGGACGGTCACCAGCGGGTGTCGACGCTCTTCGGGGTGCTGAATCGGCCGTTGCGGGACGGCCCGGCCGAGGAGGAGCGCGACTGGATCTGGCAGATTCATCGCGACCTGCGCCCCGACCCACTCGGCTCGGACCGGTTCCGGCACCACCGATCCGGCAAGTTCGCCCCCCATCTGCTGCCGCTGGCGGCGGTGATGCGCACTCGCGATTTCCTCCGGCACTTCCACCGCGTGGAGCTGACGGTCAAGGACACCCGACAGGTGGACTCCCTGATCCGCGAGGCTGAGGCGGTCTCGCAGAGGATCAAGGGCTACAAGCTGACCCTCGTACGACTTCAGGGTGCCAGCCTCGACCAGGCCGTCAACGTCTACGCCCGGCTGAACCGCACCGGCACGCGGATGGACCCGGACCAGATGGTCTCGGCGTTGACGTACCGGAAGGAGCAGCCGTCCCTGGCGACCCGGATCGACGACATCGTCACCGCGGTCGCCGACACCGGCTTCGGCGAGCTGCCCCGGCTGGCGGTCTTCCGCGCGCTGCTGGCGATCGCCGGGGAGACCGACATCATGTCGCCGCGTTGGAGCCTGGTGGCGGACTACGTGCAGAACCGGCTGCACGACGCCCTACCGCAGACCGGGCAGGCGGTGCGGCAGGCCGCGGAGTTCCTGCGGACCGGGGTGGGCGTGCCGCAGGCGCGGTTCCTGCCGTACTCCCACCAGCTCGTGCTGCTGGCCGTGTTCTTTCACGCCTGCCGTCAGCCGAGCGGCCGGCAGTACGACCGGCTGCGCCGCTGGTTCTGGGTGACGTCCTGGTCGAGCGCGTTCGCCGGGGCCACCTCGACCACGCTGCGCCGGGCGCTGGACGAGGTGCGGTCATTCGCCGCCGGTGAGGCCGACCTGGCGCCCGATCTCGGCGACGTGCAGCCGATGCCGGAGAGCTTCAACCTGAACAGCGCGCGGACCAGAGCCTATGTGACCTGGGAGACCTTGGAGTTCCCGCAGCGGCTGGACATGCTGGGCCAACCCTTCGACGTGGTGAAAATGCTGGCGACGGCGGACACGCAGGTCTTCCGGCAGGTCGTGCCAAAGGACGCCCGACCCGCCAACCGGTTGATCTTCCCGACCACCCCGAACACGAGCGTCCTCGCGGCGCTCAAGGGGCTCACCCCGCCCAGCGGCCCGGGCCTTTTCGACGGCAGCCCGGAGCTGCGCCGGCTGGTGGGGCGGTCGATGACCGAGCAGATCCTGGACAGTCACGGCATCCCGGTCAAGGCGTGGCGGCGGCTCTGCGACGGCGGCAACGGAGGCCAGATCTTCGTCGATGACCGTACCGAGTTCCTGGAACAGCGCCTGCGGGCGTTCGCCGCTCGACTGGACGTGCCGGTCGGCGGGAGGCTCGAAGGTGACGCCAGTGACGATTCGGAGTAGTGGCGGCTGGCGGGTTAGACCATAGAATCTGCCGGTGATTGAGCTGAAGGCGCTGCAAGCGCAGGTCAAGAACCTGGTCGAGGATCTGCGCAAGCAGGTGGCAGAGGCGTCGGAGCTGCGCGCCGAGCTGCGTCAGGAACACGCCAAAGCGCAGGCCGCCGAGCGGGTCGGCGCGAGCTTCGAGACCTGGCTGGAGGACGTGCTCGACCAGGCAGCGGTGGCCTGGGTGCTCGGCTGCGTGTTCCTCCGCTTCTGCGAGGACAACGAGCTGGTCGAGAAGCTGTGGATCGGCGGCGCTGAGCCGGCCGCGCCGGCTGAGCGGGCCATGCAGCACCGGCAGGCATACCTGATCGCCAACCCCCGGCACAACGACCGGCACTGGCTGCAGGAGGCGTTCCGCTACCTGGCTGAGCTGAAGGCCACCGGCAAGATCTTTGACCAGCACAACCCGGTCTGGCGCTTCCAGATCTCAGGCCCGGCCGCCGAGGAGTTGAGCGACTTCTTCCGCCGGGGGCTGGGTCAGGAGTCGCTGCGCCGCGAGGACCTGAACACGCGCTTCCTGGGTGACCTCTATCAGGACCTGTCGGCGCACGCGAAGAAGACTTACGCGCTGTTGCAGACGCCGGAGTTCGTCGAGGAGTTCATCCTCGACCGGACCTTCGAGCCGGCGGTCAAGGAGTTCGGCCTCGCCGCCACCAGCGTCATCGACCCGACGTGCGGCTCCGGCCACTTCCTGCTCGGCGCGTTCCACCGGCTGGTGGGTAAGTGGCGGGATCGGGAGCCGGCCACCGACGTCAAGGTGCTCGCCGAGCGGGCGCTGGGTCAGGTGACCGGCGTCGACATCAACCCGTTCGCGGTGGCGATCGCCCGATTCCGGCTGCTCATCGCCGCCATGAAGGTATGCGGCCTGACGAAGCTGGAACGGACGCCGGGGTGGCCGATCCGGGTGGCGACCGGTGACTCGCTGCTGCCGTGGGGGCCATTCAGCTCGCGTGCCCAAGGCGATCTCATGAAGGTGTTGGAGGCCCAGGCAGCGGAGTCCGAGGCGAAGGACGGCAAGAAGATCTTCGCGTACGAGAGCGAGGACGCCGACCTGCTCAAGGACTACCTGGCCGAGAACCAGTACACGGTCGTGGTCGGCAATCCGCCCTACATCACCGTGGCCGACAGCGTCCGAAGCAAGCTCTACCGCAGCATCTACGACACAGTCTGTCACCGACAGTATGCGCTGACTGTGCCGTTCGCCAAGCGTTTCTTCGACTTGGCGAAGTGGTCCGACGAGCACGGCGAAGGAGCCGGTCACGTTGGGCAGATCACGGGTAACGCCTTCATGAAGCGTGAGTTCGGCAAGAAGCTGATCGAGGACTATTTTGTCCACCAAGTCGAGTTAACCGAGGTGATTGACACCTCTGGTGCGTATATTCCAGGTCATGGCACGCCGACTGTCATTCTCGTCGGGCGAGCCAATAAGCGTCGCCGTCGTGAGAAGGTCCTCGCTGTCCTTGGTGTTCGGGGAGAGCCTTCGACCCCTGATAACCCTGCAGAAGGCATGGTGTGGTCGGCGATCCAAGAACAGGTCAACAACCCCGGCTCCGCCTCACAGTGGGTTTCAAGTGGTCTGTTGGATCGTCGTCGTCTAGGTTCGCATCCATGGAGCCTGGCGGGCGGCGGCGCTTCGGAGTTGATGGCGCTGATTGCCAAACAGGACGCGAAGGTCGGCGAACGTGTGAGGGTCATCGGCAGAGTCACCCACACAGGCTCAGACGATAGTTACTTTGGGCCTACCAATGTGTGGGCTAGGTTCGGCGTGCAAAAGAGTGCCGTTGTTCCCTTGGTGGCAGGCGACGTTCTGCGCGACTGGGTCATCGACTCCGACACTGACGCCCTTTTCCCATATGATGGCACGTTGACGGCTTCGCTCCGTGATCGATCTCTGCATAAAATCCTTTGGGTGACTGCTGGTGTCCTCCGGCGGCGGCGTGAGCCCAATGGCACCCATGAGGAAATCGGACTTACCTGGTACGAGTGGAGCCGCTGGCACCCTGAGCGATTCGCCGTGCCACTTGGGATCGGCATGGCTTTTGTGGCGACGCATAACCACTTTGTGCTGGATCGGGGTGGGAAGGTCTTCAATCGTTCGGCGCCGGTGATCAAGTTGCCGGAGGGGGCGACGGAGGACGATCACCTGCGGCTGCTTGGGGCGCTGAACAGCTCGACCGCCTGTTTCTGGCTGAAGCAGGTGAGCCAAAGCAAGGCGGGTAGCGGGATCGGGCGCGGTATCCAGCCCGAGGCTTGGATGGATAGGTGGGAGTTCACCGGCACCAAGCTTGAGGAGTTTCCGCTGCCGGAGGCGTACCCGTTGGGGCGGGCGCGGGAGTTGGAGGGGCTGGCGCAGCGGCTGTCGAGCTTGACCCCGGCGGCGGTTGCCGCATCGGGAGTACCGACCCGGCAGCGACTTGCGGAGGCTGAGGCTGAGTACCACTCGGTGCGGGCGCGGATGATTGCCCTGCAGGAGGAGTTGGACTGGGAGGTCTACCGGCTCTACGGGCTGATCGATGAGGATCTGACCTGCGCGAACCCGCCGGATTTGGCGTTGGGGGAGCGGGCCTTCGAGATCGTGCTGCACAACAGCGGGGCGCAGACCGAGTGGTTCAACCGGCACGGGTCGAAGCCGATCGACCGGCCTCAGCCGCACTGGCGGGCGGAGTACCGGTCGCTGGTGGAGCGGCGGATCGCCACTATTGCTGAGAACCGGCACATTGGGCTGATTGAGCGTCCGGAGTGTAAGCGGCGCTGGTCCACCGAGGGGTGGGAGAAGATGCAGTCGGCTGCGTTGCGGGACTGGCTGCTGGATCGGTTGGAGGTGCCGGAGCTGTGGGGCGGGCAGCCGACGCCGCTGTCGGTGGCGCAGCTTGCCGACCGGGTTGGCAGCGATCAGGATTTCCGGGCGGTGCTGGATCTGTGGGTCGGGCATGACAGCTATGACCTGACTCGGACGTTGGGTCAGTTGCTCGCTGACGAGCATGTGCCGTATCTGCCGGCGCAGCGGTACAAGCCGTCCGGGTTGCGTAAGCGGGCGCAGTGGGAGCGGACGTGGGCGTTGCAGCGGCGGGAGGACGCGGGAGAGAAGGTCGAGATCGAGGTGCCGCCGAAGTACGCCTCGGCGGACTTCGCCCGGCCGTCGTACTGGAAGGCGCGCGGGAAGCTCGACGTGCCGAAGGAGCGGTTCATCTCGTACCCGCAGGCGGGGCGGGACAGCGACGGCAGCGAGCTGCTCGGCTGGGCCGGCTGGGACCACTTGGCGCAGGCGCAGGCGTTGGCCACCGTCTACCTGGACCGGAAGACGCAGGAGGCGTGGCCAGCGCACCGGCTGCTGCCGCTGTTGGCCGGGCTGGTGGAGATCGAGCCGTGGCTGCACCAGTGGCACACCGCCGACGATCCGGCTTACATGGACGGCTCGCCCGCCACGTTCTTCAGCACCTTCATCAACGCCGAGCTGTCTCAGCTCAGCTCGGACAGGTCGGCTCTGACCCTTCTGCGGGGCGTGCCCGAGTTGGGGTAGGCCAGCTCTCAGAGGGCCTGGGCCTTCGTCGGCTGTCGCACTTGGGCTGCAAGGCGGTCTCAGTTCTTCTTGCTTACACTGGTTCGGCTGGGCGGAGCCTTGGCAGGGACGCCAACGACGATTCGGAGTAGTGGTGGCCGACAGGTTAGGTCATAGAATCTGCCGGTGATTGAGCTGAAGGCGCTGCAAGCGCAGGTCAAGAACCTGGTCGAGGATCTGCGCAAGCAGGTGGCAGAGGCGTCGGAGCTGCGCGCCGAGCTGCGTCAGGAACACGCCAAAGCGCAGGCCGCCGAGCGGGTCGGCGCGAGCTTCGAGACCTGGCTGGAGGACGTGCTCGACCAGGCAGCGGTGGCCTGGGTGCTCGGCTGCGTGTTCGTCCGCTTCTGCGAGGACAACGAGCTCGTCGAGAAGCTGTGGATCGGTGGTGCCGACCCGGAAGCGCCCGCTGAGCGGGCCATCCAGCACCGGCAGGCATACCTGATCGCCAACCCCCGGCACAACGACCGACACTGGCTGCAGGAGGCGTTCCGCTACCTCGCCGAGCTGAAGGCAACCGGCAAGATCTTCGACCAGCACAACCCGGTCTGGCGCTTTGATATCTCCGGTCCAGCTGCCGAGGAGCTGAGCGACTTCTTCCGCCGGGGGGTCGGCCAGGAGTCGCTGCGCCACGAAGATCTGAACACCAGAGACCTCGGACAACTCTACGAATACCTGTCGCTTCATGCCCGGAAGACGTACGCGCTGCTGCAGACGCCGGAGTTCGTCGAGGAGTTCATCCTCGACCGCACCTTCGAGCCGGCGGTCAAGGAGTTCGGCCTCGCCGCCACCAGCGTCATCGACCCGACGTGCGGCTCCGGTCACTTCCTACTCGGCGCGTTTCGTCGGCTGGTGGGTAAGTGGCGGGACCGGGAGCCGGGGACCGACGTCAGGGTGCTCGCGGAGCGGGCGCTCGGCCAGGTGACCGGGGTGGACATCAACCCGTTCGCGGTGGCGATCGCCCGCTTCCGGCTCCTGATCGCCGCGATGAATGTCTGCGGACTGACCAAGCTGGAGCGAACCCCGGCCTTCCCGGTCCGGGTGGCGACTGGCGATTCGCTGCTGCACTGGGAGCACACTTCCGATGACCAGGGCGACATTATGGCGCTTTTGAATGACCGGCCGACGTTCGCATTTGATAGCGAGGACGCCGATCTGCTCAAGGAGTATCTGAGGCCGCAGCAGTACACAGTGGTCGTGGGCAACCCGCCCTACATCGCTGTCGCCGACCCGGTTCGGAGCCGGCGCTACCGCAAGCTTTACAGCGCATGCTCGGGAAAGTACGCACTGACGGTGCCCTTCGCGCAGCGCTTCTTTGAGCTCGGGAAGCGCGGTGACCACGATGGTGACGGGGCCGGTCACGTCGGTCAAATCACCGGCAACGCCTTCATGAAGCGTGAGTTCGGCAAGAGACTCATCAACGAATACTTCGCCGGGATGGTCGAACTGACCGAGGTGATTGATACCTCCGGGGCGTATATTCCGGGACACGGAACCCCGACGGTGATTCTGGTCGGCCGAAACCGCTTAGTCAGCACTCGCTACAGCAGGGCCATCCGCACCATTCTAGGGGTGCAGGGAGAGCCATCCACGCCGGACGATCCAGCACAGGGCAAGGTCTGGCTCGCGATCAAGGCACAAATAGATGATCCTGGCTCGGAGTCCGAGTGGGTGAGTGTGAGCGACTTCGCTCGCAGTCAACTTGCCTCGTATCCTTGGAGCTTGAGTGGGGGCGGCGCAACCCAGCTGATGGAGGCGCTTCAGTCTGGCCGCGATGGCGTCCTGTCTGGTGCTTGCGACTCGATTGGATTCAGCGTCGTAACCGGTGAGGACGCCCTATACCTACGTAGGCGAAAGCAGTCTTGGGAAGTGCGCGCGCAGCTATTCACCGTAGGTGACAATATCCGGGATTGGTTTGCTGTTCCGCAATCTTTAGTTGCCTTCCCATACGATGACCACCTCCAGCCAATCGATGTGTCGGGAGATCGAACTTTCTGGACTACTCGCACAAGTAAGCGGCAAGGTTTGATGTTTGGTAAAACTAACGAACGGCGAGGGCTGGCTTGGCCTGAATATGCAAACTTGTCGCGATCCCGGCTGTCTGCGTCGTTGCTGATTGCGTGGCCATTCCTTGCAACGCATAACCATTTCACCCTTGCCCGTAGGGGTGGGATTTTCAATCATGCGGCGCCGGTAATCAAGTTGGCGGAGGGGGCGACGGAGGACGAGCACCTGCGGCTGCTCGGGGTGCTGAACAGTTCGACCGCCTGCTTCTGGTTGAAGCAGGTGAGTCACCCTAAAGCGGGCGGCGGCGTCGGCCGGGGGATGCAGGACGAAGCATGGGAAGAACGCTACGAGTTCACCGGAACGAAGCTGCAAGAGTTCCCGCTGCCGGACGCCTACCCGTTAAGGCGTGCGCGCGAGCTGGATGGGCTAGCGCATCGGCTGTCCAGCCTTACCCCGGCGGCGGTTGCTGGCGGGGGAGTGCCGACGAGGCAGCGGCTGGCGAACGCTGAGACGGAATATCACTCGGTGCGGGCGCGGATGATCGCGCTTCAAGAGGAGTTGGACTGGGAGGTCTACTGGCTCTACGGGCTGATCGATGAGAACCTGACTTGTGATAACCCGCCGGAGCTGATGTTGGGGGAGCGAGCCTTCGAGATCGTCCTGTCCGCCAGCGACGCGCGGACAGCATGGTTCGACCGGCACGAATCAAAGCCGATTGACCGGCCGCAGCCGCATTGGCCAGCGGAGTACCGGTCTCTGGTCGAGCGCCGGATCGCCGCGATCAAGTCCAATCAGCACATCAGCATGATTGAGCGGCCGGAGTGTAAGCGGCGCTGGTCTCAAAAGCGGGACAAGGAGCGATGGGGCTGGGCTGAGCAGGAGAAGGCTGCGTTGCGGGACTGGCTGCTGGATCGGTTGGAGGTGCCGGAGCTGTGGGGCGGGCAGCCGACGCCGCTGTCGGTGGCGCAGCTTGCCGACCGGGTTGGCAGCGATCAGGATTTCCGGGCGGTGCTGGATCTGTGGGTCGGGCATGACAGCTATGACCTGACTCGGACGTTGGGTCAGTTGCTCGCTGACGAGCATGTGCCGTATCTGCCGGCGCAGCGGTACAAGCCGTCCGGGTTGCGTAAGCGGGCGCAGTGGGAGCGGACGTGGGCGTTGCAGCGGCGGGAGGACGCGGGAGAGAAGGTCGAGATCGAGGTGCCGCCGAAGTACGCCTCGGCGGACTTCGCCCGGCCGTCGTACTGGAAGGCGCGCGGGAAGCTCGACGTGCCGAAGGAGCGGTTCATCTCGTACCCGCAGGCGGGGCGGGACAGCGACGGCAGCGAGCTGCTCGGCTGGGCCGGCTGGGACCACTTGGCGCAGGCGCAGGCGTTGGCCACCGTCTACCTGGACCGGAAGACGCAGGAGGCGTGGCCAGCGCACCGGCTGCTGCCGCTGTTGGCCGGGCTGGTGGAGATCGAGCCGTGGCTGCACCAGTGGCACACCGCCGACGATCCGGCTTACATGGACGGCTCGCCCGCTGCGTTCTTCACCGCTTTCATTGATGCAGAGCTGGCGCAGCTCAGCTCGGACAGGTCGGCTCTGACCTTGCTACGGGGCGTTCCGGAACTGTCTTGAGCCGCTAGTAATCCGGCATGATCCGTCGGTCAGCCAGAAGAGCAAAGAGGTAGCTGGGCCCGCGCACGACGTTGTGCAGTGCGGCGGGCCCAGCGACCGGCCACAGGTCCAACGCTGTTTTGAGCTGACTTCGGTGAATCCAGTAGCTCGTGCGGTCCGTCAGCAGGCGGTCCCCGTCGACGATGTAGCGGAACGGCAGCCCGCTGACCGTCAAGAAGGTTTGACCGGCATGCTGGGTGATCGTGGCCCAGACCGCATCGATATCGCGCATCAACAGATCCGTTCTACCGGTCGAACGCGGACCAGTTGTCTTCCCACCGTGCGACGTTTTGCGGCTCGATCTTGGTGTGTAGGCTCTCACTGTTGCGTGGCCTGACCCCCACCCGGTCCATGAACTGCTGGTGACGCTGCCGCACGTCATGACGCAGCTCGTCGCCGGGCGCGATGTAGAACCGCGGGTGCGCCCCCGAGACGTCGACCAGCACGTACGCCGCAATGGTGCTGTCGGTGAACTTGTCGACGTCCGCGATCATCCAGGCGCCCTTCCCGGCGACCAGCACGGCGGCCCGGCTGCCGTCGACGTCGATGAAGGTTTGCGCACCGGCGAGGCTCGCCTGGTGGCCGCGGAGCAGGGCCTCGCCGACGGCCAAATGACGGCCGGCCTGGTGGGTCTGCTGATGAGTCGGTATCTTGTCCTCCCGATGGTCCTGTCGGTTGTTGCTACTGCGGCGCATCCGACCTTGGCCAGAGTGCGTGGAGGGCCTTCGCCTCGGTGACTGAGCCCTTCCAGACGTGCGGGTGGACTCGCCCTTGCCTCAGTTCAGCATCGACACCGAAAGCATGCAGCCGTCTGCTGACGTGACAACCGTCAGCGCTTCCTGAGGGCGGGTCCGCGAGCGGCCTGGCCTCAACGCATATGAGGTTCTTCCCGGTCGGCCCTCCAGGTAGAGGGCGCGGCGTTGCTCGAAGTCGCCCTGAGTGTCGCCGGCGACGGAAAGGAAATCTTCGGCTACGCCCGTCCGCACGCTTAGGTAACGACCACCGAGGTTGATCAGGGAATTCTCGCAGCGGAACGAAATGCCGTCCACATCGATGACATCAACGACATCCGACTCAACGGCATCCTGGGAGTTAGCGGCTTGACGGTCTGCTTGTAGCAGGGGCCCTGATGGTTCCGGGGCTAAGCCGGCGAACGTGAAGAGACGGGCTCGGTCAAGATCCGTAACCTCACGTACCACCTCATCGCGGTTGACGGGAGTCGCGAGAGCCTCCGCAGAGATCCAGCCCGAACCTTCGTGATCGCCGAAGCGTGGCCTCTCCCCTGCCTCCTCCATCGCGAACGCCGTCGCGATGTCGCCACGAGTCTCTTCGTCGGGCTCGCCGACTTCCAAGGCAAATCCTTTGATCCTCCGTCCAGCCACACACGCGCCGATCACGATGCGGCGCATGTTGGCACCGGTCACTGGCTTCGGTACGAGAACCTGTTGCACGCCACGGGCCAGTTGCAGGATGGTCGTCCGCCGCCCCGAGCTGTTGCCCTTGGCTTCAAGCACCACGACATCCGTCAAGTTCCCGCGGCGCATGTTGTACCAGAAGTAGTCGGGCTTGTGAGATCCCAGACCGCCAACTGCAGGACCGAGGACGGCGTCGTAACTCACTGCGTCTGCGTCAACCACTTGGGCGGGCTCGGTGAGTATCAGCTGTTCCACCAGATCCGTGGCAACGGCGATCCCAAAGTGCTCCGAGAAGAGAGAGCGCTGATGGTTCCGCACCTGATTCGTCAGTGCCGAAAGCCGAAGGTCGGGACGTGCCTCCGCGAAGGCCCACAGATAACGGATGATGGCCCAGCGGCTGGCGGTGCGGAGAGCCGTGAGCCCAGGCAGCCCAGCAGCACCAGCCTGATGGAGGCCCGGTAGGGCGCTCGTCGTCTTGCCGAGACCGAGCAGCAGATCCAAGGGCCGGACGCTGCGGATGGCGACCTGGCTCTCTAGTTCCGGCAGTGGGCGGATGTCCACCCTGCGCCCCGTCTTCTGCAGGACCGCATTGCTGACGCTGTCAGCCAGCTTCCAGGTTGACTCAACCTCGTATGTGCCGGGTGTCGACAGAGCTGGCGGCTGGCCGCCCTGAAGGGGTGAGAACGCCATCCACAGATGCTGTCACCGAGGCGAGCCGACGTATAGATCAGACGAGGCCAATGCGGAAGACGTTCGTACCGCACGAAAGGAACCCCAGCGCCAGTTCGTTCACCGCTCCGTGGAGGGGCGGTACCGACGGACGTCGATTACTGGGGGCTGACTTTTTCTTGCTTGGCGGCGTGCAGGAAGGCGGTCCAGGTCGTCGGGGTGAAGGTCAGCACCGGGCCGTTCGGGTCCTTGCTGTCGCGCAGCCCGACCATGCCCGCCAGGTTGTCGGCGACCTCTACGCAGTTGCCGGAGCCGTTGCTGCGGGTGCTCTTACGCCAGGTCACCGGGGCCTGGTTGACCTCTTCCACCCGCGCCGTCCTCTCATAGCTCGTCGATCGCCCCCTGGATCAGGTCGCGCGACTCCCGAGTGGTGGCCGCAGTGGCGACCAGGTGCTCGAAGACGCGGCTGTACTCCCTGACCTGTTGGCCTTCGAGGTAGAGGCTACCCGCGCGGGTTTCGACGTAGACGACCCCCGGATCGGCCGGCTCGGGGAAGGTCAGCACGCTGAATGCGCTGCCCATCGACCCGTACTCTCCCGCGTCGAAGGTGAGGATCTGAATGGTGCGGCCGGGTCGGTCCGCCTCCTCTGCCAGCCGCCGCAACTGTGCCTGGAACGCCTCGGCGCCGCCGACCGGACGCCGTAGGGCCGCCTCGTCCAGCACCACCCAGAGCTTCGGCGGGGTGTCGGTGTTCTGCCGGCGCATCCGCAGCTCCACCCGCCGGTTCACCTCGTCGCCAGGCGCGTCCGGGTGCTCGGCACGAATGACTGCGCGGGCGTAGTCGGCCGTTTGCAGCAGTCCGGGGATCAGTTGCGGCTCGAAGGCGCGGATCTCCGATGCCTCGGCCTCCAGTCCGACGTAGACCTCGAACCAGTCCGGCAGCACGTCGTCATACGCCTGCCACCAGCCGCGCTTGCGGGCGTCTCGGGCGACCTGGACGAGCGCGTCTACCTCTTCGCCCTCGACGCCGTACAGCTCAAGGAGGCCACGGGCGACCGGCGGCATGACGGAGACCTGAGCGTTCTCGATGCGGCTGATTGCCGACTTCGAGATGCCCACCTCCTTGGCGGCCTGGTCGGCGGTCATCCCGGTCTGCTCGCGGAGGCGACGCAGCGCGGCAGCCAGGCGTCGACGTCGGACGGTCGGACTTCCAGTCATGGTCGTCAGTCTGCCGTAACCGGACACAGGTCGCAACGGCACGGTTCCGAATCGGGAGTTGCGCAAACTGCCGCCAACGCTGCACGATGAGTGAGGCCATGAATCGTGTGAGTTACGAACGGTGCTCGCTCTACTGGCCGCTCAAGGTGCCCTGCCGTCGTACCGCTGATCGAAGGCTGCGGTGGCAGGTGCCGGGGTGGGTCCGTCGGTGCGGGGCGGGTCGGCGGGCCCACCCCATCCACAGGTCAAGCTCGACGGTGAGAGGCAGGTCCGGTCATGCATCTCTTCTTCCGGCGTACGCGGCGTCGGCGGCGGTCGGTCCACGGGCCGACCTGCTACCGCTCGGCTGCCTACCATCCGCTGCGGCCCTGGCAGGTGCGTGAGCGACGGTTCCGGTCGACGCCGCTGGGCCGGCGCGGGCTCGACCCGGGAGAGGTGCGGGAGTTCCTCGACCGGGCCGCCAGTGACCTGGCCGCCGTCTACGACGCGCTCGCGCAGAGCCGCCGGGAGACCGACCGGATCAAGGACGCGCTGCGCCGCTGGCAGTCCGAGCAGGCCCGGGCCCGCAGCGAGCGGGGGGACCGATGAGCGAGCGTTGGGTCATCCACCTGCCCGCGGCGGCCGTTGATCTGCTCTCCGCGCAGCGCCTCGCCCGGGTGGTGGCGCATTGGGCGCACGTCCTGCCGCAGCTCGACCCGGGTGGGACCACCGTCTCGGCCGAGGACGACCAGAACGTCCGCCACTGGGTCTTCTGCGACCAGAACATGCCGGGTGGCGTGCGGTGTCTGCTCTGGCCCGACCACGACGGCGAGTGTTCCCGGCGGCCGAGGCGGCGTTGAGCGGGGACGACGCACCGCGCGGCAACGGGGTGGACTAGGACCTGAACCTTACAAACCTTACGATCGGCGGGTCGCCGGTGCTGCCGGCGGTACGGGGAGTGGTGGCGCGAGGAGCGAGATGACCCTGCTGCGGGACGTGATCGAGATTCCGACCTCGGTCGGGGACGGCGACTTCGTCGTTCGCGCCGCCGAGGGTGCCGACCTACGTCGGTACGTGGTCACCGACCAGCTGCGGGAGAACTTCGCCGACGCGCTGCGGCGGATCGGGCACGCCGTCACCACCGGCCGCTCCCAGGCGGTGTTCCTGCACGGCTCGTTCGGTTCCGGTAAGTCGCACTTCATGGCGGTGCTGCGGGAGATCCTCCACCACAACCCGGCGGCCCGCGAGGTGCGCGGCCTGGCCGAGCCGGTGCTCGCCGCCGATTCCTGGCTGCGCGACCGCAAGCTGCTCACCCTCACCTTCCACATGCTCGACGCGCGCTCGGTCGAGCAGGCCGTCCTGGAGGGCTACCTCAACCAGATCACCGCGCTGCACCCGGAGGCGCCTGTCCCCGCCGTACACCGGTCGGACGCGCTGCTCGACGACGCCGCGCGGCTGCGCAAGCGGATGGGCGACGACGCCTTCTTCGCCGCGCTGCGCGACGGCGGTGGCGCCCCTGCGGCCGGTAATGGCCTCTCCCTCGCCGCGCTGCGCGCCCAGGCCGACGGCTGGACCCCGGATCGGTATGCCGCCGCCGCGGCGGCGCCCCCCGGCACCGAGCAGCGGGACCGGCTGGTCAGCGCGCTGACCAGCACCTTCTTCACCGGCGCGGTGCGCAGCGGGGAGTACCTCGACCTGGACACCGGCCTGGCGGTGATCACCCGGCACGCCAAGTCGCTCGGGTACGACGCGCTGGTGCTCTTCCTCGACGAGCTGATCCTCTGGCTCTCCACGAAGATCAGCGACCACGTCTTCGTCAACACCGAGGGCGCCAAGCTCAACAAGCTCGTCGAGTCCGCCGACGCCACCCGGCCGCTGCCGCTGATCTCCTTCGTCGCCAGGCAGCGCAACCTGGAGGACTTCCTCGGCCCGCAGGTCGGCGGCACCGAGCGAGAAGCCCTCGCGCACGTCATGCGCAGCGTCCAGGGCCGGTTCGGCGAGATCGCCCTCGCCGACACCAACCTGCCCGAGATCACCGAGAAGCGGCTGCTCAAGCCGCTCACCGACGAGGGTCGGGCGGTCATCGACAACGCCTTCGCCGCCGTCCGGGGCAATCGCGAAGTGTGGGACGCGCTGCTGCTCGGTGCCCAGTACGGCGACGCCGGCATCGGCTCCGACGCCGCCGCCTTCCGCAAGCTCTACCCGTTCTCCCCGGCGCTGGTCGCCACCCTGGTCGCCCTGTCCCAGGCGTTGCAGCGCGAGCGCACCGCGCTGAAGGTGATGACCGAGCTGCTCGTCGACCGCCGGGACACCCTGCGGGTCAACGACCTGATCGGGGTGGCCGCGCTCTTCGACCCCCTCGTCCTGCACGGCGAGCTGCCCGACCGGCCCAAGCTCAAGCAGCTCTTCCAGTCCGCCCGGAGCCTCTACACGCAGAAGCTGCGGCCGATCCTGCTCAGCCTCAACGGCATCACCGAGGAGCAGGCGGCCGGGCACCAGCAGTTCCAGCTCGACGACAAGCTGATCAAGACGGTGCTGCTTGGCGCGCTGGTGCCCGAGGTGCCGGCCCTGCACAACCTCACCGCCGCCAAGCTGCACGCGCTCAACTTCGGCTCGATCACCTCGCCGATCCCCGGCTACGAGCGGCAGATCGTGCTCAACCGGCTCAACCGGGTCGCCGACGGCGCCGGCGAGCTGCACCTGACCAAGACCCCCGACCCGGTGGTCAGCCTCAAGCTGCACACCGTCGACTACGACAAGCTGCTCGACCTGGTCCCCGAGGACGAGGCGACCACCACCGGCGTACGGCAGCAGCTCATCCGCGAACTGGTCACCGCCGAGCTGAACATCACCGGCGCCGAGGGACAGCTCGGTGAGCTGCTGCACCACCGCGACTGGCGTGGCCGGCGGCACACCGTCCAGGTCAAGTTCGGCAACGTCCGCGACCCCGACACCATGCCGGTCGCCGCGCTGCTCGCCACCGGGGAGGCGTGGCGGGTCGTCATCGACTACCCGTTCGACCCGCAGGGCTACGAGCGCAGCGCCGACCGGGCCCGGATCGAAAGCCTGGAACGCGGCTCGCGCACCGTCTTCTGGCTGCCCTTCTACCTCACCGACGAGTTGATGGGGAAGGTCGCCCAGCTCGCCAAGATCAATTACCTGCTCGGCAACGGGACCGGGGACCGGCTCAACTCGCTCGCCGCCGACTGGCCGCTCGCCGACCGGCAACAGGGCAAGGTCTACCTCCAGCAGCGCCAGACCCAGCTGCGCGGCACGCTGATCAGCGCCCTCATGCAGGCGTACGGGTCGGCCACCTCGCAGGGGTCGGACGTGCAGGACGACGCCATCGGGGTGTTCCACACCCTCGCCGAGGGCCTGCACGTCGGCGACCCTCGCGGCGGCACCCTCGCCGACGCCTTCACCAACCTCACCGGCGAACTCCTCGCCTGGTCCTACCCCGGCCGCCCGGCCATGCCCGATGACGAGAAGCCCGTCACCCGGGGCGAACTCAACAAGATTCTGGAGTACGCCAAGCAGGCCGCCGCCGAACCCACCCGCGGCGTCACCGTGCCCAACCCGGCCGACCAGCGCACCCTCCGCCGGGTCTGCAACAACCTCCGCCTTGGCGAGCTGGTCGACGGTCGGTACGTGCTCACCACCTCCACCTCCCGGTGGAGCCAGCACTTGCTCCAGGCCGCCGCCAACGAGGGCTACACGAAGCACTTCCCCGTCCACGTACTACGCAAGCTGATCGACGAGCCCGCCGCGTTCGGGTTCGACCGTGACCTGCAGAACCTGATCATCATGGTCTTCGGGCTGGACCAGCAGCTCGCCTGGTACCAGCACGGGGCCAAGGTTGAGATCAGCCAGCTCGCCGGCGTGCGGGACGAGCTGGAGCTGCGGCACCCGCCGATGCCGGACGAGCAGGCTTGGGCGGACGCGGTCGACCGGGGCGCGGCGATCTTCGGTGGGGTGCTGCCGGTCTGGCGTACGCCCGCCAACCTCGGCGAACTCGCCGGCAAGCTGCGCGAGGCGGCCCGTGACCGGAAGCAGGACGCCAACCGGCTGGTGGAAGCGCTGACCGCGCACGCCGCCGTGCTGGGCCTGGACGTCGCGGCCTCGACGGGTCGGCTCGCCACCGCCCGGCGCGCCGCCCGGTTCGTCACCGAGCTGGCCGCCGAGCGGGACGACGTGGTGCTGGTCGAGACGGTGGCCCGGGCGGACCTCGGCGAGATCGACGACCAGGGCGTCGGTGCATTGCTCAGCCAGGCCGGCCAGCTCAGCGGCGAGTTGGCCCAGGACCACCAGTGGCCGCTGCTCGAGGCCATCTCGGCACGGGCCGGTCATGACGAGCGGGCGCGGGCGATCATCGGGCAGCTTCGCGACGTGGCCCGTCGTGAACAGCACGGGCAGGAACTCGTTCCGGCCCTGCGGACGGCGGTCGCGGCGTCGGCGGCGCTGCTCGCCGCCGACCAGCCCGTTCGGCCGACCGGCGGCACGGGACACGAGGGTGGCGTCGCCACCGGGCTGGTCCCCGGCCAGCACGGACCGCAGCAGGTCGGCCCGGCCATCGAGCCGACGGATGACGGAATTGGCGCTGTCCCTGGCCGTGAAATCGGGACCGGCTCCACGAACTCCGTCGTGGATTCCGGCGCAGAAGACGGCGGCACCGGCTCGCCGCCGGCGACTGGTGGAAACGAGGCGGGTTCGATCAGGGAGGGTGGCGGCCTGGTCGTGGTCACCCAGCGACGTCGCGAGGTCTCCGACGAAGCCACCTGGGAGAAGGTCGCCGCCGAGATCGCGGCCGAGGTTGCCGCTGGCCGGCGAGTCACGGTCACCTGGGAGATCCGGTGACCGAGCGTGGCGGAACGTCCCTTCAGGTGACGTCGTGAGCGCGCCGGTCAGCGCCGCCCAGCCGGACGCGGTCCGCCGCAAGGTCGAGGCCTGGCTCGCGGAGGGTGACGCCGCCGACGCCATCGCACTGACGGCCCGCCCCGAGTGGCCGGCCGAGCCGGTGTTCACCGTCGCCGGCACCCGCGTCCGGGTGGTGGCGTGCCCCACCCCGCTCGCCGCCCGCGCCGCGCTCCACGAGCGGGCGCACGGCGAACGTCTGGTGCTGCTGACCGAGCTGACCGACGGCGAGCTGGGCGACGGACTGCTGGCTCACGTCAGCAAGCAGACCGTTCGCAAGATCGACCCCTGGGACCTGGTCCGGCAGATGTTCGGCGGTGTGCCCGCCCTCGACCCGACTCTGGTCCGGGTCGGCCGGTGGGTGGCCAACGCGCTCAGCGACTACGCGCCGCCGGAGGGCTGGCCGGCACCGCCGGGCGCCATCCTCACTCGGGATCACGCACTGCGCAGCCTCACCGCCGAGCTGCTCGACCTGTCCGCCGCCGAACTCGACGACAGCGGTCTGGTGCAATGGAGCGTCGACGCCCGCCGACAACTGCGGTTCACCACGCTGTCCGACGCTGTCGCTGAAGGCGTCACGGCATACCTGACGACCACCGCTGGCCGCGCCGCCGTCCCGATTATGGCGGCCGTGAGGGCCGGGCACGGCGTGGACGTGATCCCGCTCGGGCTGCTGGCCGGACTGCTCTGGCCCACCGGCAGCGGGGGTGCCGCCGAGGTGGAGGCAGCCGTCGGCCGCGCCCGACTGGAGCCCCGGTTCGGTGGGCTCCGGCTCACCGCCGGGCAGGCCGAGGCGCTGCACCAGGCGACTGAGGCGTGGGTCTACCGGACGGTCGAATCAGGCGACGACGGCCGGGCCGAGGCGATGCGGATGTTGCGCCGGGCCGAGGCGATCGCCGCCGAAGTTGGTATCACCGGGCTGCTCAGTGCGTCGACCGTGCTGCCCACCGGATTCGTCCAGCGGCTGCGGGCCTTCGCCGACGCCGTACGGCTCGCCGTGCCGGCCGGCGCCACGGCGCTGCAGACCGCGGTGGCTCACGCGCAGACGGCCCTCGCCAGGGTCGAGGCGCACCGGGCCGCCGAGCCGCGCCGGGTGGAGACCGCGCGGATGGCCGTACGCCTGCTGCGCTGGCTGCACACCGACGACGGACCGGCCCCGGCCACCCTGCTCGACGCGCTGCACCGGCAGGTCCGGCAGGACGGGTGGGTCGACCGGGCCCGGCTCGACGTCTTCGCCGGCGACCCAGACCCGCAGGTTGCCGAGGCGTACCGGCAGCTGCACCGCGCGGTCGACGCCCGCCGGTCCCGGCACGACCAGCAGTTCGCCAACCTGCTCGCCGCCGCGACTGCGGCGGAGGCCGCGCCCGGTGCGCTGCTGCGGGTCGAGGACATGCTCGACCGGGTGGTCCAGCCGATCCTCGACCACGGCCGCCGCGTGCTGTTGCTCGTGCTCGACGGGATGAGTGTCGCGGCGGCCACGGAGCTGGCCGAGTCGGTCACTCGCAGCGGCACCTGGGTGGAACTCACCCCCGACGGCGGACCCCGGACCGGCGTGCTCGCCGCCCTGCCCACCGTCACCGAGGTGAGTCGGTGCAGCCTGTTGAGCGGATGGATCACCACCGGGGCGCAGCAGGCCGAAGCCAAGGCGTTCCAGCAGCGGTGGCCCGGCGGGCGACTGCTGCACAAGAAGGACCTGCGCGCCGGGGCCGGCTCGGCGCTGGATGCCGAGGTGTTGGCCGCCCTCGACGACCCGTCGGCCCCGGTGGTCGCCGCCGTGGTCAATACGATCGACGACGCCCTCGACCGCAGTGACCCGGGCACCACCGTTTGGGGCGAGGACACCGTCACTGCCGTCGGCGACCTGCTGGCGTCCGCAGCCGACCGGGTGGTCGTCCTGGTCTCCGACCACGGCCACGTCGTCGACCGGGGCCCGGAGTCGCTCGTCCTGCCCAGCACCAGCAGTGAGAACCGATGGCGGCCGGGCACCGGCGCGGTGGCAGACGGCGAGATCGCCGTGACCGGCAGCCGGGTGGCCCTCAGCGGCGGTGCGGTCATCCTGCCCTGGCGGGAGGAGGTGCGGTACGGGCCGCGCAAGGCCGGCTACCACGGTGGCGCCGCACCGGCGGAGACGGTGATCCCCCTGCTCGTGCTGACCGCCGGAGACGACCAGGCGGTACCGGGATGGGCTGGTGCTCCGGTGGCCAGCCCCGACTGGTGGCGGGAGCCGTTGGCCGAGGCCGCTGCGGCACCGGCCGACCCTGTCCCGGCGGCCCGTCGTCGCCCCCGACGTCCCGCCGAGCCACAGGCCGAGGGTCTGTTCGACCTGGCACCGCCGGCGCCCGCGCCGGCTTCGGCTCCGCCGCCCGTCCCGTCCGCTCCGGCTGCCCCGGACCTGGTGACCACGCTGCTCGCCAGCGACCGGTACGCACAGCGCCGCGACCCCCGGATGCCGCTCGCTGACGACCGGGTGGCCGCGCTGCTCGACACCCTGCTCGCCGGCGGTGGTCGGGCGACCCTCGATACCCTTGCCGCCAGGGCCGGGGTGCCGGCGCACCGCATCACCGGCACGATTGCCGTCCTGCGTCGGCTGCTCCAGGTCGAGGGTTACCCCGTGATCACCCTCGACCCCGACGGTCGGACGGTCCACCTCGATCGGGCGTTGCTGATCGAGCAGTTCGAGTTGGAGCCGAGGTGACCGTCGAGATCTCCGCGCGGCGCCGACGCGACATCGTCGACGCGCTGCGCCGTGGCGTCGTTCCGAGCAACGGGCTCGACGCGCTCGCGGTCGGGTTGGACCGGTTCAGCACCGCCCTCGACGACGACCTCGACCGGGTCGCTGGTGGCGGCAGTGTCTTCAAGGCCGTCCGGGGCGAGTACGGCGCCGGCAAGACCTTCTTCACCCGTTGGCTGGCGGAGCGCGCCAAGCGCCGGGGCTTCGCCGCCGCCGAGGTGCAGATCTCCGAACTCGAAACGCCTCTGCACCGGATGGAGACCGTCTACCGGCGGCTGGTCGAACACCTGAGCACGGAGCAGTTCGCCCCGAGCGCCTTCCGGCCCGTACTCGATGGGTGGATCTTCGCGCTCGAGGAGGACGTGCTCGCCGGGGGAGCGGTTGCCGAGGACGACGCCGCCGCGCTCGACCGGGCGGTCAGCGACCTGCTGGAGCGCCGGCTGGGTGATATTTCCCGCAGCACGCCGGGCTTCGCTGCGGCACTGCGCGGTTACCGGGCCGCCAGCGCCACCGGCGACCACCCGACGGCCGACGGGCTGGCTGCCTGGCTCGGTGGCCAGCCGCACGTGGCCGCTGCGGCCCGCCGGGCTGCCGGGGTCAAGGGCGACCTCGACCACTTCGGTGCGCTGAGCTTCCTCCAAGGGCTCCTCACCGTGCTGCGCGACAGTGGGCATCGGGGGCTGCTGCTGGTGCTCGATGAGGTTGAGACGCTGCAACGGGTGCGCTCCGACGCGCGGGACAAGGCGCTCAACTCCCTCCGGCAGCTCATCGATGAGGTCTACGCTGACCGCTTCCCCGGACTCATGTTGGTGGTCACCGGAACCCCTGCGTTCTTCGACGGCCCACAGGGCGTCCAGCGCCTGGCGCCGCTCGCCCAACGGCTCGCCACCGACTTCGGCCCCGACCCGCGCTGGGACAATCCCCGCGCTGCTCAACTTCGACTGCCCGGCTTCACCGTGGACGCCCTGGTGGAACTCGGTAAGCGCGTACGAGAGATCTACGCCAGCCCCGCCGTCGACAGCCGGGTCGATGACGACTATCTCGCCACGCTGGCCCACGCCGTCACCGGTGCGCTCGGCGGCCAGGTCGGCGTGGCTCCCCGGGTGTACCTCAAGAAGCTCGTCGCGGACGTCCTCGACCGGGTGGACCAGTTCCCCGACTGGGAGCCACGGCGCCACTATGCGCTGACCCTGCGGGCGGACGAGTTGACCGAGGTGGAACGCAACGCCGCCGCCTCTGCCGACGACATCGAACTGCCGATCTGACGTGCTGCCGGACCTCGACCCGGTCGTCGTGCACCATCTGGTCAACACCCTGGGCTGGCGCGACCTGCGCCCGATGCAGCACGCGGCGATCACACCGGTGCGTGGCGGCCTGGACACCCTGCTCCTCGCGCCGACCGCCGGTGGCAAGACGGAGGCGGCGCTCTTCCCGCTGCTGAGCCGCATGAGCGAACAGCGGTGGACGGGCACCTCCGTCCTATACCTCGCACCATTGAAGGCGTTGCTCAACAATCTTCAGCCACGCGTCGAGCAGTACGCCGGCTGGCTCGGGCGCCGGGCAGCCGTCTGGCACGGCGACGTGAGCACCTCTCGCCGCCGCGCCGTGCTCTTCGAACGACCCGACATCCTGCTCACCACTCCTGAGTCATTGGAATCCATGCTGGTCAGCACGAAAGTTGACCACCGACTCTTCTTCGCGGGGCTGCATGCCGTCGTCGTGGATGAAGTGCACGCCTTCGCCGGAGACGACCGGGGCTGGCATCTACTGGCTGTGCTGGAACGGCTGACCCGGGTAGCGGGCCGTCCCCTGCAACGGATCGGGCTTTCCGCCACCGTCGGCAATCCTGGGGAGCTGCTGACCTGGCTACAGGGATCGGGAGCGGGCGGCAGGCCGGCCGAGGTGGTCGCCCCTGACGCGGTCGAGGTGGCCGATCGTCCACCGCCGGGCGACATCGAGCTGGACTACGTCGGCTCGCTGGCCAACGCCGCGACGGTGATCGCCGGGTTGCACGCGGGGGAAAAGCGCCTGGTCTTCTGTGAGTCCCGTCAGACCGTCGAGGAACTCGGTCAACTGCTGCGGGAGAAGGGGGTCACTACATTCCTCTCTCACGCGTCGCTGTCCGCGGATGAACGCCGTCGTGCCGAGCAGGCTTTCAGCGAGGCCCGGGACTGCGTGATCGTCTCGACCAGCACACTCGAACTGGGTATCGACGTCGGAGACCTGGACCGGGTGATCCAGATCGACGCGCCGGCCACGGTGGCCTCGTTCCTGCAACGGCTCGGGCGGACCGGGCGTCGGCCGGGGAGCAACCGGAACTGCCTCTTCCTGGCGCTCGACGGGGAGGCGCTGGCCGAGGCGGCAGCGCTGCTCCTGCTCTGGTCCCGGGGCTGGGTCGAGCCGGTGACCGCCCCGCCTGAGCCCCGGCACATCGTGGCCCAGCAGGTGCTCGCGCTCTGCCTTCAGGAGCACCGGATCGGTGATCAACTGTGGGCCCAGGCGTGGAACGGGCTGCATCCCTTCGAGGAGAGCGGCCGGCCGATCGTTCGCCATCTCATCGAGCACGGATATCTCGACCAGGACAGCGGGATGCTATTCATCGGACCGGCTGCCGAGGAACGCTTCGGTCGTCGTCACTTCATGGAGATGACGGCGGTGTTCACCGGCCCGCCGGAATTCACGGTGCTGCTCGGGCGCAATGAGCTGGGTCGGGTAGATCCCAGCCTGCTGACCGAGAAAGTCCGGGGTGAGCGGCGGCTCCTGTTGGGCGGCCGGAGCTGGCGGGTCACCTACATCGACTGGCGCCGTCGGCGGTGTTTCGTGGAGCCTGCCGATGGCGGCGGACGAGCGCGTTGGTCGGGCGGAGGCTGGGCGTACCTCAGCTTCGAGCTGATTCGGGCGGTCCGTGAGGTGCTGCTGGGAACAGATCCTCCGGTGAGGCTCACCCGCCGGGCCGTGGAGCGACTTGCGCGGGAGCGAGCGGAGAAGCTGCACCTCGTGCATCCGGGCGGCACACTCATCGTCCGCGAGGGGGAGGGTGACCTGCGCTGGTGGACCTGGGCGGGCTTCCGGGCCAACGCGACCCTCACCGCCACTCTCAGCGAGGTGGTTGATCCGGTCGAGCGATTCGATGACTGCAGCATCCGGCTGCGGGAGGACCTGACACCCCAAGCTTGGCGGAAGCTCACCGCCGACGCCAATGATCGCCTCTGCCTGCCCGAGATCGACGAGAAAGCTCTCGGCGGCCTCAAGTTCAGTGCCGCGCTGCCCGAGCGCCTGGCCGCCGCGACCCTCGCCGCCCGCCTCGCGAGCCTGGACCGGGCAGCGGTGGTGCTCAGCGAGCCGACCCGGTTCGTCAGCACCTGACTCACCAGCGGGGCGCCTCGCCGACGATCGCCGGCGAACGGGTGGTGGCCATCTCCACCGCCCAGTCCAGCGCGCGGTCGGCCACCTTCTCCCAGCCCGGCTCGCCCACCGTGAAGTGCGAGCGCCCGGGGAACTCCTGGTAGTCGGTGACCGCCCGGGACTTGCGGTACAGGTTGGCGTTCGACTTGACCAGGGCCGGCGGCGACACGTGGTCCGCGCCGCCGGCGATCAGCAGCAGCGGCGCCCGGTCGTCGCGCCCGTTGTCCACCGTCGCCGCCGAGCGGGCGTCGAGGTTGGCGAACGCGCCCTCGAAGAGCACGTGCCCGGCCGCCGGCACGGCGTACCGCTGCCAGGCCCGGTCGGACTCCTCCCGGGGGAGGGTGTTGCCGAAGGCGTACCGGAACTGGTCGGGCGTGATCGGCACGGCCCGGTGCCGGTTGCCGGGGCTGCGCAGCACCGGGTACGCCGACCGCAGGGTGCTCACCGGCAGCCGGACCACACCCCTGGGCGCGGCCGGGGCGATGGCCACCGTGGCCGCGCCGAGCCCCCGGTCGAGCAGCACCTGGGCGACCAGCGCGCCGAAGGAGTGCCCCATGATCAGCGGTGGGTTCGGCAGCTCGCGGACGACCGCCGCGTAATGGTCGACGATCTGCCCCAGGGTCAGCCCGGCGATCGGGGCGGGATCGTCGCGCAGCGCCTGCACCTCCGCATCCATCCCCGGCCAGGCGGGGGTGAGCACCTGGAAGCCGAAGGCTCGGTAGCGCCGCGCCCAGTGTTCCCAACTGCGTGACGTCATCCACAGACCGTGGATCAGCACGATCGTGTCGACCCGTCCGGTCGGCGCGGTGCCCATTGGCGTACCTCCCCGGTGAGCGCGGACCCGGCGGCATACCCACCGGACGGCACCGGAACCGGCGGGGGCTGACATTTGTCATGGTCGGGTCGTGACGCCGGGGCCGGGGACGCGGCCCCGGCGCGGCCCAGGATCGATGTCATGACCAGTACGCATCCGGCCGTCGAGCTGGCCGGCCTCCGCAAGAGCTTCGGACCGGTGACCGCCGTCGACTCACTCGACCTGCGCATCGCTGGCTGCTCGGTGGATGACCTGGGCCTGTTTCGGAGGGCCTCAGGCGGTGGGCGGCGGGGTGGCGAGTAGCTCGACCACCACCAGCGGTGTCCCGGGGGGCACCTCGGCGAGCAGCTGCCGCTGGGCGCTGCGGGTCACCCGGATGCAGCCGTTGGTGACGTTCTTGCCGAGCGTGTCGTCGTTGTACCAGCTGTGCAGGCCGATGTGCGCGCCCCGCAGGCCGGTCGGCACCGCCTCCGGATCGTCGGGTATCGCGCCGAGGGCGAAGATGTCGACGCCGCCGTAGACCGCCTGGGGCGGCGGGGTGCGGCCGAGGACGAAGGTCCGACCGAGCGGGGTGGACTGCCCCGGCATCCCGAGGCTGACCGGCCAGGAGCGGGTGGCCCGGCCGTCCCGGTACCAGGTCAGCCGGTGCGACCGCCGCTCCACCACGAGCTGGTCGCGCAGCGCGACGGTGCTCCAGCCGCCCGCCGGCAGCCAGGCGATCCGCCGGTTCGCCGACGGCAGCAGCACCGCCGTCCAGCCCGTACGGTGCTCCACCACCGGCATCGTCACCTCCACGCCGCTGATGGTCGGGGCGAGCAGGGCCAGCGGGCGCCCGCCCGGGGCGTCGTACGCGGCGATCCGCCGGGTCGGCGACAGCCCCTCGGTCAGCGGGGTGGTGTCCTGCGGGCGCGGGTCGGAGGGGAAGCCGGCGGGCGCCGGGTCGTAGTCGACCACCGGCAGACCGGCCGGGGCGGGCGCCGCAGCCGGCACCGACTCCTCGGGGGTCGGCTCGACCGTCGGCTCCGCGGTCGGCTCGGCGGTCGGGGCGGCCGGTGCGACCCGGGCCGGCGGCGCGGACGTCTGGTCGTGGCGCAGCGCCGAGTTGACCAGCAGCGCGAGTGCGAGCACCGCCGGTACGCCGAACGCGGCGGTCAGCCAGGCGATGCCGAAGCGGGACGTCAATCGCTCAAAGAACACAGAACTACTCTAAAGGACAGAAAAACGGCAGGGCTCCCGCCCGGCGGAACTGCGCCGGACGGGAGCCCTCGCCGGAACGGGTCAGGACAGCCTGGCGCCGACGTGGATGGCGACCGCGTCGTGGGCCGGGATGTTCGCCGCGAACCAGCCGTTGGCGTCCACCGTGATCACCGGCCCGGAGCAGGAGCCGTTGGCGTAGTCACCGTGGATCACGTCGCAGTACCGGCCGGCGGGCAGCCCGGCGTAGTAGGACCGGCCGGTGATCGCCGAGCCCTCGTCGTTGATGGTCAGGTAGCCCTTGCCGGCGCGACTGAAGGCGATGTGCTGGTAGCCGTTGTCGTACCAGTTGGCGACCGCGGCGCCCTGGGTGGCGTTGTGGAAGCCGACCATGTTGGCGACGACCCGCCAGCGGTGCTCGCACTGCCAGCCGGAGTAGCAGGTGGTGTTCAAGGTCTTGTTGTTGGCGTCCGAGGGCGGTCCCTGGTCGCGGGAGCTGAAGGTGTAGCTGGACATCACGGTCGGTGCCCCGTACGGCCAGGCCAGCATGAACGCGTTGGCCAGGGCGTAGGCGGCGCCGTCGCGGTAGGTCAGCACGTTGCCGTCGCGCTGGGTGTCGTGGTTGTCGACGAACACCTCGGCCGAGCCGCTGGGCAGGTAGCCCCACGCCTCGCCGAAGTTGCGCAGGTACGCCAGCCGCTCGTTGTTGAACATCCGGGCCAGGTCCTTGCCGTACCGGAACTCGTGCACGTCGCCGTTGCCGGTGTACTCACCCGGGCCGATCGGCTCGCCGGCGCCGTAGATGACCTCCTGCACGAGGTACGCCGAGCGGGACAGCTTGCCCTTGATGGCGGCGATGTCGGCGGCCGGCATGTGCTTGCTGGCGTCCAGCCGGAAGCCGTCCACCCCGAGGGCGAGCAGGTCGTTCAGGTACGCCGCGATCTTCGACCGGACGTAGTCGGACTCGGTCTTCAGGTCGGAGAGGTTGACCAGCTCGCAGTTCTGCACCTCGTACCGGTCGTTGTAGTTGGCGATGTCGTCGCCGCCGTTGCGGCCGCAGTGGTGGAAGTCCTGCGTCTGGTAGATGCCCGGGTAGTCGTAGTGGCTGTAGGACGAGCCGGCCCAGCCGGTGCCGGGGGTGTCCTGGCCGGACATGTGGTTGATCACCGCGTCGACGATGACCTTCACGCCCGCGGCGTGGCAGGTGTTCACCATCGACTGGAACTGCGCCCGGGTGCCCTTGCGCGACTCGATCCGGTAGCTGACCGGCTGGTACGCCAGCCACCACTGGTTGCCGCGGACGTGTTCCTGGGGCGGTGAGACCTGGACGTAGCCGTAGCCCTTGGGGCCCAGCACGTTGGTGCACTCGCTGGCCACCGACGGCCAGTTCCACTCGAAGAGCTGGACGATGACGTTCCTGGCGCCGGAGGGCGCCGCGGCGGCCGGGGGAGCCGCCACGGTGGTGGGGACGAGCAGGCTGGCGAGCACGCCGAGGGCGAGGATCGCCGAGCGGCATCGACGTCGATGCATCGGAACTCCCTGGGGGTCGGGGGTGGTGGCGACGCGGGGGAGGGGGTTCGCCTGACGGCTTCTTGCAGTCAGGCTGAAAATTTTCGGAAAGGTTACAAGCGTGTTGCAACAACTGTCAATGGATGGACATGCGTCGTTGCGCTGGGCGCTACACGCGCCCCGGGCCGGGACGGTTCGACGGATCGCCCGAGAAATTCGCCACCCGCACTGATCCGTACGGGCCGGACGTCCGTACTGGATGACGGAGCAGGTCGGCCGGTGGTGGTGCCGCCGTGAGTCGCGATCGAGGAGCAGATGGGCCGGGCAAAGCAGAACCAGAAGGTGACGACCGTCCGGACCACCACCAGCAGCCGTGGTGTCCGGACCACGTCGAAACCCGCGATGGCACTGCTGATCGGATCCGCGCTCGCCCTGATGTGGGCCGGTGTGGAGCTCAGCGGCGCCGGCGGGTCGATGTACTCGTACGGCTTCTTCTTCACCGAGTTCTTCGCCGGGGTGGTCGCCCTGGTCGCGCTGAGCCTCACCGTGATGATGGGGCTGCTCGCCACGGACCGGCTGGTGCTGAAGATCCCGCACCGGGTGCTGCTGCAGTCCGCGCACCGGGCCACCGGCGTGCTCGGCGTGGCCGGGCTGGTCTTCCACGTCATCACCAAGGTCGCCATCGGCCGGGCCGGGCCGACCGACGCCGTGGTGCCGTTCGTGGGCGGGCGGGGCCTCTACGTCGGGCTCGGCACGGTCGCCGCGTTCCTGATGGTGAGCGTGCTCTGGACCGGCATCATCCGGGTCCGCTTCGCCGGCGTCGGTCCGAAGTGGTTCTGGCGCGCGCTGCACTCCATGGCGTACGTCGCCTGGCCGTTCGCGCTGCTGCACGGCCTCAACGCCGGCCGCGCGGCGGCGTCCTGGGTGACGCTGAGCTACCTCGCCTGCGTGCTGCTGGTGGTGGCGGCGCTGATGGTGCGGCTCTCCGTCCACCTCGGCAAGCGCAGCCGGGAGCAGCACCAGGCCGCCGCGATCAACAAGGCGATGGCCGGCAGGGCGACCGACGAGGGCAAGGGCCGGACGCTGCTCGCCGGGCTCGGCCGCCGCAAGGCCGAGGCCGAGGAGAAGGACGTCCGGGGCGGCTGGGCCGAGACCACCGTCGCCGCCTCGTGGACCGCGCCCACCGGCACCGCCCGGCGCCGCGACCCCGAGCGGTTCACCGTGCCGGTGGTGCCCGAGCCCGGCACGCTGCGCGAGCCCGTCCGGGGCGGCCGGTCCCGCCGCGACGTCGAGGACGTGCCGACCCCGCGCCGGGAGCGTGACCTGGAGCCGGCCGCCCGCCGCCGGGACGCCGAGCCCGTCGAGCGCCGCCGGGACGCCGACCGCCCGCGCCGCCGCGACGAGGACGTGGCCCCGGTCTCCGGGGGCCGCCGTGCCCGGTACGACGAGGAGACCGCCCCGGTCTCGGGCGGTCGCCGCGCCCGCTACGACGAGGACGTCGCGCCGGTCTCCGGCGGCCGGCGGGCCCGGCGGGACGAGGACGTCGCCCCGGTCTCCACCGGGCGGCGGGCCCGGCTCGACACCGAGGACGTCGCGCCGGTCTCCACCGGCCGGCGGGCCCGCCGCGACGACGAGGACCTGGCCGCGAGCTACTCCGCTCCGCCCCGGCGCCGCGAGGAGCCCGAGGAGCCGTGGGACAGCCCGCGCCGCTGGGAGAACTCGCTGCCGGTGTCGGCCGAGCCCATCTCCGCCATGCCGCGCAGCGGCGCCGGCCGGCACAGCGTGGACGACGAGGTGCCGGAGGAGCCGGACTACTGGCGGCCGCCGGCCCGGTACGTCGCGGACGAGGTGCCCGTCGACGACACCCCCACCCTGGTCGACCTGGCCTCCCGGCGCGCCCTGAAGGCCACCGGCGAGAGCCGCCGGCGCCGCCGGCGGGCCGACGCGGACGCGGTGGACGGGGCGTACTGGGCCGGGCTGCGGGGTGAGGCGAAGTGATGCGGACCAAGGTGCCGCCGGTGGCGTGCGTCGGCGAGCCCCGGCTCACCGCCGGGTTCGCCGAGTTCGGCCGGCTCGACCTGGTCGCCCACGAGGAGGTGCACGGCCCGATCGGCCCGATGGAGCCGGCGAACCTGCTCCGGCTGGCCGAGAGCATGCAGCTCAAGGGCAAGGGCGGCGCGGGCTTCCCGTTCGCCCGCAAGCTCACGGCGGTGCTGGAGTCCTGCGAGCGGCAGGACCTGCCCGCCGTGGTGGTGGTCAACGCCAGCGAGGGTGAGCCGGCGAGCTGGAAGGACAAGGTCCTGCTCACCCGGGCGCCGCACCTGATCCTCGACGGGGCCGCGCTGGCCGCGTACGCGCTGGACGCCGAGGAGATCGTGATCGGGGTGGCCGATGACGGGGTGGGTCGGGACTCGATCACCCAGGCCCTCCAGGAGCGCCGGATGCCGGTGCCGACCAGCATCGTCACCGTGCCGCACCGATTCATCTCCGGCGAGGGCGGCGCGCTGGTCAACGGGATCAACGGGCTGCCGCACATCCCGCCCGGCACCAAGAAGCGCTCCAGCGACTCCGGGGTGAACAACCTGCCCACCCTGCTCTCCAACGCCGAGACGTATGCGCAGCTCGCGGTCGCCGCCCGGCTCGGCCCGTACGAGTACGCGGCGCTCGGCACCGACGACGAGCCGGGCACGGTGCTGCTCACCGTGACCGGCGCGGCGAAGCGCCCGGCCGTGGTGGAGTGCGCCGCCGGCACCCCGCTGCGGGAGATCCTCGACCTGTGCGAGGTGCCGGACTCGCAGGGCATCCTGATGGGCGGCTTCCACGGCAAGTGGATCACCCAGGAGGCCGCGGACCGGGCGGAGGTGTCCCGCAAGGGGCTCACCAAGGTCGGCGGCGCCCTCGGCGCCGGCATCATCCTGCCGCTGGGCACCGACACCTGCCCGCTCGGCGAGGCCGCGCAGGTGGTCCGCTACCTCGCCGGCGAGTCCGCCGGCCAGTGCGGACCGTGCAAGATGGGGCTGCCCGACCTGGCCCGCGCCGTCGACCTGGCGGTCTCCGGCAGCGCGCCGGTGGAGGTCGTCCGGGCCGCCGCCGGCGACGTCAAGGGCCGCGGCGCGTGCAGCCACCCCGACGGTACGGCCCGGTTCGCGCTCTCGGCGATGGAGGTCTTCGCCGAGGATCTGCGCCTGCACACCACCGGGGACGGCTGCGGCCGGCGGGTCAAGGGCGTGATGGGGCTGCCCGGCGCGCCCGACGCCAACCCGCAGAAGCTCACCCTCGACTGGTCCCGCTGCGACGGGCACGGGCTCTGCGCGCACGTCGTGCCCGACTTCATCCGGCTCGACGCCAACGGATATCCCGCCTTCCCGTCCACCCCCGTGCCGACCTGGCTCCGGGAGGGTGCGCTGAAGGCGGTCAAGGTCTGCCCCGAGCTCGCGCTGCGCCTCGCCAAGGCCGAATAGCAGCACCACCGAGAGGAGACGCGCCATGCGGTCGTACCCCAGGAGCGGGCCGGGTGGACGACCGCCCGCCGCGGGCCGGCGCGCCGCCGTCGGCGTCGTGCTGGTCGGCGCGGTGCTCGCCGTCGGCGGCTGCGCGGTCGGCCCGGACCCGGCCGGGCCGCCCGCCGAGGTCGCGGTGCCGGCGGCCACCGCGTCGCCGCTGCCCGCCGGCTCCGGCGCGGCGAGCCCGTCGGCCCCGGCCCGGGTGCCGGACACGCTGCGCTTCACCGCGAAGACTCTCGACGGTACGGCGTTCTCGGCGGCCGAGCTGGCTGGCCGGCCGGTGGTGCTCTGGTTCTGGGCGCCGTGGTGCGCCACCTGTGCCAGCCAGGCGTGGACGGTGGCCGAGATCGCCCCGAAGTACCGGGACACCGTGCCGATCGTCGGGGTGGCCGGCCTGGGCGAGCAGCGGGCCATGAAGGACTTCGTCAGCGAGTTCGACCTGGCCGGCACGCCGCAGCTCGACGACCGGGCCGGGGCGCTGTGGCGCCGCTTCGAGGTGGTCGAGCAGAGCACCTTCCTGGTGATCGACCGGGACGGGAAGGTCGTGCACCAGGGCTTCCTGGACGGTGAGGACCTGACCCGCCGGGTCGCCGCGCTGGCCGGCTGATGGAGACCCCGCTGCTGCTCGCACTGACCGCCGGCATGCTCGGGGCGGTCAACCCGTGCGGCTTCGCGATGCTGCCGGCGTACCTGTCGCTGCTGGTCGCCGGCGCGGGCGACGGGCGCGGCCCGGTCCGCCGCGCGCTCACCGCCGCCACCGGCCTGACCTGCGGGTACGTCGTGGTGTTCGGCGCCTTCGGGCTGGCCGTGGCGCCGCTGGCCGGCTGGCTGCGCCCCCGGCTGCCCTGGCTCACGGTGACCCTCGGGCTGGGGCTGCTGGTCCTCGGCTGCTGGCTGCTCGCCGGCCGCCGGCTGCCCGCCCCGGGCGCGGGCGTCGGCCGGGCGCCCCGACTCACCCGCTCCTGGGCGTCCATGGCGCTGTTCGGGATGGCGTACGCGTTGGCCTCGCTGACCTGCACCATCGCCCCGTTCCTGGCGATCGTGGTGACCAGCCTCCAGGCCGGCTCCACGCTGCACGGGCTGGCGCTCTTCGTCGCGTACGCGGTCGGGATGGGGCTGGTGGCCACGGTGGCCGCGCTCGGCGTGGCGCTGCTGCGCGGCGCGGTGGTGGCCCGGCTGCGCGCCGCCGGCGCCTGGGTGCCCCGGCTCAGCGGGCTGGTGCTGCTCCTCGCCGGGAGCTACGTCGCCTGGTACGGCTGGTACGAGGTCCGGCTGGCGCAGGGCCGGCGCGACGCGTTCGGCGACCCGGTGGTGGTGGGCGCGGCGCGGGTGCAGCGGGCGCTGGTCACCGCGCTGGACGCGGTCGGCCCGGCGATGCTCGCGGCGCTGCTGGTGGGCCTGCTGGCGGCGGCGGTGCTGTCCCGCCGCCGCGCCCGCCCGGAGGTGGCGTCGGCGGTGCCGGCCGCCGCGCCGGTCGCGGAAGACGGACGGCGGGGACCGGGATACCCGATCCCCGCCGACGCTCAGGCGGTCAGCGGCCCGGCGTGAGCCGGTCGGTGCCGAGCCGGTCGCGGAGCACCTCGGGCAGCAGCACCGAGCCGTCGGGCTGCTGGAACTGCTCCAGGATGGCCGGGAAGAGCCGGCTGGTGGCCAGCGCCGACCCGTTGAGGGTGTGCACGAAGCGGGTCTGCTTGCCGCCCGGCTCGCGGTAGCGGATGGCCGCCCGGCGGGCCTGGTAGTCGCCGGCCCAGGAGACCGACGACACCTCCTTGTACTTGCCGGTGCTCGGCATCCAGACCTCGATGTCGAGGGTCTTCTTCATCGCCGCGCTGGCGTCGCCGGCCGAGAGCAGGCTGCGCTGGTAGTGCAGGCCCAGCTTCTCGACCAGGCTCTCGGCGTGGGTGAGCATCTCCTCCAGCGCCGTGTCGGCCTGCTCCGGCAGGCAGAACTGGAAGATCTCCACCTTGTTGAACTGGTGGCCCCGCACGGTGCCGCGCTCGTCGGAGTGCGAGCCGGCGGCCTCGCGCCGGTAGCACGGGGTGTAGGCGAACGCCTTCAACGGCAGCTTCCCGGTGTCCAGGATCTCGTCCTGGTACGCCCCGAGGATCGCCGTCTCCGAGGTGGGCAGCAGGAACTGCCCGCGCGGGGCCGACTCCCGGTCCAGGTGGTAGACGTCGTCGTAGAACTTGGGGAACTGGCCGGCGGCGAAGCCGGCGGTGTCCAGCAGCAGGTGCGGCGGGAGCAGGAACTCGTAGCCGGCCTTGACGTGCTCGTCGATGAACCAGCTGATCAGCGCCCACTCCAGCCGGGCGCCGATGCCGGTGTACATCCAGAAGCCGGAACCGCCGAGCTTGACCCCGCGCTCGTGGTCGACCAGGCCCAGCATCCGGCTCAGCTCGATGTGGTCGCGGACCTTCTCGATGGCCGGCGGCACGCCGAAGGTCTTCACCACCCGGTTGGCTTCCTTGCCGCCGGGCAGCACGTCGTCGGCGGGCAGGTTGGGCAGCTCGCTCATCGTGCCGCGCAGCCGGGCCTGCACCTCGTCCAGCTCGGACTCCAGCTCCGCGAGCTGCTTGCGCCCGGACTCCGGCGCGGAGACCTCCGGCTCGGCGCCGGCACGCTTCGCCGCCGCGTACGCCCGCGCGTCCGCCTTGCGGCGCTGCCGCTCGGCGTCGATCTCGCTGATCAGGGCGCGGCGTTCCTGGTCGAGCCGCTGGATCTCGTCCAGGACCCGGTTGACCTCGGCGGGATCCAGTCGCTTCGCCAGCGCGGTCGCCACCGCCTCGCGATCCTTCCGGATCAACTCCATGTCGAGCATGCTGCTCCGTACGCCTCCGTCCGGGATGTCAGGTGAGACCCCCAGATGCTACCGTCGCGCCTTCCCGCCCCCGGTGCCGCCCGACGAGCCGCCGCCCCGACGGGTGGTGCGGCCGGAGTTCGGTCAGAGTCGGATCGGCATCAGAGTCGGATCGGCATCAGGATCGAGAAGGCGTCCTCGTCGTCGAGTCGGCGGATGGCCAGCGGGGCGATCGGGCCGTCCAGTTCCAGCACGAGCTGCGGGCCGCCCGCGGCGTCCAGCGCGTCGAGCAGGTAGTCGCCGTTCACGCCGACCCGCAGCTCCCCGGGGTCCGTGGTGAGGTCGTCCGGGCCGAGCAGGCGCAGCCCGTCGGACTCGTCGAGGCCGAGCACGGTCACCGCCAGCGGCACGCCGTCGTGGTCGCGGGTGACGGTGGGCGCGCCGCCCTCGCGCAGCGCCGCGCGCAGGGCGGGCACGTCCACCGGGATCCGCCGGGCGGGCGCGTCGCCGGCTGCCCGGTGCAGCAGCCGGCGGTAGTCGGGGAAGTCGTACGGCAGGGCGGTCGCGGTGACCGAGCGGCCCGCCACGGAGACCGTCACGTCGGAGCCGGCCAGGGTCAGGTGCGCCTCGGGGGTCACCCCGGCGCCGGTGTCCAGCAGGGCGCGGACCTCGTCCACCGCGTCGACCGGGAGCAGGGCGCGCACCGCGGGGCCGTCCACCCGTCCCGGGGTACGCGCCAGCGCCAGGCGGTGCCGGTCGGTGGCGACCAGCCGTACGCCGTCGGGCTCCACGTCGAGCAGCACGCCGGAGAGCACCGGCAGCTCCGGGTCGGCGCCGACGGCGAAGCGGACGGCGTCGACGGCGGCGGCCAGGTCGACGCGGGACAGCGCGATACGGGTGGTCATCGGGGTCTCCTCGGGATCGAGCAGGACGCGGATCCGGGAGAGTTCCCTGCGGGCGTCGGCGAGGCCGTCCTCCAGCCGGCGCAGGTGCGCGTCGAGCAGCCGCCCGACCACCGCCGGCTCGGCCCGGTGACGCAGCGCCTCGGCGATGCCCGCCACCGGCATGCCGACCCGGCGCAGGCCGGCGACCAGCCGGGCCGGGGCCACCTGCTCGTCGGTGTACCACCGGTAGCCGGTCACCGGGTCCACCCGCGCCGGGGCCAGCACCCCGCAGCGGTCGTAGAACCGCAGGGCGCTGACCGTCAGGCCGCTGGCCCGGGCCAACTCGCCGATGCTGCGCAGCTCGCTCTCCACGACGGTGATCCTGTCGCCTCAACCAGGTCGAGGGTCAAGCGGCGGAGTGGCCGGCGCTCACCGCGGCGCGTCCAGCACCCGGAACGTGATGCCGGCCTTGACCAGCCGGTCCAGCAGCGCGTCGCCCATCGCGGTCACCGGGGTGACCTGACCGGCGGTGGCCGGCAGGTCGTCGCAGGCCAGGCAGAGCGCCGACTCGGCGAGCATCTTCGCCGTCTCGTCGTACCCGGGGTCGCCGCCGGAGACCTCGGTCAGCACCCGCCGGCCCCCGCCGGAGCCGAGGAAGCGCACCCGGAACCAGGACTTCGCCCGCTGCTCGGCGGTCGGCCCCTGCCCGGAGGCGAGCCGGCCGAGCAGCCAACGCCGGGTCGGCGGCAGCTTCACCAGGCCGATCAGGCCGGCGAACCCGACCCCACTGACCAGCACCGTGGGCAGTCGCTTCACCGCGGCGAAGTGCCGGTAGCGGAAGTCCGGGCCGTACTCCGGGCGGGCCGCCGCGGACCGGCGGACCACCTGCGGGTCGATGGTGGGCAGCGGCACCGCCCACATGCCGATCTCCTTCGACCGGCCCACCCGGCCCGGCACCGCGCGGACCCGCCGACCCTCGGGCCGGGGCTCGACGGCCTTGCGCTCCTTCGCCGCCCGGCTCGTCTCGCCGGTGCGGGAGAACGCGGTCAGCGCCGAGTGGTAGGTGCCGGCGGAGAACCGCGCGCCCGCCCGGACGAAGCCGTCCACCGTGATCGGCGCGTCCGACGGGAGCTGCTTCACGGTGTACCAGGCGCCCAGGTCGTGCGGGATCGAGTCGAAGCCGCAGGCGTGCACCAGCCGCGCCCCGGTGCGCACCGCCTCGGCGTGGTGTCGCACGTACATCCGGTCGACGAACTCCGGCTCGCCGGTGATGTCCAGGTAGTCGGTGCCGGCGGCGGCGCAGGCGGCCACCAGCGGCTCCCCGTGGTGGATGAACGGGCCGACGGTGCTGGCCACCACCCGGGCGCTCTCGGCGACCGTCCGCAGCGAGGCGGCGTCGGTGACGTCGGCGGTGAGCAGCGGCAGCTCCGCCAGCGCCGCGTCGATGTCGGCCAGCCGGTCGCGGACCGCCGCCAGCTTGGCCGGGTTGCGGCCGGCGAGGGCCCAGCGCAGCCCGGCGGGGGCGTGCCGGGCCAGGTACTCGGCGGTCAGGCCACCGGTGAAGCCGGTCGCACCGAACAGGACGAGGTCGTACGGGCGGTCGTCACGCATCCGCCGAGTCTGCCATCCGTCAGGGCTTTTCACCCCTCCGGCGTGAAGACGGTTCGGACGCAGCCGTCGGCCCGGTCCCGGAACAGCGCGTACCCGGCCGGGCCCTGCTCCAGCGGAAACCGGTGGGTGGCCAGGTGTTCCGTGCGCAACTCGTCGCGGGCCATCCGGTCCAGCAACATGGGAATCCACCGCTGCCCGTGCTGGCGGGCGCTGCGCAGGGTGAGCCCCTTGTTCATCACCGCACCGAGCGGGAAGGTGTGGACGAAGCCGGTGAAGGTGCCGGAGACGAAGACGGTGCCGCCCTTGCGGCAGGCGTGCACCGCCTCCCGCACCGCGAGCGGGTCCTCGCCGTCGCCCCGGTGGCCGGTGAGCCGGCCGGCCAGCGACGCGGGCGCCCCACCGCCGTCGGCGGTGCCGACCGCCTCCACGCAGACGTCCGGGCCGCGCCCGCCGCTGCGTTCGCGCAGCTCCGCGGGGACGTCGGTCAGTTCGTAGTTGAGCGTCTCCGCTCCGGTGTGCCGCTCGGTCATCTCCAGCCGCTCCGGATGCCGGTCGATCACGATCACCCGGTCCGCGCCGAGCAGGGTCGCCGCCTGCGCGGTCAACTGGCCCACCGCGCCCGCGCCCCACACCGCGACGACGTCGCCGGGGCCCACCTCGCCCAGCTCCGCGCCCATCCAGCCGGCCGGGGCGGCGTCCGAGGCGAAGACGGCCCGGTCGTCGCTGACCGGATCGGGCACGGTGAACGCGCCGACGTCGGCGTACGGCACCCGGACGTACTCGGCGTGGCTGCCGGCGAAGCCGCCCAGCGCCCCGGGCTGGCCGTAGCAGCCGGCGGTGGGCTGACCCCACGCCGACTCGGTGACGGCCGGGGCGGTGCCGGAGTTGTCGCAGCAGGAGTGCAGCCCCTGCCGGCAGTACCAGCAGCTGCCGCAGGCCACCGCCGCGCTGACCACCACCCGGTCGCCGACCCGGTGCCGGCGCACCTCCGGGCCGACCTCGGCCACCTCGCCGACGAACTCGTGCCCCAGCACGTCCCCGGCGGCGACGAAGGGCAGCCGGCCGCCGAGCAGCGGCAGGTCCGCCCCGCAGGTGGCGCTGCGCCGGACCCGGACGATCATGTCGTGCGCGTTGCGCAGCTCCGGGTCGGGCACCTGGCGTACCGCCAGCGAGTCGACGCCCTCCCAGCAGAGCGCCCTCACCCCGGCACCGCCGGCCGGTCCACCGCCGAGCGGTCCGCGCGCAGCACCTCGCCGGTCTCGGTGAGCTGCTTGACCCGGCGCAGCACGTCCCGCAGGAACAGGCCCGGGTCGTCACCGACCAGGTGCGCCGCCATCCCGGGCAGGGTCGCCACCCCGCCGAGCGGCCGGGCGGCCAGCTCGCTGCCGCGCCCGCCGGGGGCCGGGCGCAGGCGCAGCTCCACCGCGCCGTCCAGCGGGCGCAGCGGCTCCGGCCACCGTCCGCCGGGCAGCACCGCCGCGGGTGGGCGGTCCACCGTCACCACCTGCCACCGGCCGGGTCGCGGGTCGGCCCCGGCCGCGCGGGGCCAGCCTCCCCGCCGGGGTACGACCAGCGCGCGCAGCGCCACCGCTCCGCCGGCGACCGCCGCGAGGGTGAGCCCGCCGAGGACCGCCCGTCCCATCCGTACCACCTGTCCCTCCGGTCTCCGGGCCGGTTGCGACACGGGCGACCGGTCACGCGCGGCCGGTCGCCCGCGTACGCCGATGGTCGGCCCGGCCCGGGTGAGCTGTGCTCCCCCCGAAGGGGTGAACCCGTCCCGGCCGGGTAAGCGCCGCCGACCGGGGGAGGAACGCGTCGACGGGGGTGGGTGCATGCCGAAGCCGCAGGTCAGCAGCAACGAGATCGCCGAGGCGTCCGCCGGCCCGCCGCCGCTGCTCGCCTCCCGGCTGACCCCGCCCGCGCTGCCCGAGCCGCTGCTGCTGCGGCCCCGGCTGACCGCACGGCTGGACGCCGGGACCGCCGGACCGGTCACCCTGGTCCGTGCCCCGGCCGGCTGGGGCAAGACCACCCTGCTCGCCACCTGGGCGCGTGGCGTGCCCGAGCCCGGGCCGGCGTGGGTCCAGGTGGAGGAGGGGGACACCGGGGAGCGGCTCTGGGCGTACCTGGCGGCGGCGCTGCGCGGGGTGGCGGAGGCGGAGGCGGAGGAGGAAGGCCCGGCCGTACCGGTGGCCCCGCCCCGCCCCGACCAGTTGGAGCTGCTCGCCGCCGCCCTGGCCGCCCGGGACCGGCCGGTGCTGCTGGTCCTGGACGACCTGCACCGGGTCACCGACCCGGCCGCGCTGACCGGGTTGGAGTTCCTGCTGCGGCACACCGACGGGCGGCTGCGCCTGGTCGCCGGGGCCCGCACCGAGCTGCCGCTGGCCCTGCACCGGCTGCGGCTGGCCGGCGAGCTGACCGAGCTCGGCCCCGAGGAACTCGCCTTCACCGACGACGAGGTCGCCGACCTGCTGGTCGCGCACGGCGCGCCGCTGCCCGCGACGGCGGTCGCCCGGCTCCGGGAGCGGACCGGCGGCTGGCCGGCCGGGCTGCGGTTCGCCGCGCTGGCGGCCCGGGACCGTCCCGACCCGCAACGGTGGGCCGAGCGGTTCGGCGGCGACCAGCCGGACGTCGCCGCGTACCTGCGGGCGGAGGTGCTGTCCGGGCTGACGCCGGCGGCGCGGGACCTGCTGCTGCGGGCGGCGGTCGCGCCGGCGGTCCGCGCCGACCTCGCCGACGCGCTGACCGGCCGGGGCGACGGTGGGCAGGTGCTGGCCGGGCTGGCCCGGGACGGCGGCTTCCTGCACCGCGACGACAGCGACCCGCCCTGGTACCGGGCCCACCCGCTGCTGGCCGACCTGCTCCGCGAGGAACTCGACGGGCTGGGCGACGACGAGCGCCGCGACCTGCACCTGCGGGCGGCGGGCTGGTACGCCGGCCACGACCGGCCCGCCGAGGCGCTGCGGCACGCGCTGGCCGCGGGGGAGTGGGAGCGGGCCAGCGAGCTGCTGCTCAGCGGCTGGCCGGAGCTGGTCCCGTACGACCGGGAGGCCGCCGCCGGCCCGCCGCCACCGGCGCCGCCCGCCGAGGCGGTGCGCCGGGACCCGGAGCTGGCCCTGGCCGGCGCGGCCGAACGGGCGTACGCGGGGGACAGCGCGACCGCCGCCGCCCGGCTGCGCGAGGCCGTGGCGGCGGCCCGGTCACTGCCCGCGCCGCGCCGGGACCGGTTCCGCCGGCTGGCCACCGCGCTGGAACTCACCCTGGCCCGGCTCGCCGGCGACCACCGGGAGGTACGCGACGCCGCCGCCCGGCTGTTCGCCACCCGCGACCCGGCGCAGGTGGAGAGCCCGGACACCGACGACCCGCGGACCGGCGAGGACGCCGACGTGCGGGCGGTGGCCGGCACCGCGCTCGGCCTGGTCGACCTCGCCGAGGGTGACCTGCGGGCGGCCTCGGCGACCTTCGGCGCGGCGCTCGACGCCGCCCGGCGGGCCGGCCGGCCGCGCACCGAGCTGGTCTGCGCGACGCGCTGCGCGCTGCTGCACGCGCTGGCCGGGGAGCTGCGGGCGGCGGAGCGGACCGCCCGGGCGGCGCTGGAGATGCCGTCCTGCCAGGGGTGGTCGAGCCGGACCGAGTGCGCCCACGCCCACCTGGCGCTGGCCCTGGTGGCGCTGCACCGCGACCAGCCCGAGGAGGCCACCGCGCACCTGGCGCTCACCGGCGCGGCCGGCGGGGACGCGACGGTCGCCGCCGCGGCGGCGCTGTGCCGGGGCGCGCTGCTGCGGGACGCGGCGGAGCCGGCGGCGGCGACCCAGCTGGTCGCCCGGGCCCGGGAGGAACTGGCGTCCCGGTCCGCCGCCGGGGATCTCGCCGACCGGCTGCTCGCCGAGGAGGCGGACCTGCGCAGCGAGCAGGGCGACGTGGACACCGCGCGCGGGCTGCTCGCCGACCGGGCGCGGGCGCCCGAACCGGTGCCGGTGCTGGCCCTGGCCCTGGCCCGGGTGGAGCTGCGCGCCGGTGACGTGCGGGCGGCCGGTTACGCCCTGCCGGACTGGGACGCCCCGGTCGCCGGGGACTGGCCGCTGCCGGTACGCCTCGCCTCGGGCGTGCTGGAGGCGGTGCTCGCCCGCCGGGGCGGCGACGACCGGCGCGCCGGACGGCTGCTGGAACGGGTGCTCGACCTGGCCGGCCCGGAGGGACACCGGCGGGTGTTCACCCGCGCGGAGCCGGCGGTACGCGACCTGCTCGCCGCCCACCTTGACTCCGGCACCGCGCACTGGCCGACGGTGAGCGACCTGGTCCGGGGCGCCGACGAGCCCGCCGACCGGGGACCCGCCGGCGCGGAGCGGGCGCTGGACGAGCCGCTGACCGAGCGGGAGCTGACCATCCTCCGCTACCTGCAGAGCATCCTGTCCAACGTGGAGATCGCCAGCGAGCTGTCGGTGTCGGTCAACACCGTCAAGACGCACGTGCGCAACATCTACCGCAAGCTCGACGCGACCCGCCGGCGCGAGGCCGTGCGGCGGGCCCGCGAGCTGCGGCTGATCTGATCACCCGCAGGCCGACCGCCGCCGGGCGGTGCGATCCCCGGCGGTGGTCGGCGCGGCGCGGTCAGGCGCCGGCCGCCGCGTCCACGGCGGCGAGCAGCTCCGGCAGGTCGTGCCCGCCCTCGTGCCGGACCTCGTTGATGAACAGGGTGGGGGTGCCGTTGACCCCGCTGCGGATCCCGCCGACGAAGTCCCGCCGTACCCGGTCTGAATACGCCTGCCGCTCGACCTCGGCGCCCACCTCCTCGGGTGGCAGGCCGAGCTGTTCGATGCCGAGGGACAGGTGCACCGGGTCCAACTGGTCCTGGTGCTCGTAGAGCCAGTCGTGCATATCCCAGAACTTGCCGCGCCGGGCGGCCGCCTCGGCGACCTCGGCCGCGCTCTCCGCGTACGGGTGGACGTTGGCGATCGGGAAGTGCCGGTAGACCAACCGGACGGTGGCGGTGCGCTGGCGCAGCACCTCGGCCAGGTTCGGGTACGCCGCGCCGCAGAAGCGGCACTGGAAGTCCCCGTACTCGACGATGGTGACCGGCGCGTCCACCGGACCCCGGACGTGGTCGGTCCCGTCCACCGGCGTGCGCAGCCGGGCGGTGACCTGGAGCGGCGTCGTCATCGGGTCACCACCCGCCGATCGGAGACGAGTTGCTCCAGCGCGTCGAGGATGCCGTCGGCGCCCGGATTCACGTCCGGCGGCGACAGGTGGCTCCAGGCCACCGTCTGATCCGGGTCGAGCACCACCAGCGCCCGCGCCGACTCCCCCTGCGGGGTGTACGCGCCGTACCGGCGGGACACCTCGCCCTTGGGCTCGAAGTCGGCCAGCAGCGGGAACGTGATCCCCCTGGCCTCGGCGAAGGCCTGGTGCGACCAGATGCTGTCGACGGAGAGGCCGAGCAGCACCGCGTCGTACCGCTCGAATTCCGGCATCGCGGCCTGGTACAGCGCCATCTGGTCACCGCAGACCGGGGTCCAGTCGGCGGGGTAGAAGGCGAGCACCACCGGCCGGCCGCGGAACTGCCCGGGGCCCGTACGTCGGCCGTCCGGGGTGGCCGGCAGGGTGAAGTCGGGCGCCGGGCTCCCGGGTGTGATCAGCCCGTCGGAATCAGTCATGACTCCCACGTTGCCCGCCAACCGGGTGAGGTCGGTTCACCCGGCCCGGGTGGTCTCAGCCGCCCACCGTGACGTGGTTGTGGACCTCCCGGATGCCGGGGGCGGACCAGACGATCCGCTCCACCTCGTCGCGCTCGGGCACGGAGTGCACCAGGCCGTCGATGACCACCGTGTCGCCGTACACCCGGACGCTGATCCGGTCCGGCTCGGTGGCGCCGCTGCGGGCGAGCGCGTCGACGATCCGGTCGGGCAGCTCGTCGCCGGTCGGCGGGGTGGACGGCCGGACGGTGATGCCGTTGCTGACCCCGCGTACGCCGGTGAGCCGGCCGACCACCCGCTCGGCGGCCCGGCGCTGGTACTCCCACTCCACCCGGCCGCGCAGCGTCACCCACGCGCCGGCGACGGTCACCTCCAGGTCCTCCACCGGCACGAAGGCGTCCCACTCCAGGGCCCGCTCGGCCGCCCCGGCGATCTCCGTGTCGGTGCGCTCGGCCGACGGGGTGATCCGCACGGCCAGGTCGTTGGCGACGGCCCGGACCCGGGCCACCCGGTGCGCGGCCCGCTCGGCGGCCCACTTCGCGGCGTAGCTGTCCACCCGTCCGGTCAGCGTCACCACCCCCTCGGCGACGGTGACCCCCACCTCGGCCGGACTCACCCGGGGCTCCCAGGTCAGCTCGTCGAGCACGTCGGTCTGGATGTCCTGGTCGGTACGCGTGACGATGGTCGCGCCGGCCATGCGCTCACTCCTCCCGGGATCGGGACACGGGGCGGGCGTACAGCCCGCCGAACCGCGATCCTGCCGGCACACCGGATGAGTCCCCCTCACCCGCACCGGGTGACCGGCTGCCCGCCCGGGCATCGACAACCCGGGGTGGCCTCGGGCACGATCTGGCGGTCGGCGAATGGCGGGGGCGATGGACGGGGTGCGCCGGGCGGGGCGGGCGCTGTGGCGGGTGGCCCGGCACGAGTGGACCCTCGTGGTGCTCGCGTCACTGCCGCTGGCCGCCGCGCTGACCTGGCCGACGCTGCGCGACCCGGCCGGCACCCTCCCGCAGGACACCGGCGACCCGACCCTGCAGGCGTGGCAGGTCGCCTGGGGCGGGCACGCGCTGCGCACCGACCCGGCCCGCCTCTGGCACTCGAACACGTTCTTCCCCGAGCCGTACACCTACGCCTATTCCGACACCCTGCTGGGCTTCGCCCCGTTCGCTCTGGTCGGCGAGGGGCCGGTGGCCGCCGTCGTCCGCTACAACCTGCTCTACGTGCTGGTGCACGCGCTCGCCTTCGTCGGGGCGTACGCGCTGTCGCGCCAGTTGGGGGCCGGGTGGGCGGGGGCGGCGGTGGCCGGGGCGTCGTTCGCGTACGCGCCCTGGAAGCTGGCCCAGGCCGGGCACCTGCACGTGCTCAGCATCGGCGGGGTGGCCCTCGCACTGGCCATGCTGGCCCGCGGTCACGGCTGGTCGCTGCGCCACGGGTACCGGCCCGACCGGGTCCGTCCGGGCTGGGCGGGAGCCGGCTGGGCGGTCGCCGCCTGGCAGGTCACCCTCGGCTTCGGCATCGGCCTGCCGTTCGCGTACGTGCTGGGTCTGCTCGGCCTCGCCGTCGCCGTGGCGTACGGCGTCACCTGGTGGCGGCGCCGGTCCCGGCCGGCGGTTCCGCGCGGCCTGTTCCTGGCCGACCTGGCCGGGGTCACCGGGTTCGCCGGGGTGAGCCTGCTGATGGCGGCGCCGTATCTGGAGGTGGTGGCCCGCCACCCGGCCGGCCGGCGGACGGCCGCGCAGGTGGCGATGTTCTCCCCGCCGGCCCGGGGTTTCCTGACGGCGCCGCCGGAGTCGTGGCTGTGGGGCGAGCGGCACGGTGCGGCGCGGGCGGCGCTCGGCTTCCCGGGGGAGATGACCCTGCTGCCCGGCGTGGTGCTGATCGGGTTGGCGGTGGCCGGGCTGGTCTTCTCGGCCTGGCGGGTGTGGCAGCGGGTCGCGCTGGCCGCCGGGGTGCTGGTCAGCCTCGCCCTCGCGGCGGGGACCAGCTTCGGCGGCGACGGCGACCCGGGCTACCTGACCCTGATGCGGCACCTGCCGGGCTGGGACGCCCTGCGTACCCCGGGCCGGCTGGTGCTCTGGACGACGCTGCTGCTGGGCGTGCTGGCCGCCGGGGCGTTGACGGTCCGGGAGTCGCCGCCGGCCGGGGCCGGTCGCGGGGACTGGCGTCGGTGGGCGCGGGTGGCGCTGGCGCTCCCGGCGCTGCTGGTGCTGGCCGAGGGGGTGAACCGGACGCCGCACGTGCCGGTGCCGGCGCAGCCGGTGGCGTTGCGCGGCGTCGCGGGCCCGGTGCTGGTGCTGCCGCTGGGCGGCATCCGCGACTACCACGTGATGCTCTGGTCGACCGACGGCTTCCCGGCCACGGTCAACGGGCTGGCCTCGTTCACTCCGGACAGTCAGCAGCGGATCCGGGCGGCCGGCGAGGGTTTCCCGGACGCCGGGTCGGTGGCGTACCTGCGGGCGGCCGGGGTGCGCACGGTGGTGCTGCTGCCCCGGTACGCGACCGGCACGCCGTGGCAGGGCGCGGCGGCCCGGCCGGTCGGAGGGCTGGGGATCCACCGCGAGCGGGTCGGCGACGCGGTGGTCTACCACCTCGACCGGGCGAGCTGATTGGGAGCGCTTCCACAGAGGCCGCCGCAGCGGTTAGGGTGAATGTCTTCCTCGGCAGCGGGAGCCAGCGTGCCGGCGGGGAGCCAGGGCAGCTCTCCGCACCCGACGACGTCCCCGGACGTCGCGTCCCCACCACCTGGCAATCCCCGAGAGGAACCGCAGATGCGGAGAGGTCTCGCCGGCGCGGTCACGTCCGTGCTCGCCGCCGCCACGGCCGTCGTGGCCGTGCAGTTCACCGTCGCACCGTCCACCCCGGCCGCCGCGGCCGCCGCCGAGCCGTACAGCTGGCGCAACGTCCGGGTCGACGGCGGCGGCTTCGTCCCCGGCATCGTCTTCAACCAGACCGAGAAGAACCTGATCTACGCCCGCACCGACATCGGCGGCGCGTACCGCTGGGAGCAGGCCAGCCAGTCGTGGACGCCGCTGCTGGACTGGGTGGGCCCGGACCGGTGGGGCTACAACGGGGTCGTCAGCCTGGCCACCGACCCGGTGCAGACCAACCGGGTGTACGCGGCGGTCGGCATGTACACCAACGACTGGGACCCGAACAACGGCGCGATCCTGCGCTCCTCGGACAAGGGCGCCACCTGGCAGGTCACCGAGCTGCCGTTCAAGAACGGCGGCAACATGCCCGGCCGGGGCATGGGGGAGCGGCTGGCCGTCGACCCCAACCGCAACAGCGTCCTGTACTACGGCGCCGAGGGCGGCAACGGCCTGTGGCGCAGCACCGACCACGGGGCGACCTGGGCGAAGGTGGCGAACTTCCCCAACGTCGGCAACTACCGGGCCGACCCCAGCGACCCGGCCGGCTACAACGGCCAGAACCAGGGCCTGACCTGGGTGAGCTTCGACAAGAGCACCGGCACCGCCGGCACCGCCACGAAGACCATCTACGTCGGCGTGGCCGACAAGGAGAACCCGGTCTACCGCAGCACCGACGCGGGCGCCACCTGGGAGCGGATCGCCGGCCAGCCCACCGGCTACCTGGCCCACAAGGGCGTGGTCGACCCGGTCGGCGGCTTCCTCTACATCGCCACCAGCGACACCGGCGGCCCGTACGACGGCGGCAAGGGCGACGTGTGGAAGTTCAACCGGGCGACCGGCGCCTGGACCCGGATCAGCCCGATTCCGTCCACCAGCGCCGACGACTACTTCGGCTACTCCGGCCTGACCATCGACCGGCAGCGGCCGAACACCCTGATGGTCGCCACCCAGGTCTCCTGGTGGCCGGACGCGATCTTCTTCCGGAGCACCGACGGCGGCGCCACCTGGACCCGGATCTGGGAGTTCGGCAGCTACCCGAACCGGACCAGGCGCTACACCATGGATGTCAGCTCGGTGCCGTGGCTGACCTTCGGCCTCAACCCGTCCCCGCCGGAGGAGACCCCGAAGCTGGGCTGGATGAACGAGTCGGTGGAGATCGACCCGTTCGACTCGAACCGCTTCCTGTACGGCACCGGCGCGACCATCTACGGCAGCACCGACCTCACCAGGTGGGACACCGGCGGCCAGTTCACCATCAGGCCGATGGTCAAGGGGTTGGAGGAGACCGCGGTCCTCGACCTGATCAGCCCGCCCGCCGGCGCGCCGCTGGTCAGCGCGCTCGGCGACATCGGTGGCTTCCGCCACACCGACCTCGCCGCGGTCCCGTCGATGATGTTCACCCAGCCGGGCTTCACCAGCACCACCAGCCTGGACTACGCCGAGACCAAGCCGGCGGTCATGGTGCGGGCCGGCAACTTCACCGACGCGGACCGGCCGGGCGACAGCCACGTCGCCTTCTCCACCGACGGCGGGGCGAACTGGTTCCAGGGCGGCGAACCGTCCGGGGTCAACAGCGGCGGCACGGTCGCCGCGTCGGCCGACGGCAGCCAGTTCGTCTGGGCACCGGGCGATCCCGGCCAGCCGGTCGTCCGGTCGGTCGGCTTCGGCACCTCGTGGACCGCCGCCACCGGCATCCCGGCCAACGCGGTGATCGAGTCCGACCGGGTCAACCCGAACCGGTTCTACGGCTTCAGCGGCGGCAGGTTCTACGTCAGCACCAACGGCGGGGCCGGCTTCACCGCGTCGGCCGCCACCGGGCTGCCGAGCGCCGGCAGCGTCAAGTTCAAGGCGCTGCCCGGCCGGGAGGGCGACATCTGGCTGGCCGGCGAGGGCGGACTGTGGCGCTCCACCGACGCCGGGGCCAGCTTCACCAGGCTGGGCACCGTCAGCTCGTCGGTCAACGTCGGCTTCGGCCGGGCGGCGCCCGGGCAGACGTACCCGGCGGTGTTCCTGGTCGGCACGGTGGACGGCAGGGCCGGCGTGTACCGCTCGGACAACGCCGGCGCCAGCTGGGTGCGGATCAACGACGACCAGCACCAGTACGGCAACGCGGGGGAGGCGCTGACCGGCGACCCCCGGGTCCACGGCCGGGTGTACCTGGGCACCAACGGGCGCGGCATCCTCGTCGCCGACCGGCTCGGCGGCACCCCGAGCCCCACCCCGACCAGCCCGACGCCGACTCCCACCTCGCCGAGCCCCACCCCGGCGCCGACGTCGCCGAGCCCGTCACCGACCACCCCGTCGAGCGGCTGCGCGGCCACCTACCGGGTGACCGGGTCGTGGCAGGGCGGCTTCCAGGGCGAGGTGGTGGTGCGCAACGCCGGCACCGCGCCGATCGCCGGCTGGACGCTGGGCTGGACCTTCGCCGACGGGCAGAAAATCACGCAGCTCTGGGGCGGCTCGTACACCCAGACCGGCGCCGCCGTGTCGGTGCGGGACGCCGGCTGGAACGGCGCGCTCGGCGCCGGCGCCACCACCAGCGTCGGCTTCCTCGGCAGCTCCAGCGGCAGCAACGGCGTACCCGCGGTCACCTGCACCAGCCGCTGACCCGGCCGGCGCAAGCAACCGTGCAATGCGACGTGGCGGTGTCCGGAGTTCCGGACACCGCCACGTCGTTCTGATCCACCCGGGGTCCCCGGCGTGCCGTCGGTCAGCCGTCGAGGCCGACCGGTGAGTTCGGCCGGTCCACGTCGACGAACTCGATGTCGTCGACGGCCCGGACGTCCCGGCTGCCGGCGGCCCGCGCGGCGGTCCCGGCGGCCCAACCGATCGCGGCCCCGACCAGCGCCGCGCTGATCAGCAGCGTCCACGGCAGGGCCGGACGGCGCCCGGCGAGCGCGTCGAAGGCGAGCGTGGCCCGACGCCGGGCCTCGTCCGCCGCCGAGCCCACCAGGTCACCGGCGTCGGAAAGGTGAGTGCCGCCGCGGACCGACCGCGCCGTGTCCCGCACGCTGTCACCGGCGGAACCGACCGCCGAGACCAGCTGCTGCCAGGCCTGGTCGGCGATCCGCTCCGGCTTGCTGCGGCGCTCCAGCAGGTTGCTGCCGAACATGGGTACCTCCTCGGGGTGCCGAAGTCTGCGGCCACTTCGGACGTCGACGTCTGCGGCGCGTCACGGTCGCCTGTCCCGCCAGTGCCCATCCGGGACGCGCCGCAAACCCGGGTCGGACCCTCAGCGGACCACGACCACCGCGACGCCGCGGGCGAAATCGTCGTCGTCGTCATCGTCGTCGTCCCCGCCGCCGAAGCCGCAGGCCAGTACGAGAGCGAGCAGTGCGCCGACACCGGCCAGGCCGAGCAGTTTCCTGAGCATCGATCGTTCCTTCCGTCGTGGTGGAACCCTCGCCCGCCGACCCTAGGCGGGTGGGGCAACACCGGGGGATCGGCGCGCGGCACCGGGGCTCGCCGGGCGGGCCGGGTTCGGAAACGACTGGACCGGGGTCGCTACCCTGGATCGGTTGGAGCGGCCGAACCCGGTCGCTCGTTGGAATGAACGGGACCAGGAACAACTCGGGGAAGAACGGTCCGGTCCGTCCGGATCCGCGAATTGCTCATCCCGGGGGGTGGCGACCGAGGCCGTCGGAGGAATACTCTCGGTCGCGGCCCGCGTACTGATGAGGCGCCCGTGGACGGGCGAGTGGAGGTGCTCGCGTGAGCCTGTCGATCGTGAAGTCGGTTCTGCCGGGTGGTGTCATGGAGATCGCTCCGCGAGGGGAGATCGACGTCGACACCGCGTACGAGGTGCGTGAGGCGATCGCCGAGGTGCTCGCGAAGGGCCGTCCGTCCCGGATCGAGCTGAACATGCGACTCGTCACCTTCATCGACTCCGTCGGCATCAGCGCGATGGTCGCCGGGTTCCAGACGGCCGAGGTCAGCGGCGTCAAGCTGGTGGTCACCGAGCCCAGCCGGTTCGTTCACCGGCAGCTCTGGGTCACCGGCCTGCTCGGCCTCTTCGGCGCGCCGGAGCCCTACTTCGCCGGCGCCGCGGCCCCGACCCCCGAGGTCCTCCCCGGCGCCTGACGTCGGCCGCTGGTGATCCACTCCAGGTCGCCGATGTGGCGGTGACCCGCGCCCGCGGACCCCGCCACGTCGCCGGAACGGAGTGGATCAAACCGGCGGTCAGTCGCCGCCCAGGCCGGAGAGGTCCACGTCGGCGACCTCGGTGACCGCCCGGACGGCGGTGACGGAGGCGTACCCGGCGGCCAGCAGGGCCAGGTCGGTGCCGGGCTGCACGGCCTGCCCCGGCTCCTCCAGCGAGGTCCGCACGAAGCCGTGCCCGGACTCGGCCACCGTCATCTGCACCTGGCCGAAGCTGGCCAGGGTGGCCCGGCGCACGCCGCGCAGCCGCCCGTGCGGCAGGTCCGGGGCGTTGACGTTCAGCACGCTCTCCACCGGCCCGGCGGTCAACCGGGGCAGCAGGTCCAGCGCCACCCGGGCGGCGGTGTCCCAGTGCCGCTCCGCGTCGCGTACCCGGGCGGCGGCGGAGACCGCGGCGCCGCCGCTGACGGCGGTGGCCTCGCCGACGGAGAGCACGTCCAGCGAGACGGCCATGGCGCGGCAGCCGTTGGCGGCGGCGGTGAAGGCCGCGCCCACCGTGCCGGAGTGCAGCACCGCCCGGCCGGCGTTGGCGCCCCGGTTGATCCCGGAGAGCACCACCGTCGGCGGTGGCCCGAAGGCCCCGTGCACGGCGATCAGCGCGATGAAGCCGGGCGAGCCGCCGACCCCGTACGCGGGCACCCCGGGCAGCTCCGGCAGCGGATGGTCGCGGACCACCACGTGCCCCTCGCGCTCCACCGCTGTCATCGAGGCGCTCGTGCCGCTCGCCTCCTCCAGCGGGGCGGCCACCACCACGTCCAGGCCGCGGTCGGCCGCCGCTCGGGCCAGCGCCAGGATGCCCGGCGCGGCGATCCCGTCGTCGTTGGTGACCAGCACCCGCAGCGTCACCGGTCCACCGCCCGGTCGGCCAGCTCGTCCGGGGTGGTCCGCTCCTGCGGCCGACTGACCACCACCGTCGTACCCGTCCATGCCCCGCCTCCCGTGGCCGTCGCCGGCCGGATTCCCCGCCGGGGCACCGTCATGCCGCCTGCGATTGCCAGCCCGGCCGTCGTACGGGACGATCGGGCGACCGACGAGGGGTGGAGGGTGGAGTGGTCCGGCGGGAGTCGTTCAGCTACACGGTGCAGGCGCGCTGCTCACGGGCGGACGCGGTGGCGCTGTTGAGCGATCCGGCCCGGCAGGGGGAGCTGCATCCGCTGATCGTCCGGGTGCGCCGGCTGCCCACCCGTCCGGGCGCGCGGGCCAGCTACGCCATCACCGACCGGCTGGAGCTGGGGCCGCTGCGGTTCCCGGTCACCTACCAGGCCGACGTCCTGGTGGTCACCGACGACGAGATCGTCACGGTGGCCCGGCAGCAGCCCGGCACGACGGTGCGCAACCACACCCGGCTCCAGGAGGAGGGCGACGTGCTGCGGATCGACGTGGAGATCACCCTCTCCGCGCCGGCACCGCTGTTCGGGTACGCGTTCCGCCAGGCCCGCGCCGCGCACCTGGGCCTGGCCAGCCGACTCGGCGCGGTGCTGGACCGGAAGGCCGGCGGCGGCCCGGTCCCGAACTGACGCCCGGGTCCACTCAGCGGCGGCCGGCGGGCGCCGCCGCCCGGCGGGGCGGGGGGACGGTCCGGCGGTTGCGGCCCCACGGCTTCCAGGTGGAGATCACGGTCATGGTGACCAGCAGGCCGGTGGAGACCGCCGGGGCGACCACCACGTCGAGGCGCTGGTGTGCGGTGGCGTCCGGCCCGGCGGCGGCGCGCAGGTTCGGCGTCAGCGCGAACAGCACCAGGCCGATCATCACCGTGGTGAGCACCAGCTTGACCACCACCCAGCGCCAGCGCAGCAGCCCCCAGGGGGTCAGCAGTGCGCTGGTCACGCCGATCACCCAGACCAGCACGCTCAGCGGCGCGAAGAGCCAGGTCGCCACCAGCGCCGCCGCCGGGTAGACCACCCCCGGGTCGGCGCCGCGCAGCCCGGCGATGCCGAGGGTGAGCAGCACGAGGTCCGCGCCGAGCCAGCCCAGCGCGGTCACCAGGTGCAGGGTGAGCAGGGTCTTGCGGCCGTCGGGGGAGAGTCGGGTCATGCCTCGATGCTCGCCCGGCCGTCGGGCTGCGTCGTGGGCCGGTCGACGACATCCCGGGTACGTCGGCGCGCGTACGACGGGGCCCGTCCGCCTCGGACGGGCCCCGCCGCGGGTCGGTCAGTAGACCGACAGGTGCACGTGGTTGGTGTGGTCGCTGGACGGGTCCCCGCCGGCCCCGCTGTACGACTTCCACCCGCTGCTGGGCAGCCAGATCTGCCGGTACCAGATCACGTACAGCACCCCGAGCCGGTCGGCGTTGCGGACGTGGTACGCGGCCAGGTTGTTGCCGTACGTCCGGTCGCCGCCGGTCGCGTCCCCGCCGAAGCCGCTCTTCTGCGCGGCGAAGTCGCAGGCCCGGCCCTTGGGGTGCTCGCCCGACCCGCTGGGGCGGTAGCAGGAGACGTACCGGGTGAAGCCGGCCGCCTGGCTCTGCTTGAGCGCGTTGAGCATGCGCGGGGTGATGCAGCCGTTGGCCGGGGTCGGGTCGTTGACGCTGCACGACTCCGAGGGCCAGGACCCGTCGGGGTTGCGCGGCGCCGGCCGGGCGTTGGCGGTGGAGGTGCCGGCGTTGGAGCCGCCCCCGGTGCTGACGGCGGGCTTGTCGGCGGCGGCCACCGCCAGGGCCCGTTCGGCCTGCTCCTTGCGCTTGGCCATCACCGCGACCTGCTTGCGCTCCTCGACGATCTCCTTGTCGAGCGCGGCCCGGGTGCGGGTGGCGTCGTCGCGGGTCTGGATCAGGCTGCGCAGCTCCCGGTCCTCGTTGGAGGCGACCGTCTCCAGCGCCGCCGCCCGGTCCAGGAAGCCTTCAGGGCTGGAGCTGTTCAGCAGCGCCGACACCGGCCCGAGCCGCCCGGTCCGGTACGCCACGCCGGCGATCTCGCCGACCTTGCCCTGCCGGACGGTCAGCTCCGACTCGATGGTCTTGAGCTGGTTGCCGAGCTCCTGCTGCCGCTTGGTGGAGCGTTCCAGCGCGGCCTTGGCGTCGATCCAGCCCTTGCTGGCCGCGTCGAGCTGGGCGCGCAGCGCGGGGGTGCCGCCCTCGGGGTCGCCGGGGGCGGCGAGCCGGGTGGCGGGGGGAGCGGCGGTCGCCGGGACCGGCGCGGACGACACCCCGAGGGCGAGCGTCGCGACGACCGCGGCCGCCAGCCGTGCGGTGGTACGTCGTACGTGCATGCACATGTCCTTCCGTCAGCCGCCGACCGGGTTAGCTGACGGGTTCGGGACGGAAGATCCCTACCGCTGACGCGGATGCACCCCACGAACATGGTTCCCCGGCTCGCCCTGGCAGGCGATTAGGCGGCGGCCACCGCCGGCACCGGAGGGTGCCGCCTGGCGGAGGCCGGGACCGAGCCTACCGGTACGGGTGTGACACCCGCCCGTTTCGTGACTGAGGGTACTGGAGTGAATCCTGGTGTAGGTGACACAACGGGACAATAGGTGTCCGATTTCGTCACCACTCGACCTGCCCGCAGGCGCCGGGTGCGGCCCCCGGCTCGATCTGGAGGGTGGCGTGCTCGATGTGGAAGTCCTCGTGCAGGGCGGTGCGGGCGGCGGCCAGCACCGTGCCGACCTCGGCGCCGGGGACCATGGTGAGGTGGGCGGAGGCGACCTCCATGCCGGAGGTGAGCGTCCAGACGTGCAGGTCGTGCACCTCGGCGACGCCGGGGACGGCGGTCAGCCGGTCGTGCACGGCGGTCACCTGCAGATGCTCCGGGGCGGCCTGGACCAGGATGCGCACCGCCGCCCGGCCGAGTCGCCAGGTGCGGGGGAGGATGAACAGGCCGATCGCGACCGCCACCGCCGGGTCGGCCCACCACCAGCCGGTGCCGGCGATGAGCAGCGCGGCCCCGATCACGCCCAGCGAGCCGAGCAGGTCGCCGAGCACCTCCAGGTACGCCCCGCGCAGATTGATGCTCTCCTGCGCCCCCTCGCGCAGCAGCGCGAACGCGACGAGGTTGGCCAGCAGGCCGAGCACCGCCACCGCCAGCATCGGCCCGGTCCGCACCTCCGGCGGGTCGCCGAACCGGCGGACCGCCTCGATCAGCACGTAGATCGCCACCCCGCTGAGCAGGACGGCGTTGGCGAGCGCGGCCAGCACCTCCAGCCGGTAGAGCCCGAAGGTGCGCTGCGGGTCCCGGTCGCCGTGCCGGGTGGCGGTGATGGCGGCCAGCGCCATGCCGATGCCGAGCACGTCGGTGAACATGTGCCCGGCGTCGGAGAGCAGGGCCAGCGAGCCGGTGCCGAACGCGGCGACGGCCTCGACCACCATCAGCGCGGCGAGCAGCGCGAAGGCCGCCCAGAGCCGCCCGCGGTGGCGGTGCGCCGCGTTCGCGACCGACCCGTGGTGGTCATGACCTGCGCCCACGCCCACACCCTCCGTCGCCCCGGCGGCCCGAACCCAATCTATGCTCACATCGCTATGTATGCAACTGACCCCGCACGCATCCCCCACCTTCAGAGAACGAGCGGCCTCCGCGCCCGGAACAGCCACTCCTTCTCCGGAAGTGCCCGACCCCGGGGCGGGGGTCAGGGGGTGGGGTCGATGGTGGTGAGGCGCTGGGTGGCGCGGGAGAGGGCGACGTAGAGGGTGCGCACGCCCGAGCCGGGGTCGGCCCGGATCTCGCTCGGGGCGATGAGCACGACGCCGTCGTACTCCATGCCCTTGGCCTGGAGGCTGGTCACCACCTGGAGCCGGGAGCCGCCGCGGCCGCCCAGCCAGCCGGCCACCTCGTCGCGGCGCGGCACCGGCGTGATCACGCCGACCGTGCCCTCCACCTCGGTGAGCAGCGCGTCCACGGCCTGCACGGTCGCCGCCGGCAGCCGGTCGGCGGCGACGGTCAGCGCGATCGGCTCCACGCCGGTGGAGCGGACCGCCGTCGGTAGCTCCAGGTCCGGGTAGAGCCGGCGGATCTCCGCCGCCGCCACCGCGAAGATCTCCGCCGAGTTGCGGTAGTTCGTGGTCAGCGCGAAGCGGTGCCGCCGGCGCCGGCCCAGCGCCTGGTCCCGGGCCCGGTCCAGCTCCTGCGGGTCACCGGTCCAGGCGGTCTGCGCCGGGTCGCCCACCACCGTCCAGGAGGCGAGCCGGCCGCGCCGGCCGATCATCCGCCACTGCATCGGCGAGACGTCCTGCGATTCGTCCACCACCACGTGCGCGTAGTCGCGGTAGTCCTCCGGACGTTCCCGCGCCGCCGCCCGGGCGGCCCGCTGCCGGTCGGCGAACGTGCTCAGCTCGCGCACGCCGCCGGCCAGCTGGTACGGGTCGCGCTTGGCCCGGGCCGGCCGCACCGGCTTGCCCAGCAGTGCGTCCAGCTCGTCGAGCAGGGCGATGTCGGCCACCGTCAGCCCCTGCGCGTCCAGCGCCCGGTACGCCTCGACCAGCAGCGCGGTCTCCGCCCGGGACAGGATGCCGCCGGCGTACCGGCGCAGCCGCTCCGGCCGGGCCAGCCAGCCCAGCACGTGCCGCGGGTGCAGCCGGGGCCACCACGCCTTGAGGAACTCGCGGAACTCCGGCCGGTCGATGATCTCGTCCTCGAAGGCGCGCTGCTCCGGCAGCCGGGTGACGGCCAGCCGGCGGGCCTGGGCGTACAGCGCCGCGAGCACCGCGTCGAAGGCGACCCGCCGTACCTCGTTGCGCCGGGCGCCCCGGGACAGCGCCCGGTCCCGGACGCCGTCCAGCTCGCGGCGCTCCAGCCGGAGCAGCTCGCCCCGGTAGAGCAGGCGCAGCTCGTCCGGCCCGCCCGGCACCGCGTCGCGCACCGCGCGCTCCAGCACCTTGCGCATCCGCAGCGAGCCCTTCACCGCCGCCACCTCCGGCGGGTCGGTCCGGGTCGCCGACATGCCCGGGAAGAGCGAGCCCAGCGAGTGCAGCGTGGCGGTCTCCTCGCCGAGCGAGGGCAGCACCGAGGCGATGTACTCCACGAAGACCGAGGACGGGCCGACCACCAGGATGCCGCCGCCGGCGTACCGGCTGCGGTCGGAATAGAGCAGGTACGCGGCCCGGTGCAGCGCGACCGCCGTCTTGCCGGTGCCCGGGCCGCCGGAGACGATGGTGACCCCGGAGCCCGGGGAGCGGATCGCCTCGTCCTGCTCCCGCTGGATGGTGGCCACGATGTCGCGCATCCCCCGGCCGGTCGCCCGGGACAGGGTCGCCAGCAGGGCCCCGTCACCGACCACCGTCATCTCGGCCGGCGCCGACTCCGGGTCGAGCAGGTCGTCCTCGATCCGGGTGACCTTCTCGGCCGACGACTGGATGGTGCGCCGCCGCACCACGCCCAGCGGCTCGGCCGGGGTCGCCTGGTAGAACGCGGCGGCGGCCGGGGCGCGCCAGTCCACGACCAGCGTCTCGGCGTTCTCGCCCCGTACGCCGAGCCGGCCCACGTGCAGCACCTGGCCGGTCCGCAGGTCGAGCCGGCCGAAGACCAGCCCCTCGTGCTCGGCGTCCAGCACGTACCGCCGCTGGGCGGCGTGGAACACCATCGCGTCCCGCTCGACCAGCGCGCCGAAGTTGCCCACCCGGGCCAGCCGGTAGCCCTCCTTCTCGGCCTGCGCCGCGGAGCGGCGCAGTTCGGCCAGGCGGGCGTACACCCGGTCGAGATGCCGCTGCTCGGCGGCGATCTCCTGCTCCAGGGTGGTCTGGTCGGTCAACGTGACGGCTCCTGTGCGACGGCGGCGGCCGGGCGCGGGCGCACGCCAGGCGGAATGAGGGTACGGGCAGCCTGCCACCCCCCTTCGCGGCCATGCCGCGTCCCGCGACCTCCGCCACCCTCCACGGGCCGCTCAGCCGGCCGGAATCGGCTCCGTCGCGCCCGTCGTCGTCGGCCCGGTCGGGCGGATCTCCGTGGCGCCGGTCTCGGTCGCGCCGATCTCCGGCGCGCCGGCCAGCACCCGGTCCAGCACCCCGGCCAGCGCGGCGTTCACCTCGTCCGGCCGCTCCATCATCAGCATGTGTCCGGCGCCGGGGCAGACGGTCAGCTCGGTCACCGGCAGCGCGGCGGCGATCGACTCCGCGCAGGGCGGCGGGGTGAGCCGGTCCCGGTCGCCGACCAGCGCCGCCGCCGGCAGATGGGCCAGCTCGGTCAGCGTCTCCAGCCGGTGCTGGGCGCCGATCGAGGCGCGGAACCCGCCGATCGAGCGCAGCGAGGCGCGGGCCACCGCCGAGGTGACCAGGCGGATGTCGGACGGGTCGCAGCGGTCGCCGAAGAGCATCCAGCGGATGCTCGGCCGCAGCGCGCGCAGCAGCGCCCGCGGCGGGCGCCAGGAGCCGCAGCGGGCCAGCACCCCGGCGCCGGTGGTCTCGGCGATCCGGATCAGCCGGGCGATGCGCGGCGACAGCCCGTACACCGTGTGCGTGTGCCCCTCGGCGGTGGTCGAGACGAAGACCAGCCCGGCGGTCCGGGCGGCGAAGTGCACGGGGTGGCGGTGGGCGTACTCCATCACGGTCATCCCGCCCATCGAGTGGCCGACCAGCACGACCCTGCCGGTCGGGGCCACGGCGTCGAGCACCGCGGCGAGGTCGTCGCCGAGCTGGGCCAGGGTCGCCGTGCGCAGGGCCATGCAGCTGGACCGGCCGTGCCCGCGGGCGTCGTAGGTCACCACCCGGACCCGCCGGCCGAAACGGGCCATCAGGTCGGCGAGCTGCCGGTGCCAGGCCCGCCCGTCCAGCGTCCAGCCGTGCAGCATGATCACGGTGACCTCGGCGTCCGCCGACCCGGTCACCTCCACGTGCAGGCGCACGCCGTCGGGAAGCCGTACCTGCTGCTGCTCCGACATCGTGACCTCCCCGGGCCGTCCGGTCCCCCTCGTACCGGGGTGACCCGGCGGTAACACCGGCTACCCGTCATGACACCACGCCAACCGTGGTGGTGAGAAGATTCGCATCCCGCCCCGCCAGGCCGGATCCGTGACCAGGCTGGGGACATGACCGGGTCGAACGCGGGGGCGGCGCGGACGCCCCGGGCCGCGCTGGCCGAGCTGCTGACCGGCAACCGCCGCTTCGTCAGCGGGCAGCCGGTGCACGGCCACGACGTCACCGCCGCCGCGGCCGTCGCCTCCGGCGACCAGCAGCCGTACGCGGTGCTGCTCGGCTGCATCGACTCGCGGGTGCCGCTGGAGGCGATCTTCGACCAGACCTTCGGGTCGATCTGCGTGATCCGCACCGGCGCGCACGTGCTGGACCGGGCGGTCTGCGGCTCCATCGAGTACGTGGTGGGCCAGCTCGGGGTGCCGCTGGTGATGGTGCTCGGCCACGAGCGGTGCGGGGCGGTCGCCTCGGCGGTGGACACCCTGCGCACCGGGGAGCGGCCGGGCGGCTCGCTGGCGTACCTGGTGGACCAGATCGCCCCGGCGGTGACCGAGGTGGGGGCGGACGACGCGCGGGTGCACCCGATGGCGGTACGCCGGCACGTGCTGCGCACGGTGGCCACGCTGCGCGCCGACGCCCTGCTCACCGGGCCGGTCGCCGAGGGTCGGGTGGACGTCGTCGGCGCGGTCTACGACCTGGCCACCGGCGAGGTCACCCTCCTCGACCGCTGACCCGGCCCGCCGGTCCCGGCCCTTCACGATCCACGCGAGATGCGGCGGGTCGGGGTGTCCCGGCGGCGGGACACCCCGACCCGCCGCAAACCGGGGCGAGGGCGGCGGGGATGCCGCCGGACCCGGGAAAAGACGGAACCGCCCGCCGGGGTGACCCGACGGGCGGTTCCAGGTGGCGCTTGGGGGGAGGGCTCAGCCCTCGAAGACGCCGGCCTCGACGAGGCGCTTCTCGGTCTTGTCCCAGCCGTCGCCCGGGTGGGTGGCGGCGAGGTTGTTGATCTCGGCGCGGATCTTGGCGGCGTGGCCGGCGGCGGCCAGCACCCGGATCTCCTCGACGAAGGCGTCCGAGTCGGTGCGCAGGTGCGCGGTCTTGCCGTTGGTCAGGTTCCGCACGTAGGCGTGCTTGCCGCCGTTGAGCGGGATGAGGTACTTGAACTCGCCCAGCACGCTGAGGGCGCCACCCTGGCCAGCCTGGCCGGCCCGGACTGACGCGCGCGCGGTCTTAGAGGTGTTGCTCGCCACGGAGGTACTCCTTGCAAGACGTACGGGAGGACGGAAAACGTCCGGGGGCTGAATGCGGGAGACGCCCGGATGAGCCTCGGCCCGCGAAGATGTACGACGGCGCAGAACCGCCCAGAGAACTGTACACGAACACGATGCCTGGTCGGCCACCGTGCCTGTCCGGAGAGCACAACCGGGTCACCGGTCCGGGTATTTCCCCCCGGCGAATTTTCCGATTCGCTGGCGCACCATCCGTCACACAGTCATCATGTGTTGCAGGAACCACTCGGGTGGTCGAGGTCGTAGGGGAAGACGCACCTCGGTCTCCGGGAGGTCACCGTGCCAACGCGTGGCGTCGTATACGTCCACTCGACCCCGCTCGCCGTGTGCTCGCACGTCGAGTGGGCGATCGCGCGCGTCCTCGCCGCGCCGGTCAACCTGCAGTGGACGGGCCAGCCCGTCGATCCCGGCGCCCGCCGGGCCGAATGCGGGTGGACCGGTAGCCCGGGGACGGGCGCCGAACTGGCTGCTGCCCTCCGGCAGTGGCCCATGATCCGTTTCGAGGTCACCGAGGAGCCCAGTCCGGGCGCCGACGGTGAGCGCTTCATGTACGTCCCCGGCCGTGGCCTGTTCCGCGCCACCGTCGGCGCGGCCGGCGACATCCAGCTCGGCGAGGACCGCCTGCGCAGCATCATGGCGACCGCCCGCGCCCCGGAGGCGCTGGCGCACGCCCTGGACAAGGCGCTCGGCACCGCCTGGGACGCCGAGCTGGAGCCCTACCGGTACGCCGGGGACGGCGCCCCGGTGACGCTGCTCACCCGGGTCGGCTGAGCCCGGGCGGCGCACCCGGACACCCGGTGGGGGACCGGCACACCCCACCGGCCGGCCGCCCGGCTCCGGTTGCCGCCACGAGTCGGCACCGGGTTTGATGGGCCGCGTGCCGACCTCTCCGCGACGTGCCGGCGTCGCCCTCGCCGCCCTGACCGCGCTGCTCGTCTCCGGGTGCTCGGCGGAGCCGGAACGACCGCGCCCGGCGCCCAGCCCGTCGGCCTCCGCCACGCCCGGCCCGGCCGGCACCCCGGCGGCCGACCCGGCCGCCCGGGCCGCCGCGCTGGTCGGCACGCTCGCCGACGAGGACCTGGTCGGCCAGGTGCTGATGCCCTACGCGTACGGCAGCTCCGCCACCGAGGTCACCGCCGCCTCGGCCGCCGGCAACAGGACCCTCGCCGGGGTCGACACCCCCGCGGAGATGGTCGCGAAGTACCGCCTCGGCGGGGTGATCCTGGTCGGCTTCAGCGCCGACGACCCGACCTCCGGCAACCAGGCCACCACCAACGTCGACAACCCGGCCCAGGTGCGCGACCTCACCACCGGGCTGCGCGGCGCCGCGGCGAAGCTCCCCGCCGGGGCGGCGCCCTTCCTGATCGGCACCGACCAGGAGTACGGCGTGGTGACCCGGATCACCGACGGGGTTACCACCCTGCCCAGCGCGCTGGCCGCCGGGGCGGCCGACGACCCGGCGCTGACCGAGGCCGCCTGGCGGGCCGCCGGTGCCGAGCTGGCCGCGATGGGGATCAACCTGGATTTCGCCCCGGTCGCCGACGTGCTGGCCACCCGCAGCACGGTGATCGGCTCCCGCTCCTTCGGCGCCGACCCGAAGCGGGCGTCCGCCCAGGTCGCCGGCGCGGTGAAGGGCCTGCAGAGCGCCGGCGTCGCGGCCAGCGTCAAGCACTTCCCGGGCCACGGGCTCAGCGCCGCCGACTCGCACAAGGACCTGCCGGTGATCGGCCAGCCGCGCAAGGAACTCGACGCCACCGCATTCCCGCCGTTCACCGCCGGCATCGACGCCGGGGCGATGGCGGTGATGTCGGCCCACCTCGACGTCAAGGCGGTCGACCCGGGCACCCCGGCCACCTTCTCCCGCAAGCTCCTCACCGACGTGCTGCGCGGGCAGCTCGGCTTCCGGGGCGTGGTGATCACCGACGGGATGAACATGGCGCCGGCCAAGCGCTGGGCGCCGGGTGAGGCCGCGGTCCGGGCGCTGCTGGCCGGCAACGACCTGATCCTGATGACCCCGCACGTCGGCCAGGCGTACGACGGGCTGCTGGCCGCGCTGCGCGACGGGTCGCTGCCCCGGCCCCGGCTGGTCGAGGCGGCCACCCGGGTGCTGACCATGAAGTTCCAGCTCGCCGACCGGCCCGCCCCGGCGATGTCCACGCTGAACAGCGCCGAGCACCGCAAGGCGGCCAAGGACCTCGCGGCGGCGGCGGTGACCGTGCTGCGCGGCTCCTGCGGCGCCCCGGTCCGGGGCCCGGTGACCGTCACCTCCTCCGCCGGCCGGGACCACACCCGGGCCGCGCTGACCGAGGCGCTCACCGCGGCCGGGGTGCCGGTGGCGCCGAGCGGCGGCACCAAGGTGCACCTGGTCGGCTACGGCGACGGCGCGGACGACCTGAGCGCCGACGCGGCGGTGACGGTGGCCATGGACACCCCGTACGTGCTGGAGAAGGCGAAGTCGCCGACCCTGCTGGCCACCTACTCCTCCAGCCGTACCTCGATGACCGCCCTCGCCGACGTGCTCGCCGGCCGGCAGCGGCCGGGCGGCCGGTCGCCGGTGCGGGTGCCGGGGCTGCCGGCCACCACCTGCGCGGCCTGAGGTCCCCCGCGACCGGCCCGGACGGTCCCCGTCCGGCTGATAGCGTGCGGTGGTCCACCAGGGGAAAGACGCGCGGGAGGGGGTGAGCGCCGTGACGCGACCGGAGCCGGCCCTCTCGGTGGTGGTGCCGATGTTCGACGAGGAGAGCGTCCTGCCGCTGTTCGCCCGGCGGCTGCGCGCGGTCCTCGACGGCCTCGGCGAGGCGTACGAGGTGGTGGCCGTCGACGACGGCAGCACCGACGGCACCGGGGCCGGGCTGGCCGCGCTGCGCGCCGGCTGGCCCCAGCTGCGGGTGCTGCGGCTGCGCCGCAACAGCGGCCACCAGGCGGCCCTGGTCGCCGGGGTGCTCCGGGCCCGTGGCCGGTACGTGGTCAGCATCGACGCCGACCTCCAGGACCCGCCGGAGACGATCGTCGAGATGCTCCGCCTCGCCCGCGCCGACGACCTCGACATCGTCTACGGCGTCCGGGCCGACCGCCGCACCGACAGCGCGTTCAAGCGGTGGACCGCGGCCGGCTACTACCGGCTGATGCGCCGCCTGGTCGGCAAGCAGGTGCCCGCCCAGGCCGGCGACTTCCGGCTGCTCAGCCGCGCCGCCGTCGAGGCGCTGCGGGAGCTGCCCGAGCGCAGCCCGGTGCTGCGGCTGGTGGTGCCCTGGCTCGGCTTCCCCAGCGGCGAGGTCAGCTACCAGCGCGACGAGCGGGCCGCCGGGCGGACGAAGTACCCGCTGTCCCGGATGGCCGGGCTGGCCGCCGAGAGCGTCACCAGCTTCTCCGCCGCGCCGCTGCGCTTCGCCACCTGGCTCGGGCTGGCCGGGGTGGCGGTCTGCGGGGTGCTGGTGGTGGTGGCCGTCCTTGCCTGGCTGGCCGGGTCCACCGTCTCCGGCTGGCCCTCGCTCTACGTGGCGGTGCTCTTCCTCGGCGCGGTGCAACTGCTCTGCCTCGGCCTGCTCGGCGAGTACGTGGCCCGGATCTACACCGCCGTGCAGGGCCGGCCGGCGTACTTCGTCGCCGCCGACAGCGCCGACAGCCCCGACAGCCCCGACAGCGCCGACAGCGCCGACAGCGCCGACGGCCCCGACGGCCCGGCGGCCGGAGTGGACGCCGCGGGTCCGGCGGGCGCGGGCGAGCTGGCCGACAGCCTGCGGTGACCGCCCTCGCCACCGGCGACGCCGCCCGCGCCGCCGCCGCGCCGCGCCGCCGGCCGGCCCCGGCCCGCTTCGCGCCGGCCCTGTCCGGGTACGCCTTCGTCGCGGTCACCCTGCTCGCCGCCGGCACCCCCGCGCCGGATCTGCTCCGCTACACCCTCTACGCCGCGCTCGCCGTGGCGCTGCCCGGCACGCTGCTCTGGCGCACGCTGCGCCGCCGGCCGCACACCCTGGTCGAGGACGTGGCGATGGGCAGCGCCCTCGGGCTGGTGCTGGAGCTGGTCGCCTGGGCCGCCTGCACCGCCGCCGGCCTGCCGGGCTGGCTGCGGCTCTGGCCGGTGGCGGTGCTGCTGCCGTACGCCGCCGTGCCCCGGCTGCGCCGGCACTGGCGGGCCGGCGGGACGACCCCGGTGCCGACCGGCTGGGCCTGGTCCCTCGCCGGGGTGGTCGCCGGGTTCACCCTCTACCTCAGCGAGTCGTTCCTGCGGGTCAACCCGGTGCTGCCCACCGACGAGGGACAGGCCCAGTACATCGACCTGGCGTTCCAGCTCTCGCTGGCCGGCGCGGCCACCCACCAGGTGCCCCCGGAGATCCCCCAGGTGGCCGGCGAGCCGCTGCACTACCACTGGTTCGGCTTCGCCCACCTCGCGGCGGCCAGCCTGGTCAGCGGCGTCGACCTGCCCACCGTCTTCTTCCGGCTCGCCGTGCCGGCGCTCTGCGCGCTCGCCGCCGTGCTGGTCGCGGTGGTCGGCTGGCGGGTCACCGGCCGGCCGTACGCCGGCGTGGTCGCCGCCGGACTGATGTTCACCGTCGGGGAGTTCGGCTTCGAGAACGGGCTGCGGCAGCTCTTCGGTAGCCAGGTCACCTTCATCGTCTGGGGCAGCCCGTCGATGACGTACAGCTGGGTGCTGCTGCTGCCGCTGATCGCCGTGCTGGCCGAGATCGTCGGCCGGGCCCGGGACAGCACGGTCCCGCCGGTGGGTCGGGGCGCCTGGGTGCTGGCGGTCCTGCTGCTCGCCGCCTCCACCGGGGCCAAGGCCAGCTCGGTGCCGGTGGTGCTGGCCGCGCTGGCGTTCACCGTCGCGGTGCTGCTGGTGACCCGGCGGCGACCGCCCCGGGCGGTGCTCGTCGCGGCGGGGCTGGCCCTGGCGGCGCAGGTGTTCGCCACCGCCGTCCTCTTCGCCTTCGAGAGCCACGGCGTGACCGTGGAGCCCTTCTCCGGGCTGCGCCCGTACGTCGGCGAGGGGCACTCCGGCCCGGTGACCGCGCTGCTCTGGGCCGGGGTCCTGGTCGCCTTCCTGCTCAACCTCCAGCTCCGTCTCGCCGGCGTGCTGGCGCTGCTGAGGCTGCGCCGGTGGCGACTGGAGCCGGCGCAGGTCTTCCTGCTCGGCGGGGCGCTGGCCGGCCCCGCGGTCTACCTGCTTGTCGCCCACCCGGGCAGCAGCAACCAGTACTTCACCCGGACCGGCTTCGCCTTCGGGGTGCTGCTGTCCGCCTGGGGCTTCGTCGAGCTGCTGGACCGGGCCGCGCTCACCACCCGCGGACGGGTGCTGCTCGGCGTCGGCGCGGCGAGCCTCGCGCTGGCGCTGACCGCGTACCAGTTGCGCTTCCCGGCGATCGTGCCGCCCGAGCGGCCGTACGCCGCGGTGCTGCCGCTGCTCTGCTGGGCGGCGGCCCTGCTGGTGCCGGTCGTCCTGGTGGCCCTGCTCTGGCCGGGGCTGGTCGACCGCTGGCCCGGCCTGGCCGGCCGGGGCCCGGTGGTGCTGCTCACCGCCGTGCTGGTGGCCGGCGCGCCGGGCCTGGTGCTCGACGCGGCCGCGGCCCGGTACTTCACCAACGGCGGGGCGTACGCGGTGGAGCGGATGCCGGCGTCCCGGGTGCAGGCGGCCCGCTGGGTGCGCGCGCACAGCGCGCCGGAGGACGTGCTGGCGACCAACGTGCACTGCCGGGTGGTGGTGAGCGGCTGGTGCGACGCCCGCTCGTTCTGGCTCAGCGGCTACGCCGAGCGGCCGGTGCTGGTGGAGGGCTGGGCGTTCGCGCCCCGGATGGTGGGCCGGCCCGAAGGCCCGTACGCCCCGTTCTGGGACGCCGAGCGGCTGCGCGCCAACGACGCCGCGTTCACCGCGCCCACCGCCGCCGGCCTGGCCGAGCTGCGCGACCGGTACGGCGTGCGCTGGCTGGTGGTCGACCGCACGGTCGACCCGGAGTCCCCGGACCTGGCCGAGCTGGCCGACCTGCGCCACGAGAACGCGCGGATGGCCGTCTACCGCCTGCGTTGACGCCCGGCCCGCCGGTGGCGGGCCGGGCGCCCGGCGGTCACTTCGGCAGGTTGGTGCTCGACTTGGCCAGCTGGTACGCCGGGAGCATCGCGGTGAACTCCTCGTCGTCCGCCCCGCCGAGGGTGACCAGGATCTTGCCGTAGAGGCTGGACACCAGGATCGCCCGCTTCCGTCCGTCGTCACCGGTCCAGGTCGCCTCGAACGAGTCCAGCGGGCCGGCCTTGGTGCGCCGGTACTGCCGCTCCGTGGCCGAGCCGTAGTCGTCGATGAACTTGTCCAGGGTGATCTGCGGCGTCCGGGGCGTCGCCCCCTCGACCCGCCAGACCCGCAGGAAGCCGATGTGCCCGGCCGGCTTCGCGTCGATCTCGCAGAGCGGCACCGCCGGTCCGATCTGGAAGTCCTTGCCGGAGGTGACCGCCTTGACCTTCCACTCCGCCGGCACCGAGAAGGTGATCGGCAGCGGGCAGGTGCTGCCCTCCGGGCCGACCGTGGTGCCGGCGGCGGCCGGGGCGACCTCGTCGTACCAGGGTGCACCGGCCGCGATCGGCGAGGCGGTCGGGCTGGCCGACGGCGACGGCGACGGCGCCACGGCGGGTTCCGTCGCGTCCTCGGCGCAGCCGGTCGCCACGGTCAGGGTGAGCGCGGCCAGTACGGCCACCCGTCGGATCATCTGTCAGGTCCCCCGTCGGATCTCGTGCCGTCGATGCGACGGCCGGCCGATGCTAGCGGACGGGACCCCTTGCGGGGTGGACGGTTCAGGTCGGGCGGTGGGCGCGCAGCATCAGCGAGACCCCGGGCAGCGACCGCACCGGCAGGTACCGCTCGGCGGTGACGACCGTGCGCAGCCCCAGGTTGACCAGCGGGTGCAGGTCGCCCAGGTCGCTGCCGGTGGAGGTGCGGCGCCGCCAGGCGGCGACCGGGCGGAGCAGCACGTTCCAGCTCCACAGCTCGTCGACCACCAGGCCGGCCTTCTCCACCACCGCCCGCAGCGACTCCCGGTCGTAGCGGCGGACGTGCCCGACCGCCACGTCGTGCGCCGACCAGAGCGCCATGTCGCAGGGCACCGCGATCAGGGCCGTCCCGCCGGGGCGCAGCGTACGGCGGATCTCGGCGGCGGCCAGGTGGTCCTCGTCGAAGTGTTCGAGGATGTCGAAGGCGACCACCAGGCCGAGGCTCGCCGATCCGACGGGCAGGTGCCGGGCGTCGGCCCGGATCACGTCGAGCCCGCGTTCCCGGGCCACCCCGGCGCCGTCGGCGCTGTACTCCAGGGCCAGCGGGCGCCACCCGTGCGCCCGCAGCACCCGGGTGTTGCCGCCGCCGGCCGCGCCGACGTCCAGCGCCCGGCCGGGACGTGCCCCGGCGGCGGCCAGCCGGCGCAGCGACCGGGCCAGCAGGGCACGCCGCTCGCGGTACCACCAGTGGGTGTCCTCGAGCGCGGCGAGCTTGCGGATCTCCGTCGCTTCCACGGCGTGCTCCTTGCGGGTTCGGCGGTCCTCACCCTAGCCGCCCGGTCCGGGACCGCATCCGGGAGTTGCCCGAGGCGGCCGGGGGAGAGTCGGCGCCTGGTGACCGGCGGGTCTGCCCGCTCCCGCCGTCCCGCCGGGTCCGCCGGTCGGCCGGGAAATCGGGTGCGTGGCCGGCCCGGCCCTGGCAGCCTGCCCGGTGATGGGACAGCCGGCGCGGGGATTCGACTACGTTCAGCGGGCGGACGGATCGGTGGTGCTCAGTCACCACGGCCGGCCGGTCGGCACGCTGCGCGGCGATCGGGCCGCGCGGTTCCTCGCCGAGGTGCGCGAGGATCCGCAGCTGGTGATGGCCCGGTGGACCGGCAACTACCGCCGGGGCAACGAGCGGACCGCCCGGCAGCACCCGCGCAACCGGGGCTGAGACGCGGTCAGGGCCCGCACCCGGGTAAGGCGCGGACCCTGACTGGTACGACCGGTGCTACAGCGGGATGTTGCCGTGCGCGCCCCGCGCGGCGGGCGCCCCGGCGAGCGCCTCGGCGATCCGGCGCCGGGTCTCCTCCGGCTTGATGACGTCGTCCACCACGCCGATCTCCAGCGCCCGGTTCACCCCGCCGGCGACCCGGGTCTGCTCCTCGATCAGCTGCGCGCGCAGCGTCTCGCGCTCCTCCGCCGGGGCGGCGGCGAGCTTCTTGCGGTGCAGGATGTTGACCGCCGCGCTGGCGCCCATCACCGCGACCTCCGCGTTCGGCCAGGCGAAGACCGCGGTCGCGCCGAGCGAGCGGGAGTTCATCGCGATGTACGCCCCGCCGTACGCCTTGCGGGTCACCAGCGTCACCCGCGGCACCACCGCCTCGGCGAAGGCGTGCAGCAGCTTCGCCCCGCGCCGGACCACGCCGTCCCACTCCTGGCCCAGGCCGGGCAGGTAACCGGGCACGTCGACCAGCACGATCAGCGGCACCCCGAGCGAGTCGCACATCCGCACGAAGCGGGCCGCCTTCTCGGCGCTGGACGCGTCGAGGCAACCACCCAGCCGCAGCGGGTTGTTGGCGATCACGCCGACCGTCCGGCCGGCGAACCGGCCGAGCGTGGTGACCACGTTCGGCGCCCACTTGGCGTGCAGCTCCACGCCCGGGGCGTCCAGCAGCGCCTTGACCACCGGCTTGACGTCGTACGCCCGGTTGGTCTCGGCCGGCATCTTCGCCATCAGGTCGTGCCCGTCCTCGACGCCGGTCGCCACGTCGTCGGGGGAAAGCCGGCCCTGGCGGCCGAGCAGCGCGGCGAGCTTGCGCGACTCGACCATCGCCGCCTCGTCGTCGGCGCAGGTCACGTGCACCACGCCGGAGCGCCGGCCGTGCGGCTCGGGGCCGCCGAGCCGCTCCATGTCGACCTGCTCGCCGGTGACGCTGCGGACCACCTCGGGACCGGTGACGAAGATCCGCCCGGCGCCGCTCATCACCACGATGTCGGTCAGCGCCGGCCCGTACGCCGCGCCACCGGCCGCCGGACCGAGCACCACCGAGATCTGCGGCACCCGGCCGGAGGCGCGCACCATGGCGGCGAAGACCTGCCCGACGGCGTCGAGCGCGACCACGCCCTCGGCCAGCCGGGCGCCGCCGGAGTGCCAGAGGCCGAGCACCGGCACCCGCTCTCGGACGGCGGTGTCGATCGCGTCGACGATGTGCCGGCACCCCTCGGTGCCCATCGCGCCGCCCATCTTCGTGGCGTCCGTGGCGTACGCGATCGCCGGCGTGCCGTCGATCTCACCCCGCGCCCAGAGGACGCCGGAGGTGTCCCGGGGTGCCAGCAGGCGCAGCGAACCGGCGTCGAACAGGGCCCGGAGGCGCAGCTCCGGATCCCGGTAGTCCACGGTGGATGTGTCCGCACCAACGGCGGTGGTGGTCACGTGAGCCTCCAAGGCTGTGGTCTCAGGCCCGCGTGAAGACGAGAGCCACGTTGTGTCCGCCGAAGCCGAACGAGTTGTTCAGCGCGGCGGGGATGTCCATGTGGCGCGCCTTGTTGGCGGCCACCTCCAGAGTGAGGCCGTCGTCCGGGTCATCGAGGTTGATCGTCGGGGGTACGACACCGTCGCGGATCGCCAGGATCGTGGCGATCGACTCCAGCGCGCCCGCCGCGCCCAGCAGGTGACCGGACATGGACTTGGTGGCGGTCAGCACCGGGTGGTCGCCGAGCGCCTCGTGCAGCGCCTTGATCTCGGCGATGTCCCCGACCGGGGTCGAGGTGGCGTGCGCGTTGACGTGCACGATGTCGGACTTCGCCACGTCCGCGTCGGCGATCGCCTTGGCGATGGCCCGGATCGCGCCGGCACCGTCCGGGTGCGGCTGGACGATGTCGTAGCCGTCGGAGGTGATGCCCGAACCGGCCAGCCGCGCGTACACCCGGGCGCCCCGGGCGGCCGCGTGCTCGGCCCGCTCCAGCACCAGGATGCCGGCGCCCTCGCCGAGCACGAACCCGTCGCGGCCCTTGTCCCAGGGGCGGGAGGCCCGCTCCGGCTCGTCGTTGCGGGTCGACATGGCCCGCATCGAGCTGAACCCGGCGATCGGCAGCTGGTGGATGACCGCCTCGGTGCCGCCGGCCACCACCACGTCGGCCCGGCCGGCACGGATCATGTCCATGCCGAGCGCGATGGCCTCCGCGCCGGTCGCGCAGGCGCTGGCCACCGAGTGGACGCCCGCCCGGGCGCCCAGCTCCAGCCCCACCCAGGCGGCGGGGCCGTTGGGCATCAGCATCGGGATGGTGTGCGGGGAGACCCGGCGCGGGCCGGACGCCTCCAGGATGTCGTCCTGGGCGAGCAGGGTCAGCGCGCCGCCGATGCCGGAGCCGACGCTGACGCCCAGCCGGTCCGGGTCGGGCCCGGAGTCGGCCAGGCCGGCGTCCGCCCAGGCCTGCTGCGCCGCGATGATCGCGATCGCCTCGGAACGGTCGAGCCGGCGGAGCTTGACCCGGTCCAGCAGGCCGGCCGGGTCGACCGCCAGCTGGGCCGCGATGCGGACCGGCAGCTGCCCGGCCCACTCCTGGGTGAGCGCACTCACCCCGGAGCGGCCGGCGAGCATGGCGTCCCAGGTCGACGCGACGTCCCCGCCCAGCGGGGTGGTCGCGCCGAGCCCGGTGACGACGACGTCGATGCGACTCATATCAGGACTGCGCCTCGATGTAGGTGACGGCGTCGCCGACGGTCTTGAGGTTCTGCACCTCGTTGTCCGGGATCTTGACGCCGAACTTCTCCTCGGCCGCCACCACGACCTCCACCATGGAGAGCGAGTCGACGTCGAGGTCGTCGGTGAAGGACTTCCCCTCGGCCACGTCGTCCGGGTTCACCCCGGCAACCTCTTCGAGGATCTCGGCGAGGCCGGTGGTGATCTCGTCACGGGTCATTTCGGTTGGTTCCTCTCATCGGGGGTAACTCGGCGGCCGGCGACGTGCCGGCCGCCACTCCTCGGCGCTGGCGCGCCGGAGGGGGTCTCAGGGGCAGCGGACGACCTGACCGGCGTAGGTCAGGCCGCCGCCGAAGCCGAACAGCAGCACCGGGGCGCCCGAGGGCACCTCCCGCCGCTCGATCAGCTTGGACAGGGCCAGCGGCACGCTCGCCGCCGAGGTGTTGCCGGACTCGACGATGTCCTTGGCGATGATCGCCTGCGGGATGTTCAGCCGCTTCGCGATGCCGTCGATGATCCGGGCGTTGGCCTGGTGCGGCACGAACGCGGCCAGCTCCGACGGGTCGACCCCGGCCCGCTCGCAGGCCTGCAGGGCGAGCGGCGCCAGCGCGGTGGTGGCCCAGCGGAAGACCGCCTGACCCTCCTGCGCGATGTACGGGCGCCAGCCCTCGATGCGTACCGCGTCGCTCTTCTCCGGCACCGAGCCCCAGACCACCGGGCCGACCCCGGCGGGCTCGCCCTCGGCGGCGGCGGTGACCACCGCGGCCCCGGCGCCGTCGCCGAAGATGATGCAGGTGGAGCGGTCGGTCCAGTCGGTGAAGTCGGAGAGCTTCTCCGCGCCGACGACGATCGCGTTGCGCGCCGCCCCAGCCCGGATCGCGTGGTCCACGGTGCCGAGGGCGTACGCGAAGCCGGAGCAGGCGGTGTTGATGTCGTACGCGCCCGGGGCGGCGATGCCCAGCTTGGCGGCGACCCGGCAGGCCACGTTCGGGCTGCGGTCGACCGACGTGCAGGTGGCCACGACGACCAGGTCGATGTCGGCGGCGGTGAGGCCGGAGTTGGCCAGCGCCTTGCCGGCGGCGGCGGTCGCCATGTCGGCCACCGTCTCCCCGTCGGCGATCCGCCGGGTGACGATGCCGACCCGGTCCCGGATCCACTCGTCGTTGGTGTCGACCAGCTGGGCGATGTCGTCGTTGGTGACGATGCGGGAGGGCTGGTAGTGGCCCATCGCGAGGATCCGACTGCCGGTCATACGTGGCCTCCGATGCGGGCGAGGGGTTGGCCCGGCGCGACCGGGTCGTCGTGGTGGGCGAGCCACTCGGTGAGCAGGCCGCTGTCGTGCGCGGTCACCTCGACCGGCCCCTGCCGGGTCGCGATGTGGCCGATCACCTGGCCGGTGCGCAGGTCGGCGCCCTCGGCGAGGTCGGCGGTCGGTTCGAAGGTCCCGGCGGCGGGGGAGACCACCACCCGGAACTGGACCACCGGCTCGTGGCCGCGCAGCCCGCTGTGCCGGGCGATCAGGTCGCGCGCGGCCGGCAGGTCGTCGGGGGTGTTGAGGGTGACGATCTCGGGCCCGCCGGTGGCCTTCAGCTCCCGCTTGATCAGCCCGGCCAGGGTGCCGGCCGGGGGCAGCTCGACCACGCCGGTGACGCCGAGGTCGGCCAGCGTGCGCATGCACAGGTCCCAGCGGACCGGCGCGGTGACCTGGCGGACCAGCCGCTGCACCATCTCCCGGCCGTGGTTGACCGCCGAACCGTCGAGGTTGGACAGCAGGATCCGGGCCGGCTCGGCCGGGGTGATCCCGGCGGCCACGCCGGCCAGCGCGGCCTCGGCCGGGGCCATGTACGGGGTGTGGAACGCGCCGGCGACCTTGAGGCGGGTGATCCGGGCCTTCGCGGGCGGCTCGGCGGCGAGCTTGTCCAGCGCGTCGAGCGCCCCGGCGGCGACGATCTGGCCGGCACCGTTGCGGTTGGCCGGGTGCAGCCCGTGCGCCGTGATCGCGGCGAGCACCTCGTCCGGGTCGCCGCCGAGCACGGCGGCCATCCCGGTGGGCTCCAGGGCGCAGGCGGCGGCCATCTCCCGGCCGCGTACCCCGGCGAGGGTGATCGCCGCCTCGGCCGGGAGCACCCCGGCGAGGGCGGCGGCGCCGAGTTCGCCGACACTGTGGCCGGCGGTGACCGCGACGTCGTACATCGGCAGGTGCTCGGCGGCGAGCAGGGCCGCCGCGACCAGCAGCGGCTGCGTCCGGGCGGTGTCCTTGATCTCGTCGGCGTCGGCCTCGGTGCCGAGGTGCACCAGGTCGACCCCGGCGAGCGCGGACCACCACCGCAGGCGGGCCTCGGTGCCGGGCAGGTCGAGCCAGGGAGTCAGGAAGCCGGGTTTCTGGGAACCCTGGCCGGGAGAGAGTACGGCGAGCACGTCTATGACTCTCCCGGATACCTCTGGGTAGCGCTGTGCCGGCACCGACCAAACCGCACTAGAACCTTTGGAGGGATCCTACAAAAATCAACGGCGGTCATCACCCGTCTGTGATGTTTTCCTGACGCCTGGGGTCATTGTCTGGGTCGGGACGGCAGTGACCGCCGGGACGACCGGGTCGAGCCGGCCGACGGTCAGCGCCACCTGGAGGGCGAACGCGTCCCGGGGCGACAGCGGCGAGAAGCCGGTCACCTCGGCGATCCGGCGCAGCCGGTAGCGGACCGTGTTCGGGTGCACGAACAGCGACCGGGCCGCGCTCTCCAGCGTCCCGCCCGCGGTGAAGAAGGCGTCCAGGGTCTCCAGCAGCTCGCCGCCGGCGCGCACCAGCGCCGCGTACACGTCGTGTCGCAGCCGCCGGCGGGCCTCGGCGTCGCCGGCGAGGGCCCGCTCGGGCAGCAGCTCCGCCGCCGACACCGGGCGCGGCGCGGTCGGCCAGGCCGGCGCGGCGCGGAATCCGGCGAGCGCCGCCCGTGCCGACTCCGTCGCCTCGTCCAGGCTGGGTACGGCCGGCCCCACCACCACCGGCCCCTCGCCGAACGCGGGCAGCAGCTTCTCGGTGGCGGCCACCGGGTCCGCCGCCCCGCCGAGCACGATGACCAGCCGGTCGCCGTGCACGCCGCCGATCACCTCCACGCCGATGCGGCGGGCCTGCCGGTAGACGGTGTGCAGCACGGCGGCCACCTCCCCGCCGGGGGAGCGACCCACCGCCACCGCCACCGGCGGCGCGTCCGACCAGCCCAGCGCCGCCGCCCGGCTGGCCAGCACGTCGGGGGAGTCGCCGCGCAGCAGCGCGTCGACCAGCAGGGCCTGGAGCCGGGCGTCCCACGACCCGCGGGACTCGGCGGCCCGGGCGTACACCCGGGCGGCGGCGAAGGCGATCTCCCGGGAGAACCGCAGCACCGCCTCGCGGAGCTGCTGCTCCTCGCCCGGGGCGGCCAGGTGCGACACCTGCTCCTCGACCACGTCGATGGTCACCTTGATCAGCGCCACCGTCTGCTGGAGGCTGATCGAGCGCGCGAGGGCCTCCGGCGCGGTGGCGAAGACCTCGTCGGAGACCTCCTGGGTGCTGTCCGCGCTGCCGCCGCCCGAGCGCAGCCACTGCACCAGGGACCGGGCCCCGGCCTGGGCCACCAGCATGACCCAGGAGCGCTGGTCGGCCGGGAGCTCGCGGAACCAGGGCAGGCTCTCGTCCATCCGGGCCACGCTGGCGGTGGCCAACGCCCCCGCCGCCCGTTCGATCCGGCGGAGCGTGGCCGACAGCTCCATCCCGCCCGGCTCGCTCACCGGTCCAGCCTGACACGTGCTGACCTGGCCATCCACGCCGGGCGGTCACTGTGGCGCGGTCAGCCCCAGCTCCTGGGCCAGGATGGCCGCCTGCACCCGGCTGCGCAGCTCCAGTTTCGCCAGGATCCGGCTCACGTGGGTCTTGGTGGTGCTTTCCGCCATCGCCAGCCGCTGTGCGATCTGCTGGTTGGACAGCCCGGCACCGAGGCAGGCGAGCACGTCCCGCTCCCGCGGGGTCAGGGCCGCCACCGCCGACCGGGCGGCCGCCGGCGCGGCCGGAGCGGTCCGGGCGAACGCCGTGATCAGCCGCCGGGTCACCGCCGGGGCGATGATCCCCTCGCCCCGCGCGACGGTCCGCACCGCCGCCACCAGCCCCGCCGCGTCGGTGTCCTTGAGCAGGAAGCCCGCCGCGCCGGCCCGCAGCGCGGCGAAGACGTACTCGTCGAGGTCGAAGGTGGTGAGCACCAGCACGTCGGCCAGCCCGTCGGCGACGATCTCCCGGGTGGCGGAGATCCCGTCCAGCCGGGGCATCCGGACGTCCAGCACGGCCACGTCCGGGCGCAGGTCGCGGCAGAGCCGTACCGCCTCCTCGCCGTCCCCCGCCTCGCCGACCACCTCGATCTCCGGGGCGCTCGCCAGGATCAGCGTCAGCCCGGCCCGCACCGCCGCCTGGTCGTCGGCGAGCACTACCCGCACCCCGGCGGTCACCCGGACGCCCCGGTGGGCAGGGCGGCCACCACCCGCCACCGCCCGTCCCGCGGCCCGGCGGAGAACCGCCCGTCCAGCAGCGCCGCCCGTTCCCGCATGCCGATCAGTCCGGCGCCCGCGCCCTCCAGCCGCCCGTTCCCGCCGCCGCCGATCGGGTTCTCCACCGTCACCACCACCTCCGCCGGCTCGTACGCCACGCTGAGCTCCGCCGCGCCCGCGCCGTGCCGCAGCGCGTTGGTCAACGACTCCTGCACGATCCGGTACGCCGCCAGGTCGACCCCGACCGGCAGCGGCCGGGGCGTCCCGGTGACGGTGGCGCGCACCGCCAGCCCGGCCGCCGCCACCCGCTCGATGAGCCGGTCCAGCTCGTCGAGGCGTACCCGGGTCGGGCCCTCGGTCGGGTCCTCGCCGGCCGGGCCCCGGAGCAGGCCGATCAGCTGGCGCATCTCGGCCATGCCCTGCACGCTGCTCTCCCGGATCACCCGCAGCGCCGCGTCCACCCGGTCCCGGTCCAGCCCGGGCGCGGAGAGCACCGCGGTGGCGTGCAGGGCCACCGCGCTGAGGTGGTTGGCCACCACGTCGTGCAGCTCCCGGGCCATCCGCGCCCGCTCGGCGAGCACCGCCTGCCGGCGGTCCAGCTCGGCCAGCCGGGCGGTCTGCTCGGCCCGGGCCCGCTCGGCCGCCGCCTGGTCGCGGTACTGGCGCACGCTGACCCCGGTGAGCACGGGCAGCACGCCGGCCAGCACGAACGGCACCCCGGCGGCGACGCCGCGCCAACCCCACAGCAGCGCGCCGACCGCCGCGCCGGCCACGCTCAGCCCGACCGCGGCCCCCAGCAGCCACCGCCACAGCCGGGGCGGGCCGTACACGCAGGCGTCGTAGAGCACCTGGGTGTAGATCAGGGCGGTGCCCAGCGACACCCCGAGCGCCGTGTCGGCCAGCACCGCGCCGGTGCCGAGGGCCAGGCTGGTCCGGGGAGCCGCCCGGCGCAGCCCGACCGCCACGCAGATCACCGCCAGCGGCGCCAGGAACAGCGCCTCCGGCACCGGCGGCCGCCAGGGGAACTGGGGCTGGAACCCGACGCCGTAGAGGACCAGGCCACCGGCGAGCGAGGCCCCGGCCAGCGCCAGGTCGCGCCCGGGCGTGCCGGAGCCGATCCAGGCCGGCGTCCGCATGACCCGATCCCACCACACCCCGCGCCGCCCGCCCTCCGCCCGCGGGAGGAGCCCGCCCGCCGACGCCTCCGCCGAAGGAGGTACCCGGCCGGCGCCGTCCCGCCAGGTCCGTCGAAGGATGGACCCGCATCTCGTTCCCGCCGTCGAGGCGGCGCCGTCCCGCCCCCGGGACGCTGGACACCGACGACGGGGAGGTACGGATGCTGCTGGCGGTGATCGCCGCGTGCGAGATCGGGTTCTGGGTGGTGCTCGGCGCCGGACTGGTCGCCCGCTACCTGCTGCGCCGGCCACGGCTGGGCGCGGCGCTGCTGGTCTGCGTGCCCCTGGTCGACCTGGTGCTGCTGGTGGCGACGGTGCTGGACCTGCGCCGGGGCGCCACCGCGAACGTGACCCACGGGCTGGCGGCGGCGTACCTCGGCTTCTCGGTGGCGTTCGGTCACTCGATGGTCCGCTGGGCCGACCAGCGCTTCGCCCACCGCTTCGCCGGCGGGCCGCCGCCGGTCCGGCCGCCCCGGCACGGCTGGGCCCGCACCCGCCACGAGTGGCGGGAGTGGGGCAAGGCGCTGCTCGGCTGGGCGATCGCCTGCGCCCTGCTCGGCGCGGCGATCATCTACGTCGACGACGCCGAGCGCACCCGCGAGCTGGTGAACTGGATTCGCAGCCTCACGGTGGTCATCGTGATCTGGCTGGTCGCCGTCCCGGTCTGGGAGACGATCTTCCCGCGCCGCCCGAAGCGCTGACACCCGGGTACGCGCTGCACACGGCGTCGGTGCCGGCCAGTACGGTGACGTGGGCGCCGGGGCGGACCTCCCGGCGCGCGACGCGAGCGTGAGGAGACCGGGATGGCGCACGGGGAGGCCGAACACGGCTGCGCCCAGGGCGAGCCCTGCCGGCTCGGCCACCACGAGCAGCAGGGGCCGCTGCGGCCCCACCGCCGGCTCGCGGCGGTGCCCTGCCCGACCGAGCAGGCCGGCCGGGCGCCCGAGCGGGCCGACGACGAGGTGACGGTGCCCCGGCAGCGGCCCGCCGAGCCGGCGACGCCGGAGGCGGTGCCGTCCCGGCCGCGCGGCGTCGAGTCGGGCCCGCGCCCGCCGGCCGGCGAGCCGGCCGCGTCGGGCGAGCCCGACCCGACCACCCCCCGGGCCTGCCGCAGCGACCTGGCCGGCTGGGCCGGCGCGCACCGGCACGGCCCGGTGCGCCCCAGCCGCCGCCCCGACCGCCGGGAGCGGCCCCCGCACCGCTGGTGCTGACCACCCGACGGCCGTCCGGTCGCTAGCGTGGGCAGGGTGAAGGCGATCGCGATCGACGCGTACGGCCCGGCCGACCAGCTCGCCCTACGGGACCTGCCGGACCCGCCGGTGGGCCCCGACACCGTCCTGGTGCGGGTGCGCGGGGCGGGCGTGAACCCGGTCGACTGGAAGGTCCGCGAGGGCCACCTGGCCGCCGCGATCCCCGGTCACTTCCCGCTGGTGCCCGGCTGGGACGCCGCCGGCGAGGTGGTCGCAGTGGGGCCGGCGGTGGCCGGGTTCGCGGTCGGCGACGAGGTGATCGGGTACGTCCGCCGCGACGACCTCCAGTACGGCACGTACGCCGAACTCGTCCCGGCCCCCGAGCGCTGCCTGGCCGACAAGCCGGCGCAGGCGTCCTGGGCGGAGGCCGCCGGCCTGCCGCTGGCCGGACTCACCGCGTACCAGGCGTTGCAGGCGGCGCGCACCGGCGCGGGGGACACCGTGCTGGTGCACGGGGCCTCGGGCGGGGTCGGTCACCTGGCGGTGCAGGTGGCCCGGGCGCTCGGCGCCGACCGGGTGATCGGCACGGCGAGCGAGGCCAACCACGACTTCGTCCGCGCGCTCGGCGCCGAGCCGGTCAGCTACGGCGACGGCCTGGCCGACCGGCTCTGCGCGGTCGCGCCCGACGGCATCGACGTGGCGCTGGACCTGTTCGGCGGGGAGGCGCTGGACGTCTCCGCCGAGTTGCTCACCCGCCCGGCCCGGCTGATCTCCACCGCCGACCCCGAGCACGTGACCCGGCTCGGCGGCAGCTACGTCTTCGTCAAACCGTCCACCCAGGACCTCACCGTGCTGGCCGGGCTGGTCGACGCCGGCCGGCTGACCGTGCACGTCGAACGGACGTTCCCCCTGGCGCAGGCCGCGGACGCGCAGCGCCTGGTGGCGGCGGGGCACGTCCGCGGCAAGGTGGTGCTGGAGGTCTGAGCCTGCTGGAGGGTTGAGCCTGCCGGAGGTCGGCGCCGCCCGGGTGGGCGGCTCAGCGGGTACGGCGGCGGACCAGCAGCGCGATCCCGGCCAGCCCGGAGGTGATCACCAGCATCACGCCGGCGTTGAGCAGCAGCAGGCGCTGCAACTCGCTGATCGCGGCGTCGATGTCCCGGCCCGGGTCGAGGGCGTCCTCCGGGATGACCCGCTCGCCGCCGCCGACACCGCCGCTGACCGTGTCGAACTGCCGCTCCAGCGGCACCCCGGCGGTACGCAGCGTCTCCGACATGTTGAGCCGGCCGAGGAACCAGCCGGCGCTGGTCTTGCGGGAGTCCGGCTGCTTGGCCGGCCGGTAGGCCCGGGGCCCGCCCTTGGCCAGCGGGTAGAGGTCGAAGGTCTGCTTCGGCACGTCCCCGGCGAGCACCACGATCGTGTACTTCGGACCGAGGTCGGCGCGCTTGGGACCGGCGGCGGCGCCGCTGCGGCCGAACCAGTTGACCTGGTCGATCACCGCGAGCACGTGGGCGGGCTGGCTGTCGGCGCGCAGCCGCAGCGGCTCGGTCAGCCGGTCGCCGGTGATGTCCACCCCGGCCGGGGGCGGCTTCGGGGCGGCCCGTTGCGGGCCGGTGGCCTGCGCGGGCGCGGCCATCCCGGCGCTGAGCACCACGGCTGCCGCCATCGCGGCCACCACGCCGAGCAGCCGCCTCACCCTTCCGACCATCGCCGCCTCCTCGCCCCGTTCGATGGATGGCTGTGCTGCAGGGTCACGCGTTGGTCGTCGATGGCGGTGACCGTGCCCGCAGGCCGGGGATCCCCCATCTCAAAGACTCCGCAGAACGGCGCTAGGTTGCAGCTGCTGGACCATTATCTGGAACTATCTGCGATCCGGGCCCGACTAATGGTCAGCCGTTGATCAGCGGGCGGATCGTACCTTTGCGGAGGGGTTCATGGGGGGCAGGGTCGCACGTACGGCGCGTACCTCGCTAGCGGTTATGGGCGTGGCGCTCGGTGTGTCGTTGCTGCTGCCGGCGACGCCGGCGGCCGCGCACAACTCACTGACCGGCAGCGACCCGGCCGACGGCGCGCGGGTCGCCGCGGCGCCCGCCCGGATCGAGCTGCGTTTCCTGTCCAGGGTCGACCCGGCTACGACGAAGATCACAGTGGTCGGGCCGGACAACGTGCCGGCCGCCGGCGCCGCGCCGCGCTTCGCCGGCAGCCGGGTCGCCGTGCCGTTCAAGCCCGGGAAGGCCGGCCTCTACATCGTCGGCTACCAGCTCTCCTCCAGCGACGGCCATCCGGTGAAGGGGGAGGTGCGCTTCACCCTCACCACCGGCACGCCGGCCGATCCGACCTCGCCGTCGCCGTCGCCGTCCCCGGCGGCCCCGTCGCCGTCTGTCGGGACGGCGTTGCCGCCGACGGGCGCCGCGACGACGGCCGGGCCGGCCGTCCCCGCTGCCCGCTCCGATGACGACGGCACGCCGGTCTGGCCCTGGCTGGTCGTCGCCGGGCTGGTGGTGGCCGGGCTCGGCGCCGTCCTGCTGCGCCGCCGCGCCACCCGCTCCTGACCGGTGCCGCCCGGTCCCCGGCCGGGGTTCGAGGCCGTACCGGCGTGACCGGGGTCGGTCACCGGGTCCGACGCAGTTACGACGAAGGGCCCGCCGGGGAACCGGCGGGCCCTTCTCGGGTACGTCTCAGACCAGGCGGACCCGGGCGGCGCGCAGCCGGGCCAGGGTGCGCTCCCGGCCGAGCACCTCCAGCGACTCGAACAGCGGCAGCCCGACGGTGCGGCCGGTGACCGCGACCCGGACCGGCGCCTGCGCCTTGCCCAGCTTCAGGCCGCGCTCGGCGCCCACCGCCTCCAGGGTCGCCTTCAGCGACTCGGCGTCCCACGACTCCAACGCCTGGTACGCGGCGATCGCCGCGTCCAGCAGCTCGGCCGCGCCCTCCTTCATCGCCTTGGCCCAGGCGGCCTCGTCGATCAGCGGGTCGGCCAGGAAGAGGAAGTCGACGTTCGGCACGATCTCGCTGAGCACCGCGATCCGGGTCTGGGCCAGCGGCGCCACCGCCGCGAAGGCCTCGGCGTCGAACTCGGCCGGCTGCCACGGCGGCGGGGCGATCGTCTCGGTGCCGGTCAGCCAGGGCTGGCAGGCGGCCACGAACTCGTCGACCGGCAGGGCGCGGATGTACTCGCCGTTGAACGCGCGCAGCTTCTTCTCGTCGAAGAAGGCGGGGGAGGGGTTGACCTCCTCCAGCCGGAACTCCTCCTCGATGACCGACCAGGGCACGATCTCCCGGTCGCCCGACGGCGCCCAACCGAGCAGCATCAGGTAGTTGCGCATGGCGTCGGCGAGGTAGCCCTCGTCCCGGTACGCCTCCAGGGCGACCTTGTCGCGGCGCTTGGAGAGCTTCTGCCGCTTCTCGTTGACCACCACGGGGACGTGGGCCCAGATCGGCGGCTTCACCCCGAGGGCGTCCCAGAGCAGCTGCTGCTTGGGAGTGTTGGGCAGGTGCTCCTCGGCCCGGACCACGTGGGTGATCCCCATGGTCATGTCGTCGACCACGTTGGCCAGCAGGAAGACCGCGGAGCCGTCGCCGCGGGCGATGACGAAGTCCTCGATCAGCTTGTTCTCGAAGGTCGGCTCGCCGCGGATCAGGTCGACCACCACGGTCTCGCCCTCGTCCGGGGTGCGGAAGCGCAGCGCGCGCCCCGGGCCGGGCTCCAGGCCCCGGTCCCGACAGAAGCCGTCGTAGCCCTGGTACTGCGAGCCGGTGCGGGCCTGCACGTCCTCGCGGGTGCAGTCGCAGTAGTACGCCCGGCCGGCCTCGTGGAGCCGCTGGGCGGCGGCGCGGTGCTCGGCGGCGTACTGCGACTGGAAGTACGGGCCCTCGTAGCTGCCCCGGGCGATGCCGATCCACTCCAGCGCGGAGAGGATGCCCTCGGTCCACTCGGGCTTGTTGCGCGCCGCGTCGGTGTCCTCGATGCGCAGCACGAAGACCCCGCCCTGCTGCTTGGCGTAGATCCAGTTCTGCAGCGCCGAGCGGGCGCCGCCGACGTGGAACATACCGGTCGGGGAGGGGGCGAAGCGCACACGTACCGTCACGTCCTCCAGCCTACGGCCGCCCGCACCCCCATTCCCCCAGGGGTCCCACGCCCCCCTCAAGATCCACGCACTTTCCCGGAAAGCGTGGCCATTCGGCGCCGAATGAGCACTCTTTCCCCGAAAGTGCGGGCGGTGGGGGTGGGGTGGGGTGGGGGTCAGCGGACGGCGCGGATCTTGAGGACCAGGGCGCTGCCGAGGAGGGTGACGGCGGCGGTGGCGGCGTAGAGGGTGGGGTAGCCGCCGAGGTGGACCACGATCGGGGCGGAGATCGCCGGGCCGAGCACCTGTGGGGCGGAGTTGGCGATGTTGATCACCCCGAGGTCCTTGGCCCGGTCGGTGGCGCGGGGCAGCACCTCGGTGATCAGCGCGGCGTCGACCGACAGGTAGACGCCGTAGCCGGCGCCGAGCAGCAGCGCCGCGGCCACCGCCATCGACCAGACCGGCGCGACGGCGAGCAGCAGCGCCGCCACCGCCATGATCACCCCGGAGGTGATCACGAAGACCTTGCGCCGGCCGGAGCGGTCGGAGAGCCGCCCGGCGACCACGGCGGTCAGCATCATCCCGGCGGTGTAGAGCAGGATCAGCACCAGCAGCGCGCCCTCGGGGTCGGGGTGGCGCACCCCGTCGGTGAGGAAGTACAGCAGGTAGAGGGTGCCGAGCGCGTTGCCGATCTGGACCAGGAACCGGGTGATCCAGGCCCAGGCGAAGTCCGGGTGCCGGCGCGGGCTGATCCACATCGAGGCGGCCAGCGCCCGCCAGCGCAGCGCCGGGCGGTGCGCCCGGGGCAGCGGGTCGTCGGCGGTGAGCAGCGCGAACGGCAGCGAGAGCAGCAGCACGGCCAGCGCGATGGCCGCGTACCCGGCGGTGGTGCCACTGACCACGGCGGTGACCAGCACCGCGCCGACCACCAGGCCGAGGGCCTGCGGGATGCCCACCCAGCCGGAGACGCCGCCGCGCTGGGCGACCGGCACCCGGTCGGGGATGGCCGCGGTCAGGCTGGCCAGCATCGCGTTGAAGCACACCTGCGCGGCCACCCAGCCCACCGTCACCCCGGCGATGGTGTCCTGCCGGGCCAGCAGCACCAGGGCGAGCGCGCCGAGCACCGCGCCGCCCGCCGTCCAGACGTGCCGGCGGCCGAACTCCCGCCCGCCGATCCGCAGGCAGGTACGGTCCGACAGCGCCCCGGCGAGCGGGTTGGCGAGCACCGCCGCGAGCGCGCCGATCCCGGTGACGACGGCCAGCATGGCCTCCTTGTCGAGCGGGGCGATCCGCTCGACCTGCTGGGGCAGCAGCACCTGGATCGGGGTGAAGAAGGCCATCCAGACGCCGAGGTTGGCCGCGAAGATCAGCGCGATCCAGCTCCGCCGCACCGGCACCGCCGGCTCGGCGAGCGCCGCCGGCAGCGAGGTCGGCGTCGGGTCGATCGTGGTCATCGCCGGACGACCTGGTCCCGGTACCAGGCGTACGAGGACTTGGGCGTGCGGACCTGGGTGTCGAAGTCGACGTGCACCAGGCCGAAGCGCTTGGTGAAGCCCTCCGCCCACTCCCAGTTGTCCAGCAGCGACCAGACGAAGTACCCGGTCACGTCGACGCCGTCGTCGATCGCCGCCCGGACCGCCCGCAGGTGCCCGTCGAGGTACGCGATCCGCTCCGGGTCGTGCACCCGGCCGTCGGCGTCGGGTACGTCGTCGTAGGCGCAGCCGCTCTCGGTGATCTGGATCGGCGGCAGCGCCTCGCCGTAGGTGTCGTGCAGCCAGGTGAGCAGGTCGCGCAGCCCTCCCGGGACCACCGGCCAGTCGAAGCCGGTCCTCGGGTAGCCCTCCAGCGGCACCATCTCGAACGGCAGCGGCGCGTCCTCCTCCGGCGCGCGGATTCCGGTCGGGTTGTAGTAGTTCACCCCGAGCACGTCGATCGGCGCGGCGATGATGTCCAGGTCCCCGTCGCGCACCGGGGCGGCCTCGAAGCCGGGCGGATAGCCCCGGCCGAGCAGCGGATCGGTGAAGAGCCGGTTGTGCAGCGCGTCGTACGCCGCCCCGGCGGCCCGGTCGGCGTCGGTGCCGCCGAGCAGCCGCACCGGCGAGTAGTTGTTGGCGATGGCGACCGGACTGCTGCCGCGGGCGCGCAGCGCGGCGACCGCGAGGCCGTGCCCGAGCAGCTGGTGGTGGGCGACCGGCAGGGCGTCGAAGAGCAGGAACCGACCCGGCGCGTGCACCCCCGTGCCGTGGCCGAGGCTCATGTGGATGAACGGCTCGTTCAGGGTGATCCAGAGCTTCACCCGGTCGCCGAGGCGGGCGGCGACCAGGTCGGCGTACTCGGCGAAGCGGTGTGCGGTGTCCCGGTTCAGCCAGCCGCCGGCGTCCTCCAGCGGTTGCGGCAGGTCCCAGTGGAAGAGGGTGGCCACCGGGTCGATGCCGGCGGCGAGCAGGTCGTCGACGAGCCGGTCGTAGAAGTCGAGGCCGGCCGGGTTGGCCGCCCCGGTCCCGCCGGGCTGCACCCGGGGCCAGGCGATCGAGAACCGGTACGCCGAGACGCCCAGCCCGGCCATCAGCGCGACGTCCTCGCCGTGCCGGTGGTAGTGGTCGCAGGCCACGTCGCCGGTGCTGCCGTCGACGATCCGCCCGGGGGTGTGCGCGAAGGTGTCCCAGATGGACGGCCCGCGTCCGTCGGCGTCGGCGCCACCCTCGATCTGGTACGCGGAGGTGGATACCCCCCAGCGGAAGCCGGCGGGGAACGCGGGCATCGGCGCGGTCGTCACAGTCGCCCTCCCAGAAACGTGAGACGTGTTCGGGACTCTAGGACGCGGACCCGCGAAGCGCCATAGGCCCGCAGCGGTGCGGGCGCAAGGGTTTTCGGCGTGTCTTTTCCGAACCCGTCCTAGTACGTCCGAATTTGCGCATACAGTGCGGAATATCGCGGATGTCCTCAGTGGGGGAAGACAGAAATGATCCTCGTGGAACGCAGTGCGCACGTGATGGCGCCGATGGAAGCGGTCTGGGACGTCGTGCAGCGGGCCGAGCAGTTGCCGGCCTGGCTGGCGGGCGTCCGCGCGGCCGAGGTCCTCTCGGGGGAGGGCTTCGGCAGGCGACAGCTGGTCCAGGCCGGGCGCGGCGCGGCGCACGAGGCAGAGGTGATCGCCTACCAGGAGCCGACCCTGATCGGGTGGCGGGAGCGGGCCAGGGGCGCCGGTGCCCGGGCCGAGGCGCACCGAGATCTACGTCCAGCTCACTCCCGACGAGGAGCAGGACGGGACGATCGTGCGGCTCATCGTCGTACGGTGGCCGGCCGGTCCGGTCAAGGCGGCCCTGCTCCGGCTCGGGCTGCGTCGGGTCGGCGCCGACCTGGAGGACTCGCTGGCCCGCCTCACCGACCTGGCCGCCGTCGGCTGAGCAGGGCGCGTCCTACGGCGTCACCCGCGACGGCGGTGGCCCGGCGTCCCCGCCAGGGGCTCCGGACCACCGCCGCTTCCGTAACCGGCCCCGCTCCTGCGCCGCCCGGCGGCGGAGATCGACTCCAGGTCGGCGAGGTGGCGGCATCGTCGGCACCGGGACACCGCCACGTCGCCGACGTGGAGTCGATCAGGAGGCGGCGACCGGAAACGACAGCGGGCCCGGCGCGCGATGCGCCGGGCCCGTCCGTCGTACGCGGGGACTAGCTGTCGCCGCCGGTCTCGCCGACCGGGGCCGCGGTGACGTCCTCGAGGGCGTACTTCTTGGCCGCCTCGGCCGGCACGTTCGCCGGCACCGTGCCGCGCAGCGCGAGCTGCCGCAGCGTCGCGACCGTCACCGACTCGGCGTCGACGTGGAAGTGCCGGCGCAGCGCGTGCCGGGTGTCCGACATGCCGAAGCCGTCGGTGCCGAGCGAGGTGTAGTCGCCGGGCACCCAGCGCGAGATCAGGTCCGGCACTGCGCGCATCCAGTCGCTGACCGCGACCTTCGGCCCGTCGGCGTCGGCCAGCTTCTGCTGGATGTACGGCACCCGCGGCTCACTACCCGGGTTGAGCAGGTTGTGCTCCTCGCACTCGACCGCGTCCCGGCGCAGCTCGGTCCAGGAGGTCACCGACCAGACGTCGGCGGCCACCCCCCAGTCCTGGGCGAGCAACTGCTGCGCCCGCAGCGCCCACTGCATGCCGGTGCCGGAGGCCAGGATGTTGGCCTTCGGCGCGTCCCCGCCCACCTGCGGCGCCGGGGAGTAGCGGTAGATGCCCTTGAGCAGGCCCTCGACGTCCACGCCCTCGGGCTCGGCCGGCTGGAGGATCGGCTCGTTGTAGACCGTCAGGTAGTAGAAGACGTTCTCCTGAGCGTCCCCGTACATCCGGTGCAGGCCGCTCTCCATGATGTGCGCGATCTCGAACGAGAACGCCGGGTCGTACGCGACCACCGCCGGGTTGGTGGCGGCGAGCAGCAGCGAGTGCCCGTCCTCGTGCTGCAGACCCTCGCCGTTGAGCGTGGTCCGGCCGGCGGTCGCGCCGAGCAGGAAGCCCCGCGCCATCTGGTCGGCGGCCGCCCAGAGCCCGTCGGCGGTGCGCTGGAACCCGAACATCGAGTAGAAGATGTACATCGGGATCATCGGCTCGTCGTGGGTGGCGTACGACGTGCCGGCCGCGGTGAACGAGGCGACCGAGCCGGCCTCGTTGATCCCCTCGTGCAGGATCTGCCCGGTGGTCGACTCCTTGTACGACAGGAACAGCTCCCGGTCGACCGAGGTGTACCGCTGGCCGTGCGGCGAGTAGATCTTCGCGGTCGGGAAGATCGAGTCCAGGCCGAAGGTGCGGGCCTCGTCCGGGATGATCGGCACCCAGCGCTTGCCGAACTCCTTGTCCTTCATCACGTCCTTGAGCAGGCGGACGAAGGCCATCGTGGTGGCCACCTTCTGCTTGCCGGAGCCGCGCTTGACGTCGGCGAACCGCTCCGGGCCCGGGATGGTCAGCCGCTTGCTGCTGGTCCGCCGGGACGGCAGGTAGCCGCCGAGCTGCTGGCGCCGCTCCTTGAGGTACGCGATCTCGTCGGACTTCTCACCCGGGGTGTAGTACGGCGGCAGGTAGGGGTTGTCCTCCAGCGCCTTGTCCGGGATGTCCAGGTAGAGGCGGTCGCGGAAGGTCTTCAGATCCTCCAGCGTCAGCTTCTTCATCTGGTGGGTGGCGTTGCGGGCCTCGAAGTGCGAGCCGAGCGTCCAGCCCTTGATCGTCTTGGCCAGGATGACCGTCGGCTGGCCGGTGTGCTCGGTCGCCGCCTTGTACGCCGCGTAGAGCTTGCGGTAGTCGTGGCCGCCCCGCTTGAGGTTCCAGATCTCGTCGTCGGAGAGGTGCTCGACCATCTTGCGGGTCCGCGGGTCGCGGCCGAAGAAGTGCTCCCGGACGTACGCCCCGGACTCCGCCTTGTAGGTCTGGTAGTCGCCGTCGGCCGTGGTGTTCATCAGGTTCACCAGCGCGCCGTCGGTGTCCGCGGCGAGCAGCGGGTCCCACTCCCGGCCCCAGACCACCTTGATCACGTTCCAGCCGGCGCCCCGGAAGAAGGCCTCCAGCTCCTGCATGACCTTGCCGTTGCCCCGGACCGGGCCGTCCAGCCGCTGCAGGTTGCAGTTGATCACGAAGGTGAGGTTGTCCAGCTCCTCGCGGGCGGCCACGCCGATCGCGCCGAGGGTCTCCGGCTCGTCCATCTCGCCGTCGCCGAGGAACGCCCAGACGTGCTGCTGGGAGGTGTCCTTGATGCCCCGGTGGTGCAGGTACCGGTTGAACCGGGCCTGGTAGATGGCGTTCAGGCCGCCGAGCCCCATCGAGACGGTGGGGAACTCCCAGAAGTCCGGCATCAGCCGCGGGTGCGGGTACGACGGCAGGCCGCCGCCCGGGTGGGACAGCTCCTGACGGAACCCGTCGAGCTGGTCCTCGCTCAGCCGCCCCTCCAGGTACGCCCGCGCGTACATGCCGGGGGAGGCGTGACCCTGGTAGTAGATGTGGTCGCCGCCGCCGGGGTGGTTCTTGCCCCGGAAGAAGTGGTTGAAGCCCACCTCGTAGAGCGAGGCCGAGCTGGCGAAGGTGGAGATGTGCCCGCCGACGCCGATCTCGGGGCGCTGCGCCCGGTGCACCAGCATCGCCGCGTTCCACCGGACGTACGCCCGGATCCGCCGCTCGACGTGCTCGTCACCGGGGAACCACGGCTCCCGCTCCGGCGCGATGGTGTTGATGTAGTCGGTGGTGGTCAGCGACGGCACCCCGACCTGGCGCTCACGGGCCCGCTCCAGTAGGCGCAGCATGACGTAGCGGGCGCGCTTCGTCCCGCGCTCGTCGATGACACCGTCGAGCGACTCGACCCATTCGCCGGTCTCTTCAGGGTCGATGTCCGGAAGCTGGCTCGGCAGACCAGCGGTGATCACCGGGCGCTTGCGTTCCGTAGCCACAGGCGTTCCCTCGGTTGTGTGTGGGATAGGTCTCTAGCGCCATCCTGCCCCCTGGTGGCACCCGTCGTCACGTCTAGCTCCCCCAGACGCGACGCTCAACACAGGTACCCGTCAGTAACTTTGCGCAACCGGCCGATGCGCTAGCCGACCGGGCGCTTGTCCGCCGTCCCTACCCTTCGGGCATGCGATCGCGACTGCTGCTCCTGGGGCTCGTGACGGCCGTCGCCGGCGTGGCCGGCATCGGCGTGGGGTTGGCCGGCCTGGTGGCGGGGAGGCCGGAGATGGTGGGGTTCGTGGCGCTGGGCGCGCTCGCGCTGCTGCTCGTCGTCGGGCTGGCCCGCGACGCCCGCCGTCCCCGCCGCCGGTCCCGCGCCGACGACGCGGCGGCCGGCTGGTACGCGGCGGGGCCGTACGGGGACGTCGGCGCGGATCCGGGCTGCGGCGGCCGCGACGGTGGAGCGGACTCCGGCCGGGGCGGCGGCTCCGACGGGGGCGGCTTCTGGGGCGGGGGCTTCTGGGGCGACGGCGGCTCGGGTTCGCTCAGCGGCTCGGACGGCGGCGGATCGAGCTGGGGCGGTTCGGACGGCGGAGGCGGCGGCAGCTACTGAGCCGGTGCGGCAGAATGCGCCGTATGCGCAGTGAGGTGATCACCGTCCGAACCGGGTCCCGGCCGACCGTCCAGGACATCACCGCCGAGGCCGAGCGGTTCGTCGCCGGCCAGGGCGACGGGCTGCTGCACGTCTTCGTGCCGCACGCCACCGCCGGCCTGGCGATCATCGAGACCGGCTCCGGCTCCGACGACGACCTGCTGCGGGCGTTGGACGACCTGCTCCCCACCGACGACCGCTGGCGGCACCGGCACGGCTCGCCGGGGCACGGACGCGACCACGTGCTGCCGGCGTTCGTGCCCCCGTACGCGACCCTGCCGGTGCTCGACGGCCGCCTCGCGCTGGGCACCTGGCAGTCCCTCACCCTGGTCGACACCAACGGCGACAACCCCACCCGCCAGGTCCGCTTCTCCTTCCTGGCCGGCTGACCGGTCCCGCCCCGCCCGCACCGGACGGCCGTGCCGTCGCGTCCCGTCGGTCCCGCGAGTCGGTCCCGCGCCCTGCGGGCAGTGGCCGCCCAGGGACGGACGACCACTCCCCACGGGTGCGCGGGCGCGGCGGGATCAGGGACGCGAGGTCTCCGTCTCGACCGTGTACCGGTCCTGGTCGATGCCGGGGGCCAGGCGTGCGGTGGGCGCGGGAGGCCGGTCGTACGTCTGGTGCAGCCCGGGCACCCGGTCCTCGATCACGAACGAGGCGCGGGTGTACGCGGGCGCGTCCGGCCGGCTCACGTACGGCAGCACCGCGAAGTCGGCCGTCAGCCGGCCGGGGGTGATCGTGGTGCGGACGAAGCCGCGCAGGTTGTTCTGGAAGCGCAGGTGCGGATTGGTCTTCAGCCACGGGTGCGAGCCGCTGGCGGAGTCGAAGCCGTCTCCGCCCGAGGTCACCGAGGAGCAGACCAGTTCGCTGCCGACCGTCCGCGAGGTCGGGTCGGCGTAGTCCAGCTTCAGGTCGCTGGCCCAGTGCGCGTGCACGTCCCCGGTGAGCACCACCGGGTTGCGCACCCCGGCGGCGACCCAGCCGCGGGTGATCCGGTCCCGGGAGGCGACGTATCCGTCCCAGGCGTCCATGCTGGTGACGGTGACCGGCCCGGCGTCCCGATCACGCTGGGCGAAGAAGACCTGCTGGCCGAGGAGGTCCCAGCGGGCCTCGGAACGGCGGAACCCGTCCAGCAGCCAGGCCTCCTGCTCGGCGCCGGTGATCGACCGGGCCGGGTCGGCCGCCGCCGCGCAGTCGCGGTACCCGTCGCCGCAGGCCTGGTCGTCGCGGTACTGCCGGGTGTCGAGCAGGTGGAAGGTGGCCAGCCGGCCCCACCGCACCCGCCGGTAGAGCTGCATGTCGATGCCGCGCGGCACCGAACTGCGGCGCAATGGCATGTTCTCGTAGTACGCCTGGAAGGCCGCCGCCCGCCGGGCCGGGAAGTCCGGGTCCGGCGTCTCGGGCACCTCGTCGGCCCAGTTGTTCTCCACCTCGTGGTCGTCGAAGACCACCACCCAGGGAGCGACCGCGTGCGCGGCCTGCAGGTCCGCGTCGCTCTTGTACTGGGCGTGCCGCTGCCGGTAGTTGGCCAGCGTGCGGGTCTCCGGGCCCTCATGGCCGCGCGGCCGGTTCGGCCCGAACTCCCGCGCGTACTCGTACTGGTAGTCGCCCAGGTGCAGGATGAGTTCCGGTTCCGTCTCGGCCAGCCGCCGGTACGCCGTGAACCAGCCCTGCTCGTAGTGCGAGCAGGAGGCGAAGCCCATGGCCAGCGCGGCGGGCAGGGTCCACGGTGCCGGGGCGGTCCGGGTCCGGCCGACCGGTGAGCTGTGCCCCTCGGCGTGGAAGCGGTAGAAGTACTCCCGGCCGGGCAGGAGACCGGCCAGCTCGACGTGCACGCTGTGCGCCGATTCGGGGCGGGCGGTCGCCGTGCCCCGCCGGACCACCTGCCGGAAGCGTTCGTCCGCGGCGACCTCCCAGCGCACCTCCACGGGCCGGCGGGGCATCCCGCCGAGGCCGTCCTCGGCGAGCGGCTGCGGCGCCAGCCGGGTCCACAGGACGAAGCCCTCGTGGTCGGGGTCGCCGGAGGCCACGCCGAGGGTGAACGGCCAGGCCAGCCGGCGGAACGTGGCCCCGCCGACCGGGCCCGTCGATTGGTCCGCGCCGGCGGCGGTCCCGGCGGGCAGGCCGGTTGTCGCGCCGACCGCGCCGAGCGCCGCGCCGGTGATCAGAACAGCACGTCGAGACAGTGCCATGTTTCCTCCCCAGGGTCCGGTTCGGTACCGACCCGGGAAGCGTCGCGAGCGTGCGTGACCGCCAGGTGACGCCCAGCGCCACACCCCGCCGACTCCTGAGGAACAGCAGGGCGTCCACCCCGGTGATCACGACGTTGGCGGCCTGCCGATCCTGGCGTCGCCAACCTCGTGATCGACCGGGCCGGCGGGTCAGGCGGTGGCGGCGGCGAGCTGGGTGACGCGGATCTTGGTGACCAGGGCGTCGAGGAGGGCGCGTAGCAGCGTGTCGGTCGTCTCGTCCTTGACCGCGCCGTCCTCGGTGAGCTTCTCGTGGGCGTTGGTGACGATGATCTCGGGCTTGGTGACCACCGCGGAGTCGGTCCAGAGGAAGAGCTGGCGCAGCTGGAGCTGGGCGCGGACCGTGCCCATCCCGGTCGGCGCGGCGCCGACGATGGCGATCGGCTTGTGCGCCAGCGGGGACACCCACGAGGTGATCGGGAAGCTGGGGCGCGACGCCCAGTCGAGGGCGTTCTTCAGCACGCCCGGTACGCCGTAGTTGTACTCAGGGGTGGCGATGAGCAGGCCGTCCGCCGCCGCGATCCGCTCCCGCAGGTCCACCACGGCCGCCGACGGCTCGGGCTCGACGTCCTGGTTGAACGGTGGGATCGCGCCGAGGCCGGTGTACTGCTCGATGGTCAGGCCGGCCGGGGCGAGCCGCTGCGCGGCCCGGATCAGCGCCGTGTTGAACGACGCCTCGCGAAGGCTGCCGGAGATGGCGAGGACGGTGAGGTCGGACATGTGGATCCTCTCGATCGCAGATGCGTGAGCTTGCCAATAGTAGAGCTGCTCAACTATTTGCCCGCAAGTAGGATGTGAGACATGACGCAGAGCACCGCCATCGGATCCGACCTGGGCGACCGCTCCGGGCTGGCCGGGGACGCGGTGCGCCGGATCATGCACATCGCCTCCGCCATCCGGCACTACCAGGACGTCGAGGTCGGCGAGCTGGGGCTGACCCCGGCGGCGGCCCGCGCGCTGCACGAGCTGGACCCCGACCGGCCGCTGCCCGCGCGCGACCTCGCCGAGCAGCTGCGCTGCGACCGGTCCAACGTCACCGCGCTGGTCGACAAGCTGGAGCAGGCCGGGCTGGTCGAGCGCCGGGTCGACCCGGCCGACCGGCGGCAGAAGACGCTGGTCGTGACGGACGCCGGCCGCCGGATGCGCGAGCGGGTGCACCGGGTGATGAGCGACTCACGGCTGCTCGCCGGCCTGAGCACCGACGAGCTGGCCACCCTGCGCGAGCTGGTGTGGAAGGTCTCCGACGGCGGCTGCCCGGAGGAGTGCGGCCCGGAGTGAGCCCGGCCGGGCGGATCGTGTCCGAGTGGGCGACCCTGGCCTCCGTCGGTAATGCTGATCGACGTGACCACCCCGCAGCACCTCGACGACCGGTTCCGGGAGAGCCTGGGCGCGCTGCCCGAGCCCGAGCGGCGACGTGACCCGGCGCAGCCGGTCCGCGACGGCGCCGCGCTGACCGGGCACCAGCTGCTCGCCCTCTTCGACGCCCAGGTCACCAGCCGCCAGCTCGACCTGGCCGGCCGCTGGCTGCGCAGCTTCGGGGAGGGCTTCTACACCATCGGCTCGGCCGGACATGAGGCCAACGCCGTCGTCGCCGCCGCGCTGCGCCCCACCGATCCGGCCCTGCTGCATTACCGCTCCGGCGCCTTCTACTGCGCCCGCGCCGCCCGGGCCGCCGGCGAGTTCCCGGCCGCCGGCGGCGACGAGCCCACGCCCACCTCCGGCGCCCCCGAGCCCGCCGGCGCCCCCGATGACGCCACGTCGCCGGTGGCGGGTGACGAGCCGTCCGACGAGCGGGCGACCCGCCCGGACCCGTTCCCGGTCGGCGGCGCACCCACGGGCGCGGCCGCCTACCAGGTCGGCGCGGACGGCACCGCCGAGGCGGTCCCCGCGCCCGCCGACCCGGTCGCGGACCCCACCGACGTCGCGGCCGACCCGGCTGCCGATGGCGGCGCGGCCTCGGGCGACCCGGCGTTCGGCGCGGTCCGGCCGGACGCGTACGCCGCCGCCGCGCGGGACGTGCTGCGCGGCATGGTCGCCTCGGCGCGGGAGCCGCTCGCCGGGGGCCGGCACAAGGTCTTCGGCCGGGCCGACCTCGCGGTGGTGCCCACCACCTCCACCATCGCCTCGCACCTGCCCCGGGCGGTCGGCCTGGGCCTGGCCCTGGAGCGGCTGCGCCGGGTGGAGACCGCCGGCCGCCGGGACGGCGCCGACGCCCCGCCGCGCTCGCCCTGGCCGCGCGACGCGATCGTGGTCTGCTCCTTCGGCGACGCCTCGGTCAACCACGCCAGCGCCACCGCCGCGCTGAACACCGCCGGCTGGTACGACCACACCGGGCTGCGCATCCCGGTCCTCTTCGTCTGCGAGGACAACGGGCTGGGCATCAGCGTCCGCTCCCCGCAGGGCTGGGTCGAGCGGACCCTGCTGGCCCGGCCCGGGCTGCGCTGGTTCGCCGCCGACGGCGCGGACCCGGTCGAGACGTACCGGGTGGCCGCCGAGGCGGCGGCCTGGGTACGCCGGCACCGGCGCCCGGCGGTGCTGCACCTGCGCACCGTACGGCTGCTGGGGCACGCCGGCGCGGACGCGGAGAGCGCCTACCGCAGCGCCGCCGAGATCGCCGCGGACGAGGCACGTGACCCGGTGCTCGCCACCGCCCGGCTGCTGGTCGACGCGGGGCTGGCCACCGGCGGGGAACTGCTGGCCCGGTACGACGAGCGCGGCTGGCAGATCCGCCGGATCGCCGAGGAGGTGCTCGACGAGCCCAAGCTCGCCACGGCGGCCGAGGTGGTGGCCCCGCTCGCGCCCCGCCGGCCGGCCCGGGTCGCCGCGGCGGTGGCGGAGGCGGCGGCGCGCGCCGGCGGGTCGGCGGCCGGCGCCCGCGTCGAGGCGTTCGGCGGGAAGCCGCCGGAACTGGCCGGCCCGCTCACCCTCGCGCAGAGCATCAACGCCGCCCTGGCCGACGGGCTGCTCGCCCATCCGCACATGGCGGTCTTCGGCGAGGACGTCGCCGCCAAGGGCGGGGTGTACGGGGTGACCAAGGGGCTGCGCGAGAAGTTCGGCCCGGCGCGGGTCTTCGACACGCTGCTCGACGAGACCTCCGTGCTGGGGCTGGGCCTGGGGGCCGGGTTGGCCGGGCTGCTGCCGGTGCCGGAGATCCAGTACCTGGCGTACCTGCACAACGCCGAGGACCAGCTGCGCGGCGAGGCGGCCACCATGCAGTTCTTCTCGCAGGGGGCGTTCCGCAACCCGATGGTGGTGCGGGTGCCGGGGCTGGCGTACCAGGAGGGGTTCGGCGGGCACTTCCACAACGACAACTCGGTGGCCGTACTCCGGGATGTGCCCGGCCTGGTGATCGCGGTGCCGGCGCGGCCGGACGACGCCGCGCCGCTGCTGCGCACCTGCCTGGCCGCCGCGGCGGTGGACGGCAGTGTCTGCGTCTTCCTGGAGCCCATCGCGCTCTACCACACCCGCGACCTGTACGAACCCGGCGACGGCGAGTGGCTGGGGCAGTACGCCGAGCCCGGCGGGTGGGCGGCCGGGCACGCGCCGATCGGCCGCGCCCGGGTCTACGGCGTCGGCTCGGCCCAGGATGTCACCATCCTCACCTTCGGTAACGGGGTGCGGATGTCGCTGCGGGCCGCCGCCGTCCTGGCCGACGAGGGGATCGGCACCCGGGTGGTGGACCTGCGATGGCTGGCCCCGCTGCCGGTGGCGGACATCATCCGCGAGGCGTCGGCGACCGGCCGGGTGCTGGTGGTGGACGAGACCCGCCGGTCCGGCGGCGTCGGTGAGGGGATCATCGCGGCGCTGGTCGACGCCGGATATGTGGGTGCCGCGCGGCGAGTGGCCGGAGTCGACTCGTTTGTACCATTAGGTCCGGCCGCCCGTCAGGTTCTGGTCTCCGAGGAAGCCATTACCCAGGGTGCCCGTACGCTGCTGGCACGGTAAATTCCGTTCCACCCGGTGCGCCACTTGCGCGTGGGCCCGCAACTGTGTGGACTTTGCCTGACGGCGTCGCACGACGCCGCGAGCAGGGATGAGATGAGGAGGCACGCGACAGTGAGCGCGACCGCAGGTCAGGCCGCCGACGGGGTACGCAGCCTGGCGGACCGGTTCGGGATCGAGCCGGGGATGGTCGTCATGGAGATGGGGTACGACGATGACGTCGACCAGGATCTCCGCGACGCCCTGACCGACCGCTGTGGAGATCTGGTCGACGAGGACACCGACGAGGTGGTCGACGCGGTGCTGGTCTGGTACCGCGACGGCGACGGTGACCTCTTCGAACTCCTCGTCGACGCCCTCGGCCCGCTGGCCGACGCCGGAGTCGTGTGGCTGCTGACCCCGAAGGCCGGCCGGGACGGGCACGTCGAGCCGAGCGAGGTCGCCGAGTCGGCGCAGACCGCCGGGCTCCAGCAGACCTCGACGATCAACGCCGGCCGGGACTGGAGTGGCGCCCGCCTGGTGCTGCGGCGGGGGTCCAAGGGCAAGAAGTAGGCGGCCGCCCGTGACCCGGCGGCGGTCGCCGCCGGGTGTGGCAGGCTGTTGCCACCTCCAGACTCAACCCAAGGAGCTCGCATGCCCATCGAGGTTGGCGCCGAGGCGCCGGACTTCGTGCTCAAGGACCAGAACAACCAGGAGGTCCGGCTCTCGGACTTCCGGGGCAGGCGCACCGTGCTGCTGGTCTTCTACCCGCTCGCCTTCACCGGCATCTGCCAGGGCGAGCTGTGCGAGGTGCGGGACAACCTCAACGAGTACGTCAACGACGACGTCCAGGTGCTCACCGTCAGCGTCGACTCGGTCTACAGCCACAAGATCTGGGCCGAGCGGGAGGGCTACCAGTTCCCGCTGCTGGCCGACTTCTGGCCGCACGGGGCGGTCGCCCAGGCGTACGGCGTCTTCAACGACGTCGCCGGCATCGCCAACCGGGGCACCTTCGTCATCGACAAGGCCGGCGTCGTCCGCTTCGCCGAGATGAACATGCCGGGTGAGGCGCGCGACCAGCAGGGCTGGCGCAAGGCCCTCGCGGAGGCCGTCGCCGCCTGACGCCCGAACCGGGCACACCGTTCGACCGGGCCGGAGGCCGGCAGGTAAGCTTGCCACCCTCCGGCCCGCCGTACGGGGCGTTCCGGGCGCGTAGCTCAGTGGGAGAGCACCCGCCTTACAAGCGGGGGGTCGCAGGTTCGAAACCTGCCGCGCCCACCATCAGCACCGACCCGACCAGCAGGGAGCGACGGTGTGCCGCGCGTCGGGCAGCCGGCCCGCGCCCGGGTGCGCAGGACGTGGTGGGGTGCCGTCAGCCGGGCGGCTGCGGGTCGCTGCGCGCGGCCGGGTCGCCCGGTGGCCTGCGCAGGTGTTCGATGTAGGCCATCGCCACGGTGACCGCCACCGGCACCGCGAGCGCCCACCAGGTGCCATAGGCCCAGCCGAGCACGACGGCCACCGGCAGGCCCAGCACCAACGCCAGGCAGCCCGCCACCGCGACGGGTGGCACGTCCTCGTCCGACTCGGTCGGGGTGACCGTGAGAGACGGCAGTTCCGGATGCGGCGCGGGAAGGTCGGCGAATATCCGCAGCAGCGCCGCCCGGTTGCTAGCCTGCTCGCACGCCGCTATCCGTCGCTCGAACTCGGCGGAGTCCAGTCGCTTGTCGCTCAGGTGCACCTCGAGTGCGTGTTCGGCCGCCCGACGTTCCGGTGTGCCGATGCGCACCTCGGGCGACGGTTCGCCGAACTCCGACCCGTGGTCCCCACCGCTGTGCACGGCGAGAGCCTAGCGGTCATGATCGGGCCAGCACAGGGGCCGTCACCCGGCCGTCGGGTGCCGCCGACGACGAGCAGCGGGATGCCGGCCGGACTCGCTCCCGCCCGGCACCAGGCGACCCGAACGGGAGGCACCGCCGGTGAGCTACGCGGACGTCAACGGTCTGCACCTCTGGTACGAGACGCACGGCAGCGGCCGGCCGCTGGTGCTGCTGCACGGCGGGTACGGCGCGGCGGAGATGTTCGCCCCGGTCCTGCCCGCCCTCGCGCAGCGGCGGCAGGTGATCGCCGTCGACCTCCAGGGGCACGGGCGCACCGCCGACGTCGACCGTCCACTGCGGTACGAGACGATGGCCGAGGACGTCGCGGCGCTGCTACGGCACCTCGACCTGTCCGATGTCGACGTGCTCGGCTACTCCCTCGGCGGCGGGGTGGCGCTGCGTACCGCGATCCAGCATCCCGGGCTGGTCCGGCGGCTGGTGCTGGTCTCCACCCCGTGCCGGCGGCAGGGCTGGTATCCCGAGGTGCTCGCCGCGATGGCCGGCCAGGACGAGCGGGTCGGTGAGCGGATGCGGGGCACGCCCCCGCACGAGCTGTACGCGCGGATCGCGCCCCGACCCGAGGACTGGCCGCGGCTCTGGGCCAAGGGTGGCGACCTGCTGCGCCGCGAGTACGACTGGTCGGCCGAGGTCGCCGCCCTCACCGTGCCCACCATGCTGGTCTACGCCGACGCCGACTCGATCCCGGTCACCCACATGGCGGAGTTCTTCGGGCTGCTCGGCGGCGGCCGGCGGGACGCCGGCTGGGACGGCACCGACCGGCCGGCGTCCCGGCTGGCCGTCCTGCCCGGCCTCACCCACTACGACATCATCGCCGCACCGGCCCTGCCCGCCGCCGTCCTGCCGTTCCTCACCCACGAGGTCCGCGCACCGCAGTGAGCGCCCCGGCGACGCGGGTGCCGACGGTGGCGCTCCTGATGACAGCCCCCGGCAGTGCCGGCGGGTGCGGCGGTCTGCCCGCCGCACCCGCCGGTCGGATTCAGCTGGTGAAGCCGCCGTCCACGGCGAGCACCGCACCGGTGACGTAGCCGGCGTCGTCGCCGGCCAGGTGGGCGACCGTTGCCGCGATCTCGGCGGGGGAGGCGTACCGGCCCAGGGCGGTGAACCCCCGGATGGCGTCGGCGTTCGGACCGTCGGCGGGGTTGGCGTCGGTGTCGGTCGGCCCGGGGACGACCAGGTTCACCGTGATGCCCCGTGGCCCCAACTCGCGGGCGAGGCCCCGGGTCAGCCCGGTGAGCGCGGTCTTGCTCATCGCGTACGCGGCCAGGCCGGGGAAGACCGCCCGCTCGCCGACGTTGCTGCCGATCGAGATGATCCGGCCCCCGGCGGTCATGTGCCGCACGGCCGCCTGGGCGGCGACGAACGGCGCCCGGACGTTGACCGCGATGGTGCGCTCCAGGTCGTCGGCGGTGAACTCGTCGATCGGGCCGACCAGGAAGGCCCCGGCGTTGTTCACCAGGATGTCCAGCCGGCCCAGCTCGTCCGCCGTCCGGTCCACCGCCTCCCGCAGCGCCGCCGGGTCGGCGCTGTCCGCCCGCACGGCGATCGCCCGCCGGCCGAGCGCCTCGATCTGCTTCACCACCGTCGCGGCCCGGTCGGCGTCGCGCTGCCAGGTCACCGCCACGTCGGCGCCGTCGGCGGCGAGGCGCAGTGCCGTCGCCGCCCCGATGCCCCGCCCGCCGCCGGTCACCAGGGCCACCTTGCCGTCCAGAAGTGTCGTCGTCATGCCTCTCAGCATCGGCGCGGACGGGCCGGAGGTCTGGCGGCGATCGGACGCCTCGTTCGGCTGGTCAGGTGTCGGCCTGCTCCCCGGCGAGGCTCAGGCCGCGCTCCCGCAGCGCCACCCGCAGTACGCCGATCGCCTTCGGTCCCACGCCGTGCAGGGCCCGCAGGTCCCGCTCGGTGACGGTGGTCAGCTGGTCCAGCCGGGTCCAGCCCGCGCCGGCCAACGCCCGCCGGGCGGGCGCGCCCACCGCCGGCGGGATGTCCATGTCGCTCACCTGACGGCTCCTCCCGGCTCGATCCGAGGTCATGGTGTCACGGCCCGGACCGGTGTCGTGCCGGTCGGCGGCCTGCTGATCAGCCCAGTCGCCGGCGTACCCAGGGCAGCAGGGCGTCCGCCTGGGCCTGCTGGAACGCCCGGACGGTGGGGATGCCCGGCGGGGGCGGCTGCCGGGCGCCGTCGGTGAAGAAGCCGGCCAGGCCGGCGTAGACGCCGGTCAGCGCGTCCGGGTCGACAACGGCGGTCAGCGGGAGCCGGCGCAGCAGCGCTTCGGTGTCATGCCCGCCGTGCAGCTCGACGTTGACCAGCAGCAACGCGGTGTCCAACCAGGCCGGACCCCGACAGGCATGCGGCCAGTCGACCACGGTCACGCCGCCGGCCGGGTCGACGAGCAGGTTGTCGGCCCGGAGGTCGATGTGGCAGAGCGTGTCACCGTCGAGGGCGGCCAGGCCCCGCACGGCCGAGGCGCGCAGGTCGTCCAGGTGCGCGCGGGCCCACGGGTCGAGGTCGGCGGGCGGGTCGGCGGCGATCCGGTCCCAGCCGCCGAAGTCGTACGCCAGGCGGGCGGCGGCGGTCGGCGCGTGCCGGACCGGGTCGGGGGTGAGCGCCGCCGCCATCGCCGCCAGCGTGTCGAGCACGGCGGTCAGCTCGTCGGTACGCCAGGGGGTGGCCGGGTGCCGGCCTTCGACGTCCGCGAAGACCAGCGCCACCCACTCGCCGTCGTCGTGGCGCCCGAGCAGCCGGGGCGCCGGGGCGGACGGCGGCAGCGCGGCGGCGACGGCCCCCTCGGCCCGGTGCAGCGCGACGCTGTGGGCGTTGCGCGCCCGGCTGACCGCCTTGACGAAGGCGCGCCGCCCGTCGGCGGTGCGGACCCGGTCGGCGGTGCCGGGGGAGAAGCCGCCCGGCTGGGACACCGCCTCGACCACCCGGTCGCCGAGGAGGTCCTGCACCGCCGACCGGACGTGGCCGGGCAGGTCGGCCCAGCCGATCCGGGTCCTGACCAGCTCACCCATCCGTCCAGACTGGTGCAGGGCCGGGCCGGCGGGCAACCGCGTTACCCGGCGAGGTAGCGCAGCACAACGACGCCGCTGTCGAAGGGCCGGGTCTCCACCAGCCGGAACCGGCGTGGGTCGAACTCCCGGTCGACGATCGGCACGCCCCGGCCGACCAGGACCGGGTTGAGCTTGACCACCAGTTCGTCCACCTCGGGCAGCAACTGGCCGGCGAGCTGGCCGCCGCCGGCGAGCCAGATGTCGCCGCCGTCGCGCCGCTTCAGCTCGCGGACGAACTCGACCGGGTCGGCGTCGACGAGCTGCACGTCGGGGTAGTCCGCCGGGGGCAGCGACCGGGAGAAGACGTACTGGGTCAGGTGGGCGTAGGGGCTGGTGACGCCGATGGCCAGCCCCGGGTCGTAGGTGGCGCGGCCCATCACCACCGCGTCGAAGCGGCCCTGCGGCCGGTCGATGCCGAACCGTTCGTGGGTGAAGGTGGGGAACGTCTGGGGCCAGGTCGCCACCAGGTGCCCCTGCACGTCGGGTTCGAGCGGGAGAAAGTCATACGACCCGTCGGGAGCGGCGATGAAGCCGTCGAGCGTGCTGGCGACGTAGTACACGAGCTTGCGCAACCGAACTCCTCAATCACTACTGCTGTCGTGGTCGAGAAACTACAACACCTGTCGTGGTTTGCGCTAGGGTGATTTCGTGGCGAGAAACGTGGAGCGGCGGGCGGCGCTGGCGGATGCCGGGTTGCGGGTGTTGGCGGCGACCGGGGCCCGGGGCCTGACCCACCGCGCCGTGGACGCCGAGGCCGGCGTTCCGCTCGGTACGGCCTCCAACTACTTCCGCTCCCGCGACGCCCTGCTCGGCGCGCTCGGCGAGCGGATCATGGAGCGGTTCGCCCCGGACGAGGGCACCCTCGCCGAGCTGGGCGCCCGGGAACCGTCACTGGACCTGTTCACCGACTACGTCCGCTACATCGTCGAGCGCACCACCGCCCAGCCGGAGCTGACCCGGGCGCTGATCGAGCTGCGGCTGGAGGCGGTGCGCCGGCCGGAGCTGGCCCGGATCCTCGGCGACACGCTGCGCCGCGGCTACCGCGACGACGTCGCGTTCCACGTCGCCGCCGGGCTGCCCGGCGGGGCGTTCGAGGTGGCCCTGCTGCACTACGCGCTGGACGGGCTCCTGCTCGATCTCCTCACCACCTCGATCGACGCCGGTTTCGACCCGGACGAGGTGGTCTCCGCCCTGGTGTCCCGGCTGGTCGCCCGCGCCTGAGCACACCCCCGCCGCCCCGTACGGCCCGAGGTATGCCACCCGCCGCAACGGGAAACCGCCTGCGACGTACCCCGGGAGGAGTGACGGATGAGAGACGGCGCCGGCCTGACCATCGGTGTGCTCGGCTCGTACGGCGGACGCAACCTGGGCGACGAGGCGATCCTGACCGGTCTCCTGGCCGACCTGCGCGAACAGGAACCCAACGCCCGGATCATCGTCTTCTCCCGCAACCCGTCGCACACCGCGCTCGCCCACCCAGACGTGGAGGCGGTGCCCTGGGAGGGGGTCAGCCGGGTCGACTCCGCGGAGGTGCTCGCCCAGCTCGACCTGCTGATCCTCGGCGGCGGCGGCATCCTGTACGACCGGGAGGCCCGCCGCTACCTGCGCGTCGTCCGGGTCGCCCAGGAGCGGGGCCTGCCGCTGCTGACGTACGCGGTGGGGGTGGGACCGCTCAGCGACGGGGTCGACACCGGCATGGTCCGGGAGACCCTGGCCGACGCCATCGAGGTGACCGTGCGGGACCAGGAGTCCCGGATGGTGCTGGAGGAGGCGGGGCTGCTCAATCCGATCACCGTCACCGCCGACCCGGCGTTCCTGCTGGAACCTGAGGACTTCCCCGCCCGGCTGCTGCGCGAGGAGGGCGTGCCCGCCGGCAAGCGCCTGGTCGGGCTGAGCGTCCGCGAGCCCGGCCGGGCCGCCGAGCGGCTCGACGTCGACGGGTACCACCGGCTGATCGCCCAGATCGGCGACTTCCTGGTGCAGCGGATCGACGCCTACGTCCTCTTCGTCCCGATGGAGCGGGACGACATCCGGCACTCGCACGGCGTGATGTCCCACATGATCGCCGCCGACCGGGGCCGGGTGCTGCACGGCGACTACTCGCCCCGACAGGTGCTCGGCCTGATGAAGCACTTCGACCTGGCGGTCGGCATGCGGCTGCACTTCCTGATCTTCGCCGCGATGGTGGGCACGCCGTTCCTTCCCCTGCCGTACGCGGGAAAGGTCTTCGACCTGGCCCAGCGGCTCGGGGTGCCGGCGCTGCGGGGCGTGGAGCGGGAGGTGGAGGGCCCGCTGCTCGCCGAGGTCGACCGGCTCTGGGACGAACGCGAGTCCCGGGCGGACGCCACCGCCCGCCTGGTCGCCGAGGTCTGTGACCAGGCACGGGGCACCTCGCAGGTCACCCGGGCGGTGCTGGAGAGCCTGCGGTCCCGGGCGCTGGCCCGGATGGAAGCCTGACCGCCGGCCGGTGGCGACCCGGACCGCTCAGACCGCCGGGCCGCGCCAGCGGTAGCAGTACTCGTCCCCGACGGACTCCAGCTCGTAGATCTGCGCGTCGGCCAGTCCCTCGGGGCCGAGGTGGTGATGGGTCAGCGGCGGACGGTTGTTGCTGTCCAGCTCGACGTTGACCGACTCGCCGTCCGCCGGGCCGTCCGCCAGCGGGATCCGCACCGTTGATGCCATGGGCCCATCCTGCCCCGACGATCGCCGCACCGCAGGATTTGCCGGCAGCGGCCCGGACGGGCCGGGGGTCTACGGTTCAGGAATGGCGGACATCGAGATCGACCCCACGCTAGCGCCGGTCCTGGCCCGCACCGGCGACGAACGGGCCGTGCTGACGGCGTTCCTCGACTTCCACCGGGGCATCGTGCTGCGCAAGGTGCGCGGCCTGGCCGACGTTGACGCCCGCCGCCGGCTGGTGCCGTCCGCGACCACCCTGGCCGGCCTGCTCAAGCACCTGACCCAGATCGAGCGGAACTGGTTTCCGATCCTGCTCGAACCCGCCCCGGGGGAGGTCTTCCCGACCGCCGAGGAGGACGCGGCCGCCAGCTTCGCCGTGGACGAGGGGGAGACCCTAGACGCGCTCGTTGACGCGTACGAGCGGGCCTGCGCGCGGTCCCGGGAGGTGGCGGCCCGGTTCCCGCTGGAACACGTCGTGCCGCACCCCCAGCTCGGCGAGGTGTCGCTGCGCTGGATCCTGGTGCACATGATCGAGGAGACGGCCCGGCACGCCGGCCACGCCGACATCCTCCGCGAGCTGACCGACGGCGAGACCGGCGTGCTCTGAGTCAGCCGCGCGGCAGCAGCCCCGGCGGGTACTCCATCCCGTCGTGGGTGCAGGCCGCGGCGGCCACCGCCGCCGCGTAGGCCGCCGCGTCGGGCAGCGCCGCACCGCGCAGCCGGCCGGCGACCAGCCCGGCGGCGAAGGCGTCCCCGGCCCCGTTGGTGTCCACCACCGGCGCGGCCGGCACGGTGGCCGGCACCCGCACCGGGGCGCCGCCACCCGGGTGCAGGTCGGCGCCGTCCGCCCCCCGGGTCACCACCACCGTGCGCGGCGCCAGCCCGGCGGCCACCGCCGGAGCCCGGTCGCCCAGTTGTACGCCGCTAACCAGGACCAGGTCGGCGGCCTCGGCGAACGGACGGTGGTAGGGGTTCTGCCCGTCCCAGTCGTGCAGGTCGGTGGAGAGTGGCACCCCGTCGGGCAGCGCGGCGCGCAGCACCGGCAGCCGGTCCCGGGCCCAGTCCATGATCGAGACGTGCACGTGGGCGGCGTCGCGCACCAGCTTCGCCAGCTCGTCGTCGGCGAACGGCGCCGCCGCGCCGGTCCACGGCGACGGGTCGTACAGCGACATCCGCCGCCCGGCCGGGTCGACCAGGTTCACCGACTGCCGGGTGCCGCCCGGGTTGTCGACCAGCACCGTGTGCACCGAGGTGCGGGCCAGCGCCGCGCGTACCACCTGGCCGGCGGGATCGGTGCCGAGCACGTCCACCAGGGCGACCCGCAGCCCGAGCGCGTGCGCGGCCAGGGCCACCCCGGCGCCGGTGTTGCCGATCCGGGCCTCGATCGGCGGGACGATGAGCGAGTCGGCGGCGGGGGGCGGGATCGCGGGCACGCGTACCCGCAGATCCACCCCCAGGCCGCCGATCACGAGCAGGTCGAACATGGCGCCGACGCTAGCCGGTGGCCGCCGCCTATCCTTGGGCCGGGCGTCGACGAGGGGGAGCTGTGCTGGTCATCCACGGGTTGTGGCTGGTCGGCGTCGGTCTCGCCGTCTGGGCGGAGGACAGCGCCGCGCCGGCGCGGGCGCCGCGCCGGCCCGGCCGCGCCCCGCGCGAGCGCGCCCACCCGTTCGCCGCCGACCACGCCACGCTCACCGTCGCGCTGGGCGACGTCCCGGCCGAGGCCGGCTCGCTGCCGCTCACCCTGCCCACCCGGGCCGGATCCCCGATGGACTCGCCCGAGCTGGTGCGGACCGCCGTCGCCGAACCGGTCCGCGGCCCGGTCACCCTGGCCGGGTGGCGGGTGCCCGTCCTGACGTACGCCCCGGACGAGGCGCTGACCCTGCTGCGCGCGCTCGACGGGGCCGCCGCCGTGCCGGGCGCCACCGTGCGCCACCTCGCCGAACTGGCCGAGTTCGCGGTCGACCTGGTGTCCCGGGGGCGGCTGCTGCCCGGGCTGGCCGCGGCCGCCCCGGACGAGGGCGGGGCGGTGGCGGTGGCCCGGGCGCGCTGGCGGCCACTGCTCACCGGCACCGACGCCGGCTGGGCCCGCTCGCTCGCGCTGGCCCTGCCCCCGGCCGCCCGGTCCGCCGCGTCGGGCGGGGCCGGGCCGGCCGATCCGGGGCCGGGCGCGCTGGTCGCCGACGCGCTGGACGCGCTGACCGACGCCGCCGCCCGGGTCGCGCTGGCCGAGACCGACCTGGCCCGGGGCGGGCGCCGCGACGGGGTGGTCGCCGGCTGGCTGACCGCGCTGTCCGGGCCGGACCGGGAGTTCACCGCCGACCCCGCCCCGCTGGCCACCCTCCGCGCCGAGCTGGACGACTGGCAGCGCGACGCCGCCGGCGGGGCGGTACGGGCCAGCTTCCGGCTGGTCGAGCCGCCGGCCGAGGAGATCGTCGAACCGCTGGTGGTGGTGCCGGCCGACCCGGCCACGGTGGTCCGGCCCGCCGGCCGCTGGCGGGTCGAGTTCGGCCTCCAGGCCGCCGACGAGCCGAGCCTGCACGTCGACGCCGCCCAGGTCTGGCGCGCGCCGGAGACCGTACCCGCGCTCGCCGGCCGGCGGGACGACCCGCAGGAGACCCTCCTGGCCGAGCTGGGCCGGGCCGGCCGGCTCTGGCCCGCGCTGGACGCCGCGCTGCGCACCCCGGCCCCGGAGGAGCTGGAGCTGGACGCCGAGGGCGCGCACCGGTTCCTGCGCGACGGCGCACCGGTGCTGCACGCCGCCGGCTTCGGGGTGCTGCTGCCCGGCTGGTGGCAGCGGCCGTCGACGCGACTCGGCGCCCGGTTGCAGGCCCGGGGGCGTACCGCCCCGGGCACCGTCGCCGGCGCCGCCGGCGGGCTCGGGCTGGACGCCCTGGTCGACTACCGGTGGGAGGTGGCGCTCGGCGACGAGGCGCTGGACGCCGACGAGCTGGCCGCGCTGGCCGCGCTGAAGACCCCGCTGGTGCGGCTGCGCGGCCGGTGGGTGGAGCTGGACCCGAAGCGGCTCGCCGCCGGGCTGCGGCTGCTGCGGTCCTCCGGCGAGCTGACCGTCGCCGACCTGCTCCGGCTCGGCCTGTCCGGCGCCGACCGGCCCGAGGCGCTGCCGGTGCTGGAGGTGACCGCCGACGGTCCGCTGGGCGACCTGCTCGCCGGGGAGGCCGAACGGCGGCTCACCCCGCTCGACCCGCCGCCGGGCTTCAAGGGCACCCTGCGTCCGTATCAGCGGCGCGGGCTGGCCTGGCTGGCCTTCCTCCAGTCGCTCGGGCTCGGCGGGGTGCTCGCCGACGACATGGGGCTGGGCAAGACGGTGCAGCTGCTGGCCCTGCTCGCCGGGGACCCGCCGGCGGCCGGGCCGACCCTGCTGGTCTGCCCGATGTCGCTGGTCGGCAACTGGCAGCGGGAGGCGGCGAAGTTCACCCCTGGGCTGCGCGTGCACGTGCACCACGGCGCGGACCGGGCGCGCGGCGCCGAGTTCACCGAGGCGGTGCACGCCGCCGACCTGGTGGTGACCACCTACTCGGTGGCGGCCCGGGACGCCGTCGCGCTCGCCTCGATCGGCTGGCACCGGGTGGTGGTGGACGAGGCGCAGGCGATCAAGAACGCCTCGACCCGGCAGGCCGAGGCGGTCCGGTCGCTGCCCGCGCGGCACCGGGTCGCGGTCACCGGTACGCCGGTGGAGAACCGGCTGGCCGACCTCTGGTCGATCATGCAGTTCGCCAACCCCGGACTGCTCGGACCGGCCGCCAGCTTCAGGAAGGCGTACGCGGTGCCGATCGAGCGGCACGGCGACGCCGAGGTCGCCGCCCGGCTGCGCCGGATGACCGGCCCGTTCATGCTGCGCCGGCTGAAGACCGACTCCTCGATCATCTCCGATCTGCCGGAGAAGCTGGAGATGGAGGTGCTCTGCAACCTCACCGCGGAGCAGGCGTCGCTCTACCGGGCCATCGTGGACGACATGCTGGCGAAGATCGAGTCCAGCGACGGGATGGAGCGGCGCGGCCTGGTGCTGGCCACCATGACCCGGCTCAAGCAGGTCTGCAACCATCCGGCGCAGCTGCTGCGGGACGGCTCGGCGCTGCCCGGGCGCTCCGGCAAGCTGGAACGGCTGGAGGAGATCCTCGACGAGGTGCTCGCGGCGGGGGAGAAGGCCCTGCTCTTCACCCAGTACGCCGAGTTCGGCGGGATGCTGCGCGGGCACCTGTCGGCCCGGTTCGGCCGCGAGGTGCTCTTCCTGCACGGCGGGGTCGGCAAGGCGGACCGGGACACGATGGTGACCCGGTTCCAGTCGCCGGACGGCCCGGCGATCTTCGTGCTGTCCCTCAAGGCCGGCGGCACCGGGCTGACGCTGACCGCCGCCAACCACGTCGTCCACGTCGACCGGTGGTGGAATCCGGCGGTGGAGGACCAGGCCACCGACCGGGCGTTCCGGATCGGCCAGCGTCGCCGGGTCCAGGTACGCAAGTTCGTCTGCGCCGGCACGGTGGAGGAGAAGGTGGCCGCGATGATCGCCGACAAGCGCAGCCTGGCCGCCTCGGTGGTGGGCAGCGGCGAGCAGTGGGTCACCGAGCTGTCCACCGCCCAGTTGCGCGAGCTGTTCGCGTTGGAGGCCGGGGCGGTGGTCGAGTGACCGGCCCCGACCGCACGCCACCGCCCGGCGACCCGGCGCGCGACGGCGACGCGGGCGCGGCCGGCCGGTTCGCCGACTTCGGCCCGCCCCGGCGGGTCGACGGCGGGCTGAAGGCGCGCAGCACCCGGGGCGCGATCGGCGTCTCCTGGTGGTCGCGGCGCTTCCTGGAGGTGCTGGAGTCGTTCGCCCTCGGCACCCGGCTGACCCGCGGCCGGTCGTACGCCCGCAAGGGCCAGGTGCTGCGGCTCGACGTGACGCCCGGCCGGGTCGAGGCCACCGTGCAGGGCTCCCGGGCCGAGCCGTACCGGGTCGGCATCGAGCTGCCGGTGTTCCCGGCGGCGCTCTGGGAGCGGGTCGAGCGGGACCTCGCCGCGCAGGCGTTCTTCAGCGCCCGGCTGCTCGCCGGTGACCTCCCGGCGGAGCTGGAGGAGGTGTTCGCCGACGCTGGCGCCCCGCTCTTCCCGAGCGGGGTGGCGGAGCTGACCCAGCGGTGCAGCTGCCCCGACTTCGCGGTGCCCTGCAAGCACCTGGCGGCGACCTTCTACCTGCTCGCCGAGGCGTTCGACGCGGACCCGTTCCAGCTGCTGCACTGGCGCGGCCGTGGCCGGGCCGAGCTGCTGGACCGGCTGCGCGCCCTGCGCGCCGGCGCGACCGACCCCGCCGGCGCGACCGACCCCGCCGGTACGCCGGAACCGTCCGGTCCGGACACCGGCGCGCCGGACGCGGCCTTCGCCGGCCCGACACCCGACGTGGAACCGGTCCCGGCCGCCGGGGCGGCGCGGGTGCTCGCCGGACTGCCCGCGATCCCGCTGGACGAGGCGGTGGACCGGTTCTGGCTGCCACCGGTGCCGCTGCCGGACCGGCCGCCCACCCTGGCGACCGGCCCCGAGCTGCTGCTGCGGCAGCTCGGCGCGCCCGCGCCCGCCATCGGCGGCCCGGGTCTGCTGGAGCGGCTGCGCCGGGCGTACCGGAGCTTCGGCCGGTCCTGACCCCGCCGCCCGCGGCGGATCGTGGACAGTCGCCGTCCGCCGTGGACGCCGACCGTCCACGATCTCAATCCGGGCGACATGGCGCCGGTGCCGGGCCGTGGTGGCCGGCGGGTCATAGCCAGCGGCGGCGGAAGCGCCACATCAGGGCGGCGTTGGCCGCCAGTACGACGGCGCAGATCGCCCCGGCCATGCGTCCGGCCAGCACGGTCATCGCCGGCAGCGACGCCCAGAGCACGATCGTCAGGATCATCAGCCAGCGCCCGCGTCGGGCTCGCACCCGATGGTCGAGTCTCGCGAAGAACTTCGGGTCGCTCTCCCGGAGCTGCCGGGTGATCTGTTCGAATCTGCGCTGATCCTCTTTGCTGAGCATGGCGATGCCTTCCCCTCACGGCTTCAGCGGTTCGGCGGCTTACCCGCTGTGGCGGCGGCTCACGCCCTCCCGCTGCTGCCACTTTGCGCCGCCGGCGAGGTGGCCGGGACGCGGGTCAGGAACGGCTCAGTGGAGGCTTATCCCTTCCTTAAGTTTCGCTGTGCCCGTGAACGCGGCTAAAAGCGCCGCGTGGGCCGGAAACGTTACGTCCCGGCCCTGGGGGACCGAGTCGCCCCTGCTCCGGACGTCGATGCCCGGCAGGGGGGAAATCGGGCCGCCGGAGGGCCCGCTGAGCGGTGTCTTAAGTGCCGTCCGGAGCCGCTGGTGAGCGCCTTGTAGGCCCCCCACCCCTTGGTTACCTTCCCGTAGCAACCCCCTCAGACAACAGTCGCCGCACCCTCCGCCCCGCTCCGGTCGCAGCGTGTCGGCGCCTTGAAGAAATCGGGATTGGTGCATGGCCGACCAGAATGTGCCACCGCGCGGACCGTGGGAAGACCGCGGCTGGACCCCTGGACAACACCCCACCCCGGACGAGTACCGCGACGTCCACCGCTCCACGCCGTACGTGCAGTACCAGGGCCAGGTCGACCCCGGCCAGCCGCACGCCGGGTACGCCACCCAGCCGGCCCCCCGCGGCCCGCAGTGGGTCGGCCCGGAGGGCCTGGGCCGGCAGTCGTTCCACCAACCGGCCGGCACCGGACTGCCGCAACTGGACGACGGCGACGAGCCCGGCGGCCGGGTCGGCCGGCGGCGCGCCCTGGCCGCGATCGGCGGCACCGCCGCCGTGGTCGCCGGCGGCGCCGCCCTCGCGATGAACTCGTCGGTGCGCGGCTTCTTCGGCGGCGACGACGCGGTGGCGGGCGACGCCACCGGCACCACCGTCACCGACGGCACCGCCGCCCGTCCCAGCGGGCAGCAGGCGAGCACGGTGCGTACCTACACCGAGCAGAACGAGAGCTACATGGGCTCCCGGGCCGGGGCCGCGCTGAAGAAGAACGCCCCCACCGGCGGGCGGACCTTCTCCGGCCCGGCCGCCGCCGCGGCCGAGACCCCGGTCACGGTGAAGACGGTGCTGGCCAAGGACCCGGTACGGCACCTCGCCAGCCGGGCCACCTTCGGCGCCTCGCCCAAGACGCTCGCCGACATCCGCCGGATGGGCATCGACGGCTGGATCCGCTGGCAGCTCGACCCGGAGAAGATCGCGCCGAGCCCGGCCGAGCTGAAGCTGGCCGAGCTGCCCAGCCTCAAGCTCAGCCCGGTGCAGCTGCGCGAGCAGCGCGACCAGCTCAACGACAAGGGCGTGCAACCGGAGCGGGAGATGGTGGACGCCACCATCGCCCGCCAGATCTGGTCCGAGCGGCAGCTCTTCGAGGTGATGGTCGACTTCTGGAACGACTTCCTGCACGTCGCCGCCGACTTCGACGGCGGCGAGGTCTACCGCAACTCGTTCGACCGGGACGTCGTACGGGCGAACGCGCTGGGCAGCTACCCGGACATGCTGGTCGCCGCGAACAAGCACCCCGCCCTGCTGCTCTACCTGAGCCAGAACGACTCCCGCAAGGACGCCATCAACGAGAACCTCGCCCGGGAGAACCTCGAGCTGTACTCGGTCGGCGTCGACGGCGGCTACACCGAGAAGGACGTGCGGCAGGCGGCCATGCTCCAGACCGGCCGCGGTGTCCAGGACGGCAGGTACGTCTTCCGCGCCGACCAGCACTACCTGGGCAAGGTCAAGATCCTCGGCTTCAGCCACGCGAACGCCTCGGCGGACCCGAAGAAGGCCGACGCGGTCATCGACTCGTACCTCCGCTACATCGCCCTGCACCCGTCGACCGCCCAGTACGTGGCGCGCAGCCTCGCCACCCGGTTCGTCTCGGACACCCCGCCGAAGTCCCTGGTGGACCGGCTGGCCAAGACGTACACGGTCAACAAGGGCATGGTGAAGCCGCTGCTGATGACGCTCTTCAGCTCCTCGGAGTTCTGGGCGGCGGTGGGGCAGAAGGTGCGCCGGCCGATGGAGTACCTGATCGCCACCTACCGGACCCTCAACGTCCGGCCGGAGGCGTCGCGGGGCTTCAAGTCCGACGGTGGGCGCCCGGCGTTCGCGCGGGGGCTGCGCCAGGTCCACGACAAGCTGCGCGAGCTCGGCCAGTACCCGATGGGCCAGCCCACGCCGGACGGCTACCCGGACGTCTACGTCGCCTGGACCTCGGCCGGCACCATGGTCAACGGCTGGAACGAGGCCGCCGACCTGCTCAACGGCTACCGCACCGAGTTCACCTACACCAGCGCGGAGAACCTGGTGGCGAAGCCGCCGGCGACCGCCGGGGCGTACGTGGACGCGCTCGCCCAGCGGCTGGTGCACCAGAAGCTGAGCGCCAAGGAGAAGGCGCTGATCCTCGGTGTCGCCGGCGTGCCGGCCGGCGCCAAGGTCGACGCGACGTTCAACGGGGCCGTCACCGCCGTCGCGCGGGCGATCCTCGCTTCCCCCCAGCACCACCTCCGGTGAGGCACCCGATGGAGAAGACTGTGCACTCGTTCCCCCTGCACCCCGAATGCCCCGACCTGCGGCGGCTGGCCGACAACCCGGCCGAGGCGCTGCTGCGCGCCGAGGCCGACATCGTCGCCGCCGAGAGCGCCGCCGAGGCCGACCGCTACCGCCGGCTGGAGGACCTGGAGGAGGCCCAGCAGGACGGGCGGGGGGTGACCCGGCGGACCTTCGTCGCCGGCGCCGCCGCCACCGCCACCGCGCTGGCCACCGCGCAGTTCGTCACCACCTCGGCGTCGTTCGCGGCGACGAAGACCGGCACCCTGATCCACGTCTTCCTCTACGGCGGGCTGGACGGGCTCAGCCTGGTCGCTCCGGACAACGACCCGGTGCTGGCCAAGGCCCGGCCCGACCTGCTGCTCGGCAACGACTCGCTGGCCCTGGGCCGCGGCTTCAAGCTGACCAGCGCGTTCCAGCCGTTGGAGCAGTGGCTCAAGGCCGGTCAGCTCGGTTTCATCCCGGCGGTCTCCGACGAGCGGCTGTCCCGCAGCCACTTCCAGGCCGCGGACGCCTGCAACCTGGGCGGCCTGCCCAACGAGACCGGCGGCCGGGGCTGGCTGGACAGCCTGGTCGACGCCCTGGGCAAGGGCACCGCGTTCCGCAGTGTCGGCATCGGCAGCACGCTGCCCCGGTCGCTGGTGGGCACCAACGGCGCGCTGTCGATCAACAACGTCGGCTCGCTGCGGCTCAACGGCGACGAGAAGTACCGGGCGGCCACCGAGAAGGCGATCCGGGGCCTGTTCACCGGGATCAACCACCCCGTCCAGGAGGCGGTGCTCGACGGCATGGGCGCGCTGGCCACGGCGCAGCGGCTGGCGGCCAAGCCGTACCAGCCGGCGGCCGGGGTGACGTACGAGGGCGTCGGGTCCGCGTTCCAGCAGCTCGCCCAGCTGATCAAGGGCGGGGCGAACGTCCGGGTGGCCACCGTCGGCATGGGCGGCTACGACACCCACGAGAACCAGGGCACCCGCGACGGCGGCCAGCTGCACCGGCGGCTCAACGAGCTGGCCAAGGCGATGGCCGCCTTCTTCACCGACCTCGGTGACCGGGCCGCCGACGTCACCATCATGGTGTCCAGCGAGTTCGGCCGCCGGGTCGCCTCCAACAGCGGCGGCACCGACCACGGCCACGGCGGGGTGGTCACCCTGCTGTCCGGCCGCAAGCTCGCCGGCTCGCTGCTCGGCACCTGGAACGGATTGAACGATCTGGACAGTGGCGACGTACCTGAGTACAACAACATGTTCAACGTCTACGGAAGCGTGGCGCAGGGCCGGTTCGGCCTGACCAACGCCGAGGTGGACAAGATCTTCCCGAGGCAGAAGTACACCCCCATGAAGCTGTACGCGTGACGTACCAGGACACGTACGCCGGCGGCCGCCGTACCGGGAGCTCGTCCCGGCACGGCGGCCGTTCGGCCGCCCCCGTACCCCCGACACCGGCGCTGCCCCGGCGCGGGCCCGGCGGCCGACGGGCGGTGTCCGCGCTGTTCTGGCTCGGCCTGGTGGCCAGCGTGCTGCCCTGGTGGCTGGACACCCCGGCCGGCGCGCTGGCCGACACCGGCGACGTGCTCACCGCCGGCGGGCGGATCACCGGCCTGGTCGCCGGCTACCTGCTGCTGGTGCAGGTGCTGATGATGAGCCGCCTCGGCGTGCTGGAACGCTCGCTGGGCGGCGAGCGGATCTCCCGGCTGCACCGGGACGTCGGCGCCACCCTGCTCGTCGCGGTGCTCGCCCACATGTCGCTGCTCCTGGTGGCCTACGCCGAGGCCGACGAGCAGTCGGTGGTGGGCGAGGTGGGCGTGCTGCTGCGCGACTACGAGGACATGCTCTCCGCGTTCGCCGCCGCCGGCATCATGGTGCTGGTCGGCCTCACCGGCGTCCGGGCGATCCGCACCCTGCTGCCCTACGAGCTCTGGTACCACCTGCACCTGACCAGCTACGCGGCCCTGCTGCTGGGCTTCGGCCACCAGTTCAGCAACGGCGCCCAGCTCTTCCAGCCCGGGCCGGTACGCACCGGCTGGATCGCCGCCTACCTGCTCGTCGTCGCCGCCCTGGTCTGGGGGCGGCTGGTCGCCCCGCTGCGCTTCAACCTGCGCCACCGGCTCCAGGTGGCCGACGTGGTCGCCGAGACCCCGGACACCATCTCGATCTACCTGACCGGCGCGCGGCTCAACCAGATCGACATGCTCGGCGGCCAGTACTTCCGCTGGCGGTTCCTCACCCGCGGCTGCTGGTGGCAGTCGCACCCGTTCTCGCTCTCCGCCGCCGCCAACGGCCGCTGGCTGCGGCTCACCGTCAAGGTGGTCGGCGCGCACACCGCCGACCTGCGCGACCTCGACCCGGGCACCCGGGTCTGGGCGGAGGGACCGTCCGGCACCTTCACCGCCGCGCACCGCACCCGGGAGCGGGCCCTGCTGATCGCCGGCGGCAGCGGCATCGCCCCGCTGCGGGCGATGCTGGAGGAACTGCCGCCCGGCGCCGCGCTGATCTACCGCGCCCGCACCCCCGCCGACGTGCTGCTGCACCACGAGCTGGACTGGCTCGCCCAGGCCCGCCAGGTCTCCGTCTGGTACGTCATCGGCTCCCGCGACGACGCCGGCCCCCGCCAGGTGATGAACCCGGAGGGGCTGCGCCGGCTGGTGCCCGACGTGGCCCGCCGCGACGTCTACCTCTGCGGCCCGTCCGGGCTGGTCGAGGAGTCGGTGCGGGTGCTGCGCGCCGCCGGCGTGCCCCGCCGGCAGATCCACCTCGCCACGTTCGAGCTGTAGAAAGGCACCCGACATGCGTCGCGCGATCCTCGCGATCACCGGTCTGGCCGCCAGCACCAGCGCGCTGGTGGTGCTCAAGGGCGCCCCGGGCGCCAGCCAGGTCGCCCAGGGCCTCCCGGCCGACCAGGCGTCCGTCGCCCCCGCGGCCGGCGACCCGGGCACGGCCGGCGGGGTCCGCCCGGCGCCGCGCCCCGCCGCCTCCGCCTCCGGCCGCGCTCCGGCGGCGCGCCCCACCACCGGCGCGCCCCGCACCCCGGCCGCGCGGTCCACCACCGGCACCAGGGCCCCCGCCGCGCCGCGGACCACCACCGCCGCGCCGAAGCCCGCGCTGCGCACGGTGAGCGGCCCGACCGTCAACTACGAGTACGGCTCCCTCTCGGTGCAGATCACCCTCTCCGGCAGCCGGATCGTCAACGTCACCGGGATCGGCCTGCCGCAGAGCGGGCAGTCGGGCCAGCGCAGCGACGACGTGCAGCGCACCTACAGCGGCACCAGCGGCGAGGTGGTGCAGAAGCAGAGCGCCGACCTGAACACCGTCAGCGACGCCACCGCCACCAGCGACGCGTACCAGCAGTCGCTTCAGGCGGCGATCGACCGGGCCGGCTGAGGTGCCGGTCTCGCCGGTCCGTCCCGGTCTGCGCCGGGTCGAGCACGTCATGGGTACGGCGATCAGCCTCGACCTGGCCGACGACCTGCCCGCCGCGACCCTGCACGACCTCGCCGAGGAGACCTTCGGCTGGCTGCGCGAGGTCGACGCCCGGTTCAGCACCTACCGGGACGACAGCGAGGTGTGCCGGTTGGACCGGGGCGAGCTGCGGCTGGGCGACGCGTCGGCGGACCTGCGGGCGGTGCTGGAACGCTGCGCCGACCTGTGGGCCGCCACCGACGGCTACTTCGACGCGTACGCCACCGGCCGGCTCGACCCGTCCGGATACGTCAAGGGCTGGTCGGCGCAGGTCGCCTCGGACCGACTGGTCGCCGCCGGGGCGGCCAACCACTGCCTCAACGCCGGGGGTGACGTGGTGGTCCGGGGACTGTCACCGACCCGGGAGCCGTGGCGGATCGGCGTCGCCCACCCGTGGAACCCGATGGCCACCTGTCTGGTCCTCGCCGGCAGCGACCTCGCCGTCGCCACCTCGGGCGTGCAGCACCGGGGCCAGCACGTGCGGGACCCGCGCCGGGGCGAGCCGGCCCGGGGCCTGCGCTCGGTCACCGTGGTCGGCGCGGACCTGGGCCTCGCCGATGCGTACGCCACCGCGGCGGTGGCCATGGGCGAGGCCGGCATCGGCTGGCTGGACCGCCTCCCCGACCACCTGCACGCGGTCGTCACCGACGACGGCCGCCTGCTGCACTCCACCCGCCTCCCGCTGACCGACTGACCGGCCCGGGTCAGCGGGCCGGGCGGGGGCTGCCGGCCGGACGGGAGCCGGCGGGGCGGGCGCGTTCCGGCCGGGAGCCGCCCGGGCGCGTGCCCGACCGGCGGCGCGACCGCCGGTGGTGCGGCGGCGGCTCGGCGCCGCCGGCGGGCCACGTCGCGTCGTCCCTGGCCATCACGTACCCCTGCTCCCGGCGCGTCCGCGCCGTCACCGGTTCAACGACCCCGGCACCGGCGGGGACGCTGCCGTTCACCGATTCGCGGGTCAGTGACCCCGTCGGGGGAGCGGGAGCTGGCCGGGAAGCAGCTCCGGGGCGAGCGTCACGCCGGTGGCCCGCAGCGCGTCGACCAGGGTGTTCTGCAACAGGTACGAGTCGGGCAGTTGCCAGCGCGCCTGTTCCGGGGCGACCGCCCAGCGCACCGGACCCTCCGGCAGCCGGGTCGGCGGCGCCGCGATCCACGAGCCGGGCCCGTGGCGCACCACGTGGAAGCAGTGCTCCAGCTCCGGCCGCAGCGGGTCGCCGGGGCGGACCAGGAACATCCAGCGGCCGGTCGGGGTCACCAGCACCGGACCCCGGACCGCGGGGCCGGCCGGGTGGGCCGGGAGCGCGTCGCGTACCCGCCGACCGAGGTGGGCCGGCACCTCCAGCACGTCGAAGGCCCGCCCGGTGGGCAGCAGCACCGCGTGCGGCCGGCTGTGCCACCAGGTGGCCACCCGGGCCGGGTCGGCGCTGGCCGCGTGCTCCCAGTCTTCCAGGGCGGGGTGGCAGCCGACGGTGGGGCAGCCGGCCCGACCGCAGACGAAGCGGCTGCGCGCCAGGCAGGCGCCCGGCGTGACCTCCCAGCCGTGCATGGCGTACCGGACGGCGATCCGGCGCAGCCGGACCCGCTCGATCGGCGACAGCTGGGCGACCCGAGGTCCGACGTTCCCCCACATAATCCGTGATCTCCCCTCGCCCCGACCGGACACCCAGTCAGGCACGTGTCGAACACCGTCACTGCCGTAACCCACGATCGTTGAGCTGTCGAACGGCCCCGTGCAACTTGCACGAAAACTACGAGGACTGGCCGTATGGCCGACGTACAACCTGTGCGACCAGCGAAAACCTGAGACGGACGGAGCGCCGCACCCGCGGGGGGGCCGTCCGGGAATCCGCCGGACGGGCGACGAGGGGGAGGAGCAAGAGGATGGACGAGCTGCCCATAGGCCGGCGGGTCGCCTACTGGCGAGGCCGGCGCAAGATGTCGCAACAGGTCTTCGCCGACCGGCTGGGCAAGTCCAAGAGCTGGGTCGACAAGGTCGAGCGCGGGGTACGCCGGCTCGACAAGTTCTCCGTCCTCTACGAGATCGCCGACATCCTCCAGGTCGACGTGCAGCTGCTGCTCGGCAAGGACCCGGAGCGGCGTACCGACGCGCTCAACTGCATCGACCAGATCGAGGTGCAGGAGATCCGGGCCGCCCTGGAGCGGTACGACTCGATGAGCGCCTACTTCGACGCCGCGCCGTACCCGCCGCCGCTGGCCGACATGCGCAAGGCCGTCAACCACGCCTGGCTCACCTACCAGTACGGCCGCTACGGGATGCTGACCCGGGCGCTGCCGAAGCTGCTGCGCGACGCCCAGGCGGCCGACGCGGGCTACCGCGGCGACCAGGCGTGCGAAGCGGCCCACCTGCTCGGGCAGGTCTACCAGATCGCCTCCTCGGTGCTGCGCAAGCTGGGCGAGTGCGACCTGGCCTGGCTGGCCGCCGACCGGTCGATGGCGGTCGCCCAGCGGGCCGACGACCAGCTGCTGGCCGGCGTCGCCACCACCCGGGTCTGCAACGCCCTGGTCGCGATGGGCCGGGCCCGGCCCGCGCTGGAGCTGAACGTCACCATCGCCAACCGGCTCGCCCCGGGCGGAAGCAACGACGCCTCCCCGGACCGGCTCTCCGTCTACGGCATGCTGCTGCTCCAGGGCGCGATGGCGGCCGCCCGGATCGGCGACTCCGCCACCGTCGACGACCTGCTCAACGGCGCCCACGAGGCGGCCACCCTGCTCGGCAGCGACCAGAACCACTACTGGACCTCGTTCGGCCCGACCAACCTGGAGCTGCACCGCGCCGCCGCCGCGGTCGAGCTGGGCGACGGCGGCCGGGCGGTGGAGATCCACCAGCGCCTCCCGGAGCCCGCGTTCAACGCGCTGCTGCCCGAACGCCGGGCGCACCACCTGCTCGACATCGCCCGGGGCTTCGCCCAGATCGGCGACGTGGCCAACGCCGGCGAGATGCTGCTGCGCGGCGACCGGCTCGCGCCCTCGGAGATCCGCTGCCGGCCGATCGCCCACGAGGTGATGTCGGACGTGCTGCGTCGCACACGTGGTGCGCCGCCTCCGCCGATAGCGGAGTTGGCTGAGCACATGGGAGTCGGAGTATGAACACGGTGCCGGCCGGATGAGCGGCCCGCACCCGAGCAGCGAGCGCCGCGAGGTGCTCTACGTCATCGCCTGCGGTTCGCCGCTGGCCCGGCACGTCGGTCGCCTGGTCGACCTGGCCCAGCAGGACGGCTGGGAGGTCTGCGTGGTGACCACGCCCGACGGGGCGAAGTTCGTCGACCGGGCCGCGCTGGCCCGGCAGACCGGCCACCCGGTACGCACCCACTACAAGAACGCGGGCGACCCCGACCTGCTGCCGCCGGCCGACGCCATGATCGTCTGCCCGGCCACGGTCAACACGGTCAACAAGTGGGCGGCGGGGATCACCGACACCCTCGCCCTGGGCCTGCTGGTGGAGGGGCAGGGCATGGGGCTGCCCGTGGTGGCGGTGCCGTTCACCAACGCCGCGATGGCCGCCCACCCGGCCTTCCGGGCCGGCCTGGCCCGGCTGCGCGAGTGGGGCACCACGGTGCTCTTCGGCGACCACGTCTTCCCCCTGCACGCCCCGGGCACGGGGGAGCGGCACCTCCACGCCTTCCCGTGGGAGGCGGCGGTGGCGGCACTGCCCGACCGGTCCCGCCTCACCTCGGCCGCCTGACGGTCCCGGCCGCATGGCTGGGCTGATCCACACCGTGTCGGCGACATGGCGGTTTCCGACCACCGCGCACCCCGCCACATCGCCGACCTGGAGTCGATCACCCGGGCTGTGCCGGGGGACACGGCCGGCGGGCGAGGCCGTGGCGGCCCGTCCGCGCCGGTAAGCTGACCGGCCGTGAGCACAACCGCAGCCCCACCGACCGTCGCCGACGTGGTGGCGGTCCTGGAGCGCCGGTATCCGCCCTCCTGGGCCGAGGAGTGGGACCGGGTCGGCCTGGTGCTCGGTGAGCCCACCGCCGCCGTACGCCGGGTCGCCTGCGTGGTCGACGTGGTGCCCGAGACGGTCGCCGAGGCGCGCGCCGCCGGGGCCGACATGATCGTCGCCCACCATCCGCTGCTGCTGCGCGGCGTCTCCTCGGTCGCCCCGACCACGTACAAGGGGCGGATCGTGCACGACCTGATCCGGGCCGGCGTCGCCCTGTACGTCGCGCACACCAACGCCGACGTGGCGGCCCCGGGCGTCTCCGACGCGCTGGCCGCCCGGTTCGGGCTGACCGGGCTGCGCCCGCTGCACCGCCCGTCGCCCGGCTCCCCGGCCGACGGTCCGGGCCGGGGCATCGGCCGGATCGGGGAGCTGCCCGCCCCGCTGACCCTGGCCGAGCTGACCCGGCACGCCGCCGCCGTGCTGCCCGCCACCGCCTGGGGAGTTCGCGCCGCGGGCGATCCCGGGCGTATCGTGCGTACCCTCGCGGTCAGCGGCGGCTCCGGCGACGCCTTCCTGGCCGAGGCGACCGCCGCCGGGGTGGACGCCTTCCTCACCGCCGACCTGCGGCACCACCCGGCGGGCGAGCACCTCGCCGCGGGTGGGCCCGCCCTGCTCGACGCCGCCCACTGGGCGACCGAACGACCCTGGTTGGACGACCTGGCCGCCCACCTGCGGGACGACCTCGGCGTCGAGACCGTGGTGTCCGACCTGGACACCGACCCCTGGACCGTGCACGCCGCCGCGCCCGTACTGGACGACAAGGAGCCCCGACCGTGAAGGCTGAACCCCAGGTCCAGCGCCGCCTGCTCGATCTGCAGGCCATCGACACCTCCCTCGCCCAGCTGGCGCACCGCCGCCGCACCCTGCCCGAGCGGGCCGAGCTGGAGGGGCTGGCCCGTGAGCTGTCCGCGCTGGAGGACGAGCGGGTCCGCGCCCAGGTCGCCGTGGACGACCTGGACCGGGACATCGCCCGGCTGGAGAAGGACATCGACCAGGTCCGCGCCCGCAAGAGCAAGGACGAGGCGCGGCTGGCCGCCGGCTCCGGCCCGGCCCGCGAGCTGGAGGCGCTCCAGCACGAGCTGGTCTCGCTCAACCGGCGGCAGGGCGATCTGGAGGACGCCGAGCTGGAGCTGATGGAGCAACGGGAGACCGCGCAGGGCGTGCTCGACGGCATCGAGGCCCGGATGGCCGACGCGCGCGAGCGCCGGGCGGCGGCCGAGCAGCGTCGGGACGACACGCTGGCCGCGATCGCCAAGGAGGAGGAGTTCAAGAAGGCGGCCCGCAAGCCGCTCGCCGGCGACCTCCCGGCCGATCTGGTCACCCTCTACGACAAGGTCCGCGAGGACACCGGCTTGGGCGCGGCGCTGCTCACCGCCGGGCGCTGCGGCGGCTGCCGGCTGGAACTCTCCGGCGCCGACCTGTCCCGGATCCGCAAGGCGGCCCCGGACGACGTGGTCCGCTGCGAGGAGTGCCGCCGGATCATGGTCCGCACCAACGAGTCGGGTCTGTAGCCGGTGGCGGTGCGCGCGGTCGTCATCGAGGCCGACGGCGGGTCCCGGGGCAATCCGGGGCCGGCCGGCTACGGCGCGGTGGTCCGGGACCCGGACTCCGGGGAGGTGCTGCTGGAGCGCTCCGAGGCGATCGGGGTCTCCACCAACAACGTCGCCGAGTACCGGGGGCTGATCGCCGGACTGGAGGCCGCCGCCGAGCTGGGCGCGGCCGAGGTCGAGGCGCGGATGGACTCCAAGCTGGTGGTCGAGCAGATGTGCGGCCGCTGGCAGATCAAGCACCCCGGGCTGCGCCCACTCGCCGCGCAGGCCGCCGCGCTGGTCGACCGATTCGAGTCGGTCCGGTTCAGCTGGATCCCCCGGGAGCGCAACCGGCACGCCGACGCGCTGGCCAACGCGGCGATGGACGCCGCCGCCGGCAAGCCGCCGAAGCGCGCCGCCGTCGCCGAGGCGCCGCGCGAGGTGGCCGCCGCCGACTCGGCGGCCCGCGCGCAGGCCCGCGAGGTCGCCGCCCGCGCCGCCACCCGGACCGCCGCGACCGATCCGGCGACGATGAAGCCCTCCTGGGAGCCGCGGCCCAGTTTCACCGCCACCCGGCTGATCCTGGTCCGCCACGGCGAGACCGAGTGGACCGTGCAGCACCGCTACGCCGGCCGCGCCGACGTCCCGCTCTCCGACCAGGGCCGGGCCCAGGCCCGGGCCACGGCCGCGCGGGTGGCCGAGCTGGCCCCGTCCGTCGCGGCCGTGCTCAGCTCACCGCTGTCCCGGTGTACGGCGACCGCCGAGGCGATCGCCGGGGCGCTCGGCGGCATCCCGGTACGCCGGCAGGACGACTGGATCGAGTGCGACTTCGGCGACTGGGACGGCAAGACCTTCGCCGAGGTACGCGACCAGTGGCCGGGGGAGCTGGACGCCTGGCTCGCCTCGACCCGGATCGCGCCGCCCGGCGGGGAGTCGTTCACCGTCGTCGCCGAGCGGGTCGACCGGGCGGTGGCGGCGCTGCGCGAGGCGTACCCGGGGGAGACCGTGGTGGTGGTCTCGCACGTCTCGCCGATCAAGCTGGCGTTGCGCGACGCACTGGGGGCCGGCGACGCCTTCCTGCACCGGCTCTACCTCGACGCGGCCGGCATCTCCGTGCTGGACATGTGGCCCGACGGCGGTGTGGCGGTACGCAGCGTCAACGACACCGCCCACCTCGCCGCGCGCTGACCGACGACTCAGCCGCGATCGGAGCGCAGCAGCCAGCGGATGAGGTAGAGGCACGGCAGCGCGACCGCCAGCCACATCAGGCCCACGGCGAGCCGGACCAGGCCCGGCAGCCCCGGCTGGAGGGCGAGGAAGCCCAGGCCGATGGTGGCGACGACGAGCAGGTAGCCGAGGATCGCCGCGTTGCGGCGCGGCGAGCGGGGTGGCCGGGTCACGGGCGGGGCGTCCCTTCGGTCAGCTGCGACACCAGTCGCAGGGGGTCGCGCAGCACGTCGCCGACGGCGTGGTCGCCGACCCGCAACGAGTCGAGCAGCTCCTGGCGGGCCTCGTCCACCTGCCGGCCGGCCGCCCGGATCGTCTCGGTGACCAGCTCGCCGAGGGTCAGGTTGTCGACGGTACGCCGGGCCCGGGGTCGATGCGGATGTCCAGCAGCTCCCGCGCCCCGGACATCTCCACGGTGACCTCGCCGTCGGGCGAGGAGACGACATGCCGCCGGTGCGCGGCCCCCTCGGCGAACTCGACCGCGGCGGTCATCGCCGAGGTCATCTGCCGGGCCAGGGCGCTCAGGTCCGGTCGTTGCATCAGCCCACCGCCCCGGTGCCGCGGAGGAACTCGTCGAGCGCCTGCCGGGGTGCGGGCGGCTGGTCGACGCCGTCGTTGCCGGTGATCTCCCGGATCCGGTCGGTGAGGGTGGTCGACAGCCGGGTCTGGGCCTGGCGTACCGCCTCCAGGCAGGCGGCCCCGAGCTGGTCGGCGTCGAGGTCCCGGACGGCCTGCGGGCTGAGGTAGACCTCGGCCACCTCGCCGTCGCCGGTCACCCGGGCGGTCACCGTGCCGGTGGCGTCACTGGCCTCGACGCTCTCCTCCCGCAGGGCGGCGATCCGGGCGGCCAGGCCGTCCACCCGCTCCCGGACCGCGCGCAGCGAGGGGTCGGTGTAGCCCTGGCGGCGCGCCTCGTCCGCCGCCGCCGCGATGGCCTCCGCGTCCGCGTTCACCGCTGCACCCACTCGGCCGGATCGCCGATGACGATCTTCAGG